>CAKSDP010000001.1 GCA_934446065.1 uncultured Eubacteriales bacterium
GTTGTCATTTTCATTCCACCTCACATAAGAAGAGGGCGGCGCGTCATCGGTCAAACCCGACACCGTGTCGCCCTCACTTTTCATTTTCTCTGCTGCAATCAGCGCGTGTTTTACAAGCAGCATTTCAAGCCAAGTACGCTCGTCATACTCTGCCGCACGCCCATTTTCGAAGAAGTCTTTCATAACTTCTCCCAAGATACCGTACTTTTCTCCCGCACCTTCTCCGCGGTATAATTCTTCTAAACTCATCTGTGCCATATCCGCACCTCCTTTGCAGTACACAACAGTACCACAGGTTGGCGCGGAAGTCCAGAGAGAAAAAACTTTTTTATGATTTTTCACATAAAATATTTAAGTGCTTTAGTATATCGGATAAAGTTTCTTTTGACGACAGCACTGCTAACTTTATAGGCGAATGCGTTGTATTTTCTGAAACATAGGAACAATCAACGGGGCCATATTTCACTAATCCTCGCAATTGGTTTATTGAACTTTTCCCCTCATCCGAATCAGAAAAACACATAATAGGCTCATCAAAAGAATACGCATTTAGTTCATCCCACTCTTTTCTTCTATTAAGACCACCACAACTGGTTGCAGGAGAGTGAAAAATGACTGTCATATCTTTATATTCAAAACATAAAGCTCCGTTTTTACGCAATAGCCCCTCCTAATATCTAAGCTTTTCATTATATCCTTGGTTGTATATTGTTGAGATTCGTTGATTAATTTGGTGCTGGTAATCTTGTTTAGACAACTTTTCTCCGTTGAGCTTGCTAACATGTACTGTGGGCAACAAACACAAATACAGTTGTGGAGAAACATACTCTATCGCAAATTCTACAGCCTCATATACTAATAATCCTTTTTCATTCTTTTTTGTATTAGGAAGATAGTAACGATTTTTTGCGTACCGAATAAATCCCCTTGATTTCAGATGCTGCTCAATCAAATCATAAAGCATTCCTACATATATTGAATTGTGTCTCATTAAAATATACTTTTCTACATCTTCCTCCAAAATATCCGATTTAATATGATTTGCAAACACCTTTCGCAAATCATCTACACGATCAAAAGAATATATGTGTCCTTTGAATAATGCGGCAATAATTTTCTCCTCGCCAACACATTCACGTAACTGTTCCCACTTCGTTATATCAGTTTTAAAAATCTTACACTTAGGAAATTGTGCAATGGAATACGCATTCAGTTTAATAAAGGAGCGTATAGGCGATTGTGTGAAAATCATTGGTTTTCTCGCATTCATGCGAGTGCGCCATTGCTGATCAATTAACGCGCTAGACAATTCCGAGCATTTATAAGTATCATACAATAAATCATCAAAACCGTCTGTTTCAACAATTTCTGCAATCTTACCCTTTTCTCTAGCTTTTAAAATAAGATTCTCAACCCTTTGAGAAACATTTCCGTCCTTTATGACAGTCCAATACAAGCCTTTGGAAAGGAATGCCGGATCATCAATGTTATCCTCTATGAAATTCATAATTGAATTGTCATTGCCGGAATATGTCAGATAGAACTTTTTTCGATGCCTGCGTTTTTCTGAATCAGCGTGATGCGAATAAGGCATTTACTCCGATGCTGCTCGTCAAAAATCTCGGCATAGATGCCCAAAAGGCGGATGAAATACTGAAAACGCTCGAAAAATATCATCTCGTTTATCCGTCTCAGATCGAAATGGATGACGAACTAAAAACAGTATATCGATTCAGTCCGCCACCGTCATTTGTAGCATTGCTTATTTTTGCAAGAGAAATTATAATTAAACCGGATTTATATGCGTATCATAGCGGAGGAAGAACGGAACCGTATTTCAAGCAAGACTGAACCATATGCAAAAATGCTCCGCAGCGAGACAACTGCGGAGCATTTCTTGTATTTTACGCTTATTCCTCGATGCCTTCGTACATGGCGTCGATCCTGTCGGTGTATTCGCGCCACACCTGCGAGAGTGCCGCGAAATCCTCATCGGTGAACGTAACATTCGGGAACGGCGACACGCCGTAGATATCCGGTACGCCGTACTCGCTCTGCTCGAGCATACAGCGCATCGTATCGCGCTTGGTGTTGTAGCCGCCGTTATCCGTATCGATGATCGAATCGGGCGTTGCGATCTTGTACATCTTTGCGCGGAACATGAGATCCTCGCGGCAGAAGCGGTTATTTCCGTCGTAGTCATGCAGACGCGCCTGATCGACCATGTGCGCAAAATACGGGTGGCACGCAGAGGCGTTGATGATCGCGTAGGACTTGATCTTCTTTGCCGTAGTGTAGATGTGCTCCATGTAATCGTAGAGAAGCTCGACGCCGTATTTGCCGGAGTGGGTCTTGAACTTGCGTCCGATAGGATTCATGAATGCGTAGTCGATCTTGATGCCGTCGCAGTCGTAGCATCCCTCATCGGAGGAGAATATGCGGTAGAGCGCCTCGTCGAGAACCTTGAGGAATGCGGGGCTTGACGGGTCGATCTTCTTCGCGGGCGGGTCGAGCTTGCCGCCGCCCATGTCCGCCATAATGCATCCGTCGTCGGAAAGTCCCTCGGGATCGAATACCTTGAACCAAAGCATGGTGTGAATGCCGTTTTCGTGCTGCTCATCCACAAATGCGCGCAGATTCGGCCACTTTTCGGGATCGGCTACGTCGATCGCGTATTCGGACTGCCATTTGTCGTCGATTATGAGGCAGCGCGGATAAAGTCCGCCCTTGTGCAGGCGATCGAGATAATCCCTGTATACGCTCTCGCGTGAGCGGGCAAGCGTCGGATACGGAACATCGCCGCGTGCGAACTGCTCGATCCAGCCGCAAGCCATGGGACCGTACCAGAATTTCGGCGGGATCTCCTTCTTTCGCATCTTTGCGATTCCGGTGGTGTAGTAGTATTTCGCATACTTTTCGCAAACGTCGTACTCATCCTCCGCGCCGAATCCGATTACGTACGGAGCGGTCCATTCGCCGTCAACATACGTGTGACCGTGCTGATCGGTGGTAAACCATATGCCGCCCTTGTTGCAGTAGTCGAAGCATTGGAAATTGTGCTCGCCGCGCTCTGCCACAAGACCGATTCCGAGCTGACGCGCAAGTCCCTCCGTGCGGAACGCGTAGCAGAACATCGGGGGCACCATGAGGACTGACCAACGGTGGCAGCCGAGGACTGCCTTGAAGTGGTAATCCTCGTTGTTGAAAAGCGAAAGACAGGGCGTAAATCCGTCCTGGAATTCGTACCAGCTCAGTCTGTCGCCGTCCTCCGAGCATCCGTTGAAGTACGAGACGCCGTCAACCTTGCCGTGTCCCTTTACGGAGACACTGTACTTGAAGCGAAGCGGATCGCAGACGAGAGTGTAGGATTTCTCCTCCCAGAGATTGCTCTGTGCGGTCCACTTGAACGTCTTGGTCTGACCGTCAGCCTTTTCGTATTGGAAAACCGGGAGTGTTTTGTCCGCGTCGTGCACGGTTTCGTAATTTTCGTCGAGAGAGTCGATGCCTGTTGCAATGTCGAGAGTTGCCACGGGGCATCCGTCGATCATCACGTTTACGCGATGATCGTTTATCTCAAGCGAGTATTTTGCGCCTTTGTAAGTATACATAAATTCCCCTTTCGGCGTAGGCGGAGATCGGGATTTCTCCGTGTGAAACGGAGCCTCGCCTACCGCATCGTATCTGCGCTCATTCTACCATACATAGAGGCCTCATGCAAGGGGATTTCGGAAACTTGCGTAAAATTAAAGTCTGCGGAATTACCCGCAGACTTTTGGGCTTATTCAGATCGCGTTTGTGAGACGGGTGAGGAAGTCCCGTATTCTCCACAGCCCGGACGGCTTGTCGTCCGAGAGCCATGCGTCGGAATATCTTTCGAGCCATTCGTCAATGATACCGCAAAGCTCCGATTTGTCGGAGTATCCGTCCGCCTTCCTTAAATAAAGCGCGATGCGGCAGAGTATCTCGATTCCCTCCGACGAGAGGATCAGATCGCGTATTACGGCGTCGTCGCGGCCGAGCGATTTGAGACGTGCCCTCTCCGTGCGGCACACGTCAATTGCGTGAAGCGCATCGGCGTCGGTCTTTTCGTTTTCGTAGGTGAACGCTTCCGGCTCTCCCATGTTGAAATTTTTGTTGTACCATGTCAGGAGATGGCTCCAGGTGGAAACGCTTTCAGCGCGGCAGAGCGTGAGGATCGTCTCGGTCATGTCGAATTCCGTAACGCCGTAGAGACGCTCCGAGACTAGGAGGGTGAAGTCGGCGCCGGTGTCAGCGCCGACGTTCCAGCTTTTCTGTGCGCCGAACAGTGCGCCGTACAGGTTGGAGTTGAACGGGCATATGTGACCGAAGTCGCCCCAGTTGGTGTTGAGTATGCCGAGAACGCCGTTTTTCTTTGCGTGCGCGGCGAAGCTTGCTATGTTGCCGATACCCTCGTCTGCGTTCTCGATAAAGCGGCTCCATGAGGATGTTCCCGGACAGAAGATGCTGCGGTAGCCCATGTCGTTGAACACCCAACCGAGCCAGTCGGGCACGACCTTGTGATAGCACCAGTTCAGGATGATCACGTCGTCGGGCGAAATATTCGCCTTTACAAGATCTGCGTGCGCCATGCAGACGTCGCCCCAGAGCATTGCCGTTTTGCCGTGTGCGCGGAGCACTGATAGCAGTTTTGACGCATGGTGAATGAACGCCTCTCCGGTGTCCTTGCCGCTGTTTCTGCCGTGGCAGAGGTCGAGCGTTTCGTCGCAGCATATGTTGAAATATTTCGAGCGGAAAAGCGGGATGTACTGCTCGATCATGCTTGTGACTACCTCGGCTGATTCCGGATTGTACGGATCTATCGTGTGGTGCCACTGCTTCTCCATCCAGTATTCGCGCTTCGGCTCAAAATTCTCAAGCTCGCACAGATGCTTGTATTTGTCGCTTTGCAGAAGAGTGTACATATGACCGAACGTGGACAGGCTCGGCACAAGATCAATGAAGTGGTCAAAGCAGTATTCGTCAAGCTCAAGCATTTCAGCCGGGGTCAGCGCCTCATCCTCGGTGATGATCCCGCAGAATTCTCGGAACATGAACGCGTCCTCAACGTAAAGCTGAAGCATATTGATCTTGTAATACGACAGCATATCTACGATGGAGCAGAGATGCGACAGCTTGTTTACGCGGCCGCGTGTAATGTCTTGGTAAAACCCACGGAATCTGAAGTCCGGGCGGTCGTATATCCTGCATACGGGAACGTCACCGTCGGATACGAGCTGGCGCAGGGACTGGATTCCCCAATACGCTCCTGCGGGACCGCCGCTCTCGATCATAATGCACTCGGGCGTCACCTCGAGCGTGTAGCTTTCGCACAGAGCGTCATTGCCTGCGCGAACATATATGTAATGTCCCTGCGGCTTCCCGGTGCTGAACGGGATAAACCCGCCGCATTTTTTGCCGATCTCGCTGCACAGAACCTGAACGGCGCGGCTGATACGGATGTCGTTTGCGTGTACGTATACGGATGTGCCGTCGAGCGCAAATTTTCCTTCGCCCTCGACTGCCATGTACGGTGTCGGAATAATACGGATCATTTCTGCCTCCTGCGGATATCAGTTGTGCCGGCGCGGCTGCAAAGACGAGCCGCCCGGTCATCAGAGTATATTATATCAAATTCGGCTCGCGAAGTCATGTGCGGCGTACCTTCTCCGCGTTGTTCTCGCATATTCTTTGTGCGAGGGTGAGCCTTTCCCGCCGCGGCTTCATGTCCTCTCCGAATTTGCTTGTGTAAGCGAGAAATATAAGGTAGATGTACGGCATACCGAGATTTGTTTCGAGCAGGGAATTCACAATGAGCGGGCGCAGCTTTTCGCCGAATGTCGCGAATCCGGCGGAGCGGATCCCGCCGACGAGAAGCCCCGCTTCCCACCCGAACTGCACGAGAATGCCGATCGCGAGAAGCCACGGGATATTCACGCGCCGCGCGCGGTCGTCCGTTCGGAGATTGTATATTATAAGCGCCGCGTACCCGACGATCAGTATCGCCGCCATGTAGCCGTGATACTCTCCCGTCGTGCGCTCGATCACGATTTTCTCCATCCATTGCGGCGTAAAGGTATCGGCAAGGAGAGGGCATACGAACCACCACATGAGGATAAGCGCCGACCACTCAAAAAGATGGCTGTCCTTCGATATCCAAAGCCATATCCATGTGAAATTCGTAAATCCGTAGCTCATCGACATCCAGAGCAGCACAAGAAAAAGGCTGTGTCCATCGGATATCGTGCGCGAGTGGCAAACAAGATGAAATATGCCGAAATCCACGATCATGTAAAGTATTCCCGCAAGGAGTCCGACGAGCGTCGTCATGTATCGCCGCCGCCACAGAAGAAGTCCCGCAAATACCGCGAGAAACGCGATATCAAACCAGATGTATACCGGCGAAAAAGCCCGCCGCGCAATGATCTCCGTCATGTTAATGCCTCCTTTGCCGTCACGTGCCGCTTTGCAGTTACAGCTATATGATAGCATAAATGCCGCGCGCGCTCAACCGTTTCGGCGAGAAAAACGGAATTTTGCGCAAAATAAAACATTCAGCCCGACGGCAGAGCCATCAGGCTGAATGTACAGCACCTGGGAGGTGCTGTGGGGGCTTTATTCGGGTGGGGATCAGAACTGTGCAAGAAAATCGTCTACAATGTCACGCAACTGTGTAGGATCAAGCTCAAGCTCGTTGCAATCAGAGACAAGTCTTGATACGGACTGCTCGTCCGGCGATAGATCTGCGAACGATTCTATCAGAATTGCGTCACCGTCGGAATCGGCAAATGCGGCAATGCCGTATGTATTTATACCCTCAAATACATTTGTTACCGCGAGATAGTGATATTCCATTATGAAGCCTTTCTGTATATGTATATGAATTTGCTGTTTTTTAGGTGCTTGTTATGTCTTCGCCTGAAGCAGCATTTTTTGTTTGTACATAAATTATATCAATATTCTTCATCAAACATTCGATTTGGGATAACTCATATTTTTGCAGGGATAAGCGTCATAATTTGGCGTAAAACCGCGCGGATGTCCCTATTCTCGGGGATAACCGTCAGCTGCCGGGACCGGCGCCGGACATTTCTTCGCGAATGTCGAGAAGGTGCGATATAGCCGATTCCTGAAGAGTGGAGACCTCTTCTTCATCAACTCCCTCGCACGTCAGCCGAAATTCAATTTCATCTGTTTCTTCATCGTCGTCGCAGTAGTATTCGTATGCTATTTCCTTTACGTCGCCGAAAATATCCTCCGTAACTATAAGATATCGCACATCTTTTTTCGGTGGGGTGTCTCCGCAAAGATCGCCGACGCGGTCGAACCATGCTGATATTTCTCCGATAAATTCTTCGTCATCTGGCCACTTTTCGGAAGCCACTCGCAGCGACTTTTTTCGTTCTGTCCGCATCCACTCAAACAGTCTGAATCGGAAGCCGGAATACGATTGTGTATTTATCTCCATCCCCCCTGTCTTAATGTATGCGGACTTGTAACGCCCGACACATATTTCACTCCCGACAACCAAATTATACAATGCTTATCGGTATACATTAATTTTGGGGATAACTAAACTGCAAAACGGGATAAATGTCCGGGGTGCAAAAACGACAAAAAATCCTCCTTCTGCGGTTTTATGCAGTGTCGAAATACCGCGAGAGGGAGGATTTTTCATTAAATAATGCCGAGTCGGAGTACCTGTCCGTAGCGCAGATGCCGAAACCCCGAGCCTGCGAACGAATAACAACGCATTCCGACACCGCGAAAAAACTTCGGATTTTTTTTGAAATTTGTATTGACATATTTTACTCCGTATGATATACTTGTCTCAGTTAGCAGGGGCTAACCAAAGCCCGCTGCTTAAAATTATCAACATCAGTTAGCATATGCTAACCAAACGATTTACAGGGGAGATGAATATGAGCGTAGTAATCGTCGGAGGAAACGAATGTATGGTGAGGCAGTACAAGGATCTGTGCAGTGAATATAAGTGCAGAGCCAAGGTGTATCCTAAAATGACAAACGGTCTGAAGGATATAGGGGTTCCGGATCTGCTTGTGCTGTTCACGAATACCGTGTCCCATAAGATGATAAGGTGTGCGCTCAGCGAGGTTAAGGGACGCAACATCAAGATCGCTCGCTCGCACCAAAGCTCAATGGCGGCGCTCCGCGGGATCCTCGAGGAGCACACTGTATAAAGGGGAAGGCTATGTCCGAAGAGATCATGCTAAGGCACTGCTCGCCGACGCTTGCGGGGCTTAAGACTGGGAATATCATTACGTGCGGCTACAAAAGTGCATCGCAGATGCGCGACAGCGTGCGCCGCTGGAACTGCATTCTCGGCAAAAAAGGACTGCGCGTCGTGCCGCTCAGGTACAGGGACGGGCGTGCGCTGATCTACATATACCGCGTGTCGCGGCTGATGCGTGACCTCAACGACGCAGGTGCAAAGGCGATCCTCGGCAGGTGCGGCTACTTGGAAAAGTCTCCGGAGAGATGCATAACGCGCCTTGCGGAAAAGCTCGGGCAGGACGGCGAGTTCCCGCACGAGATCGGACTGTTCATCGGCTATCCACCGGAGGATGTGCGCGGATTTATGGAAAACCGTGCCGACGGGTGCAAATGCGTAGGCTGTTGGAAGGTGTACGGAGATGCCGCAGCGGCGGAAAAGACGTTCGCAAAGTATAAAAAGTGTACCGACGTATATCTGAAGCAGCACAAAAAAGGTAAGTCAGTCGAACAGCTCACAGTAGCTGGTTGATATAAATTTCATATGTGCACAGACGGTGCACGGAAAGGTATAAGAATGAGCAAGATAGCAGTAGTATATTGGAGCGGAACGGGCAACACCAAGGCGATGGCTGAGGCTGTTGCGGAGGGGATCTCCTCCAAGGGAGCCGAGGCGGTGCTCTTCACCGCGTCCGAGTTTGACGCAGGAATGATGGATTCGTTTGACGCAGTAGCGTTCGGCTGCCCCTCGATGGGCTCCGAGGAGCTGGAGGAGAGCGAGTTTCTGCCGATGTTCACCGAGTGTGAGGCGAAGCTCTCGGGTAAGAAGATCGCGCTGTTCGGTTCCTACGGCTGGGGCGACGGCGAGTGGATGCGCACATGGGAGGAGACCTGTGTCGGAGACGGCGCTGTAATGGCGTGCGACTTTGTTATCTGCAACGAAGCTCCCGATGATGATGCCGTAAGTGCCTGCAAGGTTCTCGGCGAGGCGCTTGTCTGATAATAAAATCGGGTACGCGGAAGCGTACCCGATTTTTTTGCGGGAATTTTGGCGTTTTGTGTTGACAAGCGCGTGGGGGCAGTGCTATACTTCTATAATGGGTTAGCTAAGTCTAACCGAAATTCAAGCCGCGCGGTTAGCGGGAGCTAACCTGAATGTGGCAACAATCACAGGAGGGAAGAGCATGGTAAAGCTGACACTTGAAGTTGACGGGATGGCGTGCGGAATGTGCGAATCCCATGTAAACGACACGGTGAGAAAGAATTTTAAGGTCAAGAAGGTGACTTCGTCTCACTCCAAAGGGATAACGGAGATCATCGCCGAGGAGCCGATAGACAAGGAGGCTCTCACCCACGCGATCGGCGAGACGGGCTATACGGTGAAGTCGGTGAAATGCGAGCCGTATGAGCGGCACGGATTTTCGCTGTTTCACAAGGGATAACTATATTTTACACCGAAAGGAAATGACCGATGGCTATTGTAGAATTTAAGGATGTCAGTCGTGTGTATGTCAGCGGCGATCACGAGCTGCGTGCGCTCGACGGAGTGAATTTTTCGCTCGACGAAGGAAAGTTCGTCGTGATCCTCGGACCGAGCGGCGCGGGAAAGAGTACGCTTCTCAACCTGCTCGGAGGGCTTGACAGCCCGACCGACGGAAAAATATTTGTCTGCGGCAAGGATATATCTACCCTGACCGGAAACGAGCTTGCGGATTACAGAGCGTCAACGGTGGGATTTGTGTTCCAGTTCTATAACCTGATCCCCACGCTGACAGTGCTTGAGAATGTCTCGCTCGTCCGCGAGATCGCTCCGGATGCGCTTGATCCGAAAACCATGCTCGCTGAGGTCGGACTTTCCGATCACCTGAAGAATTTCCCGGCGGAGCTGTCCGGCGGCGAGCAGCAGCGCGTGTCGATCGCCCGCGCACTTGCGAAGAATCCGAAGATCCTTCTCTGCGACGAGCCGACCGGCGCGCTTGACTCCGAGACCGGTGTCCTCGTGCTGAAGCTGCTTCTGTCGATGGCGCGCAACTACGGCAAGACCATCGTGATCGTTACGCACAATCAGAATATCGCAAAAATGGCGGACGTCGTGATCCGCGTTAAAAACGGAAAAATAAAATCGTGCGAGGAACAGGCAGATCCTATGAGCGCGGACGAAGTGGAGTGGTGATATGCTGCGGCGCAAACTTTTTCGTACCGCATGGAGCTATAAATCCCAGTTTATCTCCATGGTGATAATGATCGCGATCGGTGTCGGCATATTCCTCGGATTCAATATCGAGTGGAAAAGTATAGAGTACGACACCACGAAATTCTTCGACGAGACGCTTTACGCGGATTACAGGCTTTATTCGTCCACCGGATTTTCCGAGGATGATATAGAGCGCGTGAAGGACATCCCCGGCGTTGACGCCGCGACGCGTTTCTTTGCCGTGAGCGTTGACGTTAAGGATACAAAGAAATCACTTGCGCTCAACGTGTCCGAGGACTACAACGTCTCGGTGTTCCATCTTATGGACGGCAAGGAGTATGACCGGTCGTCCGACGGAGTCTGGCTGTCCGACCGCTTTGCGGAAGAAAACGGCTACAAGATCGGCGATACGCTGACTCTTACATACAAGAGCATCGAGATGAAGCTCGAGATAGTCGGACTCATAAAGAGCGGCGAGAACATGATCTGCACCGGCGACTCAAATCAGCTCATGCCCGATTTTTCGAGCTACGGATTCGCCTACGTTACGCCTGATACGCTCAGAGAAGCGCTCGGCGCGGACTTCTATCCGCAGATAAACCTGATCTCATCCACGGAAAAGGCTGAGCTTGAGGATGAGGTGAAAGATGCGCTTGGCCGCACGATCCTCGTGTCCCCGAAGGATGATCATATGTCATACGCGGGAGCCAAGAGCGAGACCGAGGAGGGCGAGACCATGGGCTCGATACTCCCCGTCCTGTTCCTCGCCATTGCGATACTGACGATGGTCACAACGATGCACCGTATCGCGGCAAACGAAAAGACGCAGATCTGCACGCTGAAAGCGCTCGGCTTCAGAGACCGCCGTATTCTTGCGCACTATACGTCATACGGCCTTGTCATCGGACTTATCGGCACAGGCTTCGGCATAATCCTCGGGTATTTGGTCGCTGAGTTTATCATGAATCCCGGCGGCGCAATGGGCACGTATTTCGACCTTCCGGAATGGAAGCTCGTGATGCCGTCGTTCTGTATTCCCGTGATGGTGCTCACGCTTCTGTTCCTGACGCTCATCAGCTACCTCTCCGTGAAGCGGATGCTGCACGGCACTGCGGCTGACGCGCTGCGTCCGTATGTGCCGCGCCCGATGAAAAAGGGACTTCTTGAGCGGCTTCCGCTGTGGGAGCACCTCGGATTCGGCACGCGCTGGAATATCCGCGATGTCATGCGGCATAAATCGCGTTCCGCAATGACTCTCGTCGGAATCCTCGGCTGCATGATACTGCTTGTCGGCGGTCTCGGAATGAAAGACACGATGAGCAATTTTATGACGATTCTCGATGACGACGTCAGCAACTATACAAACAAGATAAACCTTGCGGAGAACATCGGAAACGATGAAGCGAGAGAACTTTGCGACAGCGTTTCCGGCGATTTTGAGGCGTCCGAGGCTATAAGCCTTGACGGCGAGACGGTGACGCTTGAGGTGCACAGCACCGACAACGAGAAATTCCGCTTCATCGACAGCGACGGCAATATAATGAAGCTCGGCGACGACGGCGTATACCTTTGCCTGCGTCTTGCCGATACCGCCGAAGTAGGCGACACGATCGAGTTTTCGCCTTACGGCAGCGATGAGACGTACAAGGTGAAGGTTGCGGGATATTTCCGCTCCATGCTCACCAAGAGCATTGTTATGACGTCCGATTTCGCAGATGCCGAGGGTATAGATTACAAGATCACGTCCATCTATACCGACGAAGAGAAGAGCGATATTCCGTCCTCCTCAGCCATTGCGGGCGTGCAGGAGGAACAGGCGATAATCGACTCCTACGATACCTTCATGGATCTTATGAATATGATGGTCGCGGTGCTCGTGGTGGCGGCGGCGATCCTCGGAGCTGTCGTGCTCTACAACCTCGGAGTCATGAGCTATATCGAGCGCAGCCGTGAGCTTGCGACGCTGAAGGTGCTCGGTTACAGAGATCGCCGTATCGCGCGGCTGCTCATAAGCCAAAATGTATGGATGACGGTGATCGGAGTCGCGCTCGGTCTGCCAGCCGGTATCGGTACGCTGAATGTGCTTGTCGCAGCGCTTGCGTCCGAGTATGAGCTTAAGGTCGTGCTCGGTGTGCTGACGTATTCGGTGAGTATGACGCTGACATTCGGCGTGTCACTGCTCGTCGGATGGGCGGTAGCTCGCAAGAACAGAAAGATCGACATGGTAGAGGCGCTGAAGTTCGCTGAGTAAGCCATAAATAAAAAATAACATCCGGACTCGGAGGTTATTTTTTTGTTGAAAATTCATGTAAGCAGCAGATTTTCTGCAACTGCATAACAATTACAGGCACACGACTAACGAAAACACTCGTGCGCCTGTAACTCCTTGTATATCACATATATCCGTACTTTTTGCGTTTGCCGAAAAGAAAAGCAAGCGATACTGCGAACGCGCAGATCTCGGATACGGTCATTGCGATCCAAATTCCGTCAACGTCGAGGATGAGCGGCAGTATCAGCACCGTCGAGGTCTGGAAAACGAGCGTTCGGAGAAACGAGATCGCGGCGGAAACCGCACCGTTGTTCAGCGCCGTAAAGAAAGATGACAGGAAAATGTTTATGCCCGAAAGCAGGAACGCGAACGAGAAGATCCTGAATGCGTGAACCGTCAGAGCGTGAAGCCCGGCGTCATATCCGACGAATATTTTCGCAAGTATTCCCGCGCAGAGGAACGCGAGTGCGGAGAGCAGGATCCCGCTGCCGCCCATCAGCGTCAGGCTCTTCTTCAGCATATTGCGAAGCTCCGACGTGTTCCCGGCGCCGTAGTGGAATCCGACGATCGGGGCGCAGCCGATCGAGTATCCGATGAATATTGCGATAAATATAAACTGTACGTACATCAGCACGCCGTAGGCGGACAGTCCGTCCTCACCGAGGTATTTCAGCAGCTGAAAGTTGTAGATCATGCTTACGATGGAGGAGGATACGCTGCTCATAAGCTCCGACGAGCCGTTCCCGCACGCCTTCAGCATCGGGACAAGCTCGATTTTTGTTATGGTCAGGTGAAGCCTGCTGTCGTTCGGGCGGAGGAAATACACGAGCGGCAAAACGCCTCCGACCGTCTGACTGAGTCCGGTGGCGATTGCCGCACCGGCGACCCCCCAGCCGAATACACCGACGAACAGCCAGTCAAGAATCATGTTCGTAAATCCGGCGGCGAGCGTTGCGGCAAGACCGAGCCTCGGCTTTTCCGCCGCGATCATGAGACTTTGGAACACGTTCTGCAGCATGAACGTTATCGTGAATCCGGTGACGATCCTGCCATACAGAACGCAGTCGCCGATCATCTCCTCAGTTGCACCGAGAAAATACGATACGGGGCGCATGAATACTACGCCGATAAGCGACAGGACCGCGCCCATCGCAAGGGTGAGGTAGATCAGCATGGAGAAATAGCGGTTCGCCTCGTCCTCCTTGCCCTCACCAAGGGATTTTGAAACGAGCGCCGTGCCGCCCGTGCCTATCATAAATCCCATTCCGCCGAGTATCATTATGAACGGCATCACAAGATTTATTGCGGCAAACGGGGTTTTTCCTGCGTAGTTTGAGACGAAAAATCCGTCCACGACACCGTAGATCGAGGTGAACACCATCATCGCGATCGACGGAAGTGTAAAGCGGAGCAGATTTGAATATGTGAAGTGGTCAGAGAGCTTGATTTTCATAAACTTTGCTGTTCCTCCTTTATTTTTTTGGATGCATTCCTCAGAGACGATAGGTATTTCTCTCCGAGAGCGATATATCTTTCGACATCCTCGGGGTCCCACTCGGCGAGGATATCGTTTTCGGCGCGTATCAGGCGCGCGGCGGTGCGCATCGCAAACTCACGCCCGTCGTCAGTGAGGTGAACGCTCTTTTCCTTCGCACCGGCAGATTCAAGCGTAAGAATACCGTCCCGCTCAAGCTTGCGCAGTGCAGAGTTTGCGGTCTGCTTGCTCATTCCGCACAGACTGCGTATTTCCCGAAGCGGGCACGGATCGCCGCAGGAGCAGATCGTGTACAAAATCTGCATCGCGCTGTCCGAGAGACCGAGCGTGCGCGAGATCTCGTGATATACGGCGTCGGTTTCGCCTATAAGATGGTTGTAGCGGGCAAGCTCATTTGATGGGCGATTCTTCATGCGTGTGCCGATCCTTTCGTTGCAGTTGTGCCGTTTTCAGACGCTGATGTATATTATAGTACGAAATCGTACCAATGTCAACAGAAAAAATCGGGATCGGTGAGAAAACATTACCGATCCCGGAATATTAATTTCGATATTTGCGGTTACAGCGTTTTTTGGTAAAAATCAACGCTTAGAAGCTGCCCGAATTTCACCCCGACATCCGTGAGATGCCCGACATCGTCGAATCCGTGCTTTTTGTGAAATGCAAGGCTTGCCGCGTTGTCGGAGGTTATGAGCGATATTATGTTTGCGATTCCGCGCGCACGTGCGGCATCCTCAAGCGCCGTGTACAGCATGGTGCCGACGCCGCGTCCTCCGGTATTGTGCGCAAGATAGATTGTGAGATCAGCCGTGCGTCTGTATGCCGAGCGCGGGTTGAATGTATCAAGGTAGGCAAATCCGACGACCCCATTGCCATCATCCGCGACGAAGAACGGGTAAGACTTCGTGATCCGCTTTACGCGTGCGGTGAATCCTTCGGAGGTGGGCGTTTCCTCCTCGAATGTAACGGTCGTGTTCTCTATGTAGTAGCGGTATATCTCAAGGCAGGCGAGCGTGTCCACCGCGCCGTCGAGCTCACGTATTTTTATTGACATCACAGGGCCTCCTCAGATGAAAAATCCGCATATGAAGCTTGCCGCAGCGGCAGCGAGGGCTACCACGATCAGCGGAAGCCGCACATAGGCGAGAACGAGCGCCACCACCGTTCCGGCGATCGCGGTCGCGATGCTGTCGGTCGAGTAGAATATCGCTGGAATTGTCATTGCGCTGAGAACGGCGTAAGGAATGTAGTACAGAAAGCTTCTGAAAAAGCGTGACTTGATCTTCCGCTGAAAAAGCGTGAACGGGATCATTCGGATGAGGTACGTGACACCCGCCATAACGGCAATGTATATTACGATGCTCATTTTGCAGCCTCCTCCCCGTCTTTCGCCTCATTTATCGGAGCGAGAAGCGCCATTATCGCCGATGCCGCGACAGATGCGATTATCACCGTGAATCCGCCGGATACAGCGGGAAGGAGGTACTTGAAGCATATGCTGATGCCTGCGGCTATCAGCACTGCGAAAAATACGCTGTGCTTGTCGCGTGCCGCCGGCACAATTATCGCGATAAACATTCCGTAGAGTACGATGCCCATTGCGCTGCTGAGCGCTTCGGGCAGGATCTGGCCGGAGACGGCGCCGAGCAGCGTTCCCGTGCTCCACCCGACGAACGGCATCACCGTCAGCCCGTACATATAGTACGGCGATATCTTACCCCGTGCGGAGGAAGCGACGGCAAATATCTCGTCGGTTATGCCGAAAGCGCAGATCATGCGGCGCGGCAGATTGAACGACGAATCGAGCTTCTGCGAGAGGGATATCCCCATGAGCGCGTAACGCAGATTTATGACGAGCTGCGTCAGTATCATCTCGATGATCCCGCCGCCTGCGGCGATGACGGATACGCCTGCCGCCTGACCGGCGGAGGTGAGGTTCGTCATGGAGATTCCGACTGCCGCTGCCGCAGATATTCCGGCGCGAACAGCCATTATTCCGAAACCGAACGATACCGACAGGTATCCGAGGGCTATCGGCACGCCGTGCCACAGCCCGCGTATGAAGTCTGATCTTTTGGAGTTCATTTGTGCCCTTTCAGGAGTAGTGATTCGTGCGCATCCGCGCATGGATTTTTCAGTAGTTGTAGTTGTAGTCCCATCCGCCCATGCGCGACGGCATCCATTCGAGCGGATTCTGGTCGTAGTCGATCGTGTCGGGTACATCGTAGTGCGCGTTGTTTGCGTCCTCGATGAACAGCGGGATCTTACGCTCCCGCAGCTCGCGCACGACGAAGTCAACCTTTTCCCTGTATGCCGTGCGGCTCGCCTCATCGCCGTTCTGCCACATATCCGTGTGGTTCACCACGGCGTCGTAGTAGGCAATGTGTATCATGAGCGTGTCTATCGCGTATTCCTGCTCGGCTGTGCACGCGAGACGCCGAGCCTCATTCCACAGCTTGTACGACAGCGCAAGATTGTCCTTGTAGTACGACAGATTCAGCTTGAACTGCGGGCATGAGTGGAATCCGCACCAGCGGTGCTCGGCGGGATCGCCGCCGAGATCGCCTGCCTTTTGCAGGATCGACAGGTATTCGTAGATCGCCTCGTAGCCGTCACCGTACATGAGGTACATATATTCACGCAGAAGCTCGTGGTATCTCTCGCGGGTGATGTCCGCATCCCACGTCATTTCTGCGAGCAGGTGGTACGACAGAAGTCCGAATTCGTCGGGCAGCGTGTCGCCGCCGACAAGGGAGAATATCCCGTAGATGTTGTTGTCCGTGAGATACTTTATATCGTCGTATATCTCGAAAACGTTCGGCGATGAGTTCATGAAATAGTATCCGGTGAACGGATAATACCAGACGTAGAGATTGTCTGTGAGGCTGTGCCACTTTTCAAATACTTCGGCAAACTTGCGGTTCGTCGGGCATCCCTCGCCGGAGATCGGATGGTTCGAGCACAGGGTCGAGTTGTCGTTGTCTATGTAGAAGCAGAACGACACCATTACGCGATCGTTTACGGGGGTCACCTTCGGCGGCATATATGTCGTGGTGTATGCAAGAAGTGTTACGTATATCTCGGGATATTTGTCGGCTATCGCTTCGGCAACGCGGTTTGCAAGTCTGATCGTGACGCCGGACACCGCACCGTCTTCCTTGTAGACCTTCTGACAGTTTCTGCACATACAGAAGTTGTTTATGTCCATCTGCCCGACGTCAACGTCGCTGAAATCTCTGCCCGGTACCTGCCCGGCTGCGACCCTTGCGTAAAGCTCCGCGATCACGTTGTCTATGAGAATGCCGATCATTTCCTCGTTCGTCATGCAGGGGTTCTGACCGTATTCGTAACCCTCCTCGCGCTCGTTGAAGTATTCACGCGGGACGTAACGCTCGAGACCGTGGCACGATTTTTGTACCGCTCCGTATGCGCCGTACTTCTTCACCGGCCCCGTGAAATAATTCTCGCCGTTGTAGTAGAGCGCCGGGGACGTGTATGTGCGCTCGCTGCTGTAAACATCGCGCATGGCGATGCTCGGCTGCTCTGTTATATTGATATCGTTTTCGCCGATCTCGATCGTGTCCGCCGTGTAAACAAAGCGGCGCGCATGATCGCTGTCCTTTGCCGTTCCCCGCGGGTCATCGGCGGATGAAAAGTAGAATCGGTATCCGATGCAGTCGTGCAGGAATGTGTACACGCCGTACATACACCCTCGGTATCTGCCGCCGGTGATCGTGATCCCGCGCTCATGGCTGCGGATCGTGAAGCCCTCGTCACCGAGCGCGGAGTCCTCCGATGCATCACGCTCAAGCGTGATAGCGTATGAGTCGGAGCCATCGACGATCTCGGGATACACGCCGCACGCATCGCCGAGATGGCGGCGCAGCTCCTCTGCCGCAAATCTCATGCATTCGTCCGCATCCGCCGGACAAACGATGACATACCTGTCGAGCGGTACGCCTGATATGACGATCTGCCCGACGCGTGTGCCCTCGCCGTGTGCGATCGAGAGCGGCGTATCCTTGTCGCAGTAGTTTGCAAGATATCGCACCGCGCGGTCAAGTCCCTCGTCGGTGCGGGCGAATATCAGCGTGTCGCTGTCGGCTGTCAGCCGCTTTATTATATATCCGTCGTCGGACAGCCCCGATACGTCAACTCCGTGTGCCGCCGCACTCTCGGCGGTGCCGAGAATGTATCTGCCATCGCCTGATACCGTGCCGTCGTGCGCGGTGTAGGAGACCCCCGTGTCCTCGCTCAGTCGGGTTGCAAGCCATTCCGATGAGGCTTCGATTCCCGTCTCGTATGATGAGGAGGCGGCGGTGTGCGAAAATCCGGATGCGCAGCCGGAGAGAGTGCCGAGTGCAAGTGCCGCTGACATTAGCGCCGCAGTGATCCGCTTTTTCATAAAATTCTCCTGCAAGACGGGCTGTCCCGCCGTATTTCGTCGTATGTAGATGGGTATATGATATCACAGCTTTATGAACAATGTGTGAACTGCAGGCGCGGCGCTGCGAATTTGTCTGTTCTTCATAATATGGAGCCGAAAACCTTGAAAAAAACGTCAGGATTTGATATAATGTATAAATGAATATTTGAATGTCGAAGAAAGGAGGCGTTTGCTTGTATCTTAAATCACTTGAGCTGCACGGCTTTAAGTCGTTCCCGGAAAAGACGGTGCTGAATTTCGGCGCGGGAGCAACGGTCATTGTCGGACCGAACGGGAGCGGCAAATCGAATATAACAGACGCCATGAGATGGGTGCTCGGCGAGCTGTCCACGAAAAATATCCGCGGAAGCAAGATGGAGGACGTAATATTCGTCGGAGCCGACGGTCGCAGACCGATGAGCTTTGCCGAGGTTTCCGTCACATTTGACGATTCCGAAAAGCCGCGCAAGCTGAACAGTCCCTATGAGGAGATCACCGTTACTCGCCGCTACTACCGTTCCGGCGACAGCGAGTATTTTATAAACCGTAAGCAGGTGCGCCTGCGCGATATCAACGAGCTTTTCATGAATACCGGTATCGGCCGCGACGGCTATTCGATAATCGGGCAGGGCAGGATCGCCGAGATCATATCAAAGAAAAACGAGGACAGACGCAGTATCTTTGAGGAAACTGCGGGAATAACAAAATACAGATACCGCAAGCACGAGTCTGAGAGACGGCTCGGCGAGACCGAGGCAAATATGCTTCGCGTGAGGGATATTTTGTCCGAGCTTGAGGACAGACTCGGCCCGATGCAGCGCGCGGCGGAAAAGGCGCGTCGGTATATCGAGCTTTTTGCGGTAAAAAAAGAGGCGGACGTGTCCCTCTGGCTCTACGATATGGAGCGGCGCCGCGCCGATGCCGAAAAGCTGTCGGAGGCGATTGCGATCTCATCGCATGAGCTTGAGATGATAGAGGACACGGAGTCGCAGCTTGACGCGATGAGCGAGCGCTTGTTTGAGGCGTCTGAGGAGAACAAGGCGGCGGAGACCAAGCTGTACGGCGAGATCCGCGAGAAGCGCGAGCTTCTGCACCGCCTTGAGAATGAGTACAGACTGCTCGAGAACAACGCCGAGCACGGGCGTGCGCTCGCCGAGCGTGATATTGAGAATGCGGAGAAGTACGCCGCGGTCTGCGCCGAGGAAACAAAAAATTCGGAGACGCTTGCCGCGCAGGTGTCCGACATCGAGCAAACGATCACCGGTGTTGACGCGGAGATAGCGGAGCGCACGGCGGCGAGAGAGGGGTATCTTCGTGACAGGCGCGAAAAGGACGAAGCGATCGAAAAAGCGCTCGGAATACTTCGCGAGCATGAGGCGGCGCTCTCTGATATTGATGTGCGTCTCGGCGTGCTCGAAAGCTCGGGCGAGGAGCAGAAGAACCGCAGCGGTTCTCTCGGAGATGAGATCGCGGGGTACGAGAGCGATGCCGCAAGACTTGCGGAGGAGCGCGACCGCGCAGCCGAGAGCGTTGACGCGTATGAGGCGAATATAAAGTCGACCGAGGAGAGCGCGGCAGAGCTGCAAAAGAATGCGGCGGCTCTCGAGCGCGAGGCGGGCGAGCTTCGCGAAAGGCAGAGCAAACTCTCGTCGGAGATCGGCGGATGCGAGAGCCGCATCGCCGCGCTGCGCCGTATAGAGGAGCACTTTGAGGGCTATCAGAACAGCGTAAGATTTGTTATGAACAAGGCGGGCGGCGAGCTTCGCGGCATATGCGGTCCGCTGTCGCAGCTGATCAAGACCGATCCGGATTACGCTGTCGCGATCGAGATCGCACTCGGCGCAGGTCTGCAAAACATTGTGGTCGAGGATGAGCGCGCGGCAAAGGATGCGATCGCCGCACTGAAACGCGCGGGCGCCGGACGTGCAACATTCTGCCCGATCACGTCGGTCAAAGGGCAGTCCCGCACGCGTGAGCTTGAAGGAGCATCGAGTGCCGCAGGATTCGTCGGATTTGCCGACGAGCTTGTCAGGTGCGACGAGAGGTACCGCGGCGTAGTATCGTTCCAGCTCGGCAGAACTGCCGTGTTTCGGGATATCGACGCGGCGACCGATGCAGCGAAATCCTCCGGATGGAGGATCCGCGCCGTTACGCTTGACGGTCAGCAGATCAACGCAGGCGGCTCCTTTACCGGAGGATCGGTAAGGCATGGCAGCGGAATGCTTACCCGCGCGTCCGAGATCGAGAAGCTCGAGCGCACGCAGGCGGAGCTTGCGGAAAAGAAGCAGGAGCTTTCGTCAAAGCTGTCCGAAACATTGGCTGAGCGGGAGCGTGTCCTGCGCGAGATCGCGGATGCCGATGAAAAATGTACGCTTATCCGCGCACTTATGCGGAGCGAGCAGGCGACTCTCGACGAAGCGGAGGCAAAGCTCGGCGTCACACAGTCGCTTATAGAGAAGCTTCGTTCCGACGCCGAGAATATGGGCGAGAGCGAGCGCGCACGTGCCGAGGAAATGCAGACTCTTGCAGAATCACGCGCAGAGCTTTTGCAGAAAATCGAGGCAGTGAAACGCGAGCGTCAGGAACTGAGCAGCGCCAAATTCGAGGCAGATTCGGCTGCCGAGGACGAGGCGGAGAGGATCGGAGAACTGAATATCAGGGCGGCTGAGCTTCGGCGCGATCTTGAGTTTGCGAAGACGAATCTTGCGGAGACAGCCGCACGCGCAGCCGCTGCCGCGCAGAGCGAGACCGATGCCCGTGAGACTGCCGCGCGCCGCGAGAGCGACGCCGTGAGCGCAGAGGGGCTTGTCGTGGAGAAGAAGAACGCTGCCGCAGCCCTCACCGAGGAGCTTGCTTCAATGGAGGAACGCCGCGCGGGACTCGAGACAAACGGCTTTGACTTCGAGCGCAAGATCAAGGAGCATCAAGCGAAAACACGCGAGGTGGCATCGAAAAAAGAGCTTGTATATCGTGCACATACGAAGAACGAGAACAGGTACGAGCAGATCACGACCGAGATCGACAAAATGACATTGCGTCTGTGGGATGAATATGAGCTTACCTCCGCCACTGCCGCTGAGCTTGGATACCCGCAGGTCACCGATGAGGGACGCGCCGAAACGAAGCGTATTCTCGACGAATCAAAGAACGCGATACGCGCGCTCGGTCAGGTGAACGTGGATGCGATCGAGGAGTACGCCGAGGTCAAGGAGCGCTACGAGAGCGTAAAGCTCCAGATGGACGACCTTGAGAAATCGAAGAGTGATCTCGAGGAGATAATCGCCTCCGTCGAGGAGGAGATGCGCCGTATGTTCGTCGAGGCGTTTGAGAAGATCAACCGCTATTTCGGCGAAGTGTTCCGCGAGCTGTTCGGCGGCGGCTCGGCTGAGTTGAGTCTCACCGACCCCGAGGATGTGCTGAACTGCGGTATCGAGATATCGGCAGCGCCTCCCGGCAAGATGATAAAGAATTTGTCACTCCTGTCCGGTGGTGAGCAGGCGTTCATCGCGATAGCGCTGCTGTTTGCGCTGATACGCGTGAATCCGTCGCCGTTCTGTATATTCGACGAGATCGAGGCGGCGCTCGACGAGGTGAACGTCGCGAGAGTGGCGAGATACATGACCCGCGTGTCCAAGGATATACAGGTCATCATGATCACACACCGCCGCGGTACGATGGAGATCGCCGACACGCTTTACGGCGTGACGATGCCGAGCCACGGTATATCAAAGGTGTTTACGCTTGACGTGGACAGCGTCGGAAACAGGGAATTTGCAGAAAAGAATCTGATAAAGTGAGCACTTTGCTCCGTGAAAGGATCATATATGGGATTTTTTGATAAGCTTAAATCCGGACTTACGAAAACGAAGGACGCCGTGTTCGGACAGATCGGCGGACTTTTCCGCAATTTTGTCCGCGTGGACGAGAATTTTCTCGACGAGCTTGAGGAGATACTCATTTGTGCAGATATGGGCGCATCTGTCGCGGATTCCGTGGTAGATGAGCTGCGCGAAAGAATAAAGGATGAGCGACTTGACGGACCCGAGGAGGTCAATGGGGCGCTCAAGGAGATACTCCGCTCCAAGATCGGCGACGGAGAGGGGCTTGACCTCTCGACCACACCGTCCGTCATCCTTGTGATCGGCGTAAACGGAGTCGGCAAGACTACGTCTATCGGCAAGATCGCCGCAAACCTCACCCGTGAGGGCAAGAAGGTGGTCGTTGCGGCGGCGGATACGTTCCGCGCAGCGGCGATCGAGCAGCTCGAGGTCTGGTGCGACCGCGCGGGTGCCGAGCTTATCCATCAGAGCGAGGGTTCCGACCCGGCAGCGGTCGTGTTCGATGCGGCTGCTGCCGCACGCAAGAGAGGCGCCGACGTGTTGATCGTTGATACGGCGGGCAGACTCCATAACAAGAAGAACCTGATGGACGAGCTTGCGAAGATCGACCGCGTGCTCACGCGCGAGCTGCCCGATGCCGCACGCGAGACACTGTTCGTGCTCGATTCCACGACAGGTCAGAACGCCGTCCTGCAGGCGCGTGAGTTCAAGAACAGCGCGGATATTACCGGACTTGTGCTGACAAAGCTCGATGGCACAGCCAAGGGCGGTGCGGTGTTCTCGATCAAGGAAATGCTCGACATCCCCGTGAAGTTTATCGGTGTGGGCGAGGGTATCGACGACCTTCAGCCGTTTGACGCCGATATGTTCGTGGATGCGCTGATCGACTGAAAGGAGAGCTTTGTATGATCGAGGTTGTTCTGGCGTCGAGAAACAAGAAAAAGATTGCCGAGATGCAGACGCTGCTCGGCGAGACGTGCGGTGACGCGATTCGCGTCCTGTCGCTCGACGATATCGGATTTGACGGAGATATCACCGAGGACGGCTCAACATTTGCCGAGAATGCGATTATTAAGGCGGCGACACCCGCGTCGATGGGGTATATCGGAATTGCCGATGATTCGGGGCTTTGCGTGGATGCGCTTGACGGTGCGCCCGGCATATACTCCGCGAGATATTCCGAGGACATGCCCGATACGGGAGCCGATCGGGATACGATGAACAACGAAAAACTGCTCCGTGAACTTGACGGCGTGCCCGACGAGCAGCGCGGGGCGAAGTTCGTCTGCACCGTCGCGTGCGTGATCCCCGAAAGATACGGCGTGCCGGCTGACGCATTTGCCGATACGCATAAGCTTTCGCCGGCAGAGCTTGCCCGCGCAGGAAAGTGCGCGGCGTTTGCCGTCCGCGGCGAGTTTTGCGGAGTGATAAATCATGCCGCCGCAGGCTGCGGAGGATTCGGTTATGATCCGCTGTTTTACTTGCCGGAATACGGCATGACATCGGCGGAGATTCTGGCTGAGGAGAAAAACAGGATCAGCCACAGAGGACGCGCAGTCCGCGCGTTTGGCGAGGTATTTTCACGCATCGCCGAGGAATACTTAAAATAAGTGAGAGGGGCGCTGCGGCGCGACAGATATGCTTACAGGAAAACAGAGGGCGGCGCTTCGCCGCATGGCAAATCCGATGGATACAATATTTCAGGTGGGAAAGAGCGGTATATCCGACGAGAGCGTAAGAACCGTTGACTCCGCTCTCGAGGCGCGAGAGCTTATAAAGCTCCGTGTGCTTGAGACATCCCCATATACCGCAAGGGAAGCGGCGGAGGCATTCGCCGAGGCTACCGGCGCCGACGTTGTCGCCGTCATCGGCACAAGATTTGTGCTTTACAGAGAATCAAAGAAAAAGAAGAGGATAGAGCTTTAAGCTTATGAGGTACGGAATATTCGGCGGGAGCTTTTCTCCGCCGCACGACGGTCATGTGGCTCTCGCCCGGGCATTCATGCGCGAGCTGTCGCTCAACAGGCTTTACGTCGTGCCTGCAAAGTCGCCGCCGCATAAGAAGCTCGACTGCGGCGCGAGTGCGTCCGACCGAGTTGATATGTGCCGTGCGGCGTTCGCGCCTCTCGGCGAGGAGTGCCGCATATCGGAGTACGAGATGGAGGACGGTGTCAGCGGATATACCGTTGATACGCTCCGCCATTTTGCCGGATCGGGAGAAATGTTCATGCTCTGCGGCAGCGATATGTTCCTGACGCTCGACTCTTGGCGTGAGCCTGCGCAGATATTCTCGCTTGCGACCGTCGTCTGTGCCGCGAGAGTGGACGATCCGGAAACGGACGCGGCGCTCGCCCGCGCGGCAGAGCACTACCGCTGTATTTACGGCGGAGAGTCCGTCGTAATGAAGATCCCGCCGATAGAGATATCCTCGACGGAGATAAGACGGACGCTCGAGTCTGGTGGGATTCCGCGCGGCATCCCGGAAGGTGTGCTTGACATTATCCGCGACCGCGGACTTTACGGATACCGTAAGTAATATAATAATTGAAGCCTTTAGCAATCGGAGGTGCAAAAATGTACGATTTTGACGACGCGGCGCTTGACGCTCTCAGAGAATCGGTCAGGGGCAGAATGAATGAAAAGCGCTATCGCCACACGCTTGGCGTTGAGGCGGCAGCGATAATGCTCGGCGAGCTTTATATGCCCGACAGAGTGCAGTCGCTTCGTGCGGCAGCCCTCCTGCACGATATCACCAAAAACGAAACAAACGAAAAACAGTTGCAATATCTTGCAAAGTTTGATATAATAATAGGAAGTTCGGTAAAATATTCACCGAAGCTGTACCATGCGATAACCGGAGCGGCAGTGATCCTTCACGATTATCCGGAGTTTGCATCGTACGATGTAGTGAGCGCGGTGAGATGGCACACGACCGGAAGATACGGGATGCGCCTGTTCGACGCGCTGATCTACCTTGCCGACTACATCGAAGAAAACAGAACATTTGAGGACTGCGTTCGCCTGAGAGAATATTTCCTTTCGGCAAAGCCGGAGGAGATGGACGGCGCAGCAAGGCTTGTGCATCTGTATAAAACAATGGTGAAGTCAGTCAATATGACTGTCCGCTGCCTTGCGGAAGAGGACGGATTCATCGACGCCGACACCATCGGATGCAGAAATTATTATCTTGAACGCCTTCGCTCAGAAGAGTGAGCGGGACGTGTACGGGATCTCCCCGCACGGAAAGGATTATTTACACATGGCAAAAAAACGATATACGGCGGTACTGTCCGTAACGATACTCATGTTTGTCGCGATGTTCGCGATAATCGGGATCATGGCGTCTCACCTTTTGTCGTATAAGCCGGGCGGTAAAAATATACCGAAGGATACGGTCATCCACTATGACAACGATAACAACGAGGTGATCCTGCGACCGAAGTCGGACCAGGATGTGTACAACTTCCTGATACTCGGTCACGACAGAGCGGCGACCCTCACCGATGTGATCATGCTCGTTCACTACGACGTGACTGCCGGAAACATTTCCGTCGTGCAGTTCCCGCGTGACACATACGTCAGCTACCTCGGATTCCCCAATAAGATCAATGCGTCTTACAGTATGCTGTATCACGAGGCGCTTGCAAACGGATCGCAGACGCCCGAGCTTGACGCGCTCCGTGCTTTTGCCGATAAGCTTGAGGACGCGCTTTGCACGGAGATCAGCTATACTGCGATAATGAACCTCGACGGGTTCGTGAACATCGTAAACATCCTCGGCGGAGTTGAGCTGAATGTCCCCGCCGACATGGACTACGAGGATCCGGGACAGGATCTCTACATTCACCTGAAAGCCGGATACCAGACGCTGACCGGAGAGCAGGCGGAGGGATTTGTCCGTTTCCGTTACGGCTATGTTCAGGGCGATCTCGGCCGTCAGGATGCACAGAAGATATTCCTCAGCGCATTCATGAAGAAGGCAAAGGATACGCTCAGCGTTTCAAATGTTGCAAAGCTTACGAGCGTTGCCGAGGCGATAATCGACAACATCTATACGGATATCACCGTAAGCGATGCCGTTTATTTCGTAAAGAATCTGCTGTCGGTCGATCTTTCAAACCTCAAGATGATGTCAATGCCGTGCTCCAGCTCGGGATACAATGTCGTCATGAACAGAGCGGGAATGCTTGAGATAATCTCGAACTACTTCAACGTGTACGACACGCCAATCGCGGATTCCATATTCGACAAGAACGCTACGTTCTATACGACAGCCGATCAGGATGTTGTGAACGCGTACTATTCCGACTCTCCGGTATACGGCGGAAAGGAATATGATGCAGGCGGCGTAAACGACGGAGATCTTGTGATTCCGCGCGCATATTGACCGTCACCGAAAAATTCCAGACAGAAGGAACCGATATAATGAACGAAACCGAAAATAAAGTACCGGTTATCGGCGATCCCGATGAGCTTGCAAAATATGCCGTGCGTGTGCTTGACGAGCGCAAGGCGCATGACATCCGCCTCATCCATGTTGCCGATCAGACGATAATCGCAGATTATTTTGTCGTGTGCACCGGTACATCCAGCACACACATAAAATCCCTCGCAGACGAGGTCGAGTATAAGCTGACGCTTGCGGGCAATCCCCCGAGACGTATCGAGGGCGACGGCTCAAGCGGCTGGATACTGCTCGACTTTGCCTCGGTGATTGTACACGTGTTCGGTCAGAACGCGAGAGAATTCTATAACATCGAAAAACTGTTCCGCGCAGAGGACGAGGTAGATCTGTCCGAGATCACTGCGGAAGAGTGAGAGGTATAAGATGAAATACGATTTCCGTGAAGTTGAAAAAAAGTGGCAGCAAAGGTGGGAGGATTCGGGTATCTTCCACGCCGAGGACAACAGCGATAAGAAAAAGTTCTACGGCCTTGTAGAATTCCCGTACCCGAGCGGCGCCGGAATGCACGTCGGTCATATCAAGGCGTATTCCGGACTTGAGGTCATCTGCCGCAAGAGAAGGATGCAGGGCTACAACGTCCTGTTCCCGCTCGGCTTTGACGCTTTCGGCCTCCCAACCGAGAACTACGCGATCAAGACCGGCATCCACCCGAGAAAAGTCACCGATATGAACATAGCAAAGTTCACGTCGCAGATGAAGCGCGTCGGTTTTTCGTTTGACTGGACACGCACCATCGATACGACCGACGAGGACTACTACAAGTGGACCCAGTGGATCTTCCTCAAGATGTTCGAGCACGGTCTCGTCTTCCGCAACAAGACACTTGTCAACTACTGCCCGAGCTGTAAGGTCGTCCTCTCGAACGAGGATTCGCAGGGCGGTCACTGCGATCTCTGCCACAGCGAGATCGTACAGCGCTCAAAGGACGTATGGTATCTCAGGATCACAGAGTATGCCGACAAGCTGCTCGAGGGGCTGAACGAGGTCGATTACCTCCCGAATATCAAAACTCAGCAGATCAACTGGATCGGCAAATCGCGCGGCGCTTTTGTGAAGTTCGGTCTTACCGGCGCTGACGATGAGCTTGAGATCTACACCACGCGCCCCGATACGCTGTTCGGCGTGACGTTCATGGTAATGGCGCCCGAGCATCCGCTGCTTGATAAATACAAGGACAAGATAAACAACTTTGCCGAGGTCGAGGCGTACAGGGAGGAGTGCACGAAGAAATCCGAGTTTGAGCGCACTCAGCTTGTCAAGGACAAGACCGGCGTCAGGATCGACGGTATCATGGGCGTTAACCCCGTGAGCGGCAAGGAGATCCCGATATACATCTCCGATTACGTAATGATGGGCTACGGTACCGGTGCGATCATGGCGGTTCCCGCTCACGATGAGCGTGACTACGATTTCGCGCGCAAGTTCGGTATTGACATAATCGAGGTAATAAAGGGCGGAGACATCTCCGAGGCGGCTTACACCGGCGAGGGAGAGATGATAAACTCCGGCTTCCTCAACGGACTCACGAACAAGAAGGAGTCTATCGACCGCATGATCGATTACCTCACCGAGAAGGGAATCGGTAAGGCAGGCGTTCAGTATAAGATGAAGGATTGGGCGTTCAACCGCCAGAGATACTGGGGCGAGCCGATCCCGATCATTCACTGCCCGCACTGCGGCATGGTGCCGCTGCCCGAGTCCGAGCTTCCGCTGAGACTCCCCGAGGTCGAGAATTTTGAGCCCGGCGAGGGCGGCGAGAGCCCGCTTGCGAAGATAGATTCGTTTGTGAACTGCACCTGCCCGAAATGCGGTGCTCCCGCAAAGCGCGAGACCGACACAATGCCCCAGTGGGCAGGATCGTCGTGGTATTTCCTGCGCTACATTGATCCGCACAACAACGAGCGTTTCGCCGACCCCGATAAGCTCAAGTATTGGATGCCGGTCGATTGGTACAACGGCGGCATGGAGCACGTCACGCGCCACCTCATATATTCGCGCTTCTGGTACAAGTTCCTGTACGATATCGGCGAGGTTCCCGTAAGCGAACCTTACGCGAAGCGCACCGCGCAGGGACTGATCCTCGGCCCCGACGGCGAGAAAATGTCCAAATCGAAGGGTAACGTCGTCGATCCCAACGATGTCGTTGACGAATACGGCGCCGATGTCCTCAGAACATACATCCTCTTCATGGGAGATTACGGCGCAGCAGCTCCGTGGTCGGAAAACGGCGTCCGCGGGTGCAAGCGATTCCTCGATCGTGTTGCAGGCCTTGCCGATATGATAAAGGACGGCTGTGTCACACCCGAGATCGACTCCGATCTTCACAAGACCGTGAAGAAGGTTTCGAGCGATATCGAGGAGATGAAGTTCAACACCGCGATCGCCGCAATGATGGCGTTTGTCAATAAGGTGTATGACGCCGGAAGCATTACAAAGAATGAGCTGATGACGCTCGTGCGTCTTATCTGCCCGATCGCGCCCCACCTCGCTGAGGAAATGTGGGAGTCGCTCGGCGGCGAGGGCTTTGCGTCGCTCGCGCCGTGGCCGGAGTACGATGAGACCAAGGTCGTGGACAGCGTGATCGAGATCGCCGTGCAGATCTGCGGAAAGCTCCGTTCGACGATCACTATCGCCGCAGATGCGGACCGCGATGCCGCTATCGCCGCAGCAAAGGCGGACGAGAAGATCGCGTCAATACTTGACGGCAAAACGATCGTCAAGGAGATCTACGTCCCCGGTAAGATCGTAAACATCGTCGCAAAATAATCATAAAGATAAAAAGCAGTCACACCGTGTGTGACTGCTTTTTTCTTATCCGAGAGTTTCCTCTTCTTCGTACAGATTCATGAGAATATCTTCGGCGGCGATCCGCTCATCCTCGAGCTTTGCCGCGAGCAGATAATCCGATCCGGCGCGGTCAAGCTCGTCCGTAAGCTCGAGCAAGCGCGCTTCGGTTTTTTCGATCTCGGCGGCGACTTCACGGCGTCGCTTCTCGATCCGTCTGATCTCTGCCGCTTCTTTCTTGCGCTCGAGATACGCTTCCTTCCCGGCGGACGGCGCCTGTTCAACTACCTGCGGCGCTTCGGAATCTGACTTCCGCCGCTCAAGATACGCAAGGTATTCCTCGTATGTCCCGTGAAAATCTATGATCCCGTTTCCGTCGAATGCCGCGATGCGGGTCGCAAGCTTCGATATGAAATAACGGTCATGCGAGACGGCGATAACCGTTCCGCCGAACTCCGTGAGAGCATTTTCGAGTGCTTCACGCGATGAAATATCGAGATGGTTCGTCGGCTCGTCGAGGATCAGCAGATTCATGCGCGAGAATATCAGCTTCGCGAGAGTAAGCCTTGCCCGCTCACCGCCGCTCAGGACGGAGACGGTCTTTTCAATGTCGTCGCCTCTGAACATGAACGCCGCAAGCACGGAGCGAAGCTCGGTCTGCGTCGATGCGGGATATGCGTTCCAAAGCTCGTCGAGAACCGTGTTCTCCGGCGAGAGATTCTGGTTTTCCTGATCGTAGTAGCCGACCTCGACGTTGTATCCGTATTCAATGCTGCCGGCAGTCGGGAGCAGCCGCTCCATCAGGATCTTTATAAGGGTGGATTTTCCGCAGCCGTTCGGTCCGAGAATGAAAAGCCTGTCGCCTTTCTTTACCTCAAACGATACGTTCTCAAAAAGGGTGCGCCCGCCGAATCCCATCGCGAGGGACTTCACGGCAAGCACGTCGTTGCCGCTCTCCGATGACGCCGTGAACGAAAATTTTATTCCGCGCGGGTCGTCCTTCGGTCGCTCGATCTTTTCCATGCGGTCGATCGCCTTCTGACGGCTTTCCGCCGCAATGATGTTCCGTTCGCGATTCCACTTGCGTTGGTTTTCAATGAACGCCTCAAGCCTCGCGATCTCCTTTTGCTGCAGGGCGTATTTCTTCTCCTCGGCAGCGCGAAGCTCTTTCTTCTTCTCCGCGAATACGCTGTACGACCCGCGATACAGATGACACTCACCGTGTTCGATGTCGAGCGTTTTGTTTGTCACGCGGTCAAGAAAATATCTGTCATGGCTGACGACGATCAGCGTTTTCTTGTACGACGAGAGATGCCCCTCAAGCCAGACGAGCGTGTCAAAATCGAGATGGTTCGTCGGCTCATCGAGCATCAGAATATCCGGCTCACCCGCGAGAAGTCTCGCGAGAGCAAGACGCGTGCGCTCGCCGCCGCTGAGCGATGATACGGGAATGTTGTGAAACTCCTCGCCGAAGCCAAGCTTTGAAAGGAAACTCTTGCAGCGCGAGCGGTATGAAAGACCGCCGTCCTCGGCAAATTTGGCGCTGAGGCGGGCAAGCCGTATTCCGGCATCTGCGGCAGCATCGCCGCCCTCCGAGCATATGTGCTCGAGCAGCGCGATCTCGTGCTCGGCGCGAATGAGATCGGGATTTGCAGCGTACATCTGACCGAGCACGGTCTCATCGACGGGCGATCCGTCAAACTCCGGCTCGATTATGTTGACGTCCATGTCCTGCTGCATGAAGCCGATCCGTGTGCCGTTCGGAGTGGTGATGGTGCCGCTGTCCTGCTCATATATTCCGGCGATTATCCGCATAAGCGTGGATTTGCCTGCGCCGTTCACTCCGACTATGGCGAGGCGGTCGCCTGCTTCTATGGAAAAAGAGATATTTTTCAAAATATCTCTCGTTCCGATACTGAAGCAAATATCTTTTGCACTCAGTGATATCATATTTTATTTATGCCTTTCCTTCTTGTGGGCGTTATCTTCTGCCGGCTCCGCCGCCGCGTGTCGTTCCACCGCCGCCGCTTCTCGGCATACTGCCGGACGAGCGTCCGACCCCGCCCATCGGGCGATTCTGCGACGGACGGCTCATCGGTCTCGGACCTGTCGGGCGAGGACCTGCCGGACGGGCAGCACCGGGTCTCGGAGAAACGGGGCGGCCTGCATTCGGTCTCGGTGCGCCGGGTCTCGGGCCTGTCGGACGGCGCGGAGGGGGAGTTCTGCGAACTGGCGCACCGTAACCGCCGATGGGTCTCGGCGGAGGTGTCCTTCTGCGTGCAGAGCGTCGGATGTACCTCGGAACGGAAGTACCTCTGACCACTACAATTACGATCACGATAAATATTACGATCGCGATTATCAGCACGAATGTGCGGAGCACGGACGCAACTATGCTGCCGTCGGCCTTGGCGGTTACGGTGTTTGCGTCGGCGGGGAGAGTTGCGGTCTCAAGCCCGACCTTGTATATCGAATCAAGCTTATCCGTGAGCGCGTCGAAAAGTGTAAGCACACCCTCATCGTACTTCTTGTCGCGGAAATTCATTTCGAGATAGTCGTCAAGCAGAACCTTAATGTCGCCGGATGTAAGCCCGCTCTCAAGCCCGCGCCCCTGCACTACCCAGTAGTCGTCATCGTCGATCGCAAGAAGCACGAGAAGCCCGTTGTTCTTGTCGTTTGATCCGATCTTCCATTCCTTGAAGATCGAGGATGCGTAGTCCCTGATCGGCGTGCCGTCGGTTGATCCGACCGTTACGACAACGATCTGTGCACCCGTGTGATAGTAAAGAAGATCGTTTTCCTCAACGATGTGCTTCTTTGTCGAGTCCGTGAGCACAGCCGCCTGATCGAGGACATAGAAATCGTCGGAGGGACTCGGTATTCCTGCCGCTGCCGCAGACAGGCACAGTGTGAATATCACGAGCATCACGGAGAGTGTGCACGCGATACGTTTGCATCTCATTGACATTCGAGTGGATTCCTTTCATTAGCTGAAAAGCGCAGCGCTCTTCTTTTGGCAGAGATTTGCGGGGAAGTGGGCGATGGCGTTGTTGTATTTTTCAGCCGATTTCTTGTATTCATCGTTTTCGCAGAGCATCGTCCACGCGTTCAGCATATCGTAGTAGTACCGCTTCGCGGTTATCGCCTGCGCATCCGTCATATCGTCGCCGTTTGCCAGCATATTGTACATAACTGCAACGTGATACCGGAGAGATGAGGCGGCGGAGGCTGACGCGATCGGGTAACTGACGTTTGCCTCGGCGTACAGCGCATCAAAGGTTGCGGAGGTGTCGTCGCTGCCCATGACTGCGTTCCATATTGCGCCGATCTGCGACGCCGCGTCAAGAAATACAGCCATGTCGGCAGCCCCGCCGGAATCGGAGAACACAGCTTCCGCTTTTTTCTCAAGTGCGCCCGTGCTGCGATACGTGCCGAACACGAGTGACAGCGCGATCGCAATTACAAGCGCCGCGACGGCGGCACCGCGGTTGTGTGTGAAAAACTTCATTTTATTATATATGTGCCGAAGGCTCAGGCTTTGTCGCCGTCGTCGTCAGACTGCTTCTTCGCAGTATCGGATACGCGGATCAGCTTTTCTTTCAGCTCGCCTTCGATCTTTGCAAGCTCGACCTCGGCAGCGCGGCGCTTTTCGCGTCCCTCGTCCTGGATCTTCTGTACCTCGTCAAGAGTTGCAATAAGCTCTTTGTTTGTCTCGGTGAGAGTCTCGATATCAACGATTCCGCGCTCGGATTCCTTCGCAATGTCAACAGTGCCCTGATGCAGCGCTTTCGCGTTCTTTTTCAGAAGATCGTTCGTCATGTCTGTGACCGCGCGCTGTGCCTCCATCGCCTGAGACGAATGAGCAAGCCCGAGAGATATGATCATCTGACTCTTCCACAGCGGGATCGTGTTGACGATCGTCGATTGGATCTTTTCGTTCATCATGGAGTCGTTGTTCTGGATCAGTCTGATCTGCGGCGCCATCTGAATGGAGATCATGCGGGTCAGCTCGAGATTGTAGAGCTTCTTCTCAAAGCGGTCGCACATCGACGAGAAGTCGTTTGCCGCCTGCGCATCCTCGGGAAGTCCGGAAGCCTTTGCCTTTTCCGTCAGTTCCACGAGCGTGGTCGCTCTCTCCTGCTCAAGGCGCTTCTTTCCGGCGAGAATGTACATCGTCAGCTCTTTGAAATATGCGAGATTCATTTCGTACATACGGTCGAGCATCGCGATGTCCTTCAGAAGTACGATCTGATGCTTCTCGAGCGCTTCAACAATGCTGTTGACGCTGTTCTCGGCCTTGTCGTATTTGACCTTCATGTGCTCTACCTTGTTCTGAGCTTTCTTGAATATCTTGAAGATGCCGCCCTTTTCGTCCTCGGGGTCGATGCCCTTCAGTTCGGTGATGAGATCGGCAATCTGATCGCCAAGCTCTCCGAAATCCTTGGTGCGTACGCCATCAAGGGCAGAGTCGGAGAAATCCGCGACCTTCTTCTGTGCGGCAGCGCCGTACTGCATTACCATGCCGGAGTTTGTTATATCGATCTGCGAGGCGAAGTCCTCGACCATTTTCCTCTCCTCATCGGAGAGAGAGGAATCGTCGAGAATCGCTGCGTCCGGAGTTTCTGCCGTAGTGTCGGCGGGAGCCTCGGCTGCTGCTGCGGCAGCGTCATTCTCGGGGTCGAGTGTGAGTTTTACCTCAAATGCTTTGTCCATGTTATCCATATCTATGTCTCCCTTGCAAATGTGTAGTTATTTATCAAGTCCGTCGCCGGACACCATTGTCTCAAGCACGTCTATATCTGTTGAAATATCGAGGATATCGTCCGACATTATCGCGTCAAGCTGGCGCTGCATCGCGCCGGCGACCGTGCCGAAGGCTTCACCGATCTCGGCTGCACCCGCTTCGGCTGCCGTGCCGCTTTTTGATAGATGCACGTATTTTTCGGCAAGCTTTGCGATGGTCGGCAGATAGTAGCTTTGGAATTTTCTCAGCTTTGCGGATTTTTCGGGCGCGCGGTAAAGTTCGGCTGAGATCTTTGCGAGCGCTTCCGTTATGCTGTCGATCCTTGCGTCGATCTCGTTTGGAGCCGGATCTTTTGAAAGCTCAAGCGCGGCGGTAACTCTGCCGATCTCGGCGATGATCGCGTCCGCGTCACTGCTGCCTGTGTTGATCTTCCGTTCGGTGTATGTCACGACCTTCGGGCAGAGCTTTGCCGATACGGCAAATGCCACAGCCGACAGCGCGGCGATCGCGATGTAGTGATACCACATATACATCGGCGCGAATACGGCGCACACTATCCATACGGCTGCCGCGATCCAGATCGGAAGCGCCGACATCCTCTCGTGACGCTCGAATTTATCTACGGTGTGAATATCTTTGTCCATGGCTCAGTTTTCGTCCTGCTTTGCAGCGTGCTCCGGTGCAGTCGAGCTGCCGCCGGTGACCTTTATCGCGGTGATTATGTCGATCGCGATGAATATAACAAGGGCTGCGCCGACGCAGAGCGACGCAAAGTTAAAGCTGAATGAATCGTCGGTGAGGCAGACCGCAAGCTCGGGCAGCGCGGCAGCGCCGGTGAAAGTGAATGCCGAGAATGCGCAGAAATAGTACGTCGCCGACTTCTGATTGTTCAGATGGAATCTGATGCGCTCGGTGAAGTAGAGCAGCAGGAATGCGTACATCGAGAGATCAAGGTCGCGCAGAGGCGAGTTGATCGGCTCGCCGCTTCTGAAATATTCCTTCAGAAGCATTGATGCAGCCCAGACTGCGGGCGCAAACGAGAACGCAGTTCTTACGGAACTGTTCTTTATGAACGGGGAAGCGATAAGATAAACGGCGCTGAGTACGGCTGCGGCAGCCGCGATCGGTACGATCTGCGGGAAGCGCATCTCAAGGTCGCGCTGGTTGATGATCACGGCGAAAACAGCTGAGCTGATCATGAGAAGTCCGGTGAGAACTGACGCAAACGTGCCGCCGGCGGTTATCGGCAGCTCGACGCCGAGAGATTTGTCGCGGCGTATTGCGATCGAACATACGAGAGCTATGATTATTGCGCACCACGGCAGGATGCGCGTAGCGTTTGACACCGGTGAGGAATCATAGTGAAATATAGCGTGATCGAAATTACCTGTCAGCGCGAAGTAGGTGCAGATCGCCGCAGCGGCGGTGATCGCGATAATTATTGCAAAAACGAGCACAAGTACCCGTGAAGTTTTGTTTTTCATCATGTGAAACGCTTCTTTCTCATAAAACTTGCCGTGTCGCGGCATAACTTTTTCCAAACATATCATTTATTATAATACCACATTTTCCTCAATGCCGCAATAACAAAAATGTAACTTTATAAAAATATCTTTCCCTTGAGCGGCGGTGATGTGCTGCCGCTGCATGATAATGTGCAATATGTACAAATACCCTGCGCAAAATTCATGAAATTTCTAACAAATAAAATTTGCGCAAATAATGCAAACTCCTTGCATTAATAATTGAAATATGGTAAAATTATAAGGCTTGATGTGTAGTCTCACGGGAGGTTGCCGCCCTTTGTACTGCTGAGTGCGGGGAATTTTCGCGGGACATGTCCCTCGGGGCAAGGCTGCACGCTGGTGTTTCCGGATTTGTTCCGGTTTAATTCGGGACAGAGAAGAAACGCCCGGCAGCGTGTCGGCTTCTCATCAAAGTAAAAAAGAAGGAGAAAATCAAGGTGGCAGTAAACGAAAAAGTCAGAATCAGACTTAAGAGCTACGAACACTCGCTTGTCGATGCTGCGGCAGCGAAGGTCGTAGAGGTTGCTAAGAGAAACGGCGCTGAGGTCTCCGGACCCATTCCGCTTCCCACTGAGAAGGAGATCATTACTATCCTTCGCGCTGTTCACAAGTACAAGGACAGCCGCGAGCAGTTTGAGCACCGCACTCATAAGCGTCTGATCGAGATCCGCAAGCCCTCCAGAGAGCTTGTTGAAGCGCTCATGAACATTGAGCTTCCCGCCGGCGTCGAGATCGATCTCAGATAACGCCTACCAGCCGAAAAATCCACCGTTCAGAGCGAAAGCTTCGGGTCATGCCTTCCTTAATATATGCTGAATTTCGGATGAGCAAGATCGGGCGATGCTTGATGGCGGAAAGGTCATGTTGGCATTTCCGGATGGCTGCCGGATAAAATCAAGGTGTCAACCAATAACCTTCAGGAGGAAAAAATGAAAAAAGGAATCATCGGAAAGAAGCTGGGTATGACCCAGATCTTCGACGAAAACGGACTTGTGATCCCGGTTACCGTAATTGAAGCCGGCCCCTGCTCCGTTGTGCAGAAGAAGACAGTCCAGAACGACGGATATTCCGCAGTTCAGCTCTCGTTCGGCGACATTCGCGAAAAGCTCGTGACCAAGCCGATGGCAGGACACTTCAAGAAGGCGGGCGTTCAGCCTGCAAGACATCTCAAGGAGTTCCGCCTTGATGATGCAGAGGATCGTAACGTTGGCGACGTAGTGGCCGCCGATACCTTCGCCGCAGGCGATAAGGTCGACATTACAGGCACTACAAAGGGCCGCGGTTACACCGGTGCTGTCAAGAGATGGAACAACCACATCCTCAGAATGACTCACGGTACCGGTCCTATCCACCGTCAGGTCGGATCTATGGGCGCGTGCTCGAGCCCCTCGAGAGTTTATAAGAATAAAAAGATGGCAGGTCAGTACGGTAACGAGCGCGTGACCGTTCTGAATCTGGAAGTTGTCAAGGTGGACGCTGAGAAGAATCTCATCGCAGTCAAGGGTGCCGTTCCCGGTGCTCGCGGCGGTATCGTGTTCCTCCGCGACAGCGTTAAAGCGTAAGCCGGAAGGAGGAAATCAGAATGCCAGAAATTAAAGTTGTTAATATGGCGGGAGCTGAGGTCGGCAAGATGACTCTGTCCGACAAGGTTTTCGGAGCCGATGTGAATGCGGCTGTCCTCCACACCGCAGTTAAGGCGTATCTCGCAAATCAGAGACAGGGCACGCAGTCCACGCTCACCCGCTCTGAAGTATCCGGCGGCGGAAGAAAGCCCTGGAGACAGAAGGGATCCGGTCGTGCAAGACAGGGATCTACCCGTTCTCCTCAGTGGACTCACGGCGGTATCGCCCTCGGTCCGAAGCCCCGCTGCTATAAGGTCAAGATGAACAAGAAGGAGCGCCGCGTTGCTATGTTCAGCGCTTTCTCCTCCAAGGTGGCTGAGGAGAATCTTATCATCGTTGATAAGATCGAGGCTGCTGAGTTCAAGACCAAAGTAATGGTAAGTATGCTCGCTGCTGTCGGTGCAGGCAAGAAGTCCCTCGTGGTTCTTCCCGAAGCTGACGAGAAGGTGGTCCGCAGCTTCACCAACATCCCCGGCGTAAAGGTCGCTCAGTATAACACCATCAGTGTGTACGACATACTGAATAGCGATTCTCTTGTACTTGCCCGCGAGGCAGTCACGAAAATCGAGGAGGTGTACGCAGAATGAAACTGGCACAGGATATCATCGTAAAGCCGATCATTACTGAGAAATCCATGGACATGATCTCTGAGAAGAAGTATGTGTTCAAGGTCGCTCGCAATGCAACCAAGTCCGAGATTGCAAACGCAGTCAAGGAGCTGTTCAAGGTTGATGTTGCAAGTGTCAACACGATCAACATGAAGAAGAAGCCCAAAAGACTCCGTTACAGCACCGGTTACACCGCTGCGTGGAAAAAGGCTATCGTTACTCTGAAGCCCGATTCCAAGACGATCGAGTTCTTTGAGGGACTTAACTGATAGGGGGTGCGAATAAATGCCGACAATCAAATATAAGCCTACTACCAACGGCCGGCGTAACATGACTGTTCCTTCTTTTGAGGAGCTGACAAAGTTCACACCTGAGAAGAGCCTTATCACCATCAAAAAGAAGAATGCAGGACGCAACAGCTACGGCCGCATCACCGTTCGCCATCGCGGCGGCGGTAACAAGCAGAAGTACCGCATCATCGACTTCAAGCGCCTTGAGAACAAGAGCGCTAAGGTCATCGGCGTTGAGTACGATCCTAACAGAACCGCGTACATCGCGCTTCTTCAGGATGATGCAGGCAAGAAGAGCTACATCATTGCTCCGGTAGGCGTCACCGACGGCGACGTTCTCTACACCGGCCCTGATGCAGATATCAAACCCGGCAACACCCTGCCGATCGCCAACATCCCCGTTGGTACCTTCATCCACAACATTGAGCTTTACCCCGGCAAGGGCGGTCAGCTTGTCCGTTCCGCTGGTGCGCAGGCTCAGCTTATGGCTAAGGAGAACGGCATGGCTCAGGTGCGTCTCCCCTCCGGCGAGGTTCGCCTTGTTCGCCTGGACTGCAAAGCTACAATCGGTCAGATTGGCAACATCGAGCATGACACCGTCAAGGTCGGTAAAGCCGGTAAGACCCGTCATAAGGGCATTCGCCCCACAGTTCGCGGTTCTGTCATGAACCCCTGCGATCACCCTCACGGCGGTGGTGAAGGACGTTCCCCGATCGGTCGTCCGTCCCCTGTTACCCCTTGGGGTAAGCCGGCACTGGGCTATAAGACCCGTGATAAGAAGGCGAGAACAGATAAGTTCATCGTGAAGCGCAGAAATAGTAAGTAAGGAAGGAGGCACCACAGATGAGCAGAAGCCTTAAGAAACCCATTTATGTCGAGGACAAACTGTACAACCGTATCGTCGCAATGAACGAGAAGGGTGAGAAGAAGGTTCTCAAGACTTGGTCGAGAGCATCCGTTATTTTCCCTGAGTTCGTCGGACACACGATCGCTGTACACGACGGCAGAAAGCATATTCCTGTATATGTGACAGAGGACATGGTCGGTCACAGACTCGGTGAGTTTGCCCCCACCCGTACTTTCCGCGGACACGCAGGCTCCAAAACATCCAACAACGGTAAATGATTGGCGAGAGGAGAAAGCTAAACAATGGAAGCAAGAGCATATCTTAAATTCGTTCGCATCTCCCCGCGCAAGGTCAAGATCGTTCTGGATCTGATCCGCGGCAAGGATGCGGCAAGCGCAAGAGGTATTCTCAAGAATACCCCGAAGGCTGCAAGCGAGCATCTCATAAAGCTGCTCGACCGCGCCGTAGCGGATGCTGAAACCAACTTCGGCATGAACCGCGACAACCTTTATGTATCCGAGTGCTTCGTCTGCCCCGGACCTACCCTGAAGCGTCTTATGCCCAGAGGTAAGGGAAGCGCAGACAGAATACTCAAGAGAACAAGTCACATCACCCTTGCGGTGAAAGAAAGAAACTGAGGGAGGTAGCAAAAGTATGGGACAGAAAGTTAATCCCCACGGTCTGCGCGTAGGCGTTATCAAAAACTGGGATTCCAGATGGTTCGTCAGCGATGAGGCCTTCGGCGATACCCTCGTTTCTGACTACAAGATCAGAAGGTACCTCAAGAACCGTCTTCAGGCTGCAGGCGTGCCGAAGATCGAGATCGAGCGCGACGGAAAGGGTGCAGTCCGCATCTTTATCCACTGCGCAAAGCCCGGTATGATTATTGGCCGCGGCGGCGCTGAGATCGAGAAGCTTCGTGCAGACGTCGAAAAGCTGGTCGGTGCTCCCGTGAGCCTCAATGTTATCGAGGTCAAGAGCATTGATCTGAACGCTCAGCTCGTTGCAGAGAATATCGCAAGCCAGCTCGAGCGCCGTATCGCTTTCCGCCGTGCAATGAAGCAGGCTATCGGCCGCACCATGATGCAGGGCGCAAAGGGTATCAAGGTCAGCGTGAGCGGACGTCTCGGCGGCGCCGAGATCGCTCGTACCGAGCATTATCATGACGGTACCATTCCGCTGCAGACCCTTCGTGCAGACATCGATTACGGATTCTGGGAGGCAAACACCACCTACGGTAAGATCGGCGTTAAGGTCTGGATCTACCACGGTGAGGTCCTCTCCGAGGTTGCCCGCACCGGCGAGCGCCCCGAGCGCCGTCAGAGACGCGATGACCGCAGAGGCGACCGCCGTGGCGATCGCAGAAACGGTGACCGCCGTTCGCAGGGCAGAGGCGAAGGACGCAGAGATGACCGCCGCGGTGGTCAGGGACGCGGCCCGCGCAGAGATGACCGCAATATCAACGCAGGTGCAAGAGCAACAAGACCTGTGGCTCCCAAAGCTGCACCTAAGGCAGAAGTGGAAGGGGGCGCTGAATAATGTTAATGCCGAAAAGGGTTAAATACAGACGTGTCCAGAGAGGCAGACTCAAGGGTAAGGCAGTCCGCGGCAACCGCGTGACTAACGGAAGCTACGGTCTCGTGGCGCTGGAGCCGGCATGGATCACCAGCAACCAGATCGAGGCAGCCCGTATCGCTATGACCCGTTACATCCGCCGTGGCGGACAGGTCTGGATCAAGATCTTCCCGGATAAGCCCATTACCGAGAAGCCCGCTGAGACCCGAATGGGTTCCGGTAAGGGATCTCCCGAGTATTGGGTAGCCGTTGTTAAGCCGGGCAGAGTTATGTTCGAAATGGACGGCGTTTCTGAAGAGATCGCAAAAGAAGCAATGCGTCTTGCAATGCATAAGCTTCCTATCAAGTGCCGCTTTGTCACCAAGGCTCAGCTTGATGCGGAGCTTGACGCTTAAGGAGGGATTTGGCTGTGACTGCAACAGAACTTAGAAAACTGTCCGGCGCTGAACTGGACACAAAGCTCCGCGACCTGAAGGATGAGCTGTTCAAGCTCCGCTTCCAGCACGCGATCAATCAGCTCGACAACCCTCATAAGATTGCGGATGTCAAAAAGGATATCGCTCGCGTAATGACCGTTATCCGCGAAAAGAACGCATAAGGGGGTATAAGAGATGGAAGAGACCCGTAACCTCAGAAAAACCAGAGTTGGGCGTGTCGTCAGCGATAAGATGGACAAGAGCATTGTCGTCGCGATCGAGGACAACGTAAAGCACCCCATCTACGGTAAGATCATCAGACGTACCACCAAGATCCATGCTCACGACGAGAACAACGAGTGCGGCATCGGTGACAGAGTGGAAGTAATGGAAACCAGACCTCTCTCCAAGACGAAGAGATGGCGCCTCGTTTCCGTTATCGAGAAAGCAAAATAATCCTTCATACCGGATACATCAAAGAATGTAGTCCAAATTGCATCCGCCAAATAACGGATGTATCAGTGAATCAAGGGAGGAAAAAACAGTGATTCAGCAACAGTCATATATGAAGGTTGCCGACAACACGGGCGCTAAAGAGATCATGTGCATCAGAGTGCTCGGCGGCACCGGCAGACGCTACGCCAACATCGGCGATGTTGTTGTAGCCTGCGTTAAGAAGGCGACGCCCGGCGGCGTTGTCAAAAAGGGTGATGTTGTTCGCGCTGTCGTCGTAAGAAGTGTTAAGGGTGTCCGCCGCGCGGACGGTTCCTACATCAAGTTCGACGAGAACGCTGCTGTCATCATCGGTGATGATAAGAACCCGAAGGGAACCCGTATTTTTGGACCTGTGGCTCGTGAGCTTCGTGAGCACGACTACACCAAGATCCTTTCCCTTGCGCCGGAAGTACTGTGACGGAGGAGAGATGAGATGAAAAATAAGATTCATGTAAAATCCGAAGACACTGTTATCGTTATCTCCGGTGACGATAAGGGTAAGAAGGGCAAGGTCCTTGAGGTTTCCCCCAAGGAGGGCAAGGTCATCGTTCAGGGCGTCAACATCGTAAAGAAGCACGTCCGTCCCCGCCCGCCCCAGGAGAACGGCGGTATCGTTGAGGTCGAGGGTGCCATCTACGCATCCAAGGTCCAGATCTGCTGCTCCAAGTGCGGCGCTACCCGCGTAAAGCACGCTGAAAAGAACGGCAAGAAGATCAGAGTTTGCGCCAAGTGCGGCGCTGCACTGTAAGGAGGTTTGACTCATGGAAAGAATCAGAGAACTGTATGTAAATGAGGCTGCCCCCGCTCTTATGAAGAAATTCGAGTACAAGAGCACAATGCAGATCCCCAAGCTCGAGAAGGTCGTCATCAACGTCGGAGCAGGCGATGCTAAGGAAAATTCCAAGGTTATCGACAGCATCATCGAGGATCTCGGTCTCATCACCGGTCAGAAGGCCGTTCCCACCTACGCAAAGAAGTCCGTCGCTAACTTCAAGCTCCGTCAGGGCATGAAGATCGGTGCAAAGGTTACCCTCCGCGGCAGCCGTATGTACGAGTTTGTCGACAGACTCTTCAACCTCGCTCTGCCCCGCGTCCGCGACTTCAAGGGTATCAATCCCGACGGCTTCGACGGAAGAGGCAACTACTCCCTCGGTCTGAAGGAGCAGCTCATCTTCCCCGAGATCGAGTATGAGAAGGTTGACAAGATCCGCGGTATGGACATCGCGTTCGTTACCACCGCGAACACCGACGAAGAAGCAAGAGAGCTGCTCACACTTCTGGGCGCTCCGTTCGCAAGATAAGGAAAGGGGATAAAAGACAATGGCAAAGAAAGCTATGATTCTGAAGCAGCAGAAGAAGCAGAAGTTCTCCACCAGAGAGTACAACCGCTGCAAGATCTGCGGCCGTCCTCATGCTTATCTCCGCAAGTACGGCATCTGCCGTATCTGCTTCCGTGAGCTTGCCTACAAGGGAGAGATCCCTGGCGTCCGCAAGGCGAGCTGGTAAGCCACTATCCGCGCCGATAGGAAAGTAAAATTTAACCGTCGGCGAGCGGCCGCAAATCAACTGCGGCAGCAAGAATTATTAACTTGCATGACAGGAGGAAACTAATTATGCAGATGTCAGATGTAATCGCAGATATGCTGACACGTATCAGAAACGCAAGCAATGCAAAGCATGAAAGTGTGGATATTCCCGCTTCCAATATGAAGAAGGCTATTGCCGATATCCTTCTCGCTGAGGGCTTCGTCCGCGGAGTCCAGGTGATCGAGGACGGCAAGCAGGGCGTTATCCGCATAACCCTCAAGTACGGTCAGGGTAAGGCTAAGGTAATCCACGGCATCCGCCGCGTATCCAAGCCCGGTCTGCGTATGTATTCAAGCTGCGAGGATATGCCGAAGGTCATGAACGGCCTTGGTATCGCCATCGTATCAACCTCAAAGGGCATTATGACCGACAAGCGCGCTCGTCGCGAGAATGTCGGCGGCGAGATCCTCGCCTTTGTCTGGTAAGAAAGGGGTAATACAAGATGTCAAGAATCGGAAGAGCGCCTATCACCGTTCCCGCTGGCGTGGACGTTACTATCGGCGCTGAAAATGAAATCACAGTAAAAGGACCTCTGGGTACCCTTACTCACAAGTTTCCCGCAGCTCTTACCTTCACAAAGGAAGACGGCGTGATCCACGTGACCCGTCCCGATGACGAAAAGGAAAACCGTTCACTGCACGGAACCGCCCGTACTGTCCTCAACAACATGATCATCGGTGTATCCACCGGATACTCCAAGAAGCTCGAGATCGTAGGCGTCGGTTACAGAGCAGCCAAGGAGGCTAAGCGCATCGTTCTTAACCTCGGTCACTCTCACCCGATCTACTTCGAAGAGAACGACATGGTCACCTTCGATGTTCCCGATCCGAACACCATTATCGTTAAGAGCAGAGACAAGCAGTACTGCGGTCAGATCGCAGCAGAGATCCGTTCCAAGAGACCCCCGGAGCCGTATCACGGTAAGGGTGTCAAGTATGATTACGAGCATATCCGCCGTAAGGCCGGAAAAGCCGGTAAATAATGAAAGGAGACAGGCGTTATGGTTACAAAAATCGATAAGAACAAGAAGCGTCTCAAGAGACACGCACGCGTTCGCGGAAAGATTTCCGGTACTGCTGAGCGTCCGAGACTTTCTGTATACCGTTCTAATAAGAACATCAGCGCTCAGATCATCGACGATGTCAAGGGCGTGACCCTCGTCTCCGCTTCTACTCTCGAGGCTGCATTCGAGGGCATCGGAAGCAACAAGGAGGCTGCTCGTAAGGTCGGTCTTGCAATCGCTGAAAAAGCAAAAGCCAAGGGTATCGAAACAGTAGTGTTCGACCGCGGCGGTTATATCTATCACGGACGTGTATCGGAGCTTGCAGAGGGCGCAAGAGAAGGCGGACTTAAGTTCTGACCTCTCCCCCTGCGGGAAGACCGGTTTGTACACCGCAATCGGCAATGCATCAGCATTTGCACGACTGTGAAAACAATTCAAAGAGTAATAGGGTCGGGCGCCCGACGGGCTGCCTGACACGACCTGTCACCGGATCCCCGGGGCAGGATCGCATAGAAAGGAAAGGTCACTTTAATGGCTAACAGAATTGACGCATCGAAGCTTGGCGAACTCAAAGAAAAGCTCGTTGTGGTAAACCGTGTATCCAAGACCGTTAAAGGCGGACGTGTCGCAAGATTCGCAGCACTCATGGTAGTGGGCGATGAGAACGGCCATGTCGGCTACGGTCTCGGTAAAGCTGCCGAGGTTCCTGAGGCAATCCGCAAGGGAATCGAGGACGCAAAGAAAAATATGATCGAGGTGTCCCTCAAGGATACCACTATTCCCCATGAGGTTCTTGGAAAGTTCGGAGCAGGCTCCGTTCTTCTGAAGCCCGCTGCTCCCGGTACCGGTATCATCGCAGGTAAGACCGTGCGTGCCGTCCTCGAGCTTGCCGGAATCAAGAATATCAGAGCAAAGTGCCTCCGTTCCAACAATCCTACTAACGTGATCAAGGCTACATTCGCAGGTCTCAGCGAGCTTCGTACCGCTGAGGAGGTCGCACGTACGCGCGGCGTGGATGTAGAGAAGGTCATAGGCTGAGGAGGAACAAGGAATGATTAAGGTTACTCTCACAAAAAGCCTGATCGGCGCAAAGCCCAATCAGAAGGCTACCGCAGCATCCCTCGGTCTGAGAAAGATCGGCGACAGCATCAACCATAAGGATGACGCTGTGCTTGCGGGCAAGATCAAGGTGATCGCTCACCTTGTCAAAGTGGAGCAGGCGTAAGCCCTCCTATCCGGCAATATTTACGACTGATTTTAACAAGGAGGATTAAACCATGAAGCTCCATGAACTTTCACCGGCAGAAGGATCGGTAAAATCAGCATGGCGTAAAGGCAGAGGCGCAGGCTCCGGCAACGGAAAGACCGCAGGAAAAGGACATAAGGGTCAGAACGCTCGCTCCGGCGGCGGTGTCCGTCCCGGTTTCGAAGGCGGTCAGCTTCCCCTGTACAGAAAGCTTCCTAAAAGAGGCTTCAACAACAAGAACTTTGCTAAGAACTACGCTTGCATTAACGTTGATGTACTCAACAGATTCAATGACGGAGACACTGTAAATCTTGCGGCTCTTGTGGATGCACGCATCATCCGTAAGCCGTTCGACGGTCTGAAGGTCCTTGGCAACGGCGAGCTTACAAAGAAGCTCACTGTCGAGGCTAAGGTCTTTACCGGCAGTGCAAAGGAAAAGATAGAAGCCGCCGGCGGAAAGACCGAGGTGGTCTGATATGTTTAAGACTATCGCCAATGCTTGGAAGCTGGCAGATCTTCGTCAGAAGATCCTGTATGTGCTTTTTATCGTGGTTCTCTACCGCATCGGTACCGCAATCCCGGTTCCGTTCGTAAATCCCGATATGCTTGCAAACTTCAGGAACGCAACGGAAGGCTCTATTTTCCAGTACCTCAGCATTCTCTCCGGTAACGCTTTTTCACAAGCTACCTTGTTCGCACTCGGTATCTCCCCGTACATTACGGCATCGATAGTGATCCAGCTTCTTACCATCGCTATCCCCGCTCTTGAGAAGATCTCTCAGGAGGGTGAAGAGGGTAAGAAAAAGCTCAATCAGATCACCCGTATCGTAACTATCGTTCTCGGCATTATTACGAGTATCGGCTACTTCAAACTGCTCGATACCAACAACGTCCTGAACATCCCCGAGGGTTATACCTGGTTCGCAGCGATAGTTATTGTTGCTTGCTACTGCTCAGGCTCCGCACTTGTGATGTGGCTCGCTGAGAAGATCAATGAGAACGGTATCGGAAACGGTATCTCCATCATCCTTTTCACGAACATCATCTCCGGACTCCCCGCTATGGTAACGAACCTCTGGTCGAATTACCTCGCAAGCGGTAAGGTCTCCGGCGTGCTCATCGGCATCGGTGTCATCATTGTCAGCATCGCCGCTATCTTCTTCATCGTGTTCATCACCGACAGTGAGCGCAGACTGCCTATCCAGTATGCAAAGAAGGTCGTTGGCCGCAAGATGTACGGCGGTCAGAATTCCACGCTTCCTCTGAAGCTGAACATGACCGGAGTTATGCCGATAATCTTCGCAAACTCCATCGTAACTCTTCCTAGCACCATCAATATGTTCGTACCTTCCAAAATGAAGACCCTGAAGTCCATCCTCGGTGTCTTCTCAGTGGATTCGTGGCTGTATGCCGTACTCACGTTCGTCCTCATCATCGCTTTCGCATACTTCTATGTGACGATCTCGTTCAATCCCATCGAAGTTGCGAACAACCTCAAGAAGAACGGCGGCTTCATCCCCGGTATCCGTCCCGGTAAGCCTACCTCCGATTATATTACGAAGGTGCTTTCCCGTATCACCCTGATCGGCGCGCTCTTCCTCGACATTATCGCAGTGCTGCCTCTGGTAGCCAACATAATCTCGGGCGCAAAGCTGTCCGCTCTGGCGTTCACCGGAAGCTCCGTAATCATTATCGTCGGCGTTGTCCTTGAGACCGCCCGCGAGATCGAATCTCAGATGACCATGCGTCATTACAAGGGATTCCTTGAGTAATATTTGAGAGAAGGATTGCCGCATGGCGGCGGAGGGAATATGTCTCGAAAAATTAAATTGATTCTTTTAGGCGCACCCGGCGCCGGTAAGGGAACTCAGGCGGAGATCATTTCCGAGAAATTCGGAATCCCCGCGATCTCGACCGGTGCGATCATCCGTGAGGCTATCGCCTCCGGAACCGATATGGGCAAGAGCGCCAAAAGCTACATCGAGTCCGGCGCACTCGTGCCTGATTCGGTAGTTATCGGTATCATCAAGGATCGCCTTGCCGAAAACGACTGCGATGCCGGATTCATCCTCGATGGATTCCCGCGCACCGTGCCTCAGGCTGAGGCGCTCGACGAGATGGGCGTCGAAATCACCGACGTTATTTCGATCGAGGTCCCCGATGAGAAGATCGTCGCTCGTATGAGCGGCAGACGCGTCTGCAAAAAGTGCGGATCTACCTTCCACATCGAGTACAATCCGTCGAAGAACGGAGACAACTGCGTTTGCGGTGAGCCTCTTACCATTCGTTCGGACGACGCTCCCGAGGTAGTCCTCGACAGACTGCGCGTCTATCATGATCAGACAGAGCCGCTTAAGGATTTCTACAGTAAGAAGGGCATCCTTAAGACTGTCATCGGTCAGGAGAAGCTTGAAGATACCACAGCCCTCACTCTTGCTGCACTTGAGAAATAAGGCAGCCGACAAAAATGATATTTATTAAGAATTCTGAGCAGATCAGGCACATGAAGGTGGCAGGACGCATTACCGGCGAGGCACTTGCCCTCGCGGGCGAGATGGTGAAGCCGGGCGTCACCACCAAGCAGCTTGATGATAAAATCAGACATCACATTGAAAAATGCGGTGCTCGTCCCTCGTTCCTCGGGTACGGCGGATTTCCCGGCAGCGCCTGCATCAGCGTAAACGATGAGATCATCCACGGAATTCCTTCTTCATCGAAGGTCCTCAAGGATGGCGATATCGTCAAGATCGACGTAGGCGCATACATCGGCGGCTTCCACGGCGACAGTGCAAGAACTTTCCCCGTCGGAAACGTTTCTCCCGAAGCGCTTCAGCTCATTCGTGTGACCGAAGAAAGCTTTGAGGCGGGACGCGCCGCTATGGAAAAGGAGTCCGCCCGTCTCGGAGACATCGGACACGCGGTTGAGTCATACGTTCGCGAGTACGGATACTCTGTAGTTCGCGAGTATACCGGACACGGCGTCGGCATGGATCTCCACGAGGATCCGAGCGTGCCGAACTACGGCACGCCCGGACGCGGCGCCAGAGTCTGCCTCGGCATGGTCATCGCCATTGAGCCTATGGTCAACATGGGTACATGGAAGATACACCAGAAGCCGGACGGCTGGACGGTGCGTACCGCTGACGGAAAGCTTTCCGCTCACTACGAGCATACGGTGGCGCTCACCGAGGACGGTGCGATATGTCTGACAAAAGTCGAGTAAAGGAAGAATGGTGCGAGAGATATCCTCGCGCAAATCCCACGCCTGATCGAACGGTTACGCCGGGTCCCGGCGCGATTGTCCAATCAAAGGCAGGACGTGACAGATTCAGACGTTTTCTCGTGACCGATATTCTCGAGTCAGCCGATCCCACGCCGCGCGCTGCGGTCGTGAACGGCACGACGAGATCTACGGATCACCCGAAGATAAAGAGCTTACGCCACCTCATTCCGGTCGGAATGAGCGATGAAGCAAAAAGCCTCATCGAAAAAGGCGCGCTCACAGACGCTGATGTCCGTCGAATACTTGCAAAGAGTTAAATTAAGATTTGTTTTTGTAGAGGGAGGAAAAAGTTTTGCCAAAGGATGACGTAATTGAATTTGAGGGCGTGGTCGTAGAAGCGCTCCCGAATGCAACCTTCAAGGTAAAGCTGCCGAACGACATGATCGTTACGGCACACATATCCGGCAAGCTCCGAATGAACTATATCAAGATCCTTCCGGGCGATAAGGTGACCGTTGAGGTCTCCATTTACGACCCGACAAAGGGAAGGATCACCTGGCGTACAAAATAAACCGCCCACGGGCAGCCGGTGCACTCCGGCAAGATTAACGAAAGGTGGTAAACTACTGTGAAAGTAAAGCCTTCTGTAAAAAAGATCTGCGACAAGTGCAAGATTATCAAGCGTCACGGCAACGTGATGGTTATCTGTGAGAATCCGAAGCACAAGCAGAGACAGGGCTAATAAGTCCAAATCTAATATGAGAGGTGAAAACAGCTAATGGCTCGTATATCCGGTGTTGATATTCCCAATCAGAAGCGCGTTGAGATCGCTCTGACCTATATCTACGGTATCGGTCTGAAGAGCTCCAAGGAGATCCTTGCAAAGACCGACATCAATCCCGATACCCGCGCAAAGGACCTGACCGAGGACGAGATCGCAAAGCTCCGTGATGTAATCGAGAACGATTACACCGTTGAGGGTGAACTTCGCCGTGAAGTTGCACTCAACATCAAGCGTCTGGTCGAGATCAACTGTTACCGCGGTGTAAGACACAGAAAAGGTCTGCCCGTAAGAGGACAGCGTACAAAGACCAACGCAAGAACACGCAAGGGTCCCGCAAAGACTATTGCGAACAAGAAGAAATAAGTAAAGGAGTGAGAAAAGAATGGCAAAGGTAACAAAGAAGGTTACAAGAAAGCGCCGTGAGCGGAAGAACGTTGACCGCGGTGCCGCACATATCCGTTCTACCTTCAATAACACTATCATCACCATTACCGATGTTGCAGGAAACGCAATATCCTGGGCTTCTGCCGGCGGACTTGGATTCAAAGGCTCCAGAAAATCCACTCCCTATGCGGCTCAGATGGCAGCAGAGGCTGCTGCAAAGGGTGCTGTTGAGCACGGTATGAGAACTGTTGAAGTATTCGTAAAGGGTCCCGGCTACGGACGTGAGTCTGCTATCCGCGCTCTTCAGACCGCAGGACTTGACATTACGCTCATCAAGGACGTAACGCCGATCCCGCACAACGGTTGCCGCCCGCCTAAGCGCCGCCGCGTATAATTAAAAAGGAGGAATAAGACCTATGGCAAGATACACAGGACCTTCCTGCAAGCTTTGCCGCAGAGAAGGCAAGAAGCTGTTTCTGAAGGGTGATCGCTGCCTGACCGACAAGTGCGCGGTGGTAAGACGTTCTACCGTTCCCGGACAGCACGGCGCCGGCCGTAAGACTGTTAAGGAGTACGGCCTCCAGCTCAGAGAGAAGCAGACCGCTCGCCGTTATTACGGTGTTCAGGAGAAGCAGTTCAAGAAGTACTACGTCCATGCCGACAAGCAGGAGGGTATCGCAGGTGAGAATCTGCTCAGCCTTCTCGAGCGTCGCTACGACAACGTAGTTTACAGAATGGGTCTGGCTGCAAGCCGTAAGGAAGCAAGACAGCTCATCCGTCACGGACACTTCACCCTTAACGGTAAGAAGGCAGACATCCCGTCCATCATCGTGAAGGTCGGCGATGTTATATCCGTAAAGGATAAGAGCCGTTCTACCGAGAAGTTCAAGGCTCTTGCAGAGCAGATGGCAGCAGTCATCGCACCGAAGTGGCTTGACGTCAACGCAGACACCATGACCGCAAAGGTCACGGCTATCCCGCAGAGAGACGACGTGGACTTCCCGTTCGAAGAGCAGCTTATCATCGAGCTTTATTCCAAGTAATAACCTTTGCCGCCTGAGCATACGCCGAATTTGCATTCGCGTCGAAGGAGGCAGAACAGCGCTCAGGACGGTCATCCGCGATGCAAGTCGTATAAACGCGAAAGAGCGGACAGGTTCCGCACATCATAGACGGAGGGTTATTATATGATAGAAATAGAAAAGCCGAATATATCGACGATGAACTTGTCGGAAGACGGCAGAAGTATCAAATTCGTCGTTGAACCCTTGGAGAGAGGTTACGGAGTAACGCTGGGCAACTCCCTGCGCCGTGTGCTTCTCAGCTCTCTGCCCGGCGTTGCCGTAACGAACATCAAGATTGACGGTGTTCTTCACGAGATTTCCACCATCGAAGGCGTTAAAGAGGACGTTTGCGAGATCGTTCTGAACGTCAAGGGAATCAACGCGAAGCTGCACGGCAGTGCACCCAAGACCGTTGTCATCGATGTAACGGGAGCGCACGATGTTACCGCCGGTGACATTGAAGTCGATCCGGATATCGAGATTCTCAACCCCGACCACCATATCGCAACCGTAGGCGAGGATGTCCGCTTCTACATGGAGCTGACGTTTGACAACGGCCGCGGATATGTGTCTCAGGAGAGAAACAAGCAGCTTTACAGCGAGCAGTCCGGCGGGCTTTCTGCCCCGATCGGAACGATATTCACGGACTCGATCTACACTCCGGTGTATAACGCAAACTACACTGTCGAAAATACCCGTGTCGGCAACATTACCGATTTCGACAAGCTCACGCTTGATGTTACCACAAACGGTACTATTTCGGCAAAGGAAGCGGTTTCTCTCGCAGCCAAGATTCTCAACGAGCATCTCAACTTGTTCGTCGATTTGTCCGACGAAGCAAGGAGCGCAGAGATCATGATCGAACGCCAGGAAACTGTACAGGGAAAGATCCTTGAGATGACCATTGAGGAGCTTGACATGTCTGTCCGCAGCTTCAACTGCTTGAAGCGCGCAGGCATTGATACAGTTCAGGATCTGACTAACAGAACCGAAGAGGATATGATCAAGGTCAGAAACCTCGGAAAGAAATCGCTTGAAGAAGTTATACAGAAGCTTCACTCCCTCGGACTTGATCTGAAGAAGGAAGAAGAGTAAACACCTGCCACATCGGCAAACGATTATTTTCAGCGAAAAGGAGGACATGAAACCATGCCCGGTACCAGAAAACTCGGCAGACCTACTGCGCACAGACAGGCTATGCTCCGCGGAATGGTAACCTATCTTTTGGAGAACGGTTCCATTGAGACAACGCTGACCAGAGCTAAGGAAGTTCGCAGCATGGCTGAGAAGATGATAACTCTCGGCAAGGCTAACACTCTTGCAAGCCGTCGTCAGGCTCTTGCTTACATTACTAAGGAAGATGTCGTGGCTAAGCTCTTTGGTGAGATCGCTCCCAAGTACGCGAACGTCAACGGCGGTTACACCACAATCTATAAGCTCGGACCTCGCCGCGGCGACGCTGCGGAGATGGCTCTTATCAAGCTTGTTGATGTTGAGTAAATCATAACTTAAAAGGCTCATCCTGCGGGATGAGCCTTTTTTGCGTCTTGCTTTGCCCGTGATTGTCAGCGATCTGACGTTTGTGCGGCGGATTAGGGGCAAGTATACAAGAAAGCCCGCAATATTAGTCAAACGACTAATATTGCGGGCTTTCTGCGTTTGTAAAATATAGCTATTATTTCTTGAAAAGCGGGCCGTAAGCGGCACAAGCACGGAAATCCTGTCCTTCTTTGTCCATGCCGAAAGCATTCCAAGTGGACGGACGGAAGATTTTCTCCTCCGGAACATTGTGCATACAAACGGGAATACGGAGCATCGACGCCATCGTGATGAGATCGGCTCCGATGTGACCGTAGCTGATCGCACCGTGGTTTGCGCCCCAGTTGTTCATGACGTCATATGCGCTCTTGAACGCACCCTTGCCGGTGAGTCTCGGTGCAAACCAAGTGCACGGCCAAGTGTAATCGGTGCGCTTCCAAAGAATGTCGCTGACCTCATCGGGCAGCTTCACTGTGTAACCCTCGGCGATCTGGAGAACGGGACCGAGATTTTTCACAAGATTCAGACGGATCATAGTTGCGGGCATTTCAGCATTGGTGAGGAATCTCGAAGAGAATCCGCCGCCTCTGAAGTAGCCGTTGTCAGCAGCGTTCCACGTCGTAGCGCTGAGCATCGCGTCAACATCAGTGTCGGTGACCTCCCACCAACGCTTCATCTCGCTGTAACCGTCAGCGTTTATAGCCTCGCCGCTTGCATCAAGGCAGGCAGCTCCGGAGTTGATGAGGTGAATAATGCCGTCGGCAGCCGCCGCGCGTCCCTGAAGCTCGTAGCCGGTCGCCTCTTTGACTGCATCGGGGCTCCAGTATGTACGAACGTCCGCAAAGATCTGTGCTCTTCCGGTGAGCAGCTTCATAAAGAGCATTCCGAGACCGTTGAGAACATCATTCTCGGTTGCGAGAATGTACGGCTCGCGCACGCCGTTCCAGTCGAACGAGGTGTTGAGCAGGGACTCTGCAAAATCGCAGTTGGGGTAGAAATCAGTCCACTGACGCTGACCCTGGAATCCGGCAGCGATCGCGTTGTGTCCGGACATCTCTTCCTCAGCCCCCTTGGGCAGATTCTTGTTGCCGTTCATGAGATCCTTTATAATGATCATCATTTTGACAACGAATTCCCAATCCTTTTCCTTCTGTTCGGGCGATTTCTGAAGAGCCTCGGGGTTCTTGTCAAAGCCTTCCTTGCACTTCTCGCGAGTCCACTTCATTGCGCGGTCAAATTCGTCGTGATCGTAGATTCCCTCGGTCATTCGACGGATGATCTCAACCTCGTCAACGGACTCGACTCTCATGCCGAGATATTCCTCGATAAACGAAGGATCAATGATGGAGCCGCCGATACCCATGCAGATTGAGCCGATCTGGAGGTATGACTTGCCGCGCATCGTAGCGCAGGCGACAGCGGCGCGTCCGAAGCGGAGCAGCTTCTCGACAACGTCAGCGGGGATTTCGGTCGAATCAGCGGGCATGACCTCGTGGCCGTAGATTCCGAACGCGGGCAGCCCCTTCTGCGAGTGTGTCGCAAGAACGGACGCGAGATAGACCGCGCCGGGACGCTCGGTTCCGTTGAAGCCCCATACACCCTTGATCGTGTTGGGATCCATGTCCATCGTCTCGGCACCGTAGCACCAGCAGGGCGTAACGGTAAGCGTGATGTCAACGCCTGCCTTCTTGAATTTGTCGGCGCAAGCGGCACATTCGCCGGCGCGGCCGATCGTTGTGTCTGCAATAACAACGCGCATGTGCTCTCCGTTCGAGTAGAACAGATTCTCCTCAAAAAGCTTCGCCGCAGAGCGAGCCATGTTCATTGTCTGCTCCTCAAGCGATTCGCGCACTTTAAGCGCGCCGCGCCGTCCGTCGATCGTCGGGCGGATACCGATTACCGGATAATCGCCGATAAGTCTGTTTTCTGCCATATAATTCATTCCTTTCTGAATGTTATGTATAAAATTATCACATACATTCTACCACGTTTTGCGCAGAATTACAAGAGGAACGCGAGTTTTAGTTTGCTCGGCGCATAAAAACAGTGCAGGATCGTGTTGTGCCGATCCTGCACTGAGTTACAGTATATTTGCTTTTAAGACGCGCCAGATTATTTCAGCATTCCCTTGAGAACGGATGCCGCCTCAGCGAGAGCATCGCCGATCTTTGACGTATCCTTTCCGCCGGAGGTAGCGCTGTCGGGGCGTCCGCCGCCCTTTCCGCCTGTGACCGCGCTGACAGCCTTAAGAAGATTGCCCGCGTGAGCACCGGAGGCAACCGCATCCTTACCGCAAGCCGCAACGAAGTTGAGCTTGTCGCCGGAGTGGATCGCGATAACAGCCGCAGCATCGTGGTATTTATCCTTTATGGCATCGCAGAGCGAGCGAGCTGCATCCATGCCCATCTCGCCCATATCTGCTGCGATCAGGCGAATGTTGCCGACGGTCTTTGCCGCGCTTGCGAGGGAATCGAGACTGCCGCTTGCGAGCTTCGCGTTGAGTGCGTCGATCTCGCGGCGGTCATGCGCAAGCTCAGCCATAACAGCAGCCGCTCTTGCGGGTGCATCGGCAACCGTCGCCGACTTGATCGTGTGCGCGATGTCGCTCAGAGCGGCATCCTTCTCGGCGATGAGCGCGAGTACGCCCGTACCGGTTACGGCTTCGATCCTGCGGACGCCTGCCGCAACGGATGATTCCGACAGGATCTTGAACAAACCGAGATTACCGGTGTTTGCAGCGTGCGTACCGCCGCAAAGCTCGGTTGAGAAATCGCCCATCTTTACCATGCGCACGACCCGACCGTACTTCTCACCGAAGAGTGCCATAGCTCCTGCCGCCTTCGCGGTTTCAATGTCGGTCTCGGTCGTAACGATCGGCTCAGCCGCCATGATGAAGCCGTTGACCATCTGCTCGACCTTTGCGATCTCGTCGGGCTTCATTGCCTCAAAGTGAGAGAAGTCGAAGCGCACGCGCGCATCGTCAACGTAAGAGCCTGCCTGCTCAACATGAGTGCCGAGCACCGCGCGCAGAGCCGCGTGCAGCAGATGCGCCGCACTGTGGTTGCGTCTGATCGCCGTGCGTCTGCACGAATTTATAGCTGCGCTGACCGTGTCGCCGACGCTTACCAATCCGGATGTGATCTCGCATTCGTGCAGGAAAACGCCGTTTACCTTTTTGGTGTCGATAACGTCAGCTTTAAGGGATGCATTTGATATTTCGCCGATGTCGCCGACCTGACCGCCCGATTCTGCGAAGAAAGGCGTGCGGTCGAGTACAAGCTTTACCCGTCCGAAATCAACTCCGGCGCAGTCAACGGCGCCTTCGTCCGTGATTATCGCGAGAACTTTTGCCTCGGCGGTGTCTTCGCTGTAACCGACAAATTCGGTCGCAGCGATGCCCTTCAGCAGCGCGGCACGGTTGTCTTCCCAGCCGCTCATGTCGCCGCGGGCGTTTCTCGCGCGCTCCTTCTGCTCCTTCATGAGAGCGTCAAAGCGCTCTTCGTCGATCTTCAGTCCGCGCTCCTCGGCGATCTCACGCGTGAGGTCAAGCGGGAATCCGAACGTGTCGTAAAGCTTGAACGCGTCGTCGCCGGAGATCATGCCGCTTGCCGCAGCATCACCGGCGATATTCTCGAGCAGACCGAGTCCCGCGTCGATCGTTGCGTGGAAGCGCTCCTCCTCGAGAGAAATGATCTTCTTGATATAATCGGTCTTTTCGCCAAGTTCGGGATATGCACCGATGTTCTCGCCGATAACGACCTCGCAGAGGCGCGAGAGGAATCCGTCGCCGGTGCCGATGAGCTTGCCGTGACGGGCAGCGCGGCGCAGTACGCGGCGGAGAATGTAGCCGCGTCCCTCGTTCGACGGGAGAACTCCGTCGCAGATGAGGAACGTCGCGGTGCGAATGTGGTCGGTGATGACGCGGACGGATACGTCCGTCTTGTGCTCGCGTCCGTACTCGACTCCTGCCTCGGCACATACTGCGTCAAGGATCTTTCTTACGGTGTCAACCTCAAAGAGATTGTCAACGCCCTGCATTACGCAGGCGAGACGCTCAAGTCCCATACCGGTGTCGATGTTCTTCTGAGCGAGATCGGTGTAGTGACCCGCGCCGTCGCTGTTGAACTGCGAGAACACGTTGTTCCAGATCTCGATATATCTGTCGCAGTCGCATCCGGGATAGCAGCCGGGCTTGCCGCAGCCGTACTTTTCGCCGCGGTCGAAATAGATCTCGGAGCAGGGACCGCAGGGACCGCTGCCAAGCTCCCAGAAGTTGTCGTCCTTTCCGAGACGGACGATCTTCTCGGCGGGAACACCGATCGTCTTGTTCCAGATCTCGAACGCTTCCTCATCGTTCTCGTAGATTGAGGGATAGAGAAGCTCTTCCGGGATCTCGAGAACCTCGGTGAGGAACTCCCACGCCCACGGAATCGCCTCTTTTTTGAAGTAGTCGCCGAATGAGAAGTTGCCGAGCATCTCAAAATACGTGCCGTGACGCGCGGTCTTTCCGACGTTGTCGATGTCGAGCGTGCGGACGCACTTCTGACAGGTGGTGACGCGGCGCGACGGCGGCGTCTCCTCACCGGTGAAATATTTTTTCAGCGGTGCCATGCCCGCGTTGATGAGAAGCAGGGACTTGTCCCCGACCGGCACGAGCGGGAAGCTCTTCAGGCGGAGGTGACCCTTGGACTCAAAAAACGAGAGATACTTCTCGCGCAAAACGTTAAGTGATGTCCATTCCATAATAAAAATATCCTTTCAGCAAAAGCTGGTTTGTACTTTTTCACCTTATTATTATAACACAGATGTTGCGGCTTGTCTATATTAACATCGTGCTTTTCGAGCGTGGTTGTGACATTTTTTCATAATCCTTGAAAAAATCACCTGTATGGTGTATAATATAAATTGTGATTTTATAGCCATGCGGCGGATTGCCGGAAAGGTTTCCTTTATGACAGATCTACTTGAACTTCAGAAGAGCTTTATTCTGAAGCATCTCGGCGAAGGCGACGTCTGCGCCGATTTTACGATGGGAAACGGGCACGATACCCTGTTTCTCTCAAACACGGTCGGCGAGAGCGGACACGTGTATGCCTTCGATATTCAGGAAAAAGCGCTCGTTTCGACCGAAAAGACGCTGCGTGAGGCAGGCGCTGCGCAGAACTACACGCTTATATGCGACTCTCATCACCGTGCACCGGAATATATACATGAGCCGATAAAGGCGGGAATGTTCAATCTAGGATATATGCCCGGCAGCGGCAATAAGGCGCTCACGACAAAGCGCGAGACGACGCTCCCCGCCGTTGCGAATGCGATAGCTATGCTCGGGGCGGACAGCATACTGCTCGTAGCGGTGTACCCGGGTCACGCCGAGGGCGAGGCTGAGGGAATCGAGCTGCGCGAGTATTTCTCAACCTTGTCGCGATTCAGATACTGTGTCGGAGAATTCCGACTGCTTAATTCACCTACATCTCCTTATTTTACGGTTATAGAAACAAAGTAACCGGGGGTATGCTTGAGCCGCACTTGTACCGATTGCCGCACGCCTGTGGCATATTCGCAAGCGCGTTCCGGATGCAAAGAAAGGATTGGCAAATAATTATGGATAACAGAAATCCGAACAGATATCAGAACGGCGCACGTCCGACACCTGAGGGTCGGCGTCCCGCACAGGGCACGCCGCAGAGGCAGCCGCAGGGACGTCCCATGCCCGGCGGGCAGGGGGCCGGACGCGGCGTTCCGAGACAGGGTGACACTCGCCGTCCGCAGGGATACGTGAGCGGTAGAGCCTCCGCGCCGTCCGGTGCATATCCGGGCAGAACGCCCGAGGCGGAGCGCCGCGCAAGGCAGAGACAGATGAACACGCGCGCGGCATCGTCGGTCCGCCGCAAGGCGACGCGTGAGCAGATGCGCGAGGAGAACCGCAGACGCCGCCGCAGAGCGGGACGGATGCTTTTGTCCCGATTTGTGACGTACCTTGTGATGCTCCTGCTTGTCGGCGGAGTCTGCGCAGGCGTATTTTTCCTGAAATTTTACAAGGCACCCGACGCGGGCGAGAACAACGTAACATATTTTGAATCGTACAATGGCGGCAAGACCACCAAAACCTCGGTCTCCGGCGATGTCGTGTACCGCAGCGGCGTTCTGTACGTCAATTTCTCGAGTATTGCCGAGGGCTGCTCGATGACGAGCATCACGGATAAAAACACCGCTAAATTTGTCCTGCCGGACGGAACGAATACCGACTCCGACGGCAGCGGCAAGGAAGAATACGTTGTTTTCACAAAGGATTCGACCGAATGTGAGATCAGCGGTCAGCCATGGCGGCTCTCGTCTCCGAGCTGCTTTGTGTCAAAGAATGTCTGGATCCCGGCGGACTTTGTTACCGATTATATGACCGGGATCGAGATCACGGAGGACAGAGCGAAGGGCAATGTTACGGTCAAGCGCCTGACCGACATCAGCGCTGTCGGCGATTCCGGCGAGAGTGTGATGATGCCTGTGTCGTTTAACCTCAAGAGCACGACACCGCCCGAGACGCAGGACGTCGGAACCGATGCCAATGCAGCTGCTGCTTCGGCTATGCCGGAAGTGACGTTCACGTCAGACCTCTCGGCATATGAGAATTATATGGATCCCGTAGACAATGCGGAATATCTTGTGCTTGTGAACAAGACGACAAAGGTGGACGCGTCCCTTGTTCCGAACGATCTCACCGATGTCGCCGACACAAGAAAGGACGGCCGCGCTACCCAGAGAATGCGCGAGTACGCCGAGAAGTCGCTCGAAGCAATGTTCATCGAAATGAGAAGCGCCGGATACACCGACGTTTCCGTGACAAGTGCCTACCGCTCATACGAGTACCAGGAGCAGCTCTACAACAGCTACACCGATACGGAGATGAGTCGTGACTCCACCCTTACGCGCGAGCAGGCGCAGGCGATAGTGTCAACCTATTCCGCGCGTCCCGGCGAGAGCGAGCACCAGACGGGACTCTCGTGCGACCTGCACAATCTTTCGCAGGCGTCTACCGAGTTCAAGGATCAGCCGGTTTACGGCTGGCTCTCGGAGAACGCGTGGAAGTTCGGCTTTATCCTCCGTTTCCCCGAGGATAAGACCGAAATCACCGGCTACTCGTTCGAGCCGTGGCATTACCGCTTTGTCGGCCGCCGCGTCGCTTGGCAGATAAAGAACGCCGGACAGTGCCTTGAAGAATACCTTGCAAACTGAGGTCTGTTATAGATGAAAAGATTACTGAAATACATGAAGCAGTACCGCACGGAGGCGATAATCGGGCCGCTGTTCAAGTGGCTTGAAGCGCTGTTTGAGCTGCTCGTGCCGCTTGTGGTCGCAAGACTCATTGACGGAGCGATACCGTCGGGCAGCGAGAGCGCGGTCGTCCAGCTGTGCCTTGTGCTCTGTGCTCTCGGCGCAGTTGGACTCGCGTCGTCGCTCACCGCGCAGTATTTTGCCGCAAAGGCGGCGACGGGATTTGCGGCGAACGTTCGCGGCGCGATGTTTTCGCATATGCAGAGCCTTTCGTATACCGAACTTGATCGCATCGGCAGCGCAACTATGGTTGCACGTATGACCGATGACCTCGCAAAGCTGCAGAACGGCGTGAATATGTTTCTCCGTCTGTTCCTCCGCTCGCCGTTCGTCGTGTTCGGCGCGATGGCGATGGCGATGAGCGTCAATTTCCGCGTATCGCTTGTGTTTGCGGCTGTGATCCCCGTTCTGTTCGTCGTCGTGACGATCATAATGAAGCTCACGATCCCGATGTACAAGCGTGTCCAGGAAAAGTCCGACGGACTGTTCCGACTTACCGGCGAAAATATCACCGGCGTCAGGGTGATCCGCGCTCTCGGAATGGGAGAGGGCGAGCGCGAGAAGTTTGCGGAGGAAAACAGCACCCTTGCCGCACTCCAGATCGCGGCGGGACGCGTGTCGTCGCTCATGAATCCGCTCACGTATATCGTGATAAACGGCGCAATGATAATCCTGATCCATTCGGGCGCAGTGAGGGTCAACGTTGGCGGGCTGTCGCAGGGCGAGGTCATCGCTCTTGTCAACTATATGTCGCAGATACTCGTTGAGCTTATAAAGCTTGCGAATCTCATAATCACGGTGACGCGCGCTCTCGCGTGTGCCGGAAGAATTTCCGATTTTCTCGGAACTCCGACCGAGAAGAGCGAGCTTGCGGTCGCTCCCGCCGACGGTGATGCGGACGCGTCGGATGATGTTGTGTTCGATCACGTTACGTTTACGTATCCCGATGCGGCATCGCCGTCGCTCGAGGACGTCTCGTTCAGAATAAAGCACGGCGGAACGCTCGGCATTATCGGACCGACCGGCTCCGGTAAAACGACGCTCGTGAATCTCATACCGAGATATTACGACGCCACGTCCGGCAGCGTTTGCGTCCTCGGACATAATGTCAAAAGCCTTGACCCTGCCGAGCTGCGCCGAAAGATAGGCGTAGTGGAGCAGAGAGCGCAGATCCTCTCCGGCAGCGTCAGATACAACCTCACGCTCGGCAGAGAGGGCGAGCACGTTCCGGATGAGGAGTTGTGGCACGCGCTCCACGTCGCGCAGGCGGAGGAGTTTGTGCGCTCAAAGGACGGCGGGCTTGACGCCGAGCTGTACCGAGGAGGGCGGAATCTGTCCGGCGGACAGCGCCAGAGAATAAATATCGCGAGAGCCGTGGCGAAATCGCCGGATATAATCATCCTCGACGATTCGTCGTCGGCGCTTGACTATGCAACTGATGCCGCGCTTCGGCGTGAGATCGCCGGAATGTGCGATGTCTGCACGATAATCGTGTCGCAGCGCGCCGCTGCCCTCAGTGGAGCCGATCAGATACTCGTGCTTGACGACGGACACGCCGTCGGACTCGGCACGCACGATGAGTTGCTGAGAGATTGCCCCGTGTACGGCGAGATCTGCCGCTCGCAGGGAATAGGGGGTGACGCCGTATGAGTAAATCGCAGAAGAACAAAAAAGCGGGAAGCCGCGGCGCTCTCGCCAAGGTGTTCCGCCGGATATCGAGACATCCGGTGTATCTTACGCTGTCGCTTGTCTGCGCTGTACTGTATGTCGCAGCAACGCTTTATTCTCCGGCTGTCACGGGATATGCCATTGACTGCATCGTAGGCGCCGGAAACGTGGATTTTCCGCGTGTCGCGCGGTATCTCGTGACCTTCGGAGTGCTTGTAGCCCTCGCCGCAGTGATACAGTGGGTCATGAGCGTCTGCACGAACAAGATCGCGTATCTCACGGTGCGCGATATCCGTGCCGAGGCAATGGACAAGCTCGGCCGTCTGCCGGTCGGCTACATGGATTCGCATTCGCGCGGAGATATCCTCTCGCGCATCATGTCGGACTCCGCCGAGATCGAAAACGGACTCGTCATGAGCATCTCGACATTCGTCACAGGCGTTCTGACGGTCATCTCTATAATTGTCGTTCTTATCCGCGCCAGCATCACAACTGCGGCGGTCGTTATACTCGTGACCCCGCTGTCGTTGTTCTGCGCGTATTATATATCGAAGAAAAGCTTCAGCTATTTCAGTGAGCAGTCGCGCACGCGCGGTCAGGTGACCGGGCTTATAGATGAGGCGGCTTCCGCCGAAAAGACTATCGTTTCCTACGGCGCGGGCGACGACATGATCTCGCGCTTCGATCGGCTGAACGAGGAGACGAAAAAGGCGTCGCTCAAGGCGGTGTTTATCTCGTCCGTCACGAACCCGTCAACAAGATTTATAAACAATCTCGTGTTTGCGGGCGTTGCCCTTACCGGATCGCTGTCGGTAATGCGCGGCGGGATCACGGTCGGCGAGCTGTCGTGCTTCCTCAGCTATGCGAACCAGTATACGAAGCCGTTCAACGAGATCACGGGCATCCTTGCCGAGCTTCAGAACTCGGCGGCGTGCGCCGGACGCATATTCGAGTTCCTCGATGAGCCGGAGGAGGTGCCCGATACGGGTACGGCTCCCGTGGGGGCGCCGACCGGCAGAGTTGAGTTTGATGACGTGAGTTTTTCCTATACTCCCGAGCGCCCGCTCATCGAGCATCTGACGCTCGATATCGCGCCGGGCAAAAAGGTCGCGCTTGTCGGATCGACCGGATGCGGTAAGACTACGTTTATAAATCTGCTCATGCGCTTCTATGATGTGACGGGCGGCAGTATCAGAGTGGACGGCACCGATATCCGCGATATTCCGCGTGAGAGTCTGCGTGCCATGTTCGGCATGGTGCTTCAGGATACGTGGATACGCCACGGCACCGTGCGTGAGAATATTGCTCTCGGCATGGAGGGAGTCGGTGACGACGAGATCATCGCCGCCGCAAAAATGTCGCACGCACACAGCTTTATAAAGCGCCTGCCCGATGGATATGATACGGTGATCGACGAGGGCGACGGACTGTCCGAGGGTCAGAGACAGCTCCTCTGCATTGCACGTGTAATGCTGCGCCACCCACCGATGCTTATACTCGACGAGGCTACCTCCTCGATAGATACGCGAACCGAGATCCTCGTGCAGGACGCGTTCCTCCGCCTGATGGAGGGACGGACGAGCTTCATTGTCGCACACCGGCTTTCGACGATCCGCGAGGCGGATATGATCCTCGTGATGAAGGACGGCCACATCATCGAGAGCGGCACGCACGACGAGCTGCTCCGTGCGGGAGGATTCTACCGCACGCTTTATGAGAGCCAGTTTGCCGGAAACAGTGCATCATGATCCGTGGAGATAAATATGAAAAAGATTCTGTTATACACCGTGAGAACGATCGCCGTTCTCATATGCCTCATGTTCATCTGGCGCGTTATATTTGCCGAGAATAAGTCAACGCTGTCAAAGCTTTCACCGACCGATACGCTCTGCGCCGCATATGCCGAAAACGGCAATATCGAGTTTCTTACGCACGATGTTGTCGATGAGATTTCAGATAACGGCTACTTTTCAGCTTATGCCTTCGTCTATTCGCCGGAAACGTCTGAGCTTCAGGTCACCGTGAGATACAACAACAGCACCGTAAATGCGCTCGGCGACGTTGAATTCAGACTGTTCACGGTCGATTCGTCGTCCGGAAAGGACGCGACCAACGTTTCGGGCGGTGATGCCGGCGTCGATGAAAACGGCGGCAGAACGTATCAGGGACACCCAGCGGGCGACGACGTTTTCCCGACCGTTGCGGAAAAGACGAAAAAGCTGTTCTACAATTACGAGCGTCTTGTGTTCGACGGGATCGAGATCGGCGAGAACACGAACGTGATAATCACGATATGCAAGGCGGGCGCCGTAAAGAACGATCAGACGTATGAAGCGGCGGTGACTGCGCATTTTGCGGAGCAGCCGATGAAGAACTATAAGCTTTCAAACAGTGAGAAGGCGCTGCTCGAAGGAAAGGAGTAAACGAATATGCGACTACTGAAGATAACGACTGCCATGGTCCTTGCGGCGGCGAGCCTTTCGGCGTCGTCGTGCGGGCTCGTGAAGAACCGTCCGACGGACGTCAACACGATCGGCAGAAACGACGTGATCGACGCGACAACTCCCGCAAGCTCGGAAACTGTGACCGACACGCCGGAAAGTGGGGAAGTGAGGATCAGCTTTGCAGCCGCAGGGGACAATCTGATCCACGATTCCGTCTATACCGAAGCTGCCGCAAGAGCGACGGCGCTCGCCGCATCCGGCGGATACAGCGGCAAGTATTACTTTGACAGTATGTATTCCGACCGCATAAAGTCCATCGTCTCCGGCGCGGACGTAGCGTTTGTGAATCAGGAGGGACCGATGGTCCCCGATATGCCTGCCGCGGGATATCCGGCGTTCAATGCGCCGACAGAGGCGGGCGACGCGCTCGTCAATATGGGATTCGATATCGTGAATCTTGCGAACAATCATATGCTCGACATGGAGGGCAAATGCGAGGGACTCCGCGGAACGATGAACTACTGGAAATCGAAAAACGTTCTGTCTGTCGGTGCGTATGAGAGCATGGAGGATTACAACACGATCCGCCTGCTAGAGTCCAAGGGCAAACGCATTGCCGTGCTGTCGTATACTTACGGAACAAACGGAAACAGGCTCAATGCCGCGAGCAGCGATCTTGTGATACCGCTCATTGACGACTCAACCATAATAGATCAGGTGTCGCGTGCGAGAGACTGCGCCGACGCTGTCATCGTCTCGATGCACTGGGGCGAGGAGAACGTTATGACGCAGAACGACGAACAGAAGAGGCTCGCCGCGCTCCTGTCGAAGTACGGCGCCGATGTGGTGATCGGTCACCACTCGCATACGCTCCAGCCGATGGAGTGGGTGACCGGCGACTCCGGAAAGCGCACGCTCGTCATATATTCCCTCGGAAACTTTATCTCATCGCAGCTTCAGTCGTACAACATGGTCGGCGGGCTTGCCTCGTTTGAGCTTGTGTTTGCCGAGGACGGCAGCCTAACCGTTGAAAATGCGGAAATGAACCCGACGATGACGTTCTATAAGGCGGACGCAAATGTCCTCGATTCACAGGGACTGCCGACACGCACAGCCGTGTCCGTCGGTCTGCTTGAGGATTTCACGTCCGACATGTGCGCCGAGCATGGATCCCAGCTCTACGGAGCGTTTACCCTTGACACGCTGCGCGGGTACGTCACGAGCACGATCCCCTCGGAGTTCCTTCCCGATTTTCTGAAATAAGGAGTGCGCGATGAAACTGAAGATCACACCGATTCTGAACGGAAAGACGCAGAGTCTTTCGTTCGATTATCCGATCGAGGTCGCGGGAGACGCGCGGGAGTATTTTCCCGCCGACATCGAGCCTGCCTCGCCGATAAACGTGAACGTTGTCGTGACCGATCGCGGCGAGTACGTCAGTGTTTGCGTGGCAACATCGCTTGAGTATACTGCACCCTGCGCACGCTGCCTTGCTCCGGCAAACGGCACGGCTTCGGCAAAGTTCGAGCGGATCGTGGCTGCACACGGCTCGTTCTCAAATGAGGACGACTATGACGACGAGGATATCCTCACGGTCACCGAGGGGGAGATCGACGTAGACCGCGACGTTCTCGAGGAAACGGCGCTCGCTATGCCGGATATTCTCCTGTGTCGCGAGGACTGCGCGGGGCTTTGCCCGAAGTGCGGAAAGCGGCGCGACGGCGGTGAGTGCAAATGCGGTGAGACGCGTGAAATCGACCCGAGAATGAAGATTTTTGAAAAACTTCTCGAACAGATGAAATAATTTTTCAAAAAGCCCTTGCCAACTCGCAAAGTTTGTAGTATAATTAATTGTAATGTCAAGAAATTTAAGGTTGTAACTCTGAAGGAGGTGTATTCAGGATGGCAGTACCGAAGAGAAAGACATCCAAAGCTCGCAGAGATAAAAGACGTTCCAACGTTTGGAAGCTCACGTCTCCCGCTATGGTAAAATGCTCCCATTGCGGCGAATATATTCTTGCCCACCGCGTATGCAAGGCCTGCGGCTATTACAACGGAAAAGCAATTCTTACCAAAAAAGAAGAAGCGTAAAACAACGGATAAGACCGCAGCAGTGCGGTCTTATGCTTTTTTCGGGGAGAATTTATGATCTATTCTTCAACCCCAAGCGGTCGTCCCTCCGACTATTATATGGCGGTATCGTTCGTGGGCGGCGTGATCTTCTGGGCGGTGTCCGGACGCGCACCCTTTCCGGCGCTGTGGCAGCTTCTTGTGGTGGTTCTGATCGCGGCGGCGGTATATATCCTGTGCCGATACCGTCTGACGGTGTTCCGACTCGCGATATCGTCCCGCGATGATGCGGCGGAGGACGTGCGCCTTCTCACGCCGGGCGAGATCGATTTCACGGTCGAACGGATGCGCGGAAAAAATCCGCAGCTTCTTTGCCGATTGGCATTGTCGGAGCTGCGCGAGGTGCGGCGTATCACAGACGGCGACTGCGGCGGAGCCGCAAAGGAAATGTCGCTTTACAGGTATAACGTCAATATGTCGCCGGAATCCGGCGCACTTGCCGTGTTTGAATCCGCCGGCGAGCGGATCGGCATATTTGCCGAGATGCCGGAGGAGATGATCCTGCTATTCGAAAAAGCTGCGGCTGAAAACCGCACATTTGACGAATTCTGACACATCATACGAAAGGAGAGTTTACCGATGCTCGGACATTTTGTAAGTAATCCCCCCACCGGAGATATGTCGGGAGTTGTGGGAATCGTGCTTGCCGTTGCGGCTGTCGCGATCATTGTTGTCCTTGTGATCTCAAAGAAGAAGGGCAACTGAGCCGAATAGCTTCGTGAACACTGCGGTGTGCCTTTGCGGCACGCCGTTTTTCTTTGCCCGAATCCGGTTCCGCGTGTCCTTGACATTCTCGGATAAAACCGCTATAATATAGCATATCAAACAGATAGGAATTATCGTGCTTGCTTCGCGGGATGTACACATTATGCCGCAAAAACGGGAGAGCGGAGGCTTGGACAATGAAAAAGGCACTGATTGCGATGAGCGGGGGAGTGGATTCCTCACTTGCCGCCAAAATAATGGTCGAGCGCGGATATGAGTGTATCGGCTGCACGATGAAGCTGTTCCAAAACGAGGATGCCGGGGTCGAGCGTTCGCGTACCTGCTGCTCTCTCGATGACGTTGAGGACGCACGCAGCGTCGCATATAAGCTCGGTATGCCGTTCTACGTTTTCAATTTCACGGATGCGTTCCGTGATGAGGTGATACATAAGTTTGTCGAGAGCTATGAAAACGGGATCACGCCGAATCCGTGCATCGACTGCAACCGATATATGAAGTTCGGCAAACTCCTTGACCGTGCGCGGGTCCTCGGCTGCGATTGCATCGTGACTGGCCATTACGCGAGGATCGAGGAAACTGACAACGGATTCGTCCTGAAAAAGGCTTTGGACGAGACCAAGGATCAGAGCTACGTCTTGTACTCCATGACGCAGGAACAGCTTTCGCATACGGTGTTTCCGCTCGGCGGAATGAGAAAGAGCGAGGTCCGCGATATTGCAGGCAGTTCTGGATTTGTCAACGCGAACAAACCGGACAGTCAGGACATCTGCTTTGTGCCGGACGGCGATTATGCGCGCGTGGTCGAGATGCACGCCGGGCGCTCCTTTGCCGAGGGGAATTTCGTTGACAGGGAGGGGAATATCCTCGGACGTCACAAGGGCATAATCCGCTATACGGTCGGGCAGAGAAGGGGACTCGGCATTTCGGCAGCCGAGCCGCTGTATGTCTGCGAGATACGGCCGGAGTGCGCTGAGGTTGTTCACGGTGTGAGTCGGGAGCTTATTTGCTAGACCGTCCGTGCTGCGGATTTCAACTGGATAAGCGGCGAAGCGCCGAAAAACGAATTTCGGTGCAGGGCGAAGCTCCGCTACCGCCAGCCGGAGCAGTGGGTGACCGTGACACCGGTCGGCACGGACGAGGTCACGCTGAGGTTTGACGATCCGCAGAAAGCGCCGGCTCCCGGACAGGCTGCGGTGCTGTATGATGGGGATACCGTTATCGGTGGCGGTACGATAAAAAAATAATTTTTCGGATCGCCTTTTCAAAAACGAGAGCATTTAAGAGAAAAAACGAGAAATCGCGAGATGTACGAAATCTAAATTGACGAGAACGGATTTTTTTGCGAAAAGGTATTGACAGCCCGTCCGAGGTGTGGTATACTACAAACTGTTGTAAAGAAAAAATTAACTATCCAATGGAGGAATTAGAGCTATGTCTACTTTCATGGCAAAAAAAGAATCCGTTGAGCGTAAATGGTATGTGATCGACGCTGCGGGCAAGCCGCTCGGACGCACCGCAGTTGCAGCCGCAACCATTCTTCGCGGAAAGCACCGCCCCGAGTTCACACCTCACGTAGATTGCGGCGAGTTCGTGATCATCGTGAACGCTGACAAGGCAGTTCTTACCGGTAAGAAGCTCGACAAGAAATACTACCGTCGCCACTCCGGCTACATCGGCGGACTCAAGGAAGTGCAGTACCGCACCCTTATGGCAACCCGCCCCGAGCTTGCAATGGAGCTGGCTGTTAAGGGAATGCTTCCCGACAACACCATCGGACGCAAGTCCATCACCCGCCTCAAGGTGTACAGCGGTGCTGAGCACAATCATGCAGCTCAGAAACCCGTACCCTACGAAGTTTGATGAAAAGGACGGTGCAGAATAATGTATACAAGTGCTAAACCTTATTTCTACGGAACGGGCAGAAGAAAGAGCTCTGTTGCCCGCGTTCGTCTGTATCCCGGCACCGGTGCCATCACCATCAACGGTCAGGATATCGACAAATACTTCGGTCTTGAGACCTTGAAGCTCATCATCAACCAGCCCTTCGGTGTTACCGACACCGCAGGCAAGTTTGATATCGTCGCTACCGTAACGGGCGGCGGCTTCTCCGGTCAGGCAGGTGCGATCCGCCACGGCGTTGCTCGCGCTCTGCTTCTCGCTGACGATTCTTTCCGCGCTCCTCTCAAGAAGGCCGGGTTCCTTACCCGTGACCCTCGTATGAAGGAGAGAAAGAAGTACGGACTCAAAGCCGCACGTCGCGCAAGCCAGTTCTCCAAGAGATAAATCAGGTACGGGCTGCCGTTTGGCAGCCCGTGTTTTTTATATCACTGTAATGAAAAACAAAAAGCGCGCAAAAAAAGGACTCGTATGAGTCCTTTTTCCGAGTCGATTAAAACCGGGTATTAAAATACGAAACGCCGGAATTACTTGTATTTACGCTTTCTGGCTGCTTCGGACTTTTTCTTTCTCTTTACGCTCGGCTTCTCGTAGCATTCTCTCTTGCGAAGCTCGGCCTGAATACCGGATCTCTGACACTGACGCTTAAAACGGCGCAGAGCACTGTCGAGAGACTCGTTCTCTTTTACCCTGATCTCTGCCATTAGACTTCCCTCCCTTCGCGTGTACAAACGACACACGTCTGCACATACCTCTTAATTATTATAGCTGATTTACAGCGAAAAGTCAATACTATTTTACAATTAAATCAAAAAACTGAAGATTTTTCGGCGTGCTGCCTGGCGTGTCCGTGGCTTTTTCGGCGCGGGCGGCCTGAGCGTTTTTTGAATTAATGCCGTAACATTCCATAATTGTGCGCTTGGCTGTCAAAGTACATAGATATTGTGTAAATATTGCGCTCGTGCGCATATATATTGTATGTAAATTGCCAATCTTACGCAAGCGCGTATACTCGCGGCGGAATATTCTTATAAAATTGTATGAGACGGAAAAGAAACCTCCGCGAGGGATACTCTTGCGTGCCGATCACGGCGTGCAAAGATTGCACAGAAAGGCATGATATGCAATGAAGATCAAGGAAGCCATCGTAAAACGCATCCAGAACATTTGCAGTGAGCGCAAGCTGCGCTACAATGAACTTGCCACTCGTTCCGGCGTGACGCCGTCCACGGTATACAGTCTGATGAATCCCGAGCGGCGCGATTTGTCAGTAGTTACGCTGAAGCGCCTCTGCGACGGGCTTGACATGACTGTTACGGAATTTTTCGATGATGACATATTCCGCAGTCTTGAGCAGGAGATTCAGTGATTCCGGCTGAATCGGCGGCGAGGTGTGCAAAAACAGAATAGGGAAAGGTGCGGGCAGCCGCGCCTTTTTGTGTTGGCGCGATCGAGTATGTTTACTTATTCACAATTATGTGGTATAATGACTTCGTTAAACATAGCGGGGCGATGTTTAAGGCTTACGCCTTTACCCGTGCGTTCGCACGGACTCGTCATTGACGGTCTCGGCGGAATGATCGTGCGAGCACGTCATTCCTTCCTCGTGGTATAATGACATCACGAAACATCGCGGGGCGATGTTTTAAGGCTGCGCCTTTACCCGTGCGTTCGCACGGACTCGCAATCAACCGATATATTTGACAAACAGAAAGGATCGCAAGTGATGGCGGGAATCATACATTTTTCGGTCGGTGACACGCTTGAACTCAAAAAGAGTCATCCGTGCGGTTCGCATTCATTTAAGGTGATGCGCACAGGCTCGGATGTCCGCATTATTTGCACCGGATGCGGCAGGGACATGACGCTGCCGCGTGAAAAGCTTGAGCGCGCGATCAAAAAAGTTACTTCTTCATCTCCCGAGGATAACTGATTCGGGGACACATAAAAATTTGGCCTTTACGGCGCGGAGGTTTTAATGGACGAATACAATTCTGTTGAAAATCCGGATGTTTCCGATACCGCCGGCGTGTCGGAAAGAATTTCCGACAGTGTACAATCTGCGGCTGCGACAAGCGGTGCTGATGCGGTACCGGATACCGTAAATCCTGACGTTGACGATTACAGCTATTCACCTGCGGCGCTCGACGATGAGTTGACACCGCCATCGGGCTTCCGCGCGAGACTTCGCCGTGCGCTGAAAAGCCGCGGATATCTCGGGCTGTGCTTCATCGTGCCGGCACTGCTCATGTGGCTCATATACGCCTCGATGAATGTCTATCCGTTCGGCGAGGAGTCGGTGCTCGTGCTTGACCTGAACGGTCAGTACGTGTACTATTTCTCCGCGCTGCGCGATATTCTGACAAGCGGCGGCAGCCTGCTTTACACGTTCAGACGCGCGCTCGGCGGAGAGTTCATGGGGATCATCGGCTACTATCTCGCAAGTCCGCTGTCGTTTATTGTAGCGCTTTTCCCGGAAACCATGATGACGGAAGCGCTCCTGTTCATGTTCCTGCTCAAGTGCGGTCTGTCCGGACTTGCGTTCGGAATCTATCTTGACCGGACGAGAAAGAAGAACCCGACGCTCACGTTCATTTTCTCGACGATGTACGCGCTTACCGCGTATGCGGTCGTCATGCAGCACAACACCATGTGGATCGACAATCTCATTCTTCTGCCGATCATACTGCTCGGTGTCGAGGAGCTTATCCGTCATAAGAAGTACAAGATGATCGTGATCTCGCTTTCCGTTGCCGTGATCTCGAACTTCTACATCGGTTATATGACGTGCATCTTTGTTGCACTGTATTTCTTCTACTTCTATTATTCGCATACCGAGGAGGAGCGCAATCCCGACGGGGAGAGCGCGCACCTTTTGAAATCGGTGGTGCGTATCGGCTTCTGCGCAATTGCAATGGTGGCGATAACGGCTGTCATGCTGTGGTCGTCGTACTATTCGCTGAAGTTCGGTAAGACCGAGTTTACAAATCCCTCTTACGGCTTCGGGCAGCAGTTCGATTTCCTCGATATGATCTCGAAGATGTACTTCGGATCGTACGATACCGTGCGTCCCGAGGGGCTCCCGTTCCTGTATTCGGGAATGCTTACGTTTATGCTCGTGCCGCTCTACTTCTTCGTGAAGAACATCACGACCCGTGAGAAGATCGCGACCGGCATATTCCTCACGTTCATGTTTGTCTGCTTCAACGGCTCAACGCTCGATATCGTGTGGCACGGAATGCAGCGCCCGAACTGGCTGAACTACCGTTACAGCTTCATGGTGTGCTTCCTCTTCCTCGTGATCGCGCACCGCGTGATGGAGAATATCGACGAGCTTGGCTACCGTCCGATAATAATAAGCGCGGTCTCGATCGCGGCACTGCTTCTCGTCTTGCAGAAGCTTGATCTTGAAAATCTGCCCGATCTTGAGGCGGTGTGGGCATCCCTTGCGTTTATCGCACTGTACCTCCTGCTTCTTCGCGGAGCTACATTCAAAACGGAGAACATAAGACGCACATCCGTGCTCGTTATGGCAATATTCATCTGCTTTGAGATGTACGCCGCAGGACTGTCGAACCTCATGCGGCTCGACGATGACGTTGTGTACTCAAACCGTACCGGATTCCGCGACCATATCGATAAGTATTCGCCCGTCGTTGACGCGATGCGCGAGATGGATACCTCGTTCTACCGTTCGGAAAAGGTGGTCAACCGCAAAACGAACGATAACCTGGCGCTCGACGTTTTCGGACTTTCAAACTCTACTTCAACGCTCAATGCGAGCACGATCAAGTTCCTGAAATATCTCGGACTTGCGTCAAAGTCGCATTGGTCGAAGTACCTTGGCTCGACCCCCGTGGCTGACTCTATCCTCGGAGTCAAGTACATCATCGGCAGTCCCAAGGGAGATGAAATATCTCCGCTCTATACAACGGCGCTCGAATATTCAAGCGACCTTACGATCTACGAGAACCCGTATGCAATGTCAGTCGCGTTCGGCGTGGATCCCGCACTTGCTTCGGTCAAGCTCTTTGATGATGACGAGAGCGAATACCACAATCCGTTCGAGCGAATGAACGGTATCGTTGCATCAATGCTCGGCGAGGAGTCGGCGGACATATTTGTGTACCTGCCGAATTCGCTCCCGGCGACGACCAATCTCACAAAGGGATCGACCACGGGTCACGTGAAGTATACGCCCGTTACTGCGGGAGAGTCGGCATATCTCGTGTACACGCTCACCGCGGAGACTGACGACACGATATTCATGTTTATCCCGACTACCTACGACAGGGAGTGCAAGCTCAGCGTAAACGGCGTCTCAAAGGGAACATATTTCGGAAACGAGACGCACAGGATCGTCGAGCTCGGCTCATACGAGCCCGGTACAAAGCTTTCCGTGAAGCTCGAGCTGTCGAAGGACGATCTTTATATTAGCACGGACAACGACGACTATTTCTACTATTTCGATGCAGACGCATTCAGCGAGATCATGCCGCGTCTGCGCGGATCTGAGTTTGACATTGCCGAGTGGACGGAGGATACGCTCGAGGGCACGATCAACGTTTCCGAGGGTAAGGAGCTTGTCTACACCTCTATCCCGTATGACAAGGGCTGGAAGGTCATATGCGATGGCGAGGAGGTCGAGACGTTTGAGATCCTCGACGCTCTCGTAGGCTTCAACCTCACTCCCGGCGAGCACACGCTCGTTATGAAGTACCGCCCGGATTGCGTTATTTACGGAAGCATGATATCCGCCGGAGGAATCATCGCATTCACCGGGTTCTGCGTGTTTGATCATCTTCGCAAAAAGCGTGCGCAGAGTGCGCCGGCAGTTGTGCTGGTCGGCGACGGCGCGGCAGACGATACGGCTCCGACAGAGAATGCCGAATAATACAAAACAGGGAACGCACAGCGTTCCCTGTTTTTATATAAAAACAGACAAAAAAAGACCGCCAACCTTTTGGCCGACGGTATCCAGGATGTTTCCCGAATGATGGTGACCCGTGGGGGAATCGAACCCCCGTTTTCGCCGTGAGAGGGCGATGTCTTAGCCGCTTGACCAACGGGCCATGTCACCTGACTTTGATATTATACCACATGGCCCCGAAAATTGCAATACCTTTTCGCAAAAAAATTCATTTTTCATCGGATTTTATGCTTTGCATCCGTTTCTCCGCCTTAGCAGATACAAAGCATAAAACGGCATACAGTGCCGCCATAGCGCATATCTTCGCCGCGATGCCGAGATCTTTCCCGAATCTTAATACGATGAAGGTGTCAAACAGCCGTACTGCGGAGTGTGATGCGAAGGCAAAAACTCCCGGTACGAGCAGCATCCGAGCGTGCACGCGAATTCCCGTCACCTGCTGCATCCGATCAATGCTGAGGGCGGCGTTCACAGCTTCGCTTACGTATATCACGACTATGTACCCCATGATCCCCATGCGCGGCACGAGCAGCAGTACGAAAATGAGGCAGATGGCGGCGTCGATGATGTTGACTTTCATCGTGTAGATCTGCTCGTCAAGTCCCTTCAGTACGGAATCGACCGTTGTGTCGAGAAACATCATCGGTACGAGTGGCGCGAGCATACGGATGTATCGTCCTGCCTCACCGGAGGAATACACGGATATCCCAAGCTCGTACCCGTAGAACGAGAAAACTCCTGCAACTCCGACTGAGAACGCGATCGCCATGCGGATCGCGGCGCTCGCCGTGCGTCGCACTTCGGCGCGGTCTCCGTATTTGGATATCCCCGCAAGTTCCGGCACGAGAAGCCCGGCGAACGCCCCGATCACAGCCGATGGATACAGCACGAGCGGCAGCGCCATCCCGTGCAGGATGCCGTAGCGTTCGAGCGCGGAAGTCCCGCCTGCGCCGTTCTTCCTCAGCCCCCACGGGATCGCGATGTGCTCGGCGGTCGTGAATCCCTGACGCACATAGCTGCCGAGCGCGACGGGCATCGCGATTGAAAAAATGCGGGCAAAAATGCTTTTTTGCGTGGATCGCGCCCTGCCGAATCTTTCCTGCGGCTTTGCGCCGGTCCGGCTTTTTTTGATCCTGCGGCGATCGGCGAGGTATGCGATGTAGGAGGTCGCAAGCGATCCGGCTTCGGCGGCGGTCTGCCCGGCCACGAGGGCAAAGCACGCCCACTCAACGCCGCGATCCGCGAATATTACGATCCCCGCGATTATCAGCGCGATCCGCACGGCTTGCTCGACCGCGCCGATCAGCGCATTCTTGTAGGCGCGGCCGACTCCCGCGAAGTATCCCGCCATCGCCGCGCTCATTGATATCATCGGCATACCGAACGCCATAATGCGCAGAGAACGGATGCACCGTTCGTCTGTGAGGAGTATCTGACCTACCGGCGCTGCCGTGAGGAATACTGCCGCCATCGACAGCACGCCGAACGCACAGCCGTAGGCGAGCACACGCCGCATTATCGCGCGTATCTCGCGTGTGCCGGCGCCGTCCGCAAGCGCCTCGGCGGTCATCCTGACGGATGCAAGATTCACGCCGGATGCCGCGAGGGTCACGGCAAGCCCGTACACGCTCATTACAAGTGAGAAAAGCCCCATTCCCTCGGCGCCGATGCGTCCGGATACGTATGCGTTGAAGCTCACGGCGACAGTGCGCAGGAGTATTCCCGACAGAGCAAGCACCGTTCCGTTAAAGATGAATCTGCGCCTCTTTGACATTGTCCCCGTGCCTTTCTTTTGCCGCGCGCGCTAATTATTCTCGGCAGAAATCTTGATTTTTTTCACTGTGTGTTATATAATTATATTATCATGGGGATGTTTATATTCCGACGAGACGGAGGCGTCTATGGAGAGGGTTTCAAAGCACAATTACTACCTCGATATCGCGCAGACTGTGTCGGAGCGCAGCACCTGCCTGCGCAAAAGATACGGCGCGATCATCGTTAAAAACGACGTTATAATTTCGACCGGATACAACGGTGCTCCGCGCGGAAGACAGAACTGCTCGGATATAGGAAAATGTATGCGCGATACGCTTCAGATACCGCGCGGCGAGAGGTACGAACTGTGCCGCTCCGTCCATTCCGAGGCAAATGCGATAATTGCCGCGCCGCGCGAGCAGATGCTCGGTTCAATGCTTTATATGTGCTGTACGTCCCCTGCCGACGGCAGTATCGTTTCGGGAACGTGCAGCTGCCTTATGTGCAAACGGTATATAATCAACGCCGGGATCGACTATGTCTATGTCCGCGAGGATAAGACGAATTTTACGGTGTATAAGGTGTCGGATTGGATCGAAAACGACGACAGTCTCGACGGAACGCTCGGGTATTGATCCCGAAAGGAAGTATTGCTATTATGGAAACACTTGCAGTCAAGAAAAAGATCGGTGAGGGAGAAGAGGAGCTTCCGCTCTATATGTTTGTGTGCACGGGGAACACCTGCCGCAGCCCTATGGCGGCGGCGCTGTTCAACCACAAGTACGGAAAGATCGCCCGCGCCGAGTCATGCGGCGTTGCCGCGTCAGGCAGATCGCCGATCGCAAGCGGGGCGGTATCTGCGCTGAAGGCTCGCGGTGTTGCACCTGACGGATATATTTCACACGTGTCGCGAAAGGCGACAAAGGAGCTGCTTGAGCCTGCGGAGAAGATAATCTGCATGACGGGCGATCACGCGAATATGCTTATAATGGCGTTTCCCGAGCTTGCGGAGAAGATATTCGCCATGCCGCACGACATTTTTGACCCTTACGGCTGCGACGACGCGACATATGCGCGCTGCCTTGAGCAGATAGAGAGCGAGCTTGAGGCTGCCTTCGGTGAGGGAAAATGAACGGCGTGAGATTTCGCCGTGCCGACGCGGATGATGCGGCGGTGCTTGCCGCGATGGAGATAGAGTGCTTCGGCGATCCGTGGAGTGAGCGCTCGTTTGCGTCCGTTCTCGAAAATCCTGCGACACTGTTTATTATCGCCGAATGCGAACATGACGGTGCAGCGGTGCCGGTAGGGTATATCGGCGTGACCGTCGTCGCGGATGAGTGCGATATTATAAATCTTGCGGTCATGCAGGACTATCGGAGGCAGGGTATTGGTTTTGCACTTGCCGAAAAAATGATCGACATTTGCAGAAAAACGTCAGTTTGCGCGGTGTATCTCGAACACCGTCAGTCAAATGAGGCGGCAGCGGCGCTTTACGCATCGCTCGGATTCCGAAACGACGGAATACGCCGCCGATATTACACCTCCCCTGTGGAGGATGCGGTTCTCATGAGCCTTAAACTGAACACAAGCGAGGAGAGTCAACTTTGATCATATTCGGAATAGAAAGCTCCTGCGACGAGACCTCTGCCGCAGTTATAGATGCCGGAGACGGCGGAATACATATTCTTTCCAATGTAGTCGCGACTCAGATCGAGACGCACGCGCTGTACGGCGGGGTCGTTCCCGAGATCGCGAGCCGCGCACACCTTGAAGCGATTTCTACGGTTGCCGAACAGGCGATGGAGAACGCCGGAATTTCACCGGACGCGATCGACGCCGTTGCCGTGACCTGCACACCGGGACTTATCGGCGCACTCCTTGTCGGAGTCAGCTTTGCAAAGGCGATGGCGTATTCGCTCGGGGTACCGCTTGTTCCGGTGAATCACATCAAAGCGCACGCTGCGGCTGTGTGTCCCGCGAATCCCGAGCTTCGTCCGCCGTATTTTGCGGTGGTCGTTTCCGGAAGCCACACCTCGATCTATCGCGTGCTCAGCCGAACCGAGTACGAGGAGATCGGCGGATCAAGAGATGACGCGGCGGGTGAGGCGTTTGATAAGGTCGGCAGACGGCTCGGACTTGCATATCCGTGCGGTGCTGAAATGGACGCGCTCGCCGAACGCGGAGCAGACCACGCCGATATAAAGCTTCCGTCACCGCATATAAAAGATACTCTCGATTTTTCGTTCAGCGGACTTAAAACCGCGTCTGTAAACTATATTCACAATATCAGACAGAAGCTGTCTCTTTCAGACAGCGATCCTTTACCGGAGGATGAGCGAGAGTCGATCGCCGCATCTTTCACGAAGGTCATCTGCGACGGAGTTTGCGACGCACTGCGTTTGGCAACTGCGGAATACGGGAAAATGCCGATCGTGCTTGCGGGCGGTGTTGCTGCCAACTCGCACCTCAGACGTGCAATTTCTGCGTTTGCGGAAAAGAACGGCGTAAGCTTCATCACGCCCGACCACGCTCTGTGCGGCGACAATGCCGCAATGATTGCAGTTCAGGGATATTTTGAATACCTTGCCGGTGTTCGTGCCGACGTGGATCTCAACGCATATGCCTCGGAGGAGAGTGCGGAGGCTGACGGAGTATTCGGCTGAAATATCGGCATTCAGCGAAAAAATTGCAAAAAGGCAATCACATAACAACAGTTTTGCTCTTGTCTAATTTTCAACACGCTTTTGAACGCTGTGTTGATAAACGGCTGTGTGCACAGGTGTTCGTGATAATATGTTGTAAATTTCGTTATATAAAATAAACATATTTTTCAAGGCGTTTGCCGTCGGTCGAAATCTCGGTTGTGCAACTGCCGAAATCGAAAATTACGGAAAATTTCCTTATTATAAAAAATTGCATATGCCCGCTCATACGCAATCACACCGTCGTATCGCTCGAATGTCAGCAATATTCGGCGATACATTACCAAGTTAATCTTTTTTCACATACAAGGAGTACAGAAAATGAACAGCAAATACGACGCTCAGGTAAAAGAGGCGGTTGCCAAATTTGAAGCGCTTGTCCGCGGACAGCTCGAGAGAGTAGAGCGGATAAACGCTGCCGATGATTTCGTCGATTACAAGTCCCTTGACCGACTCATTATCGGCGTATGCGGCGGCGACGGAATCGGCCCCGTTATCACGGCTGCTGCAAGAACAGTTCTCGAGCGCCTTCTCGCAGATAAAGTTGCTGCCGGCAAGGTCGAGTTCCGCACCATCGACGGACTCACCATCGAGAACCGCGTTGCGGCAAACAAGGCGATCCCCGACGACGTTCTTGCGGAGCTTAAGAAGTGCCACATCATCCTCAAGGGACCGACCACGACTCCCCGCGCGGGCGATCCGTGGCCGAACATCGAGAGTGCGAACGTCGCAATGCGCAAGGAGCTTGACCTCTTTGCAAACGTCCGCCCCGTCAAGGTTCCCGATAAGGGAATCGACTGGACATTCTTCCGTGAGAACACGGAGGGCGGCTATGCGCTCGGAAGCCAGGGACAGCACATCACCGACGATCTGTCCATGGATTTTGTCGTAACCACTACCGAGGGCACAAACCGTATTGCGCGTCTCGCTTATGAGTTTGCGCGCAACAACCACAAGGACAGAGTTTCCATCATTTCCAAGGCAAACGTTATCAAGTCCACCGACGGTAAATTCCTCCGCCTGTGCGAGGAGATGTCAAAGGAATATCCCGAGATCACGACCGACGAATGGTTTATCGATATCCTTACGGCGAAGCTGATCGACGAGAAGCGCCGCACCGACTTCAAGGTGTTCATCCTTCCGAACCTCTACGGCGATATCGTAACTGACGAGGCTGCTGAGTTCCAGGGCGGCGTAGGCACCGCAGGTTCCGCAAATATCGGTAAAAAGTACGCAATGTTTGAGGCGATCCACGGTTCCGCTCCCCGTATGATGAAGGAAGGACGCGGTATTTACGCAGATCCGTGCTCGATGCTCCGCGCATCCGTTATGCTGCTCAACCATGTCGGCTTCAACGCAGAGGCTGACCGCCTTGAACGCGCTCTTGATTTCTGTATGTATACCGATAAAAAATATGTCATCACTGGCCGCGACACCGGCGCTACCTGCGAGACGTTCGTAAACTACGTCATCGACAATCTTTGATGTTTGACTAAAATCGACAATATTCTACGAACGCAGAATATCTGCGCTCTTGTTTGATGCTTATATAGAAGGAAGGAGTTCGTGACGCGATGAAGATCACATTCAAATACGGTGACAGCGTAACGGCGATCCCGTCGCGCCCGCTCTCCGAGCATATCTGCGATGCAGGCAGGGACGAGCTCGCGGTGTTTCTTACACTTGCGCTTGATCCTTCGGCTTCGGCGGAGGAGATCTGCGAAAAGCTCGGCATAACGCACGACGCGTTTATGTCGGCGGTTTCGTTTTGGCGGGGCGCCGGTGCGATCACCGTATCACTTGAGGACGGCGAAAAGCTGCCATCCTCCAAGAAACGTTCGGCAAAAGCCGAAAGCAAACCTTCCGCCATCGAACCGGAAAAACAGCCCGCGAAGCCGATCGCTCAGCCATCGTCGATCCCGCACTATACGACAGCGCAGATTGCCGGATTCCTTGAGGCGAGCGATAAGCTGAGACAATACGTCGAGAACTGCCAGCAGATCCTCGGAAAGATCTTCAATACCGGAGAGGCGGCAATGCTCATCGGAATCGTAGAGTACCTCGGCGTGGATACGGAGTACGTCGCGCTGCTTTGCGCGTATTGCGTTTCCCACGGTAAAAAATCTGTCCGATACATAGAGAAAATGGCGCTCGGCCTTTACGATGAGGGTATCACAAAATATGCCGAGCTTGAGGATCACCTCAGGCGGCTCGGCAAATCGGAGGATATGCAGCCGGAGATACGGAAAATGTTCGGTATCGGCGAGCGCGCATTCACTCCGAAGGAGAAGAAATTCATCGAGTCGTGGTGCGTCGGAATGGGTTACGGCATGGACATGATCGCCCATGCATACGAGATAACGGTGAACAACACCGGAAAGGCGGCGCTTCCGTATGCAAACTCGATCCTCGAAAACTGGTATCAAGCCGGGTATAAGACTCTGAGCGACGTTACCGCCGCCGAGGAGGAGTACAGGAAAACAAAAAAATCCGGGGACGCCAGCTTTGATACGGATGATTTCTTTGACGCGGCGCTCAAGCGCTCATACGGCGAATCGTCCTGAAGGGAGAAACTGCTGTGTCATATAATAAAGATAATTTTGCGCGGGTCGGCGCAGATTTCCGCGATCGGCAGATGCGTGACCGTGCCGATGCGGACAGACGCACCGCCGAAGCGGAGATGAAGATCCCCACTCTTCGCGAGATCAGACTCGCGCTGGCGGAGAGCGGCCTTAAAATAATGAAGGCTACCCTTGCCGGCGACGCTTCCGCGCTCGATGCGATTCGCTCGGAGAACGAGTCACTGCGGCGCCGTCGGGCAGAGCTTCTCACCGCTGCGGGCTACCCGCCGGATTATACGGAGATACACTACGAATGCCCCGACTGCTTTGATACCGGATATTCGGACGGCAGGATGTGCCACTGTATGAAGGAGGCGCTGACCCTCGCGGGGATCGAGTCGTCCGGACTCGGTGAGCTTGTTCGCACGCAGAGCTTTGATTCCTTTTCCCTCGATTATTACGAGGGGCAGGGGAGAGTCATGGCAGAGAAGAATCTTGCGATGCTCCGCGCATTCGCCGAGAATTTCAGCGGCCGCGGGGACGAAAGCTTTCTTCTTATGGGCGGCACGGGCCTCGGTAAGACGCATCTGTCATCCTCCGTTGCAATGACCGTGCTGCGGCGCGGCTTTGATGTCGCATACATCACGGCGGGATTGCTCTTTGCCGTTTTTGAGCGACAGCGCTTCGGCGACGGGCATATCGGCGACGGAACCGACGACCGTTTCTATGATGCCGAGCTGCTCATTATAGATGACCTCGGCACGGAGAACTCCAATCAGTTCACCCGCTCGTGCCTGTACAACGTGATAAACTCGCGCGTCATTTCCGGGCGCTCGACCATGATCAACACCAATCTCACGCACGCGAAGATCCGCGAGACCTATGAGGACCGCATAACCAGCAGGCTTTTCGGAGAGTATCGGACGCTGATCTTCTCCGGAAACGATATCAGACGGCAGAAGCTTGAACGCCGCTGAAGCCGTAAATCGTGCGGTATTTCCGAAAAGCCTTGACATTCGCCCGCGCGGCGGGTAAAATACTAACAGATATAACGGCGTGACGACGCCGATACAGAAAGGACACAAAGTTATGAAAATCGGAGTAATGCTTGAGTCGTTCCGACTCCCCTTCCGTGAGGCTGTAAAAAAGGCGGCTGAGGTAGGTGCTGACGGAATTCAGCTCTATGTTTGCCAGGGAGAGATGGCATATGACGCAATGACCGCAGACAAGATCCGCGAGGCAAATGCAATTGTTGCTGACAGCGGACTTGTTATCTCCGCGCTCTGCGGAGACTTCGGTACCGGCTTTGCCGATGCCGAGAACAACCCCAAGTATGTCGAGCGCTCCAAGAGAGTTCTGGAGCTTGCACTGAAGCTCAACACAAATGTTGTTACCACACATATCGGCGTGGTTCCCGCAGAGGAGTGCGAGAAAAAAGAGGTCATGCGTAAGGCATGCCGCGAGCTTGCCCTCTACGGCGACTCCATCGGCGCTGCATTCGCAGTTGAGACCGGTCCCGAGACCGGTGAGATCCTCGGCGGTTTCCTCGATTCGCTTGAGGCAGGCGGCGTCCGCGTAAACTTCGACCCCGCAAACCTTGTAATGGTCGCAGGCGACAGACCCGAGAACGCGCTGAAGTACCTCGGCAAGTACGTCGTTCACACTCATGCAAAGGACGGAATCAAGCTTGACGCAAATCTCCGCTCCGACATCAAAGTCACCATTGGCGATGAGGCTGCCGATCACGATCAGCTTCTCGCAATGGGCAGAGAGTACCTTGAGTTGCCTCTCGGCGACGGCGACGTCGATTTTGATACATACCTCCCCGCTCTCGCAGCGACCGGATTTGACGGCTTCCTCACGATCGAGCGCGAGGTCGGCGATACTCCCGAGCGCGATATCCGCCATGCAGCGGACTTCCTGCGCGAGAAGATGGCAAAATACAAGCTCGGCTGAGACGAATACGGAGCCGTTTTGCGCGGCGATGTGATAAAAACCTAATGCATAGCTTTCCGGCAATGCAGAAAAGGCTGCCGCAAACGCGGCAGCCTTTGTTATTTATACTGTACTCAACCTCTGCAGCCACAGCCGCCGGTCGTTCCGATTCCGCATCCGCCGTTGCAGTGGAGGAGCAGAAGGGCGATGAGGATTATCCAGAAAATCTCATTGTCGATAAGATCGCAAATGCAGTTCATATCAAGTCTCCGTCAAAGGATCATGCCTTTGAGGACATCCTTTCTTTGTCATATTGCGAACGGTTTTCACCGTTCTGATATTATTATATGACAAAGCCGGAGTATTGTGAATCTCAGCTCAGCTCAAGGCTTTCGGCTCCGAGAAAGTCCTGCGCACGCGACAGACTGTCCGCGGGGATCACCGCCATAGCGCCGCATTTCTTGCAGGTCACGGTGACGGAAACGTCGCCGATCTCGATCAGAAAATCGCCGCAGCCTTCCTCGCAGCGGCAGTGGACCTTGCCTTCCTCGCACAGATCCTGTACCACGTACGTGATGATCTCAAGCACCTGCGGATCGGAGAGAAATTCCTCCCCACGGGAGCGGAGCAGTTCATCGATCCCGGCATCGCCGAGCAGCTCGCGAAGCTCTTCGTCGGACTGTTCGACCGCAGCCATAACGTCGTCCTTTTTTCCGGCAAAGCATATGTCAAGCCCTGACAGTGCACACGGGATCCGGAACAGTTCGCCGCTGAAGAACACCTGCGAGCTGACGGTGTAAATGTGCGGGTTCGGGCAGGTGAAGCACGGTACCGTCAGACGGATCTTGCGGTCGCGCGTGTACACGATCTGAAGCTCCGATTCGCCGCACGGGCATTTCAGCTTCAGCATATCGGCGGAGAGAGAGAACGCTCCGACCATGCTCGTGACGAGCGCTCCGCAGTGTGGGCAGCGGTATGCAACTGTTTTTTCTTTTCTTTCGAGGACCATGGACTGTCTCCTGTATCTGTTAATGCAGATCTTACTTCAAATTATGTGATAGTATTATTATACCCTTGTACGAAAAAAATGTCAATAGCGCACGGGCAGTGTCCGATCATTGATAACACTTCCGAGTCTAAATATTTCCGGAAAGGAGGCGTACTATGCGGGAAAGGATCTATTATGATGAAAAAGAGCAGCGCGTGATTGTTACCGCGCGTGCACTTGCGTCATTTGCCGCGAACGGCCGCGGTATCCCGTTTGAGAACACGGATACCTCTGGCTGTATCACGGACAGCGGTGTGTGTGTCGCAGCCGATCTCGACCGGACGCTCGACGGGCTTCGCGTGTGCGGAACTGTCGAGTATGTGACGGAGTCTCCGCTCGGCTTTGCCGTGGTGAAAACCGTGCGCGGATCACGTGCCGGATCGACTCCCGATAATCACATGAATGACGCGGCGGAGCTTGCGGCGCTGGGACTCCTATTTTGCAGAGAACACGAGCTTGATCGGGTGATCCTGAGGCTTGTTTTTGAGCACGGCGACGGAGACGATATCTATGAGTATTCCGCAGGAGCGGAGTATCTCGCGACCGCGTGCGCTGCGCTGATCGACCGCGCACTGCCGTTTGCCGAGCTTGTGCGTGATCGCGGACGCATCGGAATGCCCGCAATGCGCGCCCTCCCGTTCCCGTATCCGGAGATAAGAGAATCGCAGCACACCTTTATAAACGAGGCGTTCCGCGCCATAAAGAAAGGGCGCAGACTCCTTGTCTCCGCGCCGACCGGCACCGGCAAGACGATATCAGCGCTCTATCCTGCGGTACGCGCGATAGGCGAGGGCGCCTGCGATAAGATATTCTGCCTGTGCGCCAAGGCGACGGTCGGACGCGTGTTCGTCGATGCCGCGGAGCTGCTCTCGCATCACGAGCCGACGCTCAAATGCGTCGTGATCTCATCAAAGGAGCGCTGCTGTCCCGTGTATCACGGAGGCACACGCAGACCGAAACGGTGTGCTGCCATGTGCCCGCTGATGGGCGCAGACCAGAACCGCAGACTTGCCGCAGCCGCCGTCGATTGCCTGAAACATTCCGTGATCGACGCGAAGGTGATCGCCGATGCCGCCGACGCGCACAAAATATGCCCGCACGAGCTGTCGCTCCTTGTGAGCGAGTACGCGGATATCGTCGTCTGCGATTACAACTACGTTTTCGATTTCAGGATCCGCCTCAAGCGGTATTTTGAAAATTCGGACGAGCCGAACCCCACGTCGGCGCCGCCGGAGAAATACGTGTTGCTCGCCGATGAGGTGCACAATCTGCCGAAGCGTGCCGCAGACACATATTCGGCGGAGCTTGCGCTCTCGTCGCTCGACGAGCTTGCGGCGGCTGCGTCCAAGCTCGATGGGGCGGCGGTGATTTTCGATGCCGTCCGCGCTCTTTCGGAGGAGATGCGCAGGATCATGGACGGCGCACTCCGCGACGGCGAAACAAATGAAGTCGGTGGCGCCGTCGTAAAGTCGGGATTCATCTGCTCAAAGGAGCTTCCGCAGGGACTTTGCGAGGCGGCGGGGGTGCTTCGCCGCACGCTCGGTACCTACATCTTCCGCCATGGCGCGGCGGCACCGCCGATATTCACCGATGTCGGCGAGATCGTCGGCAAGTTCTGTCATGTCGCGTCGCTGTTCGGCGACAACTACACCTTCTTCGCCTCGGCGATCGGCGACGACTTTTATGTCCGGCTTTTGTGCCTTGATCCGTCGCCTCTGCTCGATTCGGCGCTGTCGGTCGCCGCGTCCGTGATCTTCTTTTCCGCGACGCTCTCCCCGATATCGTATTACGCCGATATTCTCGGATGCGGAGAGGGCGCGGTTCTCGAGCTTGAGTCGCCGTTCCCGCCGGAGAATCTGTGCCCCGTCGCGGTGGACAGCGTGTCAATGAAGCTGTCTGAGCGGGCAGCGGCAGCGCCCGACGTCGCCGAGATGATCGCCTCCGCCGTAGAAGGGCGGTGCGGCAATTACCTCGCGTTCTTTCCGTCGTTCGACTCGATGGAGAGCGTGCTCAAGATTTTCCGCGAGATCGCACCGGACGTGAGCGTCGCAGTGCAGAGTCGGAAGATGGGACAGGACGCGCGCAGAAAATTTTTGTCGGAGTTCACGCGCGAGCGCGATGAGTGGGATACGCTTGTCGGTTTTGCCGTGCTCGGCGGAATATTCTCCGAGGGCATAGACCTCCCCGGCTCATCCCTCATTGGGGTAATAATCGCCGGAACGGGGATGCCGGCGATCACGTCCGAGCGCAACATTATGAAGGAATATTTCGACCGCACGCGCGAGAGCGGTATGGAGTACGCCTATATCTATCCGGGGATGAACAGCGTGCTCCAGGCGGCTGGCCGCGTGATCCGAACGGAGAACGACCGCGGTGTTCTCGTGCTGATCGATTCAAGATACGCGGAACCGACGTATTACAAGCTCTTCCCGAAGTCGTACAGACATATTAAATACACCGGCGACCCGTTCTCGCTCGGCGAAATACTTCGCAGATTTTGGGAAAAGGGCGGCTACGCGCCAAATATGCATTAAAAACCCCGATGTATGCGGCAAAATTATATTTATTTTTCATCTTTATTTAATGCCGCATTTCTGTTACAATATAAAAAGCGGTTATTTGCCGCAATCCATTAATGAAGCGGAGTAATTCTTTTGGTACGTAAAGATTTGAAAAATATAGCGATCATCGCCCACGTTGACCATGGCAAGACTACTCTCGTGGATGAAATGCTGAAGCAGTGCGGAGAGTATCACGAGAATCAGGTCGTGCGCGAGAGAGTCATGGACTCCGGCGATCTTGAGCGCGAGCGCGGCATCACGATCCTTGCGAAAAACACATCCGTAGTACGCGACGGCGTAAAGATAAACATTGTTGATACCCCCGGCCACGCCGATTTCGGCGGCGAGGTCGAGCGTATTCTTAAAATGGTGAACGGCGTTCTGCTGCTCGTTGACGCAGCTGAAGGACCGATGCCGCAGACACGTTTCGTTCTCGGACGCGCGATGGAGCTTGGTCACAAGATCATCGTTGTCGTAAACAAGATCGACCGTCCGGACGCACGTCTCGACGAGGTCGTCGACGAGGTCCTCGAGCTTCTCATTGACCTCAACGCAACGGACGAGCAGCTCGACTCTCCTATGGTGTTCTGCTCGGGCAGAGCCGGAACGGCATCCCTGTCACCTCACGAGCCGGGTAAGAACCTCGACCCGCTGTTCGACACGATACTTGAGTATATGCCCTCGCCCGAGGGCGAGCCGGACGAGCCGCTGCAGCTTCTCGTCTCCTCTATCGACTACAACGATTACGTCGGACGTATCGGAATCGGACGCATTGAGCGTGGAACGATCAAGGTCGGCTCCGACGCAGCGATCGTCAACTACCATTCTCCCGACGCCGCGCCGAAGAAAACGAAGATCGTTTCACTCTACCAGTTCGACGGACTTGACCGCAAGGCGGTCGATACTGCGACAGTCGGCGATATCGTCTGCTTCTCCGGAGCTGAGGATATCACGATCGGCGATACAATAACCGATCCCTCTACTCCCGTGCCGCTCGAATTTGTCAAGGTGAGCGAGCCGACAATGGAGATGACGTTCTCCGTCAACGACAGCCCGTTTGCCGGACGAGAGGGCAAGTTCGTTACATCCCGCCAGATTCGCGAGCGTCTCTATAAGGAGACACTCCGCGACGTATCGCTCCGAGTATCGGACGGCGAGACCACCGACAGCTTCAAGGTCGCAGGACGCGGCGAGATGCACCTCTCGATCCTCATTGAGACGATGCGCCGCGAGGGATACGAGCTTTGCTGCTCGACACCTCACGTGCTCTTCCGCGAGATCGACGGCGTCAAGTGCGAGCCGATGGAGCGCGTCTCGATCGACGTGCCGGAGGAGTATGTCGGATCTGTCATGGAGAAGCTCGGATCCCGTAAGGGTGAGCTGCTCGAGATGGGACTGTCCGGCTCCCGTATGAGAATCGAGTATTCGATCCCCGCGCGCTGCCTTTTCGGTTACAGAAGCGAGTTTCTGACCGACACACGCGGAGAGGGAATCATAAACTCCATATTTGACGGCTACAAGCCGTATAAGGGCGACATACGCCTTCGCTTCACCGGATCGCTTGTCGCGTCCGAGAGCGGCGAGGCAACGTCCTACGGCCTCTACAATGCGCAGGACAGAGGTGCACTCTTTATCGGTGCGGCAACGCCCGTGTATGAGGGAATGCTCGTCGGCGAGTGCCCGAAAAGCGAGGATATCGCTGTCAACGTCTGCAAGAAAAAGCACCTTACCGCGATCCGCTCCGCCGGAGCCGACGAGGCGCTCCGCCTTGTTCCGCCGATCGTATTCAGCCTTGAGCAGGCGATTGAGTATATCGGTGAGGACGAGCTTATAGAGGTCACGCCGAAGTCGCTCAGACTCCGCAAGCGCATCCTCAATACCGAGCTTCGCCTGAAGGCGGAGGCACGCCTGAAGAAGGGCGCGCAGGCGTAAACATAAAACACAACTGAATAAGTGAGTTCGAAACCATCCTCACTCTAAATAAAACTAGGGAGACAGTGCTTTGGAACTACACATCTGAAGCACTGTCTTTTTATAAATCAAAGGAGAACGAACAGTTATGGATAAAAAAGAAAAGTGGCTTGATATGGCGATCGAGCTTCAGGGACTTGCGCAGGCGGGGCTCGCCTACACGGATAACGTGTATGATATTGAGCGGTACGAGCGCATCCGCGATATCTCAGCCGAGATGATCGCGATGAACTGCGACCTGCCGAAGGAGACTGTAAAATCGCTCTTTTGCAACGAGAGCGGGTATCAGACACCGAAGCTCGACACGCGCGCCGCGATCTTCAAGGACGGAAAGATCCTGCTCGTTCGCGAGAAAAGTGGACGCTGGTCGCTTCCGGGAGGCTGGGTCGATGTCGATCTTTCCATAGGGGAGAACGCGGTGAAGGAGGTGCGCGAGGAGTCGGGGCTTGACGTCACCTGTGACCGTATCATCGCGGTGCAGGACAGAAAAAAGCACAATCTGCCTGTGTACGCCCACAATATCTGCAAAATATTCTTTCTTTGCAGCATAGTCGGCGGTGAGTTCAGGGAGAACAGCGAGACTACCGAGTCGCGGTATTTCGGTGAGGACGAGCTGCCCGAGCTTTCCGAGGAGAAGAACAACGCCGAGCAGATCAAAATGTGCTTTGAAGCATACCGCAGTGAAGATTGGACAGTCAGGTTTGACTGAGACCGGTGGTAAGTATGAAAAAATTAAATAAGAATGTACGTACAATAACGTATGCCGCAGTTATTGCCGCACTCTATGTGGTGCTCACATTCGTTGCGGCTTTGCTCAAGCTGTCGAGCGGAGTGATCCAGGTGCGCTTTTCCGAGGCGCTGACGGTGCTGCCTATATTTACGCCAGCCGCGATTCCGGGGGTCGCCGTGGGCTGCCTTCTCGCGAATATCCTTACCGGCGCGATCCCTGCGGATATCATTTTCGGCACCGCCGCAACGCTCATCGGTGCGCTCTGCACATACGCACTGCGCCGACGCCCGACCTATATCGCGGTTCTGCCGCCGATCATCGCGAATACTATTGTCGTGCCGTTTGTACTGAAGTTCGGGTACGGCGCCGATGGCGGAATACCGTTCTTCATGCTGACTGTCGGCGTGGGCGAGATAATCTCCTGCGGCGTGTTCGGCGTTCTTCTTGCCACAGCGCTGAAAAAGCACAACAAATCGCTGTTCTCGTGACCTTACCGACGTCCGCGTGGGGCATATGACCGCCCTCTTGCGAATATATTCATATGTAGAAAACCCGAGAGAGGTGTGCATATGATCCACAGCGGCAGACGTCCCAAAGCCGTGACCGAGACGGCGCAGAAAACGGAGCCTTGCAGAGCTGCAAGGCTTGTTCTGCTTCTCGGATCAATTGTCCTGTCGGCATTTGTCGTGACCTCCGCCGGAACAAAACGGATTCCGGACAATGCGCACTTTGCCGGAGCATATCCGGTGTTTGCGAGCACCGATGAGTCGGGTGTGAGCGAGGATCAGCGCGAGCTGCGCGGCGCGTCGGGTCGTGAGATGGGCATATGGGACTATATTGAGTCGATATTTGCAAAATTCCTGACAGGTGACGAATGAAAGCCGTCCTGTTTTCCGGGGTGCCGGAGCTTATAATGTTTGCCGCCGTCTTCGCGCTCGGAGGCGACGGGAGATTTTTTGCCGTCTTTTCGGCGGCGATCATACATGAGGCGGCTCACGTCGCTGCGGCGGCACTTGCGGGTGTTCCGCTGCGCCTTTGCAGAACGGGATTTGCCGGGGCTGTGCTTGTGTACGATACATCGTGCGCGTCGCTCGGCGCAGAGGCTGCAATATGCGCGGCAGGACCGGGCGTCGGTCTTGCCGTGACCGCAATCGGGTATGCGGCGGGCGTTCGCTCATACTTTATTGCGGCAAATGCTGCGCTGAGCATATTTAACCTGCTGCCGGTGTCGTATCTCGATGGCGGCGGGATCCTTTCGTCGCTCCTTGAAATGCACCTCACGCCGGATACCGTGTGGCGCGTAATGCGCGTGATGTCGTTCTTGTTTACGCTCGCCGTCTGGTGCTTATCCGTCGCGGCGCTTGTCATCTGCGAGGGCAATATGTCGTCAATGTGCGCGGCGATCTATCTCATGTACCGCCTGTTCTCCGAATACTCGCCGATAAATTAAAAAATTCATATAAAACTGTTGATTTTTCTCCCGCTTTAGAGTAATATAATAGTATATGGTTGATTACTTTCTAAAGGAGAATAAAAATGGCACTTGTATCACCTATTGAAATGTTCAAAAAGGCATATGCCGGCGGATACGCTATCGGCGCATTCAACATCAATAACATGGAGATTATCCAGGCTATCGCCGAGGGCGCAGCCGAGACCAAGTCTCCCGTTATCATGCAGGTTTCCGCAGGCGCGCGCAAGTATGCAAAGCATGAGTACCTCATGGCTCTTGCAAACGCTGCAATCAAGGATTCCGGTATTGATATGGCGCTCCATCTCGACCACGGCGCAGACTTTGAGATCTGCAAGGCGTGCATCGACGGCGGATTCAACTCTGTCATGATCGACGGCTCCCGCTTCAGCTTCGAGGAGAATGTTGAGCTGACAAAGAAGGTCGTTGAGTACGCTCACGAGAGAGGCGTTGCCGTTGAGGGCGAGCTCGGTAAGCTTGCTGGCGTCGAGGACGACGTCAAGGTAAACGATGACGACGCAATGTACACCAACCCCGATGAGGTTGAGGAGTTCGTTTCCCGCACCGGCGTTGACTCCCTTGCTATCGCGATCGGTACAAGCCACGGTGCATTCAAGTTCAAGGGCGAGCCGAAGCTCCGTTTCGATATCCTTGAGGAGATCATGCGCCGCATCCCCGGATTCCCGATCGTTCTGCACGGTGCATCTTCCGTTATGCCCGATCTCGTAGCTGAGATCAATGCTTGCGGCGGTAACCTCGCAGGTGCGCAGGGCGTTCCCGAGGATATGCTCCGTAAGGCTGCAAGCCTCGCTGTCTGCAAGATCAACATCGACTCCGATATCCGTCTTGCTATGACCGCTGGTATCCGCCGTGTTATGACCGCTCAGCCTGAGGTGTTCGACCCCAGAACCTACCTCTCTGTTGCAAGAGACGAGGTTCGCAAGCTGGTCGTTCACAAGATCACGAACGTTCTCGGATCCGCAAACACTCTGTAATAGAGGAAGATCGGCGGGACTGTCTTTCGACAGTCCCGCATTTTTCTCGAACATGGAAGGTTATTATGAAGAAATGGTCTGAAAAATACTTTATAAACGCACATGATACTGATTTTAACCGAGTGGTCAGCGTGTCGGGTCTCCTCAGATATATGCAGGATGCAGTGAATTTTCAGATGGAGAATGCGCATCCGTCGTATAACGAGCTGTTCGATTCCGGCCTTGCGTTTGTGCTCAGCCGAATCCGCATCAGCATATACGCCGCGCTGCATTCACATGATGAAATCGAGGTTGAGACATGGGCGTGCGAGAGCCACGGCGTCAGCTTCAACCGCTGCTATCGCGTTCTGCGCGACGGCGCAATAGTTGCTGAGGCGGTGTCTGTGTGGGCGCTCCTTGACACGAAAACGCACAAGCTGCGCCGTGTGTCGTCGGTCGATTTCGACTACGGCGACGGTGAGATGCTCGAGCTTGACAGCCCGACGCGCATCAGGATCCCGCAGGACGCGGAGCTGAGCCTTGTCGGCGAGCATCGCGTGGAATACGCGGAGGTCGATATAAACCGCCACCTCAACAATACCTATTATGCGGATATTTTCGCGGGATATATTCACGAGATCGACGGCGGGCGCATCTCCTCGGTCGGGATAAGCTATCTGTCCGAGGCGCCGCTCGGCGAGAATCTGAAGATATATATGCGCGAGATCGACGGGATCTATTACTTCTGTTCGGTGAAGGAGGACGGCACAACGAATGCCGAGGCCGAGATCATCGTCGAGCAGCTGTGAGATTACGTTTACACAAAAACACCCGAGCTTTTATAGCTCTGGTGTCTTTTTCAGATGTTGATATGAAGCCGTTCGAGAATGCGGGCCTGTGCCTCGTCCGTAACGTCGTCAGATGAGCGCACGGCGCCGTCTTTGTCAACAGTGATCCTGATCGCGTCGGAGCGGCGCGAGAACCACGTGATCTGCCGTTTTGCGTAATGGCGTGTCGCCGTGATGATCGCCTCGCGCACATCCGCAAGTGTGCACTCGCCGCGAAAATACGGCAGGAATTCCTTGTAACCGATGGCTTGGGATGCACCTTTGCCCGAGTCGAGGATCCCGCGTTCCCACAGCATCCGCGCCTCATCTTCGATCCCGCGTTCAAACATCTCATAGACGCGCCGTTCAATGCGCTCGTACAGGAGTGCGCGATCGGCAAACTCAAGTACAACGACGGCGCATCGGAATTCGGATACAGCGTCGCGGGAGCGCCTGTCCCATTCGGATTTTGTGATCCCGGTGAGGTCGAATATCTCAAGTGCGCGGATCACACGCTTTACGTTGTTCGGGTGTACGGCGTCCGCCGATTCGGGATCGACCTCGCGGAGCCGCTCGTGCAGAGCCTCGTTGCCCTCGCGCGCGGCAAGCTCGGCGTATCGCTCCCGCAGAGCCTCGTTTGCCCCTGCGGCGCTCAATCCCGGTCCTGCAAGCAGCGAATCAAGGTAAAGCCCCGTACCGCCGCACAGTACGGGAAGCTTGCCCCTTGCGGCAATATCGCGGAGCACCGGCGTGGCGGCATCGCAAAAGTCGCTGCACGAGAAATCCTCGCCCGGGTCGCGCAGATCGAACAAATGATGCGCAATGCCGTGCATTTCGGCGGCGTCCGGCTTTGCCGTGCCGATCGACAGACCGCGGTACAGCTGCATCGAGTCGAACGATACGACCTCGCCCGAAAGCCGCTCGGCAAGCTTCACCGCGAGCGCGGTCTTGCCCGATGCCGTCGGTCCCGCTATCGCAATAATATCAGTCAAGGCGAACTCCTTTATTCAATGAACATCGCATCGCCGAACGAAAAGAATCTGTATTTCTCGGCGACGGCTGTCCTGTATGCGTCGAGGATACGTTCACGTCCCGCGAGCGCCGATACGAGCATCAAAAGTGTGCTCTCCGGCAGGTGAAAATTCGTGATGAGCGCGTCGCATATCTTGAACTTGTATCCGGGGTAGATGAATATTCCCGTGTCGTCGCTCATCGCGTGCAGAATTCCGTTATCGTCGGCTGCGCTTTCGAGCGTGCGGCATGATGTTGTTCCGACCGCAATGACTCTGCCGCCTGCCGCGCGGCGCTCGTTGATCACGGCGGCGCTTTCCTCGGATACGGAGATGAATTCTGAGTGCATCTCGTGCTTCTCTATGTCGTCCTCCTTGACCGGGCGGAATGTGCCGAGACCTACGTGCAGGAGCACCGGCGCCACGGCAGTGCCTTTTTCGCGGATGCGGTCAAGCAGCTCGTCAGTGAAGTGAAGCCCGGCGGTCGGCGCGGCAGACGATCCCTCGACGCGCGAGTAAACGGTCTGGTATCTCTCGCTGTCTTCAAGCTTTTTTGTGATGTAGGGGGGGAGGGGCATCGTGCCGACCATGTGCAGCGCCTCGTAGACCGTGCCGGACGCGGCGTAAAAATGCACTACGCGGCAGCCGCCGTCGCCGATCTTTTCAACCTCGGCTGTGAGAATTCCGTCACCGAAGGACAACTTGTCTCCGGGCATTGCACGCTTTCCCGGACCGGCAAGACATTCCCACCTGTCAAGGGTTATCTGCCGCAGAAGCAGCAGCTCAACCTCGCCCTCCGGGGCATTTGTATTGCCCGAGCGCTCGGCTGCGGCGCAGTATACACGGCGGCCGTACACTCTCGCGGGAAGAACGCGCGTGTCGTTTATAACGAGAACGTCCTTTGGCGTGAGATAGTCGATTATATCGGAAAACACGCGATGCTCAAGCGAACCGTCGCGCCGCAGAACCATAAGCCGCGAGCTGTCACGGGGATAGACCGGCGTTTGCGCGATCAGCTCCTCCGGGAGATCGTAATTGAAGTCCGACAGCCTGAGGTCGGTGTGTGTCAGAGTATTTTTAATCATTTAACAGAGCGTCCTTTAACAAAGCTGAACGGGCGGCATAAACTGATGATGATGCCGCCTGTCACTCATACTATATTATAGCGCGGCACGGCGTATTTTGCAATAGTTCGGCGGCAGATGCGGTGAAGATGCGACGGTATAATAAAATTTTGCCGCTGTTATGAAAGGATGATCATGAAATGATTGTGGAAAAACGAAATAAATACGTGCCGTTTTCCGGTGCGGCTGCGGCAGTTGTAACACCGTTTTCCGACGGCAAGGTCGATCTTGAATCGCTCGGGCGTGTGATAGATCACCTGAGCGATGGAGGTGTTGGCGCCGTTGCCGTTTGCGGAACGACCGGCGAGGCTCCGGCGTTGTCGGTTGATGAATACCGCGAGATCGTTCGCTTTTCGTGCGAGCGTGTGCGCGGGAGGATCCCCGTGATCGCTGGGGCAGGCGGCTCGACTACCGAACGCGCCGCAAGGCTCAGCGAGATCGCAGGGGAGTGCGGCGCTGCGGCGGTTCTGTCGGTCACGCCGTACTATAACAAGGCATCGCACGAGGGACTTTACAGGCATTACTCCGAGATCGCGCGTGCGGGGCTTCCCGTGATACTGTACAACGTGCCGTCGCGCACGGGAATGAACATACCAATGGAGGTGTACCGCAGGCTTGCCGATGTTGATAACATTGTCGGTGTAAAAGAGGCGTCCGGTGACGCGAAACGCGCCATGCAGCTCATGTATGAGCTTGGCGACCGATTCGCATTGTACTGCGGCTGTGACGAGCTGAATCTGCCGCTTGCGGCAGCCGGATACGACGGCTTCATCTCGGTTACGGCAAACGTAAAACCGCGTGAAGTAGGCGAGATATGGACGGCGTGCCGTGAGGGCAGGATAGACGATGCTCGCGCGATCGACCGGACACTCGCGCCGCTCACACGGACGCTGTTCTGCGAGGTCAACCCGATCCCGGTGAAAGCCGTGCTGGCAAAGATGGGACTTTGCAGAAATGAGCTGCGGCTGCCGCTTACTCCGATGGAACTGCCGAACGACTGGGATGCGGAGAGGGCTTGATGACAAAACAAAACGGACTGACAGTTGTCAATCCGTTTTTGTTTATTCTGTTATGCCTTGAAGCACTGCGGCTCGGCGCCTGAGGTAATGCAGTCCTTGGTGATGACTACGCGTTTCACTTCAGGCTCGGAGGGGAGGCGGAACATAAGCCCCGTCATCGTTTCCTCGATGATCGAGCGAAGTCCGCGCGCACCGGTGTTCCGCTCGATCGCACGTTCGGCAATGGCGCGGAGCGCCTCATCGTCGAACTCAAGCTTCACACCGTCAAGCTCGAGGAGCTTCGTGTACTGCTTCACAAGCGAGTTTTTCGGCTCGCGGAGGATGCGGACGAGTGCGTCGGTGTCGAGCGCGTCAAGCCCGACAATGACGGGCAGACGACCCACAAGCTCGGGAATGAGTCCGAATTTTACAATATCGTGAGCGGTGACATCGGCGAAGATCTTTTCGCTCTGGCGCTCGGATTTCGTTTTCACGTCGCCGCCGAAGCCGATAACAGAGCTTCCGCGTCTGTCCTCGATGATCTTGTCGAGCGTGTCAAACGCGCCGCCGCAGATGAAGAGGATGTTCTCCGTGTTGATCTGAATGAAGTCCTGATTCGGATGCTTGCGTCCGCCCTGGGGGGGAACGTTTGCAACGGTGCCCTCGAGGATCTTCAGCAGTGCCTGCTGTACTCCCTCGCCCGAAACGTCACGCGTGATCGAGCGATTCTCGCTGCGGCGCGAGATCTTGTCGATCTCGTCGATGTAGATGATGCCTCGCTCGGCACGCTCTACATCGTAATCGGCAGCCTGGATCAGCCGGAGCAGGATGTTCTCGACATCCTCACCGACATAACCCGCTTCGGTCAGGGTCGTGGCGTCGGCAATCGCGAACGGAACACCGATCGCCCGAGCCAGCGTCTGCGCGAGATACGTTTTTCCGACGCCCGTGGGACCGAGCAGAAGAACGTTGCTCTTTTGAAGCTCAACGTCATCGCCGTCCTTCGCCGCATCGTTGTGCATAATGCGCTTGTAGTGGTTGTACACTGCAACGGACAGAACGGTCTTTGCCTTGTCCTGACCGATGACATATGCGTCAAGGATTTCCTTGATCTTTGCCGGCGGCAGGATATCTTCCTTTTTCAGTCCGGCAGCGGCAGGAGCCTTGTGAGTGTACTCGGCGATGATGTCATTGCACATTTCAACGCAGTTGTCGCAGATGTACATTCCGGTCGGCGAAGGGATCAGAAAATATGCTTCGTGCTCGCTTCTGCCGCAGAATGAACAGTGACGCTCGTTTTTATCGTTCTGTGCCATAATCTGTTTCCTTTAATGAGTGAATATTTGGGTGTCAAATAAATTCAGCCGCACCGCTGCACGTGGCGCGATGCGGCCGCATCGTTATGCTTTTCTCTCGACGACCTTGTCGATCAGTCCGTACTCGACGGCAGCGGCAGCGCTCATGAAGTTGTCGCGCTCCGTGTCGGCTGCGATGACCTCAATAGGCTTGCCGGTGTTTGCGGCAAGAATGGAGTTGAGGGTGTCGCGCGTCTTCAGAATATGATCGGCGTGGATCTTGATGTCGCTTGCCTGACCCTGCGCACCGCCGAGCGGCTGGTGGATCATGATCTCGCTGTTCGGGAGCGCAAAGCGCTTGCCCTTGGCGCCGGAGGAGAGCAGGAATGCTCCCATGGACGCCGCCATGCCGATGCAGATCGTGGAAACGTCGCATTTGATGTAGTTCATCGTATCATAGATCGCCATACCGGCGGTAACCGATCCGCCGGGGCTGTTGATGTAAAGACTGATATCCCTGTCGGGATCCTGCGCCTCAAGATAGAGGAGCTGAGCGACAACGAGGGAAGCGGTAACGTCGTTTACCTCGTCGGCGAGGAATATAATTCTGTCGTTAAGCAGACGGGAGTAGATGTCATAGGAACGCTCACCTCTGTTTGTCTGCTCGACTACCATTGGTACAAGTGCCATAGCTTTGTTGACCGATGTCCCGGAACGGGGCTTCCTTTCATGCAAAATCTTTTATGAAGATTGCAGAACGGAGGGCGGACTTACTCAGCCGAATCGTCCTTCTTTGCTGCAGTCTTCTTTGCTGCGGTTTTCTTTGCAGCAGGCTTTTCGGCTGAATCATCCTTCTTTGCAGAAGTCTTTTTCGCTGCGGTCTTCTTTGCAGCGGGCTTCTCAGCGGAATCATCCTTCTTTGCCGCGGTTTTCTTTGCTGCTGTCTTCTTTGCAGGCTTCTTCTCAGCTTCGGGAGCTGCGTCGGTGATCTTTGCGTTGTCGCGGATGAACTCGACAGCCTTTCTGACCTTGATGTCCTCAGCAAGAGCCTCGGGAGCGATCTGCGCCTTGATCTGATCTACTTCCATGCCGTAAGCCTCGGAGAGTCTCTTGAACTCTTCCTCGATCTCATCGTCGGAAGCTTCGATCTTCTCGTTTGCTGCGATCGTCTCAAGAGCAAGTCTGGTCTTGACCTGACGCTCTGCCTGCGGGCGGGACTGCTCTCTCAGACCGTCAAGATCCATACCGGTGTACTTGAAGTAGGTCTTGAGATCCATGCCCTGCATACGGAGTCTGGTATCGAAGTCGCGAACCATGTTCTCGCACTCAGCGTCGTACATTACCTCGGGGATATCGCCCTCGAGCTTCTCGACAACTGCTGCAACGAGCTGCTCGTCAACAGCCGCGTCAGCGGACTTCTTGTTGTTCTCCTCGAGTTTCGCCCGAATGTCAGCCTTGTATTCAGCAAGAGTGTCAAATTCGGATACATCCTTTGCGAAATCGTCGTCAAGAGCGGGCTTCTCGTTGAACTTGATGCCGTTGAGCTTTACCTTGAATACGGCTGCCTTGCCTGCAAGCTCCTCAGCGTGATACTTCTCGGGGAAGGTCACGTTTACGTCGAACTCGTCGCCGATGCTGTGACCGACGATCTGATCCTCAAAGCCGGGGATGAACTGACCGGAGCCGAGTGTCAGGCTGTGACCGTCTGCCTTGCCGCCCTCAAAGGGAACGCCGTCAACGGAGCCTTCGTAGTTGATGTCAACGGTGTCCTCGAGAGCTGCTGCTCTGTCGGTAACGTCGATCATTCTGGAGTTGCGTGCGCGAACGCGCTCGATCTCTGCGTCAACATCGGCATCGGTGACAGGGGTCACGGTGCGTGTTGCCTCAACGCCCTTGTAGCCGTCAAGCTTCATCTCGGGCTTCGTGTATACCTTTACCTTGATCGTAGCGCCGTTGTCGTCGATGTTGTCGATCTCGAACTCGGGGCGACCGACGATCTCCATGCCGAACTCTTTTGCTGCCTCTTCATATGCTACGGGAAGCAGATCGTTTACGGCATCCTCGTAGAATACTCCGCGGCCGTATATCTTTTCGATGATAGCGCGGGGAGCCTTACCGCGGCGGAAGCCGGGAATGGTTATGTTCTTTGCGCTCTTCTTGTAGGCCTTGTCAACGGCAGCACTGAAGGTAGCGCCGTCGATGGAGATTTCAAACTCATAGTTGTTGGGTCCGATGTTTTTCTGATTTTTGAGACTCATGTTTCATAATCCTCCGGAAACATTGAAATGATAATGGAAATTTGTTATATCACTCTTTTTATTGTATATAATTTTTCCGTCCGTGTCAATGAAATTTTCAAAAAATTTACGTATACGGGCGCAAAAGAGCTAATAATCGATCGGCATTGTGATCATAGGCACGAAATCGAGGTAATCTGCGGCGATTATGGTAAAGTCTATGCCCTCGAATTCCGTCGTGCGCGGGATCGCATAGCTGCCGTGAATGTGGCCGTAGTAGCAGTGCCGGACGTCATACTCCTTCAGTACATCGACAAGCTCGCGGCAGACGAACGAACCGAACACGGGAGGAAAGTGCATATACGAGAGGATCTCGCCGCCGTGCTCATCGCACAGACGCACCGCCTCATCGAGGCTCATGCGCAGGCGCAGCACCTCACGCGCTACGATCTTGTCGTAATCGACGTTTTCGGTCGTGTTCTGCAGCTTCTTTTCAACATACCATCCGCGTGTGCCGCACACAATGTAGTCCTCGACCACGGCGGCATTGTTGTACAGAAAGTCGATTGTTGTGATGCCGTTTTCCGCGAGAAAATCGCGCATCTTCGTGACGGTTCCCCACCAGTAATCGTGGTTTCCTTTGCCGAGGAGCTTTCGTCCCGGCAGACTGTCGATCAGCTTGAGGTCGCCGAGCGCCTCATCAAGGTTCATTGCCCATGATATGTCGCCGGGGATCACAACCGTGTCGCACGGCTCGACTATCGCCGACCAGCGCCGAACGATTTTGTCCGTGTGCATGGTCCAGCGCGAGCCGAATTTATCCATCGGTTTGTCACGGAATGACGACAGATGCAGATCTGCCATGGAAAAAAGGGACATTGCTTCATCCATCTGCCGCAAACGGCTGATATATCCTTTCATTTATATGAATACAGCCGCGCGGCTGTGGAGAAAATACAGTCGGTAGAACACAATACAACGACTTTTGGGGGACTTGGAATGAGAGATGACGAGAGAATCTATTCGCCGGAGCTTCGCGAGATGGACGAGCGGTCTCCGGGTCGGCTGCGCGGCGTGAGCTGCGACGTCAAGAGCTGTGCGTTTCACGACGGCGAGAGCTTCTGCACTGCACCGAGGATCGCCGTCGGACCGACGAGCGCGCTTCGCGCTGCGGAAACAGCCTGCGCGACGTACAGACGCCGCCAGCGATAGATCAGAATATAACGTCTATCATCTGCTCGGGCGAGATAACTCCGTCAAAGCGAACGGGGAGCGACAGAGTGCGCGTGAGCTGTGCGGGGGCTGTCGTGTCGGTCGCGTCCTCAAGAGCTGCGATGATCTCCTCGGGCGAGGCATCGTCCGCGAACTCTACGTCGAGGCTGCGGCAAACGTCGCCTGCAAATTTGTACGGATTTGCGGTTGACGCAAGGATGATCTTGCGGGCGTCGCCGGTATCCTCGCAGTATTTCTCGGCGCAGTAGATACCGACTGCGGTGTGCGGATCTGCGAGATAGCCCTTGTCGCGGAACATACGTCCGATGGTCTCGGCGGTCTCGTCCTCCGACGCGCGGTATCCGACAAAGCTTTCGCGAAGATCCTCAAGCATCGAGTACGGAATGTGGTATTCGCCGTCTTCTTTCAGCGCCGCCATCTTTTCTGCGGTAAATGCGCTTCCGGCAACGGTGTAGATCAGGCGCTCGAGATTGCTCGAGATCAGGATGTCCATTGAGGGGGACATGGTCTTGTAGAATGTGCGGTTGCGGTCGTACTTGCCGTCCTCAAAGAAATCGGTCAGTACGCAGTTGGAGTTGGAGGCGCAGATGAGTCTGCCGAGCGGCAGCCCCATTCTTTTCGCGAGGAATGCCGCGAAAATGTTGCCGAAGTTGCCTGTCGGCACGCAGACGTTGACAATGTCGCCCATGAAAATTTCGTTCGACACAACAAGGTCGCAGTATGCCGAGACGTAGTATACTATCTGCGGCGCAAGTCTGCCCCAGTTGATCGAGTTTGCGGAGGAGAAGAACATTCCGTTCTCCTCTGCGCGGCGTGCGGCATCCTTGTCGGCGAATATCGCCTTGACGCCGTTCTGCGCATTGTCAAAATTGCCGCGGATCGCGGTGACAAATACGTTGTCGCCCTCTTGGGTTATCATCTGACGCTTCTGCATCTTTGATACGCCCTCATCGGGATAGAATACGGAGATCTTTACTCCGGGAACATCGCGGTATCCCTCAAGAGCCGCCTTTCCGGTGTCACCGGAGGTCGCAACGAGAATGTGTGCGAGACGGCGCTCACCTGTCATGGTGAGTGCGCGGGAGAGGAGCCTCGGCATGATCTGGAGCGCCATATCCTTGAAAGCGCACGTGGGACCGTGCCACAGCTCGAGCGAATACATACCGTCGCCTATCGGTACAACAGGAGCCGCCCCGCCGGGGAAGCGCTCCTCGGAGTATGCCGTGCGGCAGTCCTCAAGAAGCGCCGACTTGTCATAATCCGTAAGAAACATAGAGAGTATTTCCGCCGCTCTTTCAGCGTAGGTCATCTCGGTGAGGGCTTCGAGCTTTTCCTCTGTCAGCTCCGGAATCGATTCCGGCATGAAAAGCCCGCCGTCCGGCGCAAGTCCGGTCTTGATCGCCTCCGCCGAGGTGATACTTCGGGGAAGCTCTGATGTGTCTCTTGTGCTGATGTAATTCATTTTTCCTATCCTTAAATATATTTATGTATTTCATCCTGCTTTTTCGTGAAAAGCAGGCAAAAAGCGTATTTTATGTGCCGTCAGTCGGAGCTGTGGTCGATCCCCATGAATCGTGCAGCGTTGCCGAAGAACAGGCGGTAGATAAGCTCCGGCGGATAGTCACGCGCGAGCGTATCACGCAGATGCGGGATGTCGCGTATGCCGCCGACCCCTGCCGGTGTTGATGATATTCCGTCGAAGTCACAGCCGAGCACGACCGTGTCCTCTCCGCCGAGTTCAAGATAATGCTCAAGATGACGGCGGATGTCGTCGATTCCGGCGGAGCCGCTCTCCGCCAGATGCTCGGGCGCCATACTTAGCCCGACTACACCATTCATACCGCGTATCTTTGCGAACTGCGCGTCGGTAAGATTGCGTCTGTGAGCGCACACCGCACGTGAATTGCTGTGAGATGCGCAGACGCGAAGCCCGAGAGCTTCCGCGTGCGAGAGCACCTCGTCCGTTTCGGTGTCCGATGCGTGCGAAAGATCGCACACGATCCCGCGTTCCGCCATCAGGTGAAGAAGACGTATACCCGCGTCGGTCAGACCGCCGTCTGTGTTCCATGCACCGCCGATGCAGTCGGTGCCGCTCCACTGAAGCGTGATCAACCATACTCCGGCGTCGGCGACGGCATGAAAGCGCTCATCAAGCGTGTCGCTCCCAAGCAGTCTTGCGCCCTCGATCGAGAGCATGAATGCCGGAAACCCTTCGGATGCCGCCGCGCGGGCGTCGGCTGAATTTCTGCACAGCTTAATTTTTCCGCACTTTACGGAATCGCTTGCTTCAAAATGGTGAAGCACATCCCAAAATCTGTCGTATGCCGCGTTGTCGTCGAGTTTTTTGTCTGTCCATATCGCTGCCGACTGAACGTATGGGCAAATGCCCGCCGCGCCGTCAAGCGAAATATGGAGCGGTGCTGCGGCAATGTCAAAGCCGTGCAGGTAAAGCTCGGTCAGCGTGTCACAGTGCATATCTGCATATTTCATGTGTACAAATACCGCCTTACAGTTTTGATTGGCGTCTCACGGCGTTTTTTATGTGCGACAGACGGAGAACGGAGAACTCCTCCGTCTCGGGGTCGGCGTAGATCTCAATTACGTCGATCCTCGGCTGGAGAGAGCCGTATTCGTCCCTGTGCGTGCGCATATATTCCTCCGCCGCGCGGATCAGGCGATCCGCCTTCGCCGCGTTCACAGCCGACCCCGGCGTTCCGAACGGATGCGGGGCATCGGGGCGTGTACGCCGCGTTTTCACCTCTGTAAACAATATATATTTGTCGTCGGCGGCGATAATGTCAGTTTCAAGATGACCGACTCTGGCGTTGCGCTTGACTATGCGAAAGCCGAGATCTTCAAGATATTGTGCGGCAAAATTCTCGCCGGCACGTCCCGTATCTCCGCGTTTCATGAGTCAGCCTCGCTTTCGCGCATTATATCATATATGGGGTGCTTTGTCAATTTTCGGTGCCGCGCCGCTTCTCCTCAAGCATCGCGGACAGCTTTTCGTGATCCCGCTCGAGAAACGAGAGAAACGAGCGCCGGTGGATCGGCGACGGCCCGTACTCGAACACGGCGAGCTTGTGCTCGCGTGTTGGGTACCCCTTGTGTCGGTCGAAGCCGTACATCGGGTACGCCTCGTGCATTGCGGCGCACGTACGGTCACGCGTTACCTTTGCGATTATCGACGCTGCGGCGATCGACGGACTTTTGCCGTCACCGCCGACGATCGCCTTGCCGGGAATGTCGAATCCGCGGAATATGTTGCCGTCGATCAGCAGAAAATCCGGTGTGACGGGCAGTCCCGCGATCGCGCGGCGCATGGCGAGAAGCGACGCCTCAAGTATGTTTATGCGGTCGATCTCCTCCGGAGATGCCTCTGCCGCGCACCAAAGTGCGCCGGATGAGGTTATCTCCTCGTAGAGCCGCTCTCTTTTCTTTTCGCTGAGCTTCTTGGAATCGTCAAGCCCCTCGGGAATATAGCCTTCGGGAAGGATGCACGCGGCGGCGACTACCGGACCTGCGAGCGGTCCGCGTCCCGCTTCGTCGCATCCGCAGACGATGACTCCGAATCCGCGGTCAAAGTTTGCGTCAAGCATTGCCGCCCTCACCATTGTCCGCAGCGGGAGCTTCCGCCGTTGCGGTCTCCGGGCGCTCAAGCGATATCCGCCCGATCTTCGCGGCGCGGAATTCGTCAAGAACGCAGTCGGCGGCGCGTTCGGTGTCGATCTCACCGCCGGAAATGAGGAATCCGCGTTTTCGACCGAGCGCCGTCAGAATTTCAAACGGTTCAAGTTCGGTCACGTCCGGCGAAAGCTTGTATCTCTCGCAGAACAGCTTCGGATACGTGTCGCACAGACGGCGGCACAAGAGCGATGCGAGCGTCTCCGTGTCTAGTATCGCGTCGCGGATCGCACCGGTAAACGCGAGGTTTTCGCCAATCGTCTGATCCTCAAATTTCGGCCACAGTACGCCGGGCGTGTCGAGAAGATCAATGCCTATCGTTGTGGAGACCCACTGTTTGTCGCGCGTGACGCCGGGCCTGTCCTCGACCTTTGCTTTCTTTGAGCCGCAGAGCTTGTTAATGAGCGAGGATTTTCCGCAGTTCGGAATACCGACGATCATCGCACGGAGCTTTTTGCCCTCCATGCCGCGGCTCTTGTAGCGCTCAAGCTTTTCTTTCATGATCTCGCGTATCGCGGGGGATATCTCGCGTATTCCGTCGCCCTTCATGCAGTCGATCGCGATTGCCCTGCCGCCGGAGAATTTGTAATACCGCATCCATTCGGCGGTGACGTTCGGGTCTGCAAGCGTGGATTTGTTCAGAAGCGTCAGTATCGGTCGGGATTCGCAAAGCTTTGCGATCTCGGGATTTTTCGAGCTTTTCGGAATTCTTGCGTCAAGTATCTCGATCACAATGTCGATCTGTGAGAGGTTTTCCTTTATCAGACGGCGGGTCTTCGCCATGTGTCCGGGAAACCACTGAATTGTCTGTGATGGCATAAAAGTCTCCGATCAGTTGTACTTTGCGCGCTTCAGTATAGATATGTTGTCGATGGGGAGCAGACGGAACACGGCTCTGCCGACCACGCATCTCTCATCGACCTGACCGATCTCGGCACGGCGGCTGTCAGCCGAATGATTCCGGTGATCGCCCATGACGAAGATCTTGCCTTCTTCAACGGTGAGCGGAAGCTCCGTCGTTGACGTAAGCGTCGGTCCTTCAAGATTGCAGTACGGCTCGTCGAGCGCTTCGCCGTTGACGTATACCGTCCATGTGTCAAAATCAATGTCAACAGTGTCGCCGCCGACCGCGATCACGCGCTTGATCAGCGGTTTCTGATAATATCCCGCGTCCATCTTCTGAAGAACGACGATGTCTCCGCGCGTCGGCGTGTAGCCGAGCTCCTGCACTATCAGGTAATCGCTGCTGTTCAGCGTATCCATCATCGATTCGCCGTCAACGACCGTAAGCCGTGCGACGTACGTGAACAAGAGCAGGATCACGGCGGTGCATATCGCAAACATCTCGAAAATATCGAAAACGCTTGCCGCAGTTCTGCGCGTCTGCGCGCCGTCCGATCCTTCTTCGGCTTTTGCCGCGGCGACCTTGTCGTACAGCTCCGACGGCTTTATGCCGGGCTCGCTCTCCGGAATATCCGCAAAGTTGTCCGTGTCTCTGTCGGGAATGTTTTCGTTATCAGTATTATTCATGCTGCGGTCGTCCCTTCGTTTGATTATTTTTCGATCATGTCGGAGAGCAGAGTGCTTCCGTCGGGATTGTAATCGTGCATCTCCTCGCACGTCTTTTCGGAGAACTTGTCAACGCCGGAAACGGATTTTCTCGAATCGTACATGAAGTACGGCACCGGCTCGTGCGAGTGCGTTCTGATCTCAAGCGGCGTCGGGTGATCGGGCAGGCAGAGGATCTTGAAGTCCTCGCCGGAGTTTTTCAGGTATTCGTATACGGGCGCGAGTATGAGAGAATCGATCTTCTCTACCGCGAGAACCTTGTTCTCGATCTCACCTCGGTGACCGCACTCGTCGGGCGCCTCAACGTGAACATATACAAAATCGCGGCCTCTGCGGAATGCGTCGATCGCAGCGTCGGCTTTGCCCTTGTAGTTGGTAAGGTAGTTGCCGGTGACGCCCTCAACCTCGATGACCTCCATGCCGGCGCACTTGCCGATTCCCTTGATGAGATCGACGGCTGAGATCACGGAGGCGTCGATGCCCCACTTCTCCTTGAACGACGGGAGAGCGGGCTTCGTGCCGGGACTCCACAGCCACGGGGAATTTGCGGGCTTCTTGCCTGCGGCGATGCGCGCAAGGTTCACGGGATGGTTCTTCAGCACCTCGTAGCCGCGCTTCATGAATTCGAGAAATTCCGCGCCGCCGTCGTCCTTGCGGGGAAGCTTGTCGCCGATGACCTGACCGAGAATGTCGTGCGGGCGGGTGAAATCATAGGTCGCCGGAGCGCCGCGCCAAACAAGGCAGTGGCGGTAGCTGACGCCGGTGTAGAGGTGACGTCCCTCCATCGGCAGCGCTTCGTTCAGCGCCTGAACGAGCACGTCCGCTTCTTCGGTCGAGATCTCATCTGCACTGTGATCGGTTATGACAAGACTTTCGTAGTCGCCGTCGCCCTCGAGCGTTACGAGATTGCAGCGGATGGCGGTCTCGTCGTCCTTGAGATCTATGCCCATGCTCACGGCTTCAAGCGGCGAGCGTCCCTTGGAATATACGGCGGGATCATAAGACATTATTGCCAGATTTGCCGTGTCGGATTCGGGAACCATGTGCGGCGGAACGTTCAGCACCGTGCCGCAGCGAGATATTTTCGCAAGGCTGTCCATCATCGGTTTTGCGGCAGCTTCCATCGGGGTTTTTCCGCCGAGAGCGGGTACGGGACGATCTGCCATTCCATCCGGAATAAGTACAAGATATTTCATATATGTTTTTCCTTCTCGGTAAAAATAAATTTCCTATAATAATATATTATATAATACCGCGTGCGGTAAAGTCAACCGCAATTTTGCGAAATCGGCGCGCTATACGAAAATAATTTGCACTGATTTTTTGAGCAAATTGTGACATTATACAATATCGGTTAGCTTTGGCTAACTGTGCGGCTCAAAAACACAGCTATTGCTGCGGTGTGTCAGACCTGCATCGCGTTTTTTGCGAAGCTGCATCCGCAGTAATTCTGACGGTAGATATCGTATTCTCTGCAAAGCTCGCACGAGCGCGCGTAGCCGCCGCGCTTCTTGAAATCGGCGGGAAACCACACCGCGCCGTATTTTTCTGCGGCAGCGTAGCCGAGCGTGTTGATAAGCTCTGCGTTCTTGTGCGGACTGATCGAAAGCGTCGTTGCGAAATAGTCGAATTTTCCGGCGGCGAGCGTTGCCGTGCGCTCGATGCGCATACCGATGCATTCGACGCATCGCAGACCGCCCTCCGGCTCGCCTTCGAGCCCCGCCGCACGTGCGATATAGTCGGCGGGCGTGTATTCGTCCTCGATAAGCGAGATGCCGCAGTCCATTAAGCCGATCAGTCGGCGCACCTCGCCGAGCCTGCGCTCGTATTCCTCCGCCGGGTAAATGTTCGGATTGTAGAAGAGCACGGTCAGATCAAAATACGGCGAGAGATACTCGAGCACGTAGCTTGCGCACGGAGCGCAGCAGGCGTGCAGAAGCATCGTCGGGCGTGAATTTGTCGCCGACACCTCTGCGATGATCTTGTCCGATAACAGCTGATAGTTCGTTTTGCTCATGGTGCGTCACCGCCTTTCATGTATATTATAATACATTTTCCGACGGAAGAAAAGAGGGAACGAGAGAGTTTCGGGCAACGGGTGATATTGACATCTAACTTGCCGCATGGTACAATTATTCAGTAAAAAGGTGAGGTGCAAACGTGAAAAAAGTATATCTGTACACCGACGGATCGTGCCGACGGAACCCGGGACCGGGCGGATGGGGCGCGATCCTGCGGTATAACAATAAAGAGCTTGAGATATCCGGCGGCGCAGCCGACACGACGAACAACAGGATGGAGCTGCTCGCGGTTATCGAGGGGCTGTCAAGACTGAAGGAGCCGTGCGAGGTTGAGCTTTGCACTGATTCAAAGTATGTCGCTGACGGCTTGTCCAAGGGATGGGCGGAAGGATGGAAGAAACGCGGCTGGAAAAAGGCTGACAAATCCCCCGCGCTGAACCCCGATCTGTGGGACAGGCTGCTGACGCTGTACAACACGCACGATGTGAAAATAGTGTGGGTAAAGGGACACGCCGGTCACCCCGAAAATGAGCGCTGTGACGCTATGGCGCAGTCGGAAAGTGCTAAATTTGATGTATGACTAAAATAAAATATGCAATTGCCGTATATTTTCTCGTGATATCCGCAGTGTCGGTTTTTGTCACAGTTTATGATAAAAAGGTTTCAAAAATAAAAGGGTATCGCCGCGTCCCCGAACGCACCCTGCTTTTGCTTTCGGCGCTCGGCGGAGGTCCCGCGATGCTCATTACGATGACTCTTATCCGTCACAAAACAAAACATCCGAAATTCATGATCGGTATACCTGCAATTATTATTGCGGAGTATCTTGCATTTCTTGCGATCTACAATTATTTCAGATAATCGTGTATGCCGAGGTGATGTGAATGAGCTTTTTCCGTAAGCGACCGCTGTTCTGCTTTGCGCTCTCGTTCTACACAGCTGCGTGCATGCTTTACAGCTTCGGTGCGGTGTCGCGAATTGCATTTTCGGCAGTTGCGTTACTGATTTCTGCAATTGCCGTTATCCTTTCGTGCAAGATTCCGCGCGTCCGCGCCTGCCGAACCGCGATCGTTGCGGCATCTCTCGGCATTTTGGCGGCTGCTGCCTTTTCGGCATACAATATTGACGTAAATTATGCACGCCTGCGACGCTTGTCAGGCGAGAATGACACGATCACGGGAGTGATAGAGCACGTCGGTTACACCGCGTCATACGGCGGATATTACACGGTCGGAGTGACCGCGTCCGAGCGCGGACTTGCGGGCAGACGTCTGCTGCTTTCGGCGGATGACGGCGAGCTTTATTTCGGCGATACCGTCACCTGTAACGTGGTCCTTTCGTCTCTCGAGGAGAATGCTTACTTCGATGAGCTTGACGCAAGGCGCACGTATCTGCCGGACGGGGTGGTGCTTTTCGCGGAGAACACGGCACCGGTGAAAACGGTACGCGGCGGCGTTACCGCATCCGCTGCTCTCGGCAGACTTCGGTCAAGGCTCGGCGGAATCATTACGGCGGGAGCCGGCGAGGACAGCGGCGGACTTTTGTCGGCGCTGCTTCTCGGCGATGCCTCGCATCTTCCGGCGACCGCGAAGCGCGATTTCCGAGCGCTCGGGATATCGCATCTTCTTGCCCTGTCGGGAACACATCTGACCGTGCTGTTTTCCGGTCTTGCACGTGTGATCTCGTCAAGATCCCGCGGCGCCCTGAGGATCCCGTTTACCGTGATCCCGGTCGTGTTCTATATGGCGCTTACGGGATTTTCGCCTTCGGTCACGCGCGCCGGGATAATGTTCATCCTTTGCGGCTGCGGAGGCGCAATGCTTCGCGGGTACGATGCATTCACGGGACTCGGTGCCGCAGTTCTCGTGATCTGTGCGAAAAATCCGTGGGCACCGTATGATATCGGGCTTCTTCTGTCTGCATCGGCTATGCTCACGCTGCTCATTATCGGGCGAGAGAACAGATCACAGCGCGAAAAAGCGACAGCACTGCGCCGCTTTTTACAAAGCGTCAGAACGGCATTTCTTGTGCCGCTCGTAATGTTGCCGCTGCTCTGCATCCTCTTTGGCGAGGTCTCGGTCGCGTCCGCCCCGGCGAATATTCTGCTTGCGCCTTTTGTAGGGCTGCTCATCCCTCTTGCACTTGTTGTGCTGCTCCTGTTTCCACTGCCGGCGCTGTTTTTGCCCGTCGCACGACTGCTCGGCGGTGCGGTGACCGTTCTCATGTCGGTCATATCCGTCCTCGCACGCAGATTCGGGATCGTGTTCCCGCTTTCCGGCGCTGCGGCGGGGATTGTTTCTGTATCCTTGTCCGCCGTCGCGGTCGCGTATCTTATTGCTTCCGGCAAAAATCTGCGGCGCGTGTGCCTGTCCTGCGCTGCTGCGGTTTCTGCGCCGAGTTGCTGTCGTCCGGGCGAAATGACGCAGTTCTTGCCTCATCGGACGGAGAGAATGTTCTCTTTGATGTAGGAAACGGTGCCGTCGGTACGCTCAAGAATATTCTTCGCGGGGCTGACGGCATTTGCGGCAGACTTGATGCGCTTGTGCTGACGCATACGCACAAACGCCATATTTCCGCCGTTACCGCCATATGCGAGGCGTATTTTGTTGATTCTTTGTACATTCCCGAGCCGCAGGACGAAAACGAGGAACTCATAGCTGCGCAGATAGCGGCGGCAGCTGCAAGAGCCGGTACCGAAACCGTGCGATACGAGCGTGGAGACAGCGCGCGCGTCGCGGAGTTTGATTTTACTGTGAGACGCCCGGAATACTTGAGCCGTTCAACTCATCCGTTGGTCGGGTTCAGCGTTTCGGGCGAGACGGGGGATCTTATATATGTTGGATCCTCGCTGTGCGAGGTTTGTGATATTTCTGATCTTGGCGAGAATTGCGCTGTGATTTTCGGCGGACACGGACCGATCGCAAAATCTCCGGTGTGCAAAACAGGTGCAGCCGCCGTGATGACCGGTGCTGCCGCAGCCGATGTCGAAAAACTTACCGGCGAAGAACTGCCTTCGGCGGTAGCTGACTCGGCTGTCATACGTTTTGCGGGAGGAGCGTGTACCGTGTCAATCAAGGAGTAGCCTTGCACGATGTGTCATGGAAGCTGTCGCACTCTATCATATCCTCGATCACTTCCGCAGCACAGTGCGGCGGAACCGAGCCGAGCGCGATCATCTCAAACATACGTAGCGCGTCGTCGGCGCAGTCGGCGATCGAGTACAGGCGCTCGACTGTCACAATGTCATTCTCTTCAAGCGATATTTCGATTGAAAATTCGTCACCGCTTTGCATGAGCGTGTATTCGATCATGCTGTCGCAGGTGTATGCGCTTTCACGGCGCAGAGTTAATTGAGGTAGTGCAGAATCACTGTTTAGGTCGTTCACGGTAAATAACCTCCGAAAAAAATTTGCATCCATTTTACCACATTCTGCATTCTTTTACATTAAGAGAATGATAATTTTACAAATATATCCGTAAAATTTTCGTAAAATGTTCGATATACGGCGCATTTGTGCGAAATATTGCCGCGGATTTTTTGTATATTATATAATACAGATATTGCGGCGGTGCATATTTCGACAAAATTCGACAGAGATTCGCCGAAGATCGGCTGTTTTTCAATACAAACCACGGAACATATAATTTTTTAATATTCAATTGCGAAAAATCAACATATCGGAGGAAAAATGAGTAATTCTGATATTTTTCTTGAGCTGTACAAGAATCTTGAGGAGACGCTGACCGCGCGCTATTCCAAAACGGGGAAGTACGGCGGAAGCGTGATAATGAAATATTCTACCGATGACGACGGAAAGAAGTGGCGTGAGGAGCTTAACGCCTTCCGCGAGATGCGGAATATGCTGTCGCACCACGCAACTCTCGGTGGCGAGCCGATGTTCGAGCCGTCGGATTCCGTGATCGACGTTATGCGCGGTATCCTGTACGAGGCGCAGCATCCTCCGATCGCGATGAGCATTGCAATGCCGAGAAAAAGGCTGACCGTCTGCGCACTCACCGATTCTGCGACGGAGGTGATGGCGGTGATGGAGACGCGCGGATATTCCCACGTGCCGGTACTCGACGGAGACGCTCTGTGGGGTATATTCAGCGTCGGGAGCGTGTTTTCGTATTTCAGAAAATACGGCGGGGACGCGCTTTCGTCTAATATGTCCGTCGGAGATTTCGCGGAATTCCTGCTCCCGAGGAATCATTCGACTGAGCGGTTCGGCTTTGTCATGCCGGACGCGCCGTACAGCCGCCTGAAAGAAAAATTCAGCGTAGTCGGTCCCGCCGAACCTCGGACCGCGGCGCTTTTTGTCACGGATTCCGGCAAGCCGACAGGCGTTCTGATGGGCATGATAACACCGTGGGATATGATAAAGTATTTTTCGGAGTAGAAAAAACGGAGTTTTATACAATGTAGAATTGTCTGTCTGCGAGCTGACAACTAATTGACAAGAAAACGCCGATGTGCAATCTGTCGCAATTGAACACAATGACCATGAAAAAACTGCGCATTTCGCCGATTCCGAAAATCTGAGACAAAATTCGGGGGATTATTTTCGATTTTCGGATGCTCAAATAGCCGGATTTGTTGGTTTGTCAATGATATGTTACACAGTGCTTCAAAAAATTATCGAGAGTAGCCTTGGGAGAGGTCCAGTTAAGC
>CAKSDP010000002.1 GCA_934446065.1 uncultured Eubacteriales bacterium
TGACGAAATGAACAAAATTACAGTTTCCGATGCAACTCTCCGGCTCAGATCCGACAAATCATCGTCGGGCGGCGGATATTCCTACGGCTTTAAGTCCGTAGTCGAAACCGCGAAGCTTCTTGACCGTGCCGGTGTTGACGTGATCGAAATGGGTCGCCTGCGCGACAACAAGGCTGATATTCTTATCCTTAAGACCGTGGCGGCGGCAGTTAAGAATGCAACGATCTCCGTGGCAGCTGACAGCGATACGGAATCAATTCAGAAAATTTGGGATACGCTCCGTCTTGCGAAGAAGAAAAAGATATGCGTTACTCTACCCGTTTCCGCGGTGCAGATGGAATATATGTATCAAAAAAAGCCGGACGCGATGATCGATAAGATAAACGAGCTTGTCGGTGCAGCTTCTGCGGTTTGTGATGACGTGGAGTTTTCCGCAGTTGATGCTACAAGAAGCGATCCTGCATTTCTCGCACGTGCGCTTGGCGCGGCGGTCAGCGCAGGAGCATCGTCCGTGACTCTTTGCGACAGTGCGGGAGTAATGCTCCCGTGGGAGTTCGCGGAGCTGATAGAGTCTGTGCGTCCCTCTGTTGGAGATGCTGCCGTCGGTGCCGAGTGCTCTGACAGCATGGGCATGGCGATTGCGTGCGCAATGGAGGCGATACGCGGCGGATGTACGGTTATAAAGACCTCTGCGTCGGGCGAGGGACTTCCCTCTCTGAAGGATATTTCATATGCCATTTCGGGACGCTCCGACACACTCGGTGCCGAGATATCGGTCAGCACGACTTCCCTGCGTCAGATCTCCGCGAATATCGCGTCTATATGGAATGAAGGACGCGGACGCGAGCGCTTTGAATCCAGCGAGGAGACGACGATCCTCCTTGACGTCAGATCGGATATTGCAGCAGTGAGGGCGGCAGCCGAATCAATCGGATATGACCTCTCCGACGCCGATCTCGCGGGAGTGTATGAGCTGTTCTCAACCGTCGCTTCCAAAAAGAAGGTCGGCAAGCGTGAGCTTGAGGCGATAATCGCGAGCGCTGCAATGCAGGTGCCTCAGACATACGCGCTTGAGTCATACGTGATAAACAGCGGCAACATTATTACATCGACCGCAAATATAGTGCTGAAAAAGGGAGAGCGCACTGTTTCGGGCGTCTCAGTGGGCGACGGTCCGATCGACGCTGCATTTCATGCAATTGAACAGGTCATCGGTCATCACTATGAGCTTGACGATTTCCAGATCGAGTCGGTAACGGAAGGACGCGAGGCTGTCGGCGATGCGCTCGTGAAACTCCGCTCACAGGGTAAGCTCTATTCCGGGAGAGGAATTTCGACCGACATAGTCGGCGCGAGTATCGCGGCATATGTGTCGGCTCTGAACAAGATCGTTTACGAAGAACATCAGGACTGATCGCCGAGGGGGTAAGATATTATGAAAATTGCAATTTCCACCTGCGGATGGGGCGGCATCTCCTTTGAGAATTTCATTGGAGAGGCGATAGACCAAAGCTTTGAAGGAATTGAAATAGACCGAGCCGGCGGTGTTTACGGAAGAGCCGGCGAGGCGCTTGCCGCATCGCGGATCGGGCAGACCTCCGCAACGCTCGGCTCAAGAGATATTGCGGTATCGGTTATCGGTGCAGACTGCGACATTTCATCGTCGGAGAACGTTGATGCCGACACCGACGCGATACTGTCTGCGATTGATATAGCGAAGAAGTCGGGATGCCAATATGTTAGACTTACGGCAGAGGGCGGATGCGATCCCGACGCTGTCCGCGAGAGCGTGATCGACCACATCGGACGCGTGCTTGACACAGCCGTCAGCGCAGGTGTTACGCTTCTTGTGGAGAGTACGGGCGTTTTTGCGGATACGTCGTATCTGCGCGACACGCTGAATGTATTTGCAAATGACAGTCTTGCGGTGCTGTGGTCTCCGAAGGACACGATCATTGCGGGCGAGAGCGCGGAGACCACTGTTCATAATCTCGGTGCGTACATCGAGTATGTTCATGTGTGCGATTTCACACGTGAAGACGATGCCGTTGTTCCTGCGCTTGTCGGAGAGGGCGAGCTGCCGTTCGGCGAGATCATGGACGCACTGCGCTCCGTCAGCTATGACGGGTACCTTGCCGCAGTGTGTGATCCTGCGGATTTCGGTGAGCTTGGCGAGGCTGAGATCATATTCCCGCAGTACGCCAACTTCATGCGCAGCATAATGCCGCAGAAAAAGAAGGATTCCGGATTTTTCGAGAACCGCAGTCACACCGGAAAATATATTTGGCGTCACGACGAGCTGATCGACAAAACGTTCTCCGAAGTTCTCGATACAATGGCGGACACATTCCCCGATCAGCGAGCGATCCGCTATACCACACTTGACTACACCCGCACATATTCCGAGTTCCGGGATGATGTTGACACGTTCGCTCGTTCGCTGATCGCGCTCGGCGTAAAGACAGGTGATCACGTCGCTGTCTGGGCGACAAATGTGCCGCAGTGGTACATTGCGTTCTGGGCGACGACAAAGATCGGTGCGGTACTTGTTACCGTAAATACCGACTACAAGATCCATGAGGCGGAGTACCTCTTGAAGCAGTCTGACACCCATACGCTTATCATGGTCAAGGGAAACAGGGATTCCGACTATTCCGCGATCATAGAGGAGCTGTGCCCCGAGCTGAAGGGCGCTGTTCCCGGAAAGCCTCTGCACTGCCGCCGTTTCCCGTTTCTGCGCAATATCATTACGATCGGTTTCAAGCTGAAGGGTGCGCTCCCGTGGGAGAGTGCCGTGGATATGGCGGTTCGCGTTCCGCTCGAGGAGGTTTACAGACGTGCTTCCGCCGTAGATATTGACTTTGTCTGCAATATGCAGTATACTTCAGGTACGACCGGTTTTCCGAAGGGCGTTATGCTCACCCACCGCAGCGTTGTCAACGACGGTAAGTGCATCGGCGACCGTATGGATCTTTCCACGGCTGATCGCATGATGATACAGGTGCCTATGTTCCACTGCTTCGGAATGGTTCTTGCCATGACCGCGGCTATGACCCACGGAGCGACGATCATGCCGCTGCCGTACTTCTCGCCGAAATCTTCTCTTGCCTGCATAAATCAGGAGAAGATCACCTGCTTCCACGGCGTTCCTACAATGTACATTGCGATGCTCAGACACGAGGATTTCGCAAAAACCGATTTCTCACACATTCGCACGGGAATTATGGCAGGCTCGAACTGCCCTGCCGAGCTGATGCGCGAGGCTGCCGAGAAGATGGGTATGCGCGAGATCACGAGCGTTTACGGACAGACGGAGGCATCACCCGGATGTACTATGGGACGCTACGAGGATACGCTCGATGTGCGCGTCGGGACGGTCGGTCCGGCACTGCCGGGCGTCGAGTGCCGGATAGTTGATCCCGAAACGGGCGCTGTTCTGCCGGACGGCGAGACGGGCGAATTTGTCGCACGCGGCTACAACGTTATGAAGGGCTACTACAAGATGCCGTCGGCTACTGCGGCTGCGATCGACGCGGACGGATGGCTTCACACGGGCGATCTTGCCTGCCGCACCCCCGAGGGGAATTACAAAATTACCGGACGGCTGAAGGATATGATCATCCGCGGCGGCGAGAACATATATCCGCGCGAGATTGAGGAGTTCCTCTTCACGTCGCCGAAGGTCAAGGACGTTCAGGTCATCGGTGTTCCCGATGAGCGCTACGGCGAAGAGATCATGGCTTCAATAATCCTCAAGGACGGCGAGACGATGACTGAAGATGAGGTGAAGGATTTCGTTCGTGCGAACATGGCTCGCCACAAGGTTCCGAGATATGTTGAATTTGTGGACTCTTTCCCGATGAACGGTGCGAAGAAGATCCTCAAATACAAGATGCGCGAGGCGGCGATCGAGAAATACGGTCTTACCGACCCGAAAAAGAAATAATATTTGAATATAAATATAAAGGAGACAAAGCTATGCTTAACATCAAAGTGACGAAAACGACCGCTCCGAAGGCAAAACCCGACGAGAACAACCTCGGCTTCGGTAAGATCTTTACCGATCATATGTTTGTTATGGATTACACCGAGGGAGAGGGCTGGCATGACGCGAGGATCGTGCCGTACAGCAGAATATCACTTGATCCCTCCGCTATGGTGTTCCACTACGGTCAGGAAATGTTTGAGGGCATGAAGGCATACTACGGTGTTGACGGAAAGATCAGACTTTTCCGTCCCGATATGAACGCGAAGCGTGCCAATAACTCCAACCGCCGCCTATGTATTCCCGAGGTGCCGGAGGAGGATTTTGTGCAGGCGGTAAGCGAGATCGTTCGTGTCGATGCCGATTGGGTTCCGAAAGCCGAAGGCACTTCCCTTTATATTCGCCCGTTTATTATCGCGACTGATGAGTTCCTCGGCGTTGCTCCGTCGAAGCACTATCTGTTTATAATCATTCTTTCGCCGAGCGGAGCTTACTATGAGAGCGGACTTGCTCCCGTCGGCATCTGGATCGAGGACGACTATGTCCGTGCGGTGCGCGGCGGTATCGGATTTGCAAAGACCGGCGGAAACTATGCGGCAAGCCTTGCTGCACAGGAAAAAGCGCACGTTGACGGATATTCTCAGGTGCTGTGGCTTGACGGAGTTGAGCGCAAGTATATCGAGGAAGTCGGCGCAATGAACATCTTCTTCAAGATCGACGGCGTAATTACGACTCCTATGCTCAACGGCAGCATTCTTCCGGGAATTACCCGCGATTCTGTGCTGAATATTTGCCGTCATTGGGGAATGCCGGTTGAGGAAAGACGTATTTCCGTTGACGAGCTTCTTGATGCTCAGGCATCCGGAAAGCTTGAGGAAGTATTCGGCACCGGTACCGCTGCGGTCATTTCTCCTGTCGGCAAGCTGCGCTACAAGGACAACGTTATGACTATCGTTGACGGCGGCATCGGCGAGGTGAGCCAAAAGCTTTACGACACCGTTACCGGTATTCAGTGGGGCAAGCTTCCCGATGAGCTTTCGTGGACAGTTGTACTGTAATGGCACGGCGAATAACGGTTTTTGCCGGACACTACGGGTCGGGAAAAACGAATATTGCAGTAAACTTTGCTCTGCGGCTGCGCGATGAGCATGAGCGTGTGGCGATAGCGGATCTTGACATTGTTAATCCGTATTTCCGGACGAAGGACAGCGCGCCTGTCCTCACCGAGCGCGGCGTCAGGCTGATCGTCTCCGATTTTGCGGGGACGAACCTTGATGCACCCGCCTTCCCTCCCGCTGCATATTCGATCGTGGATGACGAGAAGCTGTATTCGGTGATCGACGTCGGCGGCGACGATCGCGGAGCATTGGCACTCGGCCGCTTCGCCGAGCCGCTGAAGCATTGCGGATACGATATGTTTTTCGTTGCAAATCCGTACAGACCGCTTACACGCGATCCCGATTCAGCTTTTGAATATATGCGCGAGATCGAGGATGCTGCGTCACTCCCTTTCACGGGGATCGCCGCAAATCCGAATCTCGGCGAGCTGACCGAGAGGAATCATATCGACGGAGCGGCGGATTATATGAAACGCTTGTCCGAGATATCCGGACTGCCTATCGTGTTTACTGCGGTAAGAGAGGATCTGTCGGACAGTGTGCACGTCGCGAATGCGTTTCCGATAAAAATATACGTGGCACAGAGCTTTAACAGCATGGTCAACTGATGACCTACTACATAAAGAGAGGTTTGGAAAATGGCAAGAGCAATTTTTGACAAAGAAAAATGTAAGGGCTGCGGCCTTTGCGTTGACGCCTGTCCCAAGAATCTTGTCGAGCAATGTCTTGATGAGATAAATTCAAAGGGATATCATCCTGCCGACATCACAGATGAGTCGAAATGTATCGGGTGCGCGTTCTGCGCGACGATGTGTCCCGACTGTGCAATCGTAGTCGAGAAATAAAGAGGGAGGGATTATCATGTCGGAAAAGGTACTTATGAAGGGTAACGAGGCTTTGGCTGAGGCAGCAATACTTTGCGGATGTCACCACTATTTCGGTTACCCGATCACGCCTCAGACTGAGGTGGCAGCATATATGGCAAGAAAAATGCCGAAGATCGGCGGCGTGTTTCTGCAAGCGGAGAGCGAGATCGCTGCGATCAACATGGTCATCGGTGTCTCCTCTGCCGGAACGCGAGTTATGACGTCCAGCTCAAGCCCCGGAATCGCACTGAAAAGCGAGGGACTGTCTTACCTTGCCGGATGTGATCTGCCGGCGCTTGTTGTAAACGTCCAGCGCGGCGGTCCCGGTCTCGGCGGAATTCAGCCGTCTCAGTCCGATTATTTCCTTGCCACCCGCGCGGGCGGTCACGGCGATTTTCACATGATCGTTTTTGCTCCCGATTCCGTTCAGGAGATGGTCGATCTGACTGTCAAGGGCTTTGATCTTGCGGACAAATACCGCATGACATCAATGATCCTCGCCGACGGCACTATGGGTCAGATGATGGAGCCTGCGAGCCTTGATATAGGTGAGGTCAAGAAATACGACAAGCCGTGGGCGGTCACCGGTACTAAGATGGAGCGCACGCACAACGTTGTAAACTCCCTGTGGCTGAAGCCTGAGGATCTTGAGGCGGAGAACTTCAAGAGATTCGAGCGGTACAAGACCATTGAGGAGACGGAGACTCTGTATGAGGAGTACATGATAGACGACGCGGAGATCTGCATCGTTGCATTCGGCGTAGCTGCCCGCGTCTCCAAGAATGCGATAGCGGCTGCACGTGCCGAGGGTATCCGCGCCGGGATGATACGTCCGATAACTCTCTGGCCGTTCCCGAAAAAGCCGATACGCGCTGCCGCAGACCGCGTGAAGTCATTCATTTCTGTCGAACTGTCGATGGGTCAGATGATCGAGGATGTTCGTCTGTCGTCGGAGTGCAGACGTCCGGTTTATCTGTGCAACCGCGTCGGCGGTATGATCCCGTCTGTCGAGGATATTCTCGCATCCCTCAGAGAGGCTGACAAGAACGGAGGTATGGACTAATGGCAACTGTATTTGAAAGACCGCATTCCCTTGCTGACGTAACGCTGAGCTACTGCCCCGGATGTACGCACGGCATTATTCACCGTCTTGTAGCCGAGGCGATCGACGAGCTTGGGATCGAGGGCAGAACTGTCGGCATTGCGCCTGTCGGATGCTCCGTTATGGCTTATAATTTCTTTAATTTTGATATGGTTCAGGCGGCTCACGGACGCGCTCCCGCCGTTGCGACCGGTGTAAAGCGTGCGCTCCCCGACAATATCGTATTTACATATCAGGGCGACGGCGACCTTGCGGCGATCGGTACTGCCGAGACCGTACATTCCGCCGCACGCGGCGAGAATATCACGGTGATCTTCGTGAACAACGCGATCTACGGAATGACCGGCGGTCAGATGGCGCCGACGACTATTCCCGGACAGGTCACTCAAACATCGCCTTACGGACGTGACACCGATACTGTCGGTTATCCGGTAAAGGTTTGCGAAATGCTTGCGACCGTTGACGGCGCAAGCTATGTTGAGCGGGTCGCAGTCAACAATGTAAAGAACGTGAGAAATGCGAAAAAAGCGATCCTGAAAGCGTTCAAAAATCAGGTCGAGGGCAAAGGATTTTCGTTTGTCGAGGTTATCTCGACCTGCCCGACCAACTGGGGCAAATCTCCGGTAGATGCGCTGAAGTGGGTGGACGAAAAGATGATCCCGTACTATCCGCTCGGCGTGTACAAGGACAAATACGCAGAGGAGGCGGCGAAATAATGAAAACGACAAAGATCTTGTTTGCCGGATTCGGTGGTCAGGGCATCCTTTTCTCCGGCAAATTCCTTGCGTATTACGGACTTCTTTCCGACAGTCAGGTGTGCTGGCTTCCCTCCTACGGCCCCGAGATGCGCGGCGGCACGGCAAGCTGCAGTGTTATTCTGAGCGATACGCCGGTCGGTTCCCCTATTATCGACAATCCCGACATACTTGTTGCGATGAATCTTCCCTCTCTCGACCGCTACGAGGACAAGGTAGTGCCGGGCGGCAAAATATTCCTTGATTCTTCCCTGATCGAGCGCGAGGTCGTTCGTGACGATGTTGAGGTGTTCCGTATTCCTGCGACGAAGATGGCGTCCGACATGAATATGGGCGGTCTTGCAAATATGATAATGGTCGGACACCTAATTGCTCACACCGGGATCATGCCGGAGGATATGATTCCGAAGGCGATGGCAAAGGTAGTTCCTGCCAAAAAGGCAAATATGCTTGACGTAAATCTTGCGGCAGTTGACGCAGGAATGAAATATAACTGAAAGACAGGAGGACACACATGAATAAGCAACTTCAGGAGATCGGAATGCGGCTTGCGGCGCTCCGCGATATTTGCGAGGTGCCGGTTGAGGACATGGCATCAAAGCTCGGTGTTACCGTTGACGAATACACTGCGTATGAGCGCGGCGAGCTTGATTTTTCGTTCAGCTTTCTCTATAATGCGGCGCAGATACTCGGCGTCGATGTGCTCGATCTGATGAGCGGCGATTCACCGAAGCTTTCGGTATGTACCGTCGTAAAGAAAGGCTGCGGATACTCTATCAACCGCAACAAGGCATACGATTATGAGCATCTGGCGTTTACGTTCCGCAACAAGAAGGCTGAGCCGTTCAGAGTAAAGGTCGCTCCGACCGATAAGGCGCCTGTCCTCCATGCTCACGAGGGACAGGAGATGAACTACCTCCTTTCCGGAAAGCTCAGATTCTATATTGACGATATTTCGTATGAGCTTGACCCCGGTGACTGTGTCTACTTCGATGCAAGTCACCCGCACGCCGAAAAAGCGATCAGCGACGGCGAAGCGGAATTTATTGCAGTTGTAGTAAAATGAGCGGAGGTATACCATGCCAATATACGAGAAATTCACAAACGGCAGATCGCGTGACAGCTTTTCGTCATATGAGGAGCTCTGCCGTGACTATAAAATAACATATAATGATGACTTCAACTTTGCCTATGACGTTCTCGACGTGCTTGGACGCGAGAAGCCCGACAAGTGTGCTATGGTGTGGCTTTCAAATGATTTCGAGAGACGCACGTTCACATTTGCCGATATGGCGAGAATGTCAAACAAGGCTGCAAATTATTTCACGCAGCTCGGTATAAAGAAAGGCGATACCGTGCTCCTTGTCCTGCGCCGCAGCTACTATTTCTGGTTCTGCCTTATGGGACTCCATAAGATCGGCGCGATTGCGGTTCAGGCTACCGATATGCTTACGGCAAAGGACTACATCTACCGCTGCAACGCGGGCAAGATCAAGTGTGCTGTCGTAACCGATTTCGGCGATGCGACGACTCATTTTGACGAGGGACTCAATCGGTACGAAACTGTTGAGACGCGCTGCGTCATCGGTCACAAGAACGTTCCGGGATGGGTCGATTTTGAGGCAGGGTTTGAGGCTGCCTCCGACGAGTGGGAACGCCCGACGGGCGATGCCGCAGTCGGTGCCCGCGACATTATGCTTATGGCATTTTCATCCGGCACGACGGGTTATCCGAAAATCATCACACACGATTTCCGCTACCCACTCGGGCACATCATGACCGGTGTTTATTGGCACAGGGTAGTTGACGGCGGACTGCACTTCACTATTTCCGATACGGGCTGGCTCAAGTCGATCTGGGGCAAGCTTTACGGTCAGTGGTTCGGCGAGTCTGCTGTGCTTGTGTACGATTTCGATCGCTTCTCTGCGAAGAATGTTCTCTCCGTGCTTGAACGCGAGCGTGTTACGACATTCTGCGTTCCGCCGACCATGTATCGTCTGATGCTGCTTGAGGATGTCGCGAAGTATGACCTCTCCTCAATCACGCATTGCTGCACGGCAGGCGAGGCGCTCAATCCCGACATATACAACAAGTGGCTCGAGATAACCGGTCACAAGATCTACGAGGGATTCGGTCAGACTGAGACTACGGTGTGCATTTCAACGCTGTATCCGTGGATGGAGCCGCGCCCGGGTGCTATCGGACTTCCCACTCCCGGCTACGATGTCCATATTATAAATGACGCCGGTGAGCACTGCACACGAGGCGACACCGGTGAGATATGTATAAAGGCGACGCGCGACAATCGCCCGTGCGGCCTTATCGACCAGTACAACTGGAGCGACGAGGAGACCGATCACGCATATCGCGGCGGTTACTACCATACCGGCGATACTGCGTATCGCGATGAGCTTGGATTCTTCCGCTATGTCGGACGTAACGACGATGTTATCAAGTCGTCCGGTTACCGCATCGGTCCGTTTGAGATCGAGAGCGTTCTGCTTGAGCACCCTGCTGTTCTTGAGACTGCCGTCACCGGTGTTCCCGATCCGATCCGCGGATTCAGCGTAAAGGCGACCATCGTCCTGCGCGATGGGTATACGCCGTCGGACGAGCTTACCCATGAGCTTCAGAACTACGTTAAGGTGAACACCGCACCGTACAAGTATCCGAGAATTGTCGAATACGTTGCGGAGCTTCCCAAAACATTCAACGGAAAGATCAGACGTGCCGCTATAAGAGAAAACGATAAGGACGCGGCAAATAAGTAATAAACAGCAAGGTAAAACGCCGAGAATTGACGAATCAATGTCGATTTTCGGCGTTTTGTTGTTATTTGCACAATTATTTGTGAAAACTCACATATTAGATTGTGAAATTTGTATCATCTAATTTTTAATTAGTGCTGGAAAAAGTCATAAAAACGTGGTATAATGTAATTCAATTGCGTATCGTAAACTGTGGGTACTATACGCTTGTTGCGGAAAACAGAACAAAACAAAACCTTTACAGGTTATTTTTGAAAATTGAGCTTGGCTATACAGCCCCGAATAATGTTTGTATATGGGCAGGTGCAGCTCAATGGAGGAAATTTTTAATGAGTTACATAAATACGGTATATACCGTAACATCAGTATTATTTGCGATTTTAACGCTTTGCTGTATACACTTTATTTTTTTTGCCATTGTAGGATTGTTTCGCAAAAAAACATATCCCGAGACGGACACAAAGCTCAGATACGGAATTATTATACCGGCACGAAACGAAGAATTTGTGGTTGGAAACCTTATAGACAGCGTCAAGAGAAATAAATACCCCCAGGATAAGCTTGAAATTTTTGTTATCGCTCACAACTGCACCGACAAGACTGCCGAGATAGCGCGTGCACACGGCGCGGTAGTGTATGAATACAACAATCCTGAAGAATGCACGATGGGATATGCGTTCCGATATCTGTTCAAGATGATCAAACGGGATTACGGTATTGAGAGCTTTGACGGCTTTTTTCTGTTCAATGCCGATAACGTTCTCGACGTAAACTATTTCAGCAAGATGAATGACGCGTTTGTCGCCTGCGGCAGAAAGAACGTCATAACCTCGTTCCGCAACTCAAAGAATTTCGGTGAAAATCTGATCTCCGCTTGCTACGGGCTGTATTTCGTATACGGCTGTCGGTTTGAGTCAAGAGGAAGAACCGCTCTCGGCTGCTCCACCCGCGTGCAAGGAACCGGATATGTTATTCCGGCGAGCGTCGTTAAAGAGGGTTGGAAATACGTCACGCTGACGGAGGACTGGGAGTTTACCGCAGACCGGATCCTTCTCGGCGAGAAAATCGAGTTCTGCGACGACGCTGTTTTTTACGACGAGCAGCCCACTTCTCTCCGTGTAATGTGGCGTCAGCGTGTCAGATGGTCAAAGGGACATCTGCTCGTCTGCTTCTCAAGATTTACCGATATGTTCCGTGAGCTTTTTTCGCCGAAGAAGGACGGCGTTCCGGTGAACAAAGGCTCTGTTTACGACATCATGATAAACATAACGCCGATGTGCGTTATTACCACCTCGCTTATTCTGCTTGAGATCTTTGCCGTTCTGTTCTCTCCGTTTTTCGGCGTGAAGATCAGCACTGCGATCAAAACTATAATTGTGAAAAACCTCGGATTTTACGCTATCGCATATGTGATGATGATAATTGCTTCATGCATCATTTATGTCATAGAGCGTGACCGTATCAAGCACGTGAGCTTCCCAATAAAGCTTCTGTCCGTTCTTCTGTGGCCTCTGTTCCTTGTGATCTCGGTGCCCGCAGAACTTGTTGCGCTGTTCCAGAAGAATGTGACGTGGCAGGTGATCCCGCACACAAACACGACCAGCTTTTCCGATCTGAACTGCTGTTGTGCCGAGCATGAGACTCATGAGACTGAGGAAGAAAAGGTTGAGAATGAGTTTGCCATGGATGCGGCAAGCGAAGAATAGAATATGCCATATGCCGAAAAAGGGTGTGATTCCTACAAGGAATCACACCCTTTTTATGCTTATAAGTCTTTGTCATAAACGTCGATCTCATCAAGACGGACTACTCGTCCGCTCTCTTCCCTGCTTCGGATGCCGGCGACGATCATTTTCATAAGCTCGACCGACTGTGCGAACGGGAACGGCTCCTCGCCTGTGCGCAGCCAATGAACAAAGAGGTCAAGCTGCTTCTTGAATGCGTAGTACGAATCACCGCACGTGAGGTAGCGTGAGCCTTTTGAGCCGATGACGAGCATTCCGGCGCCCGCCATGCCGATACCCTGGATTATATTGACATTGCAGCCGCTCTTGTGCTTTATGTGAACGACCGTGCGTTCATAGGTTCCGGTATTTTGCACCGACTCGAATCCCTCGCCGAGGAGCGGGTACATGGACTCAAGCGCGTGGATGCCGTAGGTCTCGTACTTTTTAGCCATAGGTGAGCAGATGTACATAAGCTCGCCAAGCTCATAGTGATTAGCATAGAACGGCTCATATTCCTTGCAGTAGCGCATGGAGGACGATGTGATGAAGTGTGCGCCGTTCTGTCTCCAGTTTACAAATGTGCGCAGATCATCTTCATTGTTTATGAGAGGCTTGTCAATGAACATCGGAATACCGACTTCGATAAACGGACGGCAGCGTTCGACGTGCTCATCGCCTACGTCGGTTGCGACGATCACCGCGTCAACCTTGCCGATCATATCACGCGGATCGGCAAGAACCTCGGGTATCTTTGCCGCCCGCGCGATGCGCTCTGCCTCGTCGCGCTCGGCAAATCCGGTGCAGCAGATGCACGTGATGGCAGCTCCTGGGATTCCGAATGTGTGCGGCGGCTGTTTTGAAAGATAATCGGGGATGACCGGGAACGGGCAATCCTTCATATATTCCCAGTCGTAGCCGTTAAACATTGCACTCCATGAGTACGGATGACCGTTGCCCTCGGTCATACCGAGAATACCGATTCTCAGCTCTTTATCACCAAGAGGAAAACTCATTTTACAAATCTCCAGTCTGATTATTTTTTCGGGCGCGAAAGAACCTTCATTATTTCGGGAATATTGACGGCGGCAAACTCATCGTGCAGACGCTTCATTGCTGCAGGAGAGATCTCCGGTGCATCAAAGTATCCGATGTTCTCGCGCACCTGATCGGGGGTATCGGCGCCGAGGACGAGGCTCGTTACGCCGACGGTATCACGCATGAAGGCGATGGCAAGCTCGGCTACCGTCATGCCTTCGGATGCTGCGATCTCGCGGAGAAGCCGTATCTTCGGTACGGCGTGCTCTGTGAGGATCGGGTCGTCAAGCTTGTCGGGATCAAGGAAGAAAAGCCCCTGAAGAAAGACGCTGCGCACAAACACCGTGTATCCGCGCTCCTTGAGCTTCGCGGCGATACCGGAAGCGATCAGCCTTTGATCGAATATGCTCATCGGGAGCTGTGTTACCGTGAATTCGGGGTACTTCATCATTTCTTCGGCTTCATCGGCAGTGTAGATCGATGCACCGACAACATCGGCGTAGCCGTGACGGACGATCGAATTCATGGCGCGGGCGCCCGCCGCTCCGCGAGCGAAGAGATCTCCCGCAACGTGAAGCATGACCGCATTGACGCGTTTCACGGACAGTCGTTCAAGCGAGGATTCGATCGAAGTGATAACGTATTTTTCAAGCTCGGCGTCGCTGTCACCTTCAAGCTTCGGAAGCTTTGTTGTGATAAACGGCAGCTCTCCGTCATATGTTTTGAAAAAGTTTCCGATAACTTCCTCGGAATTTCCGTACACGCGTGCCGTATCGATCGAGGTAACTCCGCCCTCAAGCGCAGCGCGCAGTATCGCGTGGCTCTTTGCCTCATCAGGCTTTCCTGCGTTGTTCGCGATGCCGTAGTTCATACCGAGCTGCACGGTGCCGAGAGACATTGACGACAGGCGTTTTCCGCTGACAGTTGTGTATTTCATGACGACCTCCGATCAGCTAAGCGATTCGGGCGCGGCAACGTCCCTGCCCGATACCTTTGAAACAAGGTCTTGGTAGTATTGCCAGAGCGCGACAACGTCGGCGCCGACGCTGATGAATGTATAACCCATTTCTACAAGAGAATCAAAGTTGCCGGGTCCGCCGACCGTGCCGGAGAATTTGCCGTGCTTTCTTGCGGTTGCGGCTACGAGGCGGCGCGTGCGGTCGATCTCGGGGTTCGAGAAATCGCACGGCGTGCCGAGTCCCTGGCTGAAATCGGCGGGACCGAAGAAGATCATGTTAATGCCGGGGAGAGCGCATATCTCCTCAAGCTCGGCAAGCGGTTCCGGATCCTCTATCTGCACGACGGTGAATCTCTCCTCATTTGCCTCGCGGATATAGTCGAGTGCATCAACGAGACAGTATTTTCCGTCGGCATTTCCACCGTCGAGGGGACGGCGGCCGATCGGGTGGAACTTTGTATAGTAGATGATCTTCTTTGCTTCCTCAAGGCTCATAAGGTGCGGCACCATGATTCCGGTGGAGTCACCCTCGAGCGGGCGGACAAGATCGCTGTACGATCCTTTGGATACGCGGGTGAGTGTGTCGCAGTCGTAGACCTTCGCTGCTCTCACCGCGTTTTCAATGTACGAGTAGTCTGACGGGACGTGCTCCATGTCGATCCATATGCAGTCAAATCCGCACATAGCGGCGATCTCTGCGTTGCGCAGATCGGCAAGATTCAGCTTGACACAGGTTGCGACCTTACCGTCGCGCATTTGTCTGAGCACACGGCTCTTTCTCATGTTCATGTGAATATATCCTTTCTTTGGGGTTATTTTGCGCTGTATCCGCCGTCAACCGGAATGACCGTGCCGGTCGTATAGAGCGATGCGTCCGATGCGAGATAGACGATGATTCCCTTGATGTCGGAGTCGTTTGCCATACGTCTCAGGAACGTCGCTTTCTCGTAATTCTCGAGGAAGCTCTCCGGCTGATTGTTGAACAGGCCGCCGAGCGAGAGACAATTGCATCTGACGCCTTTGTGGCCGTAGTACGAAGCGGTGAAACGGGTGAAGTTATGCATTCCGCCCTTGTGCATATAGTAGTCCGGAGCGTTGGCGCTGGTAATTGCGGGGCAGGCCTCGTAAAGGGTGTCGTTGCATCCGAGATCACCCATATATGAGCCGATGTTGATGATACTGCCGTGGCCGTTTTCTGCCATATGATCGCCGAACGCGCGTGTTATAAGAAACAGTCCGGTCGCGTTTACTGCAAGGCTTTCGGCGAATACTTCGGCGGGGTCGGAGTAGTTCTTCATGCAGCGGAGGACAGAGTTGTTTACGAGAATATCGACGTGACCGAACTTCTCGACCATACGCGCAAGGAGCGCGCGGATCGACTGTTCGTCCTTTTGATCGTATTCGTCGGCGTATACGGAGTAGCCCGCTTCACGCAGCGAGGCTGCATATTTTTCGTTTGCGTCAATGTGGCGCGATGCCGTAACGACTGTTGCGCCGGCTTCGGCGAGGGCTGACGTCATCTGACGGCCGTAATTGCCTGCGCCGCCGGTTACGAGAGCGACCTTGCCGTCAAGCTTGAACATATCGAGAACATTCATTTTGTAGAGATCCTTTCAGAGTTAAAAGTCCGCATAAACAAAACCACAGGAGGCTATACAGAGATGTACAGCCTCCCGCGAATTGTCAGTTGTTGAGCAGTTCGGTAGCGGCGCTGACGATAGCCGCGCCTGCGTCGGGCGTGAATGTGGAGTTGCCGACCTCGTAGCCGCCGTCGTTTACAGCGTCGGGCGTGTAAATATAGCCGGGCAGAGCTGCCGTGGACAGCTCGAACACGAAGGTCTTTTCATATTTTGATGCTTTCTTGATAGCAAGTCCGTATTCAACAAACAGCTCGCCCTGCGTGCCGAGGATTGCGGTATCGCCGAGCACGAGCTTCTGGATTTCGCACGGGAGATCGGGATCGACATACCCACCGTCTGCCTCGACGGAGAGGTAGTATATATCCTCTGCACCGAACATATCAAGCTCGGCATTGCGCATGGTGATGTAGTCCGCATTTTTCAGCGATTCAAAGCGCTCCTGCGCCTTGATCATTGCCGCATGAGCCTCCTCACGGGGCGGATATTCCTTGCGCGGCAGGTCGATTTCGATGGACTTATAATCAATGTCGATCGAATCCTTGAAGTCGATCTTGTCAAGGCAATGGAAGATCTCGACCGCGATAGTCGTGCCGGCGCGGCAGGATTCTTCAAAATTCTGTCCTACGCGGTGGTAGCGCGAGCTCTGGTTGCCGGAGGTTCCCTGAGCGAACATGAATATTGCGTCGGGGCACGCGAAGCCGAAGTAGCGGCGGATGTATCCGGGGTAATCTGCGGTCACGAGAACATTCTCTGCGTGCAGATAGGTCGGATGGAGGGCGTAGTTGAGGAGAATGCCGCGGATCTTGCCGTCGGCATCCTTTGCCGCAATAATATTTACGGAGGGGTCTGCGATACCGCCGCGCTCACGGCGATTTCCGCCGATTCCCTGTTCTGCGCCGCAATGACCGACATATGTACCGATCGAGCCATCAAAAGTATTTTCGGACGCTTCCTTTACGATCGCGGTCACCTTTTCCATAAGCTCGCGGCCGTAGTCGTCGTCGCGTCTGATACCCTCGGCATATTCAAAATCGTGGACGACTCCGATCAGCGGAGCGCAGTGCGTGTGAGAACAGGTAGCGAGGATCGGGAAGTCAAACTTCCCTCTCAGCTCGCGGACGAACTCTTTGCTGAAGTGGAGCAGATCGGCGGTAACTATCGCCACCTTCTTCTCGCCGTTGTCTATGAACATACAAGCCGCGTACAGTGGATCGTGAATTCCCTCGTTCGGGCGGGGGCAATGGGGGTATCCGGTCAGCTGGACACCCTTTTTCGGGGAAATATCTACAAGAGACATACCGATTTTAAGCATAATACGGTCTTCCTTTCTGACAGCACGGCTGTCAGTAAAATTTAGTTTGCGCCGGATTTGATTATCCGCACGAGATTCAGCTTGTCATCTACGATGAGCACATTGCCGCGCCTGCCCTCTCTGAGGCTGCCGACTTTGTCGCTCATGCGGATCGCTGTCGCGGGATTTTCCGACGTAATTGCGAACACTTCGGGGATACTGAAGCCGAGCGCGAGAAAATTACGCGCCACGGCGTCCATTGTGAGCTTGCTTCCCATGAGGTCGCTGCCGACAAAGTTTACGTCCGAATCGTCGATACTGCCGGTGCAGGCATCGGTGATACCGATGATCCTGCCGCATCCGACTGTTTTTGCCGTGAGACGCACCATGTCAGGACGGACGTGTATCCCTGCGCTGTCGCAGATGATCTCGTAATACATATCGTCGCACAGGAGAGCGGCGGAACAGAAGGAGGTTTCGATGGTTCCGCCCCAACGGGTCGGTGAAACGGATGTGCCTGTCGCATCATAAAGGTGCGTGACAATGCGCGCGCCGCCTGCGTTTGCTGCATACACCTGCTCGGGCGATGCGGCAGAGTGCCCGATCGCCGGAACGATGCCGAGTGATACGATGTACCGCAGAAACTCCGCCGTGCCGTCGACTTCGGGGGCGAATGTCCACTGCCGTACAACGCCGGTTGCGGCAAGCTCGCGGTATTTTTCGGGGCATACCGGTGTCTCATAGCCTGCGGCGGCACCGTATGAGGGATTGAGATACGGTCCCTCGAGATGGACGCCGAGCACATTTGAGCCTGCAAGCATGATCTTTTTTACGGCGTTTATATACCTTACGGTATTTTCGTGACCGAGATCACGGTAGAATGTCAGGAGCATTCCGGTCGTGCCGTGCGACAGGTGGTAGTCTGCGACATACTGCGGGTCCTCATAGGCGTAGTATTCGCCGCCTGCGTGGCAGTGTATGTCAACAAATCCGGGTGCTATGATGTTGTCGGTGCGGATTACCTCACCAATCGCAGGTGCGCCTGCGGCGCCGCCGGAGTATTTTATAATGCCGTTCTCGACCGAGACCGCGCCGTCCTCAATGATCCTTCCGGCGAGTACAAGTCTGCCGTACAGGGTAAAATCCGAAAGATAATCGGGTGTCATCAATATCCGACCTTCTCAAAGCATCCGAAGGGCTTTGCAATATCCTCGCTCATGTACACATCGGTATCCATAAGCTGAAGGATGGATGCGGGAACCTGCGGGGTCACCTCGCCGAAGCAGACGAGACGGGACGTCATTCTCTGCCAGCTTGAGAACTGACCCATGGTGGTGAGGTCATGCGACTCCATACGTGCTCTTGCGCGCTTTACGTCAGCGGGACCGATCGTTGCGGCTCTCGGAGGAACGTGAGCGATATCGCCGGAGCAGCCGAATACGCCGTGAAGCGAATTCTGCATGATAGTCATCGGATTGAGCGTGACAACGCGGGCATCCATATCGAGGAACTCCTCAAGACCGGAGCAAGCAAACTCGGGGGTATCGGGGTCGATGAAAGCGATATGGCCTGCCCAGCCGGGACCGCTGTAACAGATATCTGCGCCGCCCTCTCCGCACTCGGTGATCATCTTGGAATAGTCATTGATGTTCTCCGTGGTGGGATAGTGGATGTGGTCAAGCGGCATTCTCAGATCCTCGCGGATCGAGCCGTAGAAATACTTGAGCTGCGAATATGTAAAACCGGACTGATAAGTCGCGGGTGCGATATTGCCGTCGTTGTCAGCCCACTCGTCCATGGTGAATACATAGACGTTGCGGCAGTTGATGTTGTTGAGGTTGATGATCTCCGCAACCGAGCAGTAGATGACGGGACAGGGATTCGGGAGGATCATTACGACTTTCTCGTTGAGTATATCGGAGCGCTGAATGCGAGCAACCATATCGCCGATCCATATAGCGCCGGGGTTATCAACGATGTGAATACGGAAGTTGGGATTGGGATGACGTGTCATCTCCTCACGGGTGATGTTACGGCATCTCTCGAGCACCTCTTCGTTTTTGTACGGAACGAAATCCGCAGGCTTGAATTTGAACATGACTGTATCTCCTTAAAAAATTTTTTCTTTGTTAGAATATCCGCCTCAGCGAGGCAGGAATTTTTGTGCCGCCGACGCACCGGGCATATTTTTCTCGGATGCGAGGATCGCTGCACCGAGTGCAGCCGTTTCGGGAGTGCTCAGTGCGACCACCTCTCTTGAAGAAACATCGGCAAGGATCTGACACCAGATCCGGCTCTTCGATCCGCCGCCGAATACCGTGAGCGAGTCACAGCCGCCCATATCGGCGGCAAATTCGGCAATGCGCATTGCAACTCCCTCGAAAAGTGCGTAAACGATATTTCCGGTCGTGGTTTTAAGCGTTATTCCGGATATCGTTCCGCCGCAGGTGAGGTCGGTGTCAAATACTGTTCCGTCGGAGCCGCCGGCTTCTTCCGCAAGGCGGTCAAGCTCTTTATATGTGAGGTCTGCAAATATGGCGCTCTGCGCCCATTTCAGTGCCGCTCCGCTTGTGGCTACGACACCTTCGTATGAATAGAACTCCTCATTGAAGCGGAAACGGGAAAAATCCGTTTTTTCGGGGAGATTTCGCGTAAGCTTTGTCACAGCGGTGGCGGTGCCGAACGACACCGTTACGTTTGCCTCACCGATTCCGGCGCCGATGGCTGCGATCTTCTGATCCTGTCCGCCGAGATACACGGCGCACTTGCGCGATATGCCGAGCATATCGGCTACGTCGGGCAAAATATATCCGAGGCGCTCGCCCATACAGGCGACCTCCGGCAGGAGCCGTTCGTCAACTCCTGCTGCGTCGAGCAGCGAGCTGTCATAACGCTTGTTTTTTATATCAAATGCCATTGTGCCTCCGGCGATCGTGTAATCGCACACGGCACGTCCGCACAGCCGAAGATTCAGAAAATCAAGCGGAAGCAGGAACTTGTGTGCCGCGCCGTACAGTTCCGGTTCGTGGCGCTTCAGCCACATGAGCTTGGGCAGCGTATATTCCGCGCTTACGAATTTTCCAGTCGTCCGGTACACGGTATCGCGACCGACGGTGTCCTCGAAATATTCCTTTTCCTCAACGGCGCGTGTGTCAAGCCATGATATGGCATTTGCCATGGCTCTGCCGTGGATGTCAACGGGGACAACGGCTATTCCCTGCGTACTTATGGAGATACCGGCGATATCGGAGCCGAAGTCTCCTCTGACTGCGGTGATTCCTTCGCAGACAAGCTCCCACCATTTGTCGGCGTCCTGCTCGACAAACGATCCGCGGCAGATGAGAGGGTATTCTTTATTGAACTGTGAGACAATTTTGCCGGAGCGGTCGAACAGCACGACTTTGCATCCGGTTGTTCCGAGATCCACACCGATGTACATAATATCCTCGTGATTTTTATATGAATAAATTATAATATTTGACGCGTAATTTGTCAATATATGTTACACTCAGAGAGTAAAAAACATCTGCGCAACATTGACGTATATCAGCAGTGCCACGGCATCAACGATGGTCGTGATGAACGGACTCGCCATCACGGCGGGGTCGAAGCCTATGCGCTTCGCGAGAATCGGCAGCGTACAGCCGATAGATTTTGCGACGATGACGGTCATCGCGAGCGTGATGCATACTGCAAGTGCAACGAGAGGCGTTACTCTGTCAACAACGAGCATCTTGCCGAAGTTGAGCACGGCAAGTGAGATACCGCACATTATTGCGACGCGCGCCTCTTTCCAGATGATCCTCAGGATATCGCCCATGTGTATCTCGCCGAGCGACATACCGCGGATGATCGTAACTGACGACTGACCTCCGGCATTTCCGCCGGTGTCCATGATCATGGGAATATATGCGATGAGCGCCGCCTGTGCCGCAAGCGCGTGTTCAAAACGCATCAGTATATTGCTTGTGACGGTTGCGGAGACCATCAGCAGCAAAAGCCACGGGACACGCTTGAAATATATATCGAACACGCTTGTCTTGAGGTACGGCTTTTCCGACGGTGTGATAGCCGCCATGATCTCCATATCCTCGGTGTCCTCGTCGCGCAGAACATCCATTGCGTCGTCGAATGTGACGATACCGACAAGGCGGTTTTCCGTATCAACTACCGGTATTGCGAGGAAGTCGTATTTGTCGAGAAGCTTTACCACGTCCTCTTTATCCATGTGAGTTCCGGCGGAGATAATCGTGGTCTCCATAAGCTCGCCGATCTCGGCGTCGTTTCCGCCGAGGATCATGTCCTTGACTGTTGTGACACCGATGAGCCTGCGCCCGTCGTCGGTGACGTAGCAGGTGTAGATAGTCTCTTTGTCAACGCCTGTTGCGCGCATTCGATCAAACGCTTCTGCAACGGTCATATGGGCGCGAAGCTCGACGAACTCCGTTGTCATTATCGAGCCTGCGGAATCCTTGGGATAGTTGAGAAGCTGGTTTATAAGGGAGCGCGTCTCCGGTGATGCGTTGGAGAGGATACGTTTTACGACGTTTGCGGGCATCTCCTCAATGATATCGACTGTGTCGTCGAGGAACAGCTCCTCTATCATTTCCGAAATCTCTTTATCGGTGAATTTTTCGATAAACGAGCGCTGCATATCGGCTTCCATTTCGACGAATGTGTCCGCTGCAAGATCCTTCGGAATAATGCGGAAGAGCACGAGCGCCTCCTCGGTGTCACACTTGCCGATCAGAGCCGCGACGTCGGCAGGCTCCATATCTTCAAGTTTTCGTCGCAAAGAGGCAAAGTCTTTCTTTTCAAAAAGCTCTCTTACTGTGTCAGCAGTGTTGCGTACTTCGTTTTCCATTGGTTGTTACCTGCCTTTCTTTGCGTAGTTGTATATATGGCGGCGCAGTACGACACCGTACATATCGTATCAATCCTTGTATGAGCTCTCTGCGGCAAGCCTGATGTTTTTCACGGCTTCCGCCATGTCAGGTGCGCCGAAGGATGCCGTTCCGACAACGAACATTGACGATCCGGCTGCAGCTGCGCGAGATACCGTTGCGGTGTCGATCCCGCCGTCGGTCTGCACGGGAATATCGCGGCCCGCAGCGCGGACGAGGCTTTTGATCTCACGCACCTTCGGGAGGACGTAATCCATGAATTTCTGACCGCCGAATCCCGGCTCGACCGTCATTACGAGAGCCATATCTATAAGCTCTGCATACGGTGCGATCAGCGCTGCGTCCTCACCCGGTTTCACCGATACTGCGGCGCTCATTCCGAGGTCGCGGATCTCGCGGAGGATCGCGGCGGTTTCATCCTCGCTGTAAAGCCCGAGATGGATCGTCACGTTTGACGCTCCCGCGCGGCGCAGAACCTCGAGATATTTACCGGGGCATACTGTCATCATATGACAGTCGAGAGGGAGATCTGTGATGCTCCCTATACGGCGGATAACGTCAAAGCCGAAGCTGATATTCGGCACATACACGCCGTCCATCACGTCAAGGTGCAGGATATCTGCACCGGCGGACTCGGCTCGCTTTATTTCATCTTCAAGGTGCAGCATATCTGATGCGAGCACCGACGGGCAAATCTTGATCTCGGACAAGGCTATAACCTCACATATAAAATATTTTTTCGCGGACATCCGTTGAAACTGACGTATATCCGGCGGTGATTTTCCGTTTGCGGAAGATCGCAGACGATACGGCGCGGCAGCCGACACTCATGTGTGTGTCATATGCCGTGCTGCGGCATATCCTGTAAGTGTCGGGTGAAAAACTTCCCTGACGATCTCCTCCGGCAGATCATACGCCGGCGAGACGGAGGAGAGACAAAAACAAGGACGTAAAAGCTGCGCCGTCTTGCCGGCGTTTCACATACCGCCGCCGCATTTGCGGCGGCGGAGTTTTTATTCTTCCGACAAAAGGCAGACGGCGTGAACGCGCACACCCTCGAGCCTGCCGGTGAATCCCATTTTTTCTTCGGTCGTCGCTTTTATATTGAGTCTTGCCGGATCAATGCCGGCGGCTTTTGCGGTGTTATTCCGCATTGCATCAATATACGGCGAGAGCTTCGGCATTTGTGCGATAACGGTGACATCTATATACTCGATCGCAAATCCTGCCGCGCGTACCGCGTCGGCACATTCACGAAGGAGACGGCGGCTGTCGGCATTCTTGTATGCTTCGTCAGTGTCAGGGAAATGCGCTCCTATATCGGGCATTCCCGCAGCACCGAACAGTGCGTCGATAACGGCGTGCAGGAGCACATCGCCGTCCGAATGCGCAAGAAATCCGAACTCGCAGTCAATTGCCGTTGCGCCGAGAACCATTTGTTTGTCGCGGCAGAAGCGGTGCGCGTCATATCCGTGTCCGATCCTCACCTGGCATCCCCCCGCTCATCTCTCATTTTTAATATTCCCTCTGCGGCATAAATGTCGCTTTTTGTTGTGATCTTTATGTTTTCCGTGCCGACCTCGACAAGACGGACCTTGAATCCGAGTCTCTCAGCCATCATGCAGTCGTCCGTAACGGCGGCACCGTCCTTTTTTGCCATGTAGGCTGCCGCCCTGTACATATTTGTCATAAAGACCTGCGGCGTGCCGATCAGCCATACCTTTGAGCGGTCAACCGTTTCGGTGATGAACATTCCGTCCTCGGAATACTTTACCGTATCGGTGGAGGCGTGTCCCGCTGCTGCGGCGCCGTGTATCCATGCCTCCCTTACGGTGCCTTCGATCATTTCCGGAGTTACAAGGCATCGCGCACCGTCGTGTATCGCAACGAATTTCGCTTTATCGGATATGCATTCAAATCCGATGAGCGAGGATTCGGCGCGAGTGCTGCCGCCGGCGGTAACAGTCGTGAGCTTTGTGATATTCTGCTCGTCAAACATTTTGCGGTAATCGTCGGTATCCTCTTTGCGGCATACGACAACGATCTCGCTTATTACGCCGCATTTTTCAAATGCGAGAACGGTACGAAGGATAACCGGCATATCGAAAAGGTCGCAATTCTGCTTTTCACCGGCAATATCGGAAAAGCGCTGCCCCGAACCTGCCGCGAGTATTACCGCTGCGGTGGGTTTGCTTTTTGCAAGTTTCAATATTTCCGAAAGTCCCATAAAAATCGCCTTTCCCGAAAATTTCAGATGCGGCACCGTGCCTGCACGATCATCACTGTATATTAACCACATTGCATTATACCACATTTTCAGGGAAAAGCATATCCCAAACGCACAAAAAGTCGGCGAATTACAAAATTTTTACGCCGATACGGCGGCGCCATGACCGAAAAAACGGGTACACAGCGGCGCGAGTGCGCTTATGTACCCGTTTTATATAATAAATTATTTCAGTACGGCTCCGGTGTCGGCGCTGCCGACGAGCTTTGCGTACCTTGCGAGCCATCCCGTTCTGATATTCGGCTCGGGCGCAGTCCACTCCTTTTTGCGGCGCTCAAGCTCGGCATCATCCACGACTACATTTATGGATGCGTTCGGAATGTCGATCGTGATTGTATCTCCCTCGCATATCAGTGCGATCGGACCGCCTGCCGCAGCTTCCGGCGAAACATGGCCGATGGATGCTCCGCGGCTCGCGCCTGAGAATCTGCCGTCGGTTATGAGAGCGACCGTGCGGTCAAGCTTCATTCCCGCGAGAGCGCTCGTTGGATTGAGCATCTCACGCATTCCGGGACCTCCCATCGGTCCCTCATAGCGTATGACAACTACGTCGCCGTCATGTATCTCACCGGAGTATATCGCCTCGATAGCCGTGTCCTCGGAATCGAATACACGTGCGGGTCCGGTATGTGTCAGCATCTCGGGCGCAACGGCGCTCCGCTTTACGACACAGCCGTTCGGTGCGATATTGCCCCAGAGGATCTGCAGACCGCCGGTCGCGCTGTACGGATCGTCGATCGGACGTATTGCGGTGCGGTCGAGGATCGTCTTTCCCGTGATATTCTCGCGGACGCACTTCCCTGTCACGGTCGGCGCGTCGCCGTCGATCAGACCGCGCGAGAGAAGCTCGCTCAGCACGGCGGGAACGCCGCCCGCGAGATCGAGCGCCTCCATATGTGTCGGTCCTGCGGGCGCAAGGTGGCACAGATTCGGCGTTTTCGCACTCACCTCATTGAAGGTTTGAAGGTCAAGCTTTACTCCTGCCTCGTTTGCGATCGCGAGCAGATGCAGAACACTGTTCGTGCTGCATCCGAGCGCCATGTCGCACGCAAGGGCGTTTCTGATGGATCTCTCATTGATGATCATGCGGGCGGTGATGCCGTTCTCCACAAGCTTCATTATCGCCATGCCCGCGTGTTTTGCAAGCATGATACGGCGCGAGTTCACGGCGGGGATCGTACCGTTTCCGGGAAGAGCGATCCCGATCGCCTCGCAAAGACAGTTCATGCTGTTTGCGGTGTACATTCCCGCACAGCTTCCGCAGCCGGGACAGGCGCGTTCCTCGCACTCCGTCAGCTCCGCTTCCGTTATGATTCCGGCTTTGCAGGCGCCTACGGCCTCAAACAGGTTTGAAAGAGTCGTGCGCTCGCCGCCGTAGTACCCTGCGAGCATCGGTCCGCCGCTGCACACCACTGCGGGAATATCGAGTCTGACTGCCGCCATCACCATGCCGGGGACTATCTTGTCGCAGTTCGGCACGAGCACAAGTCCGTCAAGCTGATGCGCCATTGCCATGGTTTCAACGCTGTCGCAGATCAGCTCGCGACTTGCGAGCGAATATTTCATTCCGATGTGACCCATTGCGATGCCGTCGCACACGCCGATCGATGGGATAAGAACGGGAGTACCGCCTGCCATGCGTATTCCGGCTTTCACGGCATCGGCGATCTTGTCAAGGTGGGCGTGTCCGGGGACGATCTCGCTGTGTGCGCTCACGACGCCGATCAGCGGGCGCTCAAGCTCCTCCTTTGTGTAGCCCATCGCATAAAACAGGCTGCGGTTCGGCGCTCTCTCCGAGCCGCGTTTTACATTATCGCTGCGATATTCCATTGTGGAATTCCTTTCGTTAATATGCTTATACGCTTTGTCGCTTATTTCTTGAGCCAGCTCATCATGGAGCGCAGTGACGCACCGACGCGCTCAAGCGGATGCTCGCTCTCGCGGCGTCTTGTTGCAAGGAATCTTGCGCGTCTGCCGGAGGAGAATTCCTGCATGAACTCGGATGCGAAGGTTCCGTCCTGGATCTCGGTGAGGACGCGCTTCATTTCTTTTCTTGTCTCATCGGTGATGAGGCGCTTTCCGGTTCTGTAATCGCCGTATTCCGCAGTGTTGGAGATCGAGTATCTCATCATTGCGAATCCGCCGTTGTTGATGAGATCGACGATCAGCTTCATCTCGTGGATGCACTCGAAGTATGCCATCTCAGGCTCATAGCCTGCCTCAACGAGGGTGTCAAAGCCCGCCTTCATCAGCTCGGTTACACCGCCGCAGAGGACTGCCTGCTCGCCGAAGAGGTCGGTCTCGGTCTCCTCACGGAACGATGTTTCAAGAATGCCCGCACGGCCCGCACCGATACCGCAGGCATATGCGAGCGCATAATCCTTTGCTCTGCCGCTGAAATCCTGATAGACGGCGATGAGGCTGGGAACGCCCTTGCCCTCAAGATACTGGCTGCGCACGGTGTGACCGGGTCCCTTGGGCGCAACCATGATCACGTCGATATTGTTTGCGGGACGGATGAAGTTGAAATGAATATTGAAGCCGTGAGCAAACAGGAGAACGTCGCCCTCCTTCATGTAGGGCGCAACCTGCTCGTTGTAGAGATCCGATGCAAGCTCATCGGGAACGAGCATCATTACGAGATCTGCTGCCTTTGCCGCATCCGGAACATCCATTACGGTGAGTCCGGCATCCTCAGCTTTCTTGCGGCTTGCGCTGTCGGGGCGCAGTCCGACGATGACGTCAACGCCGCTCTCGTGCAGATTCTGCGCGTGGGCGTGTCCCTGGCTTCCGAAGCCGATAACGGCGACTTTCTTTCCGTCGAGCATACCGAGGTTGCAGTCCGAGTCGTAATACTTTGTAATCATTTTTGAAATCTCCTTTAGGAAAAATTATTTTGTTTTATATGAAGCGGCGCCGCGCTCAAGGGCGGTAACACCGGTTCTGCACATTTCAAGGATCTCGTACTCTCCGAGTATCCTCAGAAGCCCGTCGATCTTCGACGGCTCGCCTGTCAGCTCGAGCGTCATGCTGTCGGGCGACAGATCGACGGTCTTTGCCTTGTAGATATCCGCGATATCCTTTATGGCTCTGCGGTTTGATTCGTCAGCCGCGACCTTTACGAGGAGCAGCTCGCGCAGTATGCTGTGCTCGGGTTCAAGCTCGAATATTGCGATGACCTCGCACAGCTTTTCCGTCTGACGGATGATCTGCTCAAACGAAGCCTCATCACCGCCGGCTGTGATAGTTATGCGCGATACGGACTCATCGTCCGTTGCCGAGACGGTCAGGCTGTCTATGTTGAATCCCCTGCGGCAGAACAGCGCCGAAACTCTTGCAAGGACGCCGGCATGGTTTTCAACAAGCACGCTTATGTATTTTTTCGCAGTCATATCTAAACCTCACTCAGTTATTGCTTCGTCAGCCGTTTTTCCGGGCGGTATCATCGGGAGTATCCGCTCATTTCGGTCTATGACGCACTCGATCCACACCGGCACGCGGCTCTCAAGAGCTTCGCTCATTGCGGCGCAAAGCTCGCTCATGTTTGTGCAGCGGAAGCCTTTTCCGCCGAAGCCCTCGCACACGCGGACGTAATCGGTTCTGCGGTCAAGCTCGGTTGAGAAATATCTTCCGTCGCAGAAGACGCTCTGAAGCTGTCTGACCATGCCGAGCGCGGAGTTATTGATGATGACGGTGATGACGGGAAGCCCGTACGATACTGCGGTGCACGCCTCGTTCATGTTCATGTGGAACGATCCGTCGCCGGTTATGTGAACGACAGGTCTGTCCGGAAACGCGATCTTGGCTCCGATTGCCGCGCCGTAGCCGAATCCCATAGTACCGAGACCGCCGCTCGTGAGAAAGCGCTCCGGCTTTACGTGATGCAGATACTTTGCCGCCCACATCTGATGCTGACCGACGTCGGTGGTGTATATCGCTTCTTCGCTCGCCGTCTCTGCTATCTTCTCCATGATATCGGCGGGAGAGAATCCGTTTCCGCGCCGGCGGATCTCCTCATCTGCGGATTTGAAGGTGTCGATGAGGCTGTACCAGTCGCTGTGCTCTGCTGGTTTTACCAACGGTGTGAGCAAGCTTATGACTTCTCGTGCATCGCCGACGATACCGTCTGCGACCGGAACGTTCTTGCGAAGCTCGCTCTTATCAATGTCAATATGTATGAGTCGTGTGTCGCCGCCTCCGAACTTGCCGGGGCGGATCACGATGCGGTCGCTGAATCGCACGCCTGCCGCGATGATCAGGTCTGACTCCTCGAGTGCTTTATCTGCGGCGAGACTTCCGTGCAGTCCTATAAGACCGATATTCTCCGGCGAATCATAGCGTATAACGCCTGTTCCCATAAGCGTGTGACATACTGGGATACCGGCTTTTCTCGAGAGATCGAGGATCGCATTACCTGCGTGCGATATCCGTGCTCCTCCGCCGAAGCAGATCAGCGGACGTTTTGCGCAGTCGATCTCGCGGGCGATAGTCTGAAGCCTTGATTTGTCGCATGACGGCGATCCGCTTTCGTTTGGTACGTCGCAGGGCTTTGTCGAAAACTCGCACTCTGCGAGACTGACGTCCTTTGGAACATCGACGAGCACGGGACCGGGGCGTCCCTCGGATGCAATGCGGAACGCCGAACGAAGCGTATCCGCAAGCTCACGCACGTCGCGCACGACAAAGTTGTGCTTTGTTATCGGCATGGTGATACCTGCGATATAGACCTCCTGGAAGCTGTCGCGCCCGATGAGGGTGGTTGCGACGTTTCCCGTGATGGCGACGAGCGGTATACTGTCCATATACGCTGTCGCGATACCGGTCACAAGATTGGTCGCGCCGGGGCCACTTGTCGCGATTACGACGCCGACCTTGCTGGTTGCGCGTGCATAGCCGTCGGCGGCGTGCGATGCGCCCTGTTCATGTGCCGTAATTATGTGGCGTATGCGATCGCTGTATTTGCGGAGCGAATCGTAAATTCCGAGCACGGCGCCGCCGGGATAGCCGAAAACCGTATCGATTCCCTCCTCGATCAGCACCTCCGATATGATATCCGAGCCGTTCAGTATCATCGAACTCACCCCTCCTTCTCTTTTCTGTCTTTTCCGTTAAGTCCGCGGTTCAGCGCGGAGAGCAGCGCACGTATTGACGATATGATAATATCGGTATGTGTTCCGGCGCCGAACAGGCTGCCGTATATTTCGCTTTCGATTCCTATGTATGTCACGACCCGTGCCTCGACCCCAAGCTCAAGTGCGTGCTCAAGGTGAGTGAACACGGTAAAGTCGATCCCGAGGGCGCGGCGGATACCGCCTGCGGCTGCGGCGAATCGGCTCGTGCCGTCGCCTGTGAAGGAGAACGGCTCGCCGTTGCGGGTCAGCTCGATCTTTGCTGTAACGCTGCCGGATTCGTTCCACGCGAAGCTGACGTGTTCAAGCGCCAGCGGATATGAAACGTTTACATACTCATCCTCGAACAGCTCGTACACCTGTGCGCCGGTCAGCTCATGCATACGCTCGTCCGAGACGTGTTTTACTATGCGGCTGAACGCGAACTGCATATCGCGCGGAACGTGAAGCCCGAAGTCGTGCTCGAGAATATACCCGATCCCGCCGCGCCCGGACTGTGAGTTGATCCGGATCGCGCGAACGCCGCTCTCGCGTCCGATATCCGTAGGATCGATCGGAAGGTACGGCACGCACCATTTTTCTCCGGGTGATGCTTCGAGATGGCGCATTCCTTTGGCGATCGCATCCTGATGGGAGCCGGAGAATGCGGTGAATGTCAGCTTGCCGGTGTACGGCATCCTTTCGGGGATCTGCATCCCTGTCATTTTCTCATACACTGCCGATGTATCTGCGACATGCGAAAGATCAAGTCCCGGGTCGATCCCGAGAGCGTACATATTCAGCGCAAGTGTTATGAGATCGGCGTTTCCGGCGCGCTCACCGTTGCCGAACAGCGTTCCCTCGACGCGCTCCGCTCCCGCGAGGAGCGCCATTTCCGTTGCCGCTACCGCGCAGCCTCTGTCATTATGAGCGTGGACGGAGAGGACGACGTCATCCCTGTCGGGGAGATTTTTCGAGAGGTAGTTGACCTGCGACGCGAATATGTGAGGCATTGAATACTCGACCGTTACGGGGAGATTTATTATATTACGACGTGATTTGAGCGCTCGCCATTCGTCAAGTGCGGCGGAACACACCCTCAGCGCAAAATCCGGTTCGGTTTCGGGAAAGCATTCCGGTGAGAACTCAAACCGGACATTCGGATCATCCTTGAAGATATTTGCGATAAGGGCTGCGCCCTCTCGCACCATTGCGACTGTCTCATCACGGCTCTTTCCGAACACGTATTTGCGGAACACCGGAGACGAGGCGCTGTACATATGGACTATCGCCCGCGCTCCCGCGATGGCTTCGGCTGTGCGCCTGATTATGCTCTCGCGAGCCTGTGTGAGCACCTGTATCGTTACGTCGTCGGGAATGCGCTTTTCATCTATAAGTGCGCGTACAAACCTGAATTCGGTGTCCGACGCTGCCGGAAAGCCTACCTCGATCTCTTTGAATCCCATTTTTATGAGCATATCGAAAAACGAAAGCTTTTCCATTATGCTCATTGGATTTGCGAGCGCTTGATTTCCGTCGCGCAGATCTACCGAGCACCACACCGGACAGGCGTCCGGACATTCCTTCGTGATCCACGAAAAGTCTGGCGCGGGCGGCAGTCTGTACTGTTTTCTGTATTTTTCCGGATTCATGCGTATTCCTCCTCTCGGGCGGATATAAACAAAAAAGTCCTCGTCTCATGTAAAGAGACGAAGACTTATAAATCTCCGCGGTACCACTCTTGTTGAACATAGTCCACTCAATCGGCACAAATAATGCCGTCTTCCTGTAACGGTGAAGCTCCGTTCTTCCTACGTGCAAAGCATTTCAGTCGACCGCTCAGGGGAGACACGACCCGGCACCGCTGCTGCCTCACACCAAACGGCAACTCTCTTAAAACGGTAACTCCGAACCTTAACCCTGTCACAGCGTTTTGTTCTATGCAACCATTTTAATACATTTTCTGCGGCTTGTCAAGTGTGCAAAATAATCATAATAGACGGCGTTGATTTTGCGAAAATTGGTGATAACGCTGTTTTTCTTCCCGCGCCTGCTTAATTTTTGCCTCCGTGCGCAAATTTTCGATTTGTTGTGATAGAATTATCGCATAACGGAGATACGGAGGGATCGTATATGCTTGATAATATTGCAGAACTGAGGATGAGGCTTTGCGGCATTGTGATTTTTGAGGATGTTATGCATACTCCGGTGATGCTCTCGCTCACGGAATACCTTGCCTGCAGAAGCGCGGACGACTTGTACGGTGCTGCATCTGCATACGCGAAGCTTGTGCGCGGACTCTGCCGCGACAATGTCACTCTTTCCGAATACATATACAGATGTGTGATAGGGTCGGACAACATATTCATCCGCAGATATTTCGACGGCGGAGACAGCGCCGCCGAGCCGCTGTACGAACAGCTGCGTTATGAGCTATTGTTCCTCGCGGAGCTCCCGGAGATGCTCTCCGCAACTCTTGACGTGATTGACGCTGTGCCTTTCCCCGAGATATCGGGCGAGAGGATCGACCTTCTCGAAGAATACAGGAAGTTCCTGACGTGCGCCGCACAGCGCGGCGTCGGACTTTTTGCCCGTTCCGCAATGTTTGTGTGCGATGCCGACGGAGATATCATTCCCGTGGACGAGCAGGCTCCGGTGGCGCTCTCGTCTCTTGTCGGGTATGAGCGTGAGCGCGGCAAGATCATAAAAAACACAGAGGCGCTTCTTCACGGGAAGCCCGCCTGTGATATTTTGCTTTACGGTGACGCCGGGACCGGAAAGAGCACGACTGTCAAGGCTGTTGCCTCCGAGCTTGCGTGCGACGGACTTCGCCTGATCGAGGTGCCGAAGGACAACCTATCGCAGATCCCGAAAATTTTGCGCAGGATATCCGCCGAGCCACTGAAATTTATAATATTTATCGATGATCTGTCGTTTTCTTCCGACGACATGGGATTCTGCACGCTCAAAACCGTTCTTGAAGGCGGAGCCGGTGTCAGCAGAAACAACAGCGTGATCTACGTCACGTCAAATCATCGCCATTTGGTAAAAGAGACTAAGGGCGACCGCGCGGGCGAGGAGATAAACATACGCGACAATCTTCAGGGCATGATGGGACTTTCCGCGAGATTCGGACTTACCGTGACGTTCCTTGCGCCGGATCGTGCGCTGTATCTCGATATCGTGAGATCTCTGCTTGAGGAGAGCGGTATTCCCTTCACCGACGCGGAAGCAGCTGCCGCCGAGGCTTATGCGCTCCGCCAAAACGGCAGAACGCCGCGCCTTGCAAGGCAGTTCGCTTCACTCCGTGCCTCGGGCATTGATCCGATAAAATAAGTCAGGCATGTAGGAGCGCATCACAAAGGTGCGTGACATCCGATTTTGTATTGAACGCGCCGAAGCTTATGCGTACTCCGCCGTCCGGCATGGTTCCGAGCAGCTTATGGGCGAGCGGTGCGCAGTGCAGTCCGGCACGTGCGCAGATCCCGCGCTCGTTCAGCGCCATGCCAAGCTCTGCGGGACTCAGCCCGCGCTTTTCGATGAGCATGACTGACGACGGTCCGTCGTCGGTTCCGAACATTCTGAACCGCTTGTCGTCGTACAGGCGTGAGTAGAGCATATTCCAAAGCTCCTCTTCGTGTGCGGCGATCGCTTTGTAGGTGTTTCGCTTAACGAACCGCATTCCGGCGCAAAGCCCGACAGCTGCCGGCGTGGAGAGCGTTCCGGCTTCGTAGCGGTCGGGCAGGAATTCCGGCATATACAGATCGGCTGATGAGGAGCCGCTGCCGCCCTCAATAAACGTTTGTCCGACATCGGAACGGCACAGCATAAGCCCGATCCCCTGCGGTCCGTAAAGCCCCTTGTGCCCGGGAATGCAGAGGATATCTATTCCCTCCGACTTCATGTCGATGTCCCTGTGTCCGGCGGCTTGTGCTCCGTCGGCGATGAACAGGATACCGGCTTCTTTGCAGAGTGCTCCGATCTTCTCCGACGGAAGCGTTCGCCCGAATATATTTGACGCAAGAGTGCATACGAGCGCTCTTGTGTTTTTTGTTATACGCGACCGTGCAGCAGCTGCGACCTCATCGGGTGCATCGCTTGTCGTGAATATGTCATACGTTATGACACCTGATTTCGCGAGCGCCGCAACGGGACGCAGAACGGCGTTGTGCTCGATATCGCTTATGAGCAGATGATCGCCGGGACGGACGAGCGATTTTATCGCGATATTCAGGGCGTAGGTGGTGTTCATCGTGATAATGACGTTATCCGGGCTTTCCGCGCCGAAAAGGTTTGCCGCTGTTTCCCTGCATTCGTAAACCGCTTCGGCGGCTCTCAGTGCGAGCGTGTGTGACCCGCGACCCGGATTGCCGCAGTAGTTTTTGAGGCAGTCGATTGATAAGCGTATAACTGTGTCGGGCTTCGGGAAGGTTGTTGCGGCGTTGTCAAGATATATTAGGCGATCCATGGCTATTCACCGAAAAATTCGCCGTAGTCAAGTCCGGCACGTGCAAGAACCGCGAGAGCGGTGCTTTTCGCGCCGCATGAATAGCTTACCCCGTATGCGCAGCCGCGCCGTGTGATCCCCCGATCAAGGTTTACGATCTCGCAGGCGATGCCTGCTCCTCTGAGCGCCCGCCTTGCGCGCTGCGCGTCTGTCATCGATTTGAGTGCGGATACGCACATAACTGTATTACGTCCTTTCGTTTGAATTTGTATTACGCAATACAATTATATGCTCCGCTGAGCCATTGAGTGCAGAAGAAAAACAGGCACCTGAGTGTTACACAAGTGCCTGTTTTGGACAGAATAATGCAAATTACACGCACGCCGAAAATGCTGTTTGGACTTTGCGTATTATGCGGCGGAAGGCGAATGTATGCACGTGCCTAAAAGCGTCAACTGATCTTTGTGACGCGGAGCTTTCCGCCGCAGCGGCACCTGTAAATTGCCGGATTTTGCGTCACTTTTGTCGTTCTTTTACGGTATGATCTTGTACCGCATGAGGTGCATTCGATCAGATAATGATATGCGGAGTCGGATGCGGGCGGTGCTATTCCGAATTCCTTCCACGTTGATGTGCGTTTGATGCTGTATTTGGGATACGCCGAATTCACCTGTGCGGCAAGTGATTTCCAGCGCTCGCCGTGATTTGAGCATCCTTTGACCGTGTGAAGCAATTCGTGGATCACTGTATTCATTGCCGGAATATCGGATACAGAATCATCAAGCAGGAACGCGGAAATATCGACCTCGAAAACACCCGGCGATACTGTGCGACACTGCCCGAAACGGTGCTTCGCTCTGCGGTTGATGTTCCATGATCTCGGCGCACAATATTTGATTCCGAGAGCGTCAAGCTCCGCCATGCATTTGTCTGCTAATTTCAGTAGATCTTTCATTTTATGCTGTTGTATAATAATTCTTTGTCAATCGCACTGATTTGCACGTTTTTTGCAAATGTCAATATTGTGCGAGAACAGTTGTTTTACGCGTATGCATAACATCATATCGAGAGATTTTCCACAATTGCCTTATTTGGCGTGACGAATGCGGTCCAGTTCTTGCTGTATGTCACATATCCGGGCTTTGACGCCGGAGGCTTTTTCACGTATCTGACTCGGGTGTAGTCCACGGGCACTCCTGTACTGTCCGCCGCTTTTGAGTATACGGCGGCGATTACAGCCGCTTCGGTGAAATCCTTCTCCGACGGCTCGTCACCGACCGGACAGTGCATCACAACGTGCGATCCCGGCATATTTTTGACGTGAAACCACCAATCGTCGCGCATTCCGAGCTTGAATGTAACGTATTCGTTCGCGGTGTTGTTCTTGCCGCATACGATATCGTATCCGCCTGAGGTTCTGAATTTCAGCACTGTCGGTGCGGCGTTTTTCTTTTCTTTGCCGCCGCGTGTGCGTGAACCGTAACCGGCGCGGCGAAGCTCTTCGCGTATCTCTGCGATCTCACGCTCGCTTTCGGCGCGGCTGAGCGCGTCCTTTACCGTTTCGAGATACTCAAGCTCTGCGGCGGATGCCTCAAGCTGTTTTGTGAGTACCCGTGCGGCTGTCTTTCCCTTTGCGTATTTTTTGTAGTAGCGCTGCGCGTTTGCTGCGGGTGTCAGCCGTGAATCAAGGTCGATATTCACCTCATCGTTTGTTCCGTCGGTGTAATTTTCGAGCGAGACCGACGTGTCTCCTCTATGCAGTCTGTAAATATTCGCCGTGAGCAGATCGCCGTAAAGCTTATATTTTGTGCTGTCGTTTGCCTCGGCAAGCTCATCCGTCTGAGCGGCTCGCTTGCGCAGAATCCTCGCTTCGGCGGACGAGAGTAGCTTCAGAATATCCGAGCCGCCGTGCCGGATACGCTCCGAACGCGACTTTTCCGAATAGAATTTGTCGACAAGCTCCCCAAACGATGCACATACCTCCGAGGTGGAATCACAGCCGTATCGGGTTTGCGGGATGAACGAGAAATCCAGCGGCACGCCCGATGTGTTTCTTGTGAGGATCGGCTCGCCGGTATAGGATCTGAGCGTATCTGCAAAATCCTCAAGCGCGCCTGCGAGCGCGTCGCGACAATCGCCTATGAGTGCGTCCGCTCTGCCGGATGCGTTGTAAACGATCTGAGCGGCGTTGCCGGAAGATATTCCGCGAACGTGCGACATGATATATTTTGCGGCAGGCGCGTCCTTGTCCGCGCCGAATATCAGCTCACGCAGCGCTGGGCTGTCGGATTCAAGCGGATCGGTCTTATCCTGCGGCGGAGGAAGTTCGTACTTCATGCCGGGCAAGATCTGCCGCTTGACGCTCTGAGAAAAATCGACGATGCGTGAAGCGCCGAGGATCTTCCCGTCGCCGTCCGTTAAGATTATGTTTGAATACTTCCCCATTATTTCGGCGAAGATGCAGCGCGTGGATTTGAACCCCATTTCGTCGTAGACGTCGAACGTGAGCTTTGCCGCACGCTCAAAACCGAGCGGTTCGGCCGAGATCAGGCGCGCGCCTGACAGATGCTTGCGCAGAAGCATACAGAACATCGGCGGATTTGCGGGATTTTCGGGACGCTCCGCCGTAATGCAAATTCTCGGTGCGGAGGCGCCGGCGTTTATGAGAAGCCGTTTTACCCCGTCTTTCTTGATTTGCAGGATCACTTCGCCCGCGATCGGCTCATATATCTTTTCAACCTTGCCGTCGGCAAGAGTGGAATTTATCTCGTGAAGTAAAAACCTCATCATTCCGGCATCAAGCGCCATGGTACATTTTCCTTTCGGTGTTATTGTCGGGACTTGTTTATTCAGTCCTCAAAGCAAACGATGTCGAGCCGCCGTCCGTCAAGCGTGAAGCCGAGACTTTCGGCGATCCTCCCCGATGCTGTATTGCTTTGCGCGCATTTGTAGCTGACACGCTCTCCACGGCGTATGAGTTCGAGCGAGAGCGCCGCGACGGCGGCACGGCCGAAGCCGCGTCCGCGATGATCGGGCGCTGTTTCAACGTTTATTTCTACCGCATCGGTGTCCGAGAAGTCATTTATCGACGCGGCGCTTGCGATCTCGTCTCCGCAGATCGTGACGGACAGCGGAGTGTTTTCCGATACATCGTCGGGATCGGGCTTGTGCAGGAGCCGACATTTGTATGAGCAAAGCTGGTCCGGAGATGTAACAAGTATTGCATTTTCGGCGTTTTTCTCGATGCTCTCGGTGATGCGATCAAGCGAATATTCAAGCGTGACGCGCGATTCACGCGGATCGGGAGCGTAGCCCAGATCACCGACAACGCTCTTGACTGCGGAGATAAGGTAATCCTTTGCGCTGCCTGATAATGGATCATCCGCAAAGCGTGATTCAAATACGGTGCAGGCATCCCACACTGCTTCGTAGGCTGTGACGGTGACTGCGCCCGTGCTCGGTACGAAAACGCTCACGGGCACGATTATCGGGAGAACTCCGTTCATCGCGGCTTCTTCAAGCTCGTGATCCTCATGTATCAGCATTTTCACTTACTCCTGCTGTTGTGTCGGATGTGTCGGAAGTGGTGTCGGTATTGCTCTGCGAACCGTATGTGACTGTGCCTGATCGGCTTACCGCAAACACGGTCGATGCTCCTGCATCTCCGATGAGATCGTATATTTCGCCGTCATCGGGATCTTTGTCGCAGATATCTGCAAGCCTGCGGCGGAAATTTTCCGTTTTTGTTTTCGGGATGATGTAGACGGAATCCTCGCCGAACATGAATGCACCTCCGAGATCGTTACGCTTTACGGTATCGCGTCCCGATCTTGTTTCGCAGTCGTAATACATGGTGCGGTTTACGACCGTTTTTCCGTAATAGGCTTCGACCATGGAAAGAAATGGCGATTCCCTGCGGCAGAGGGATTCCGGGAGTACCGCGAAGATCGCCCCGCCCTCTGTCGGGACAAGGCTTATAAGTGTTTCGTATGCTACGGACTCGGCGAGAGTTCCCGCCTCGATCAGCTCCACGTAGTGCTGATATTTTGCAAAATTGTCGCCGAGCGCGGACGAGAGTGTTTCGGCGAGAGCGTTGAATTTTTCGCAGAATGCGGCGCTGTCGCGCTCGGAAATGAGAGTCTGGACCTCTGCGTTGAATACGCCGGGAGAGGCGAAAAGATCGGACGTGAGATTTGAGGCGATATCAGCGATGGATGAGATCTTGCGGATACCGAACATCGAGAATTTGTTGTTTGGGAGAAGCTTTGCGTTCTCCTTTGAACATTCCTCGACAAATGATATCATCTGATCCGATATAGATTTGGATTTTTTCATCTGTGCGAGTGACTCGGCGAGAGCTGTTGTGTCTCCTGCGATCGCCGCATCGTTCAGCGCACGAAACTTTGTATTCGTGTCGTAGAGCACTACGTAATCAAGGTCGACAAAGCGTCTGAGAAATCCGAGATAGCTCTCGGCGAGCGTGTAGCTCCCCGCGACATATTCATCGACCGAAAGAATTATTACCTTCGCGTCCGATATCTCGTCGTGCATCGGATAAAACTCCGCGACGGAGAGGTTGTTTTCGGTTATTTTGGATGCGTGAAGCCGGACTGCGGCGGGATAAATGAGCATCTGACCGTCGCGCGTCATAATAAGCATACAGATAAGCTGTACTATGAGCGCCGCCGCAAGAAATACCGCCGCTCCGCGAAAGAGCCGGGATCTTGCGGTGTTCGGGCGTTTTGATTTTATGATTTCCACGTAAAACCTCCGTTGTTTTTGAAAGGGAGACTTACGGCATAAGCCATGACAATAATTATTTAACAGTTCTATTGTACTTCAACACGGTGAATTTGTCAACGCGCACACATGAATGAAAAGAAGAAAAATTGCAAACAAAGTCTTAAAAATCCTGTTTTTGTATGGATTTCGGGTATATTCTATGGTATAATACTATGAAATGTAGTTGTGACAAACTGCAATTCCCGATTATTGAAAGGATATTTTGGGCTGTATGCCGAGTTACATAGAAAAAGTTGAAAAAATGACGCTTCCGACGATCCCTCTCCGAGGGATGGTCGCATTTCCGTCACTTCCCATAACGCTTGAACTTGAGAGGGATTTCTCGATCGCCGCGGCTGCTGCCGCAGGAGATTCGGATCGCCTTGTTTTTCTTGTTTGTCAGAAGGATATTGAGACCGAACGTCCCGAGGCATCTGATCTTGCCCTGACCGGTACGGTTGCCCGCATCCGTCAGAGCGTCAGCGCTCCCGACGGGATCGTTCGCATTGTTGCCGAGGGCTTTTGCCGAGGCACACTTACACGGATCGCATCAAGCGAGCCGTACTACGTCTGCGATATCATGACGCGCACGCTTCAGCTTCGCGACGGCGAGGATGACATAAGGATCGAGGCGCTCAGGCGCGAGGTATCCTCTGCCCTTGCGACTATGCTTGCATATTCGCCGACGCTTACCTCCGAGGCTGCCGCTACTGTTGCGGCGATAAAAAATCCCGGCTTCATGGCGGATTTTATTGCGTCGAACATATTTGTCCGCATTGAGGACAAGCAGGAGATCCTTGACGAATACGATCCGCTGCGCAGACTCGAGCGCGCGGCTGTGCTCATTGAGAGCGAGACCAAGCTTCTCAAGCTTGAGAGCGGTATTCACAAGCGCGTGCGCGAGCAGATCGACGAGAACCAGCGCGATTACTATCTGCGCGAGCAGATGAAGGTGATACAGAGTGAGCTTGGCGGCGGTGACGACGATGTTGCCGAATATTACGCCAAGATCGACGAGGCGAAACTGCCGGATGCAGTCCGCGAGAAGCTTCTGCGAGAGGTGTCGCACCTTTCCCGCACGGCTTATGCTTCTCCCGAGGCATCGGCGATACGGAGCTATCTTGACGCGTGCCTCGAGTTCCCGTGGGAGATATCTTCTGCCGACCGTCTGAATATTTCCGCCGCAAAGAAGATACTTGATGCCGACCACTACGGTCTTGACAAGGTCAAGGAGAGAATACTTGAGTACCTTGCGACGCGCAAGCTCAATCCCGATCTGCGCAGTCAGATACTCTGCTTTGTCGGTCCTCCCGGCGTCGGAAAAACCTCGCTCGGTGCATCGATTGCCCGCGCGATGAACAGAAAATATGCACGCGTATCGCTCGGCGGCGTGCGCGATGAGGCTGACATACGCGGTCACAGACGGACGTATGTGGCGTCAATGCCCGGGCGCATCGTTGCTGCGCTGACCGATGTCGGCGTGAACAATCCCGTGATGCTGCTTGACGAGATCGACAAGCTCTGCTCAGATTCTCACGGCGATCCCGCATCGGCTATGCTCGAGGTGCTCGACCCCGAGCAGAACAAGACCTTCCGCGATCACTTCATCGAGATGCCGATCGATCTTTCAAACTGCTTCTTTATTGCAACGGCAAATACGCTTGATACGGTTCCGCGTCCGCTGCTCGACCGTATGGAGATAATCGAGCTTAATACTTATACCCGTAACGAAAAGCTTCACATTGCACGTGAGCACCTGATCGACAAACAGGTTCGCCGCCACGGACTTACGCGCCGTCAGTTCCGCATTGACGACGACGCTCTGTTTGAGGTAATCGACGGCTACACAAGAGAATCGGGCGTTCGTTCACTTGAGCGGAAGATCGGTGCGCTCTGCCGCAAGACCGCACGCAAGATCTGCGACGGCGAAGTAAAGAGCGTGCACATCACACGCGACAACGTAAAGGATTTTCTCGGTGCAAGGCGATATCTCGATGAGCACCGCGATGCGTGCGATCTTGTAGGTGTAGTCAACGGTCTTGCGTACACGGAGGTCGGCGGAGACATCCTGAAGATCGAGTGCGCCGCAATGGAGGGCACGGGCAAGCTCGAGCTTACCGGAACTCTCGGCGATGTTATGAAGGAGTCGGCTAAGATCGCGCTGAGCTATATTCGCGCGAACGCAAAGGTGCTCGGTGTTCCTGCCGATTTTTATAAGAAACTTGATCTGCACATTCACGTTCCGGAAGGTGCCGTTCCGAAGGACGGTCCCTCTGCCGGAGTTACGATACTTACGTCTCTCGTCAGCACTCTTACCGGACGCCCGGTGCGTTCCGATATTGCTATGACCGGAGAGCTTACACTTACCGGACGCGTACTTCCCATCGGCGGACTGCGCGAAAAAACCACCGCTGCGTATAGCGCGGGAGTGAGACGGGTAATAATCCCGTATGACAACACGGGCGATCTTGAGGAGATTGATCCGGAGGTTCGTGCCGGACTTGAGTTTATCCCGTGCAAGCGTGCGTCCGAGGTTCTCGCTCTTGCGATAGTCCCGCCGGATGCTCCGGTAAAAGAGGATCCCGTCGATGCTCATGCCCCGATCGAGATCATACCCGACAGCCGTCACACGGCAAACGCATATTTCTCGGGAAATGATGCCGACTGACAAATGAAAGGTGATACGACTATATGAAACCGAATCTTCACAACACGGCGCTGAAGATATCTGCGGGACTTGCGTCGCAGTTTCCTGCCGATGATCTGCCGCAGATAGCGTTTGCTGGACGTTCAAATGTCGGCAAATCCTCGCTTGTGAATTCTCTGCTCGGCAGAAAATCTCTTGCGCGTGTCAGCTCATCCCCCGGAAAAACCATCACGGTGAATTTCTACGATGTTGACGGTGCTCTTTATCTTGTTGACCTTCCCGGTTATGGATATGCCAAGCGCACCGCGACCGAGCAGCGCAAGTGGTCGATGCTCACCGACGGATATTTTACGAAATACGATAACGGTGAAAGACTTCGTCTTGTCGTGCAGCTTGTGGATTCACGGATAGGCCCGACAAAGGACGACTACGCGATGATAGACTACATGTGCCAGACCGATACGCCGTTTATCATTGTTGCGACAAAGACCGACAAGCTCAACCGAACCGAGCGCGACAAATTTCCGGCGCTGCTTGAGAAGTGCGACGGTGCATCAAGCGCCGGGTGCGTCATAATGTATTCCGCGAAAAGCGGAGAGGGCAAGGACGAGCTTTGGCGTGCGATACTTGACTCCTGCGATGACAAGTAATACATGAGGTGTAGCAATGCTTAGTATGTTTACGTCTAAGGAAGGGCTGATGCAGCTTCTTCTGTCGATACCGTGTATTCTTCTTGCGCTGACCGTGCACGAGGTTAGCCACGGATTTGCTGCGTACAAGCTCGGCGATCCTACCGCGAAAAATCTCGGCAGGCTTACGCTGAATCCCCTGAAGCATCTCGATCCCCTCGGAACTATCTGTATGCTTCTGTTCGGCTTCGGCTGGGCGCGCCCCGTTCCGATCAATACGAGATATTTCAAAAAGCCGCGCCGCGATATGGCGCTCACCGCGCTCGCGGGGCCTGTATCAAACTTTATTCTCGCTTTTATCGGTGTCCTGCTCCAGCACATTTTTTACACGATATTCTCGTCTTTTACTATATCCTCCGAATCCGTTTTTACGACAGCGCAGATCATACTTATCCTGTGTCGGCTGTTCTCGACGCTGAATCTCGGACTGGCGCTGTTCAATCTTATTCCATGCCCGCCGCTTGACGGTTCGCGGATCTTTTACGTTTTTCTTCCGCCGAAGCTTTATTTCGGCGTGATGAAATACGAGAGATATATCTCGCTTGCCCTTCTCGTCCTTCTCTACACCGGACTTCTTTCGACTCCTCTGTCATGGCTGATGACGAGAATACTCAGCGGAATGAATACGGTAGTCGGACTCATTCCGTTTCTGAGGTAGGGATCATTTATGAACTCATTAACCTACAAGCTTGACACATTCGAGGGACCGCTTGACCTGCTTCTCTCGCTCATCTCGAAGAACAAGATCGACATTAGCGACATACCGATAGCTTTTCTCTGCGATCAGTATATGGAATACATCAATGCCGCAGCCGAGCTTGACATGGAGCTGTCATCCGATTTCATCGTTATGGCAAGCGAGCTTATGCTCATAAAGAGCCGTATGCTCCTGCCGCGGAATGAGGAAGAAGAGGAAGAGGATCCGCGAGCGGCTCTCGCTGCCGCAGTTCTTGAGTACAAGCGTGCGAAGGAGGCTGCCGAATATCTCGGCGGTCGGTTCGGTGAATACGGACTCCGCATGACGAAGGACACTGACGAGATCACTGTTGACAAGACATACGTTGCGGATCAGAATATAAATCTGCTTGTAAATGCGTACAACCGAGTGCTCAACACCGTTCGGGTCTCCGACACTGAGGCGGTAAAGCGATTCGATCCCTTGATCGAGACGCGCCCTGTATCCATCAGATCGGTGGTGCTTCGGCTCAGCGATGCTCTCCGATCCGGCAAGGGGCGCACGAGTGCTGCGGCATATTTTTCGGCTGCCGCTACAAAGCCGGAGCTTATCGCTTCTTTTATGGCGATGCTTGAGCTTTTGAAGAGCGGACTGATCTATCTTTCCGATGAGAGTTCGGGTGATGACGGTGTCGTCGATCTTATGGATGATGTTACGCTGTCCCTGCGCGAGGGCGCCGATCCGGACGAGCTGTTCGGCGCGGTAGCCGATGAATAATTCTATATGGAGTGAGACATGACATACGAAACTCTGGGTGAAAACACTGTTCCGAATACCCTTACCGACGATGAATGTATGCGCGTGGTTGAGGCGGTGCTGTTTGCTGCGGGTTATCCGGTCGGTTATGCGAAGCTTGCGGCGGTGACGGGACGTACCCCGTCGGAGATACGTCGGCTTATCACCGACCGCGCAGACGAGTACAACTCCCCCGGAAGTATTCCGCGCGGAATAATGCTCCTTACTTTCGGCGATTCGTGTCAGCTTTGCACAAGGGAGGAGCTTGGCGGATACGTCCGCGATGCGCTCGGAATAAAGCGTGGCGGCAACCTTTCCGCGTCGTCGCTCGAGGTGCTTGCGATAGTTGCATACAACGAGCCTGTGACCCGCGCGTTTATCGACACTGTTCGCGGAGTTGATTCCGCCTATGCGGTGAACTCGCTGTGCGACAAGCACCTGATCGAGGTGTGCGGCAGACTTGATGTTCCGGGACGTCCGATGCTCTATCGGACGACGGAGGATTTTCTCCGCGTGTTCGGGATCTCATCTCTCGGTGAGCTTCCGGAGGTTGCGTCGAAGCCCGAGGAAGCAGGCGGCAACATTCCGATGGAAAACATCATTTTCACCGAACAGGTTGACAGTGCAGATGAGCCTGGAGAGAGCGATGCCCCGGCTTCGGACGGCGATGAGTCATGATGGTACTGAAGATTATCGCCGCGGTTTTCGGCGTGCTGATACTTCTCGTCGTGGCGGCAATGTTTTTACCGCTGAAGCTTGAGGTAAAACTAAAAAAAACAGCCGGTGACGATCCCTCGCCAAGGCTTACTGCGGCAATCGGATTTGTCAGGTTCAAGATCCTCCCGAAGAAGCAGAAAAAGATACGTCTCTCAAAGTTTTCAAAGAAGAACTTTGAGAAGATGACGAAAAAGACCTCTGCGGGTGACACAAAAAGCACACAGAGCGGGAAAAAGTCAGAAACGTCCGGCAATAATATTAAGGATGTTCTCCCCGGAACGATCGGCGAGACGGTCGATCTTGTATTAGAGCTTGTCGATCGGTTTACGGGATATCTGAAATGCAGCGTGAACTCGCTATCCATCGGTGTTTCCGCGGCCGATGCCGCGCAGACGGCGCTTCTGTACGCCGGAGTCGGCACCGCTATGGAGGCTTTTATGGAGATACTCCATCAGAATACCGTTATGAAGGTCGGCTCTCCCGGAAATATCGGTGTTTACGCTGATTTCGTTTCCGGTGAATTTACCGCCGATATAGATATCTCGCTTTCAATTCTTATAATAAACGTACTTCGCTCGGCGTCGGGAATAGTTGCAGTCTATCTCAGACGGCTTATCGGCGCTGACAAAAATAAAAACGCAAATAAAAATGCCTCATCGGCAGAACGGAGAAAATCATGAGTGACAGCAAATTCAACGAAGCTTTCAAATGCGCAATGGACGGTATAAGCTCCATGGCTGACGCCAACACGGTTATCGGCGAGCCTGTTACCACTGCAAACGGTACGACGATCATACCGGTATCAAAGCTTTCTATGGGTTACGCTTCCGGCGGAATTGATTACGCGGGCAAAAAGGCCGCTGAAAAGCCTAGCGTGCAGAACAACTACGGCGGACTCGGCGGTAGCGGACTTAACGTTTCCCCTGTGGCGTTTCTTATAGTCTCGCCGGAGGGCAACGTTGAGCTTCTGAATATTAACGAGCCTCTCGGTTATCTTGATCCCGTATCAAGCATTGTGGGGCTGATCGAGCGTTCGCCCGAACTTATCGAAAAATTCAAATCGGTATTCGGAAAGAACAAGGACACAGCCGAGTTTGACTCTGAGGACGCAGAGTAATCTCGTTTTCGGCGGCTTTGTTTGACAGGAAAAATTTTTTCGGCATAAATTTTGTTCGCCGATCAAAAATAATTGCAAAAGAGAATTTTTGATCAGGAGACGCAAAAATGCAAAAAATGTTTTCCGTGAGACGTGCCGTCTGTGCGCTTGTATCCGCGGTCACGCTCATTCTTTCGATCCTTGTGCCTGTTTCGGCAGAGCCGCAGGGCTCTTCCTCACTGCCGTCGGTATCGGCACGCAGCGCGGTGCTCGCGGACGGTGAATCCGGTAATATCGTTTGGTCGAAGAACGCCGATGAGCGTTTGCCGATGGCAAGCACGACGAAGATCATGACCGCGATCGTGGCGATCGAGAATTGCGAGCTTTCGAGCGATGTTGAGATTCCGCCGGAGGCGTGCGGTGTCGAAGGATCGTCGATATATCTGAAGCCCGGTGAGCATCTGACGCTTGAGGAGCTTCTGTTTGCAATGATGCTCGAGAGTGCGAACGACGCGGCGTGCGCCGTTGCGATCGCTGTTGCGGGCAGTATTCCGCAGTTTGCGGAGCTGATGAACGAGACTGCTCAGTCGATCGGGATGAGTGATTCGCATTTTACAAACCCGCACGGGCTTGACAATGAGGAGCACTACACTACTGCCGCTGATATGGCGAAGCTTGCTGTACACGCTCTTGCGAATGAAGATTTTGCAAGGATCGTTTCGACTTACAAAAAGACGATCCCGCTTTGCGGCGACGAAGGAACGCGCGTTTTGCTGAATCATAACAAGCTTCTCAAGTATTACGACGATGCGGTCGGGATAAAGACCGGATTCACAAAACGCAGCGGCAGATGCCTTGTATCTGCGGCGAAAAGGAATGGGATGACGATGGTCGCCGTGACGCTCAGCGCTCCGGACGATTGGAACGACCATATGGCAATGCTTGATTACGGATTTTCCGTGCTTCGTCATGAGACGATCGCCGGTGTCGGTGACGTGTCTCTTGCGATACCCGTTGCCGGAGGCGCCAGTCAGACGATAGAGATACGGAACACCGAGGAGATCGGCGTTACCCTGCCCGCTGCTGCGGGAGAGGTGAAAACCGTTATCGAAGCGCCGCGCTTCCTGTTCGCTCCCGTAAGTGAGGGAGATGCCGTCGGGCGTGCGAGATTCTTCGTTGACGGCGAAGAGGTGGCGTCAGTCACGCTTTCAGCCGCATCATCCTGCAAGATACAAAAGAAACAGAGCTTTTTCGAGCGTGTGCGGGAGCTCTACAAATAAAATGCCGCTTTGCGGCGTACATAAAAAGGTATTTTTAATGGAAGAAGTACGTCTTCAAAAATTTTTCTCGGATGCCGGGGTGATGTCGCGCCGTCATGCGGAAAGTGAAATTGCTGCCGGGCGTGTGACGGTGAACGGCATTACCGCGACGGTCGGTATGAAAATAGATCCGTCCACGGATGAAGTGGTCTACAACGGAGCGCGAGTGCTTCCGCGCGGTGCCGATGACTCATATACATATATTGTTTTGAATAAGCCTGCGGGGTATGTGACAACGATGTCGGATGAATCAGGCAGACCGACGGTGTGTGAGCTTACGCGCGATCTCGGTCGGCGCGTATATCCGGTCGGCAGACTTGATATGTATTCCGAGGGCGTTCTTATAATGACCGATGACGGAAATGCAGCAATGAAGCTTATGCATCCGTCATATTCCACTACAAAAGTTTACGCGGTGCGCGTCAAGGGTGCCGTTTCGCCGGAGACGCTACGGAAGCTCACCTCCCCTATGGAGCTTGACGGTTATACGATCGCGCCTGTCGGCGTGAAGATAGTATCTGCTGATCGCAAGAATTCGCGCGGCGAGATCGTAACAGATATGCTTTTTACGCTCAGCGAGGGACGTAACAGACAGATTCGCAAAATGTGTGAGATATGCGGGCTGACGGTGGTACGTCTGAGGAGAATTTCCGAGGGCGAGATATCGCTCGGCAATCTTCCGTCGGGAAAATGGCGTTATCTTACCGACAGCGAGATCGAGTATATCCGAAGTCTATAAAGTTATGACAGGAGCGTTTGGTTATGTTCAGAATTGTTGCAGTTGAGGATGCGGCTCTGCGCGACAGCTATTGCCGCACGTGCAAAATTGAATCTGACGCGGGCGCGCTTGCATATGCGGCGCTCGATATTTTGGATACGGGTGATGCTGACCTTATTGCAGTATGCACATTTACAATCGCGGGCGGCGAGGTCAGTCGGATAAAGCTCGGGGCTATGAGTGACGGTGATGAAGCGGTGCTTATACTTCTTCTGACTGTTGCGGATTTTCTGAGACGGTGCGGCTATCGCTCGATTGTGGCGGATTCTACGGTTGCGCCTTTTGCTGCGCGTGTGGGATTCAGAAAAGCGGACGGCGGTTTTGAGCTTGATCTTACGGCACCGCATGGCTGCGCCGAGTCGCGCGGGGAGGAATAACCTTTGAGATATCTTATAGCTATGGACTCCTTTAAGGGATGCCTCAGTGCGGCTGACGCTTGTGCAGCGGCTGCCCGCGGAGTATGTTCGATTCCCGGCAATACGGCGCACTGTCTCCCGCTCGCCGACGGCGGCGAGGGGACTGCCGAGGCGATATGCGCCGCTATGGGCGGGCACATCGTTTCCTCTGAGGTGATAGGGCCTGACGGCAATACATATGATGGATATTACGGCGTCATTCCGGACAAGGGACTTGCGGTGATCGACACCGCAGCGGCATCTGGGCTTGCCCTTGCAAAAAGGGGTAAGGCTTCCCTGCTGGACCGTTCGACTGCCGGTACTGGTCTTCAGATCGCAGAGCTGCTCGATCTCGGGTACAGGTCGATCATAGTCGGACTCGGCGGGAGCGGCACAAATGACGGCGGACTCGGCGCGATCTCCGCGCTTGGCGCAAAGGTATACGCAAATGACGGAACGCAGATCGAGCATCCGTGTGCGCGTGATCTTAAGAGGATCGCAAAAATCGATGTGGCGGACGCAGTACGTCGGCTTGACGGATGCGAGCTTATGCTTATGTATGATGTTGATATTCCGCTTACCGGTGAGCGCGGTGCGTCGCTCAATTATTCGCGCCAGAAGGGCGCCGAGCGCGATATGTCGCGTGCACTTGAAGCCGGTATGAAGAATTATGCCGATGCCGCAAGGCGCTCTCTCGGTATCTCAGTCGGTGAGATGAAAGGTGCCGGAGCCGCAGGAGGCCTCGGCTTCGGACTTGCTCTTATCGGCGGCAAGCTTATCGCAGGCGCAGAAAATATACTGACGATCACCGATTTTGACGAGCGATGCTGTGATGCCGATGTTGTTATCACCGGCGAGGGGCGCACCGATTTTCAGACAGCTGACGGTAAGCTCCCGGTTGCCTGCGCTGCTGTGGCAAAAAAGCACGGTCTGCCTGTCGTTTGTGTCTGCGGTTCGGCAAGTCCTGTGGACGCGCTCTATGAGGCGGGAATTGATGCGATATTCTCCGTTCAGACCGGTCCTATGAGCATTGCCGATTCTATCGCGTCGGCAGCACAACTAATTGAAAACACCTGCAAAAACCTTGCCGGTTTTGCAGATGCATTTATAAACAAACATGAAAGGAATCACCAATGAAAAAAGTTATACTTGTACTTGTGGACGGAATGCGTTCCGATTCACTGGCAGCCTGCGGCAACGAGTACGCAGTCAAATTTGCCGAGGAGAATATCTCTAAGGTATATGCTACGACTGTTATGCCGACGGTCACACTTCCCTGTCACTTTTCGCTTTTCAAGAGCGTAAATCCCGACAGACACGGAATCCTCAGCAACACCTACGTTCCGCTTGTACGCCCGATCCCGAGCCTGCTTGACGTCATGAGACGCAACGGCCGCAAGTGCGGTATGTTCTACAACTGGGAGGAGCTTCGCGACCTGAACGCTCCCGGCACACTCACCATTTCGTCCTTCATCACGACCGATGTACCCGATTCCGACGAGTACATCGCGACCGAGGCGCTCAAGAACATTGCAAAATATGACCTTGACTGCTCGTTCGTATATCTTGATGAGACCGATGAGTGCGGTCACCGCCACGGCTGGATGGGTGAGGCATATCTCGACTGCGTATCGAGAGCATGGGGTATCATCCACCGCCTGCGCGATGCATTCCCGGATCACGTTGTGATCGTAACTGCCGACCACGGCGGACACGAGCATATGCACGGTGCGGACATTCCCGAGGATCTCCAGATCCCGATCATCATTTCCGGTGAGGGTCTTGAGGCTTCCGAGAAGATGGAGAGCGCGAACATTATCGATATTGCTCCTACCATTGCCGCTATCATGGGCGTTGAGCCGGATGACGACTGGCGCGGTGTAAGCCTTGTAAAATAAGTCTTAACATATAACATAAAAAGGATCCCAACAGAAATGTTGGGATCCTTTTGTTTACAGTTCGATTCGTCTGTCTTTGAAATAGAATTCACGGTCGTGCTCGCCGATTTCACGGAGGACGTGATACGGATTTCCGACGGCGACGACGTTTGCGGGGATATCCTTTGTGACAACGTTTCCGGCTCCGATCACGGAATTATCTCCGATCGTGACGCCCGGAAGGACGATCACTCCCGCGCCGAGCCAGCAGTTGCGTCCGATATGCACCGGCATATTGTACTGATAGGCTTTTTCACGCAGCTCGGGCAGGATCGGATGACCTGCCGTTGCGATCGTGACGTGGAGACCGAACATCGTGTAATCTCCGACGTAGATGTGTGTGTCATCAACAAATGTCGCACCGAAGTTGCAGTAGACATTCTTACCGAAGTGGACGTAGCGTCCGCCCCAATTCGCATGAAACGGAGGCTCAATATAGCGCCCTCGCCGATCTCCGCGAACATCTCGGAAAGGAGCTCCTTTCGCTTTTCAGGCTCGCTTGGGCGAGTCATATTGTAATCGTACAGGCGGTCGAGGCACTTCTGCTGTGCGGCTGCGATCTCGTCATCGGACGGGAGATACAGCTCGCCTGTGTGCATTTTATCAAATTCGCTCATAGTTAACCTCTCAGCGAAATTCCAAACTTATCCGAAAGGGATTTCAGTATCTTTGCGACGGATTTGTCTGCTTCCTCATCGCTCAGAGTGTGGTCATCCGAGCGAAGCTTTACTGCGAACGAAAGGCTCTTTTTGCCTGCGCCTACCTGTGCGCCGCGATATACGTCAAAGAGAGCTACGGATTCAAGCAGCTTTGATGCAGCGTCTGCAATAGCGGACTCGATCTGTCCTGCCTCAAGTGCTTCGTCGCAAACGAACGAGAAATCGCGCTCAAGTGCGGGGTATTTCGGCAGCGGTACGTAGCTGACTTCGGTTCTGCGAGATTCAAACATTGCCGCAAAATCAAGCTCGGCGGCGTAAACACGGACATTGCCGAAGCCGTAATTTGCTGCGGTTTCGGGGTGGATCTCACCGAATACGCCGAGGACCTTGTCGCCGCAGAGCACGGACGCGCATCTTCCGGGGTGGAATGTACGGTCGTTTTTGTTTGCCTTATAGCTGACGCCGAGAACGGCAAGGTGGGAGAGGAGCGCCTCAATGTATCCCTTCATCTTGTAGAATCCGGTTTCACCCTTGACGGAATCCATGAATCCGATGGTGAGTCTCTTCGGCTCATCGGGCAGCTCGCCATCACCCTTCGGGAGGTAGACCGACGCAAGTTCAAAGAGGAACGCCTCGTGGTTTTTACGGTTGTAGTTGCCGGAGAGGATCTCAAGCATCGACGGCAGTGCCGTTGTACGCATGACAGAGGTGTCCTCGCCGAGCGGGTTTGAAATGGTAACGGATCTGCGGCGGCTGTCGTCTGCCGCGAGTCTTATTTTGTCATAATACTTGGGGCTGATGAAGGAGAACGTTTCGATCTGATCGGCGCCCATTCCGATCATTGCGTTCTCACAGTCGATCTCAAAGAGCTGGGATTCGGTGCGACCGCCCTCGGCAAGTCCGGAGGAAAATCCGGTGGACTCGATGCTGTTGTAGCCGTAGATGCGGATGACCTCTTCCGCGACATCATTCATGCAGCGCACATCGTCGCGGAATGACGGAACGGTGATCTTTTCGCCGTCGACCTTGAAGTCAAGCGATCTGAGTGCGTTCTTCATGAAGTCTTCGGGAATCTTTGTTCCGAGGAAACGGTTGATCGTATCGGGGCAGAGATCGAGCACTGCGAGCTGTTTTTTCTCGGGATAGCAGTCGATGGTTCCGTCAACGATATCACCGGCGTCAAGAAGATTTACAAGCTCGCACGCGCGGCGGAGAGCTTTCATTGTACCCTCGGCGTCGAGTCCCTTTTCAAAGCGGGACGAGCTTTCGGTGCGCATACCGAGCGATTTTGCCGTGCGGCGCACATTTCCGCCGTTGAATACAGCAGACTCAAAGACGACGTTGACCGTGGTATCGGAGATACCGCTGTTTGCGCCGCCCATTACGCCTGCAAGCGCGACGGGTTTCTTCTCATCCGCAATTACAAGCATATCCGAGGAGAGCTTGTGCTCGATGTGGTCGAGCGTGACGTAATCCTCGCCATCCCCTGCTCTGCGGACGACGATGTGGCTGCCGTCGAGGCAGGAGTAATCGAACGCGTGCATCGGCTGACCGTACTCGAGCATGACGTAGTTTGTGATATCGACGATGTTGTTGATCGGACGAACGCCGGATGCGCGCAGACGCATTCTCAGCCACAGCGGCGAGGGTGCGATGCGGACATTCTTAACGACTGCTGCGCTGTATCGGTAGCACAGCTCAGGTGCGGCGATATCGACCTTCAGATAGTTTGAAATGTCGTCGCCGTCGCCGGCACACTTGACTTCGGGTTCGTGAAGTGTGAGCGGGCGGTCGAAGGAAACCGCGCTCTCACGTGCAAGTCCGATGACCGACAGGCAGTCCGGTCTGTTTGAAGTGATCTCAAATTCAACGACCGTATCGCGGAGCTTCAGCACATCGAGTATGTCGTCGCCGGGGTTTGCCTCAATGCCGCAGTCGCCGAGGATGAGGATTCCGTCCTCGATCGCGCCGGGCATATCGTGTGTCGTCAGCTCAAGCTCGGCGATTGAGCAGAACATTCCCTCGGAGACGGCACCGCGCAACTTGCCCTTCTTGATCTTTACATCGCCGGGGAGATTGGCACCGTCGAGCGCAACGGGAACGAGCGCGCCGGGTGTGACGTTTGTTGCGGCGGTGACGATCTGGATTGGCTCATCGCGTCCGACGTCAACGGAGCAGATGTTGAGCCTGTCCGCGTCGGGATGCTTTTCGGTGGATATTACCTTGCCTACGACGACATTTGATATATTTTCGCCGAGTAGCTCGTAGCCCTCGACTTTCGAGCCGGTGTCGGTCATTCTGTCAGAATATTCCTTGGGCGAGATTCCGGACACGTCAACGAAATCATTTACCCATTCAAGTGACAATTTCATTTTATATAATCCTTTCGGTGATAGAAAAATTTATAATTCCGGAATCAGAACTGCGAGAGGAAACGGACGTCATTCTCATAGAGAAGGCGCATATCATCAATATGATATTTCAGCATTACCGCGCGCTCGATGCCGAGACCGAAAGCAAATCCGCTGTATACTTCGGGGTCGATTCCGCATTCGCGCAGGACGTTCGGGTGAACCATACCGGCACCGAGAATCTCGATCCAACCCTCTCCCTTGCAGAGGCGGCATCCCTTGCCGCCGCAGGCGAAGCAGGAGAGATCGACCTCGGCGGACGGCTCGGTGAACGGGAAATGGTGAGGACGGAAACGCACCTTTGTTCCCTCTCCGAACAGATGCTTTGCGAATATCTCAAGTGTACCCTTGAGGTCGCCCATTGTAATGCCGCGATCGACAACGAGACCCTCCATCTGATGGAACAGCGGCGAGTGAGTTGCGTCCACTGCGTCCGAGCGGTACACGCGACCGGGGGAGATTATGCGGATCGGCGGCTCGGTAGACTCCATGACACGCGCCTGAACGGGCGAGGTCTGCGAGCGAAGCAGGATATTATCGGTGATATAGAAGGTATCCTGCGTGTCGCGTGCGGGATGATCCGGCGGGATATTGAGTGCCTGGAAGTTGTAGTAGTCGTACTCGACCTCGGGCCCCTCGGCGATAGTGAAGCCCATGCCGGTGAATATATCCTCAAGGTCATGCTGTACGCGGGCGAGCGGGTGGCGATGTCCTACGGGAACGCGGATTCCCGGCTGTGTTACGTCGAGAGTTTCCTCGGCGAGCTTTTTCTCGAGCAGAGCCGATTTGAGGCTTTCGTTTTTCTTTGCGATCTCGCTCTCGATGAACTGACGCACATCGTTTGCGAGCTGACCCATTGCGGGACGCTCATCGGGAGAGAGTTGACCCATTCCGCGGAGGAGAGCGGTAAGCTCACCCTTTTTGCCGAGAAACTTAATTCTGATCTCTTCGAGGTCAGCGTTCGGGTCTGACATTCTCTCGAGGGCTGCTTCTTTGATCTTCAGCAGTTTTTCTTTCATTCCAAGCACCATACTTTCATAAGTATTCACCGACGCGCGGTGTAAAATAAAAAATCGCCGTGAATCTCGGGACGGTGAAAACCGCGGTACCACCCGAATTCCGGCGTGAGCCAACACTCATTTGTCTTTAACGGGACAAACCGGGGCAAGCCCAATGCTCCGAAGCGAAAGGCGAGGTGCAGATCCGCCGTCTGCTTTCAGCCGAGGACAGACGGTCTCTTTTTCCGGATGCGCAGCACGAAGCCGACTTCATCACTGCATATACTACAATTAGTATAGCATACGAAAAATTTTTTGTCAAGTAATGATAGCAAAAATTCGGACTACCGATGTACGGTAGTCCGAATGTATTTTGTTTACGCTATGGCTTCTGTGGTCGTCTCCGAATCTGTTTCGGCGGGACGGTATTTTTCGGGTATTTCGCGCTGCGTTGCGTCGGGATCCGTCAGACGATTGCGTCTGGGCAGCCAGTCGATCCATGCGGAATCCTCAAGGTTGTCCTTTATGGAGATAGTGGAAACTGACGGAATACGATCAAGATTCAATCCGTACTTGCGGATTATCGAGACCATGTGATCGTAGTAAGCGCTCAGCTGCTCAATAGTTGCGGTGTCATTTGCATCATACGCACGGAAATACGTTGAGAAGCAAGCTTCGTAGTAAACGTGGCACGAGAGCATCTCGCATCTCATCTGCTGATCGGCATTGTCTGCAAGGCTTATTGCCTTCTCGAAAAGCGCGATCATCTTTTCGTAGTTCTCAGATAAGAATTTTTCGTTATACAGCGGGAAAGGTGTAGCGTTCCCTGCCCATACCCAACAGTGGAAGTAATCGACTTTTGCCTGCGCTTCGATCCACATATCAATGTATGCGCGGATGTAGCGCCATCCCTCGCCGTACTCGATCTCAAGCTCCCGGCAAAGGAAATCCTCGTATTCCTCGTCTGTCATCTCGCTGTTCCAGCTTACCTCGCTCATGAGGTTTTCCTCGATGCGCTTGATGCCGAAGGGGGATGACTCCATTTCACAGAACAATCCCGTAACGCCGAGCTTCTTGAAGTAACGGAAATCGGGGAGGATGTTCTGGATTATAGTATACTGATGGAGTCCGGAATCCATTGCGTATGTCCAAAGGTAAAGATTATCGGTGACCACAGCCCAGCGCTCGACCCACTCGGCGTCCTGGTGATTCTCATTTCCCGAGAAGCCGTTATCATCTGATACGCTGCACTTTGAGCCGTCAAACGGATGGTTTGCGCAGTTACCGTTTGAGCAGTACGTGACGTGAAGGTATTCGTTTCCGGTGGTCACAGCCGGCGGCTTCTTTGCGCTGAAATATGCAAAGACTTTGATATAGAGGTGTGCGCCGGGGTATGCTGCCTCAAGTTCTTCGCCGAGCCGGTTTGCAAACTGAACCATTGCGCCCGCGTTCGATTTATCGTATCTCAGAACATCTGAGCAATTCTTACACATGCAGAAAGAATCGTTATCACCCATTGCGATGTCGATGTCCTTGAACTCTAATCCGGGGGTCTCGCCGCCGGCGATACGCGAGTTGATGTAGCGTGTTACGCTGTCATACACTGCCTCGAATACAGATTCGTCAGTGAAGCAAGGCTGGAAATACTGATGGTTCTCGCCGTTGTTCCAACGGTAATTCTGAAGCCCGTGGCAGGCATGCTCGATCGGACCGTAGGAGGACTGAGCGCGAGTGGGGGAACGCTTGTCGTTATTTACCCTGCTGAACCAAAATCCGGCTGTGTAGGGATAGAAAAAGTCAAAGAGCGGGGTCTCGGTTTCGTCGATCCCTTCGGGTACTGCGACGATATCAGCCTCATTCAGGCGTGAGTCGCCGGACATGAGGTTGTCCCAACCGCACTCGTTCTGGAGGAAGCGATACACGGCGTTCATGCAGCCGCGATCGACCGCGCCCTCAAAGATGAGGTTGCCGTCCTCTTCATAATAGCGGTAACCGGCTTCACACAAATCACTGTTATCGGTGAAGCGGAAGGCTATCTGATGCTCTGCCGAAGATTCGCCGAAAACTACGGGCAGCGTTACGCCGCAAGCCTTTGTGATGAGACGCACAAGCTCGTCCTTGGCGAACTTCATGTTCTCGTTGTTTTCTTCCGGTACAACGACCGTGAACTCCGAAATATCGGTCCCGAAAAGCGTGAGCTTTTCGATGCGCGTACCCTCATGGAATGTCACGTTCTCGATCGCGGTTCCGGCTTCAACATTTTTTGCGTACTTGCGGACGGCGCGATCAAGTCCGCTGTCGGTCTTACCGAAGATGAGCGTTTCGGTGCCGATATTGCGGATGATGTAGCCGTCGTCCTCAAAATCGGACATATCAATGCCGTACTTTGCGTCGTTTCCGACGCCGATCGTGACCTTGCCTACGTTGTCGCCGAGACGATCGTCGAGCCACTTGGCATACGAGTCCGAATCGGATGAAGTAGATGAGGTGCGCGTGGAAGAGCTGCTTTGTGAGCCGCAAGCGGCGCAGCTCAGAACAGATGCGAGGGTCAGGAATGCTGCGAGTGTTTGTTTGATTCTCATATATAGTTCTCCGTTAAAATAGTATACTATTTGGATTCACATTCTCGGCAGTCCGAATATGGTTATTTATGCTGTGGCTTCTGTGCCCGTCTCTGTATCTGTTTCGACGGGGCGGTATTTCTCGGGCATTTCGCGCTGCGTTGCTCCGGGATCCGTCAGACAGTCGCGTACAGGGATCCAGTCGATCCATGCGGAATCCTCAAGGTTTTCCTGTATGGAAATAACGGAAACGGATTGGAGCTGATCAAGGCTGAAGCCGTACTTGCGGATTATCGAGACCATGTGATCGTAGTAAGCGTTCAGCTGCTCGATAGTTGCGGTGTCATTTGCGTCGTATGCGCGGAAATACGTTGAGAAACAGGACTCGTAGTAGACGTGGCACGAGAGCATCTCGCATCTCTTCTGCTGATCGGCGTTGTCTGCGAGGCTTACTGCCTTCTCAACAAGTCCGATCATCTTTTCGTAGTTCTCGGATACAAATTTTTCATTATATATCGAGTCCGGGGGCGAATTGTCGGCCCATACCCAACAATGGAAGTAATCGACCTTGGACTGCGCTTCGATCCACAGATCAATGTATGCGCGGATATAGCGCCATCCCTCGCCGTACTCGATCTCAAGCTCCTGGCAAAGGAAATCATCGTATTCTTCGTCAGTCATGTCGCTCTGCCAGTTTATCTCACTCATGAGATTCTGCTCGACGCGCTTGATGCCGAAGAGGTAGGACTCGATCTCGCTGAACCAGCCCTTGATACCGATCTCTTTGAAGTAGCGGATATCGGGGAGGAGCGTGTGGATCACGGTATACTGATGAAGTCCGGAATCCATTGCGTATGTCCAGACGTAAACATTATCGGTGACCTCAAGCCAGCGATTGACCCACTCTGCATCCTGGTGGTTCTCGTTGGAGGTGAATCCGTTGTCGTCCAATATTGAGCACTTTGAGCCGTCATACGGATGGTTTGCACAGTTACCGTTCGAGCAGTACGTGACGTGCAGGAACTCGTTGCCGGTGGTTACAGCCGGCGGCTTCTTCGCGCTAAAGTATGCGAAGATCTTTATGTAGAGGTGCGCGCCGGGATATGTTGCTTCAAGCTCTTCACCGAGTTTATTTGCAAACTGGACCATCGGGCCTGCGTTTGATTTGTCATATCTCAAAACCGCAGAACAGTTTTTACAGTGGCAGAAGTAGTCGTTGTCGCCCATCGCGATGTCGATATCCTTGAACTGTACGCCGGGAGTTTCGCCAGAAGCGATACGCGAGTTGATGTAGTGTGTTATGCTGCTGTACATAGCTTCAAACACGGACTCGCTTGTGAAGCAAGGCTGGAAATACTGATGGTTCTCGCCGTTGTTCCAACGGTAAGTTGTAAGCCCGTGGCAGGCCTCTCTGATCGGACCGTAGGAGGTCTGCGCGGCGGAGGGCGTAGCTTTGTCGTTTCTCACGCTGCTGAACCAGTACCATGTATAGGGGTTGATGTAATCGAGAGCAGGTATTTCGGTTTCGTCAATGCCCTCGGGGATCGCAACGAGATCAGCTTCTCTCAGACGGGAGTCGCCGAACATGAGGTTGTCCCAGCCGCACTCGTTCTGGAGGAAGCGGTACACGGCGTTCATGCAGCCGCGATCGACTGCGCCCTCGAATACGAGACTTCCGTCCTCTTCATAGTAGCGATAGCCGTCATCGCGGAAATCACCGTTGTCGGTGAAGCGGAACGTTATCTGATGCTCTGCCGAGGACTCTCCGAAAACTACGGGCAGCATTACGCCGCAAGCCTTTGCGATGAGACGCACAAGCTCGTCCTTGGCGAACTTCATGTTTTCGTTGTTATCGTTCGGTACAACGACCGTGAACTCCGAGATGTCGGTACCGAAAAGCGTGAGCTTTTCGATACGCGGACCCTCATGGAACGTCACATCCTCGATCGCTGTTCCGGCTTCGACGTTCTTCGCGTACTTGCGAACGGCGCGATCAAGTCCGCTGTCGGTCTTACCGAAGATGAGCGTCTCGGTGCCGATATTGCGGATTATGTAGCCGTCGTCCTCAAAATCGGACATATCAATGCCGTAGTCCTTATCGTTTCCGAGACCGATCGTAACCTTGCCTACGTTGTCGCCGAGACGATCGTCAAGCCACTTGGCATACGAATCGGAGCTTGAGGAGGTAGATGAGGTGTGCGTAGATGAGCTGCTTTGCGATCCGCAAGCGGCGCAGCTCAGGACAGATGCGATGGTCAGGAATGCTGCGAGTGTTTGCTTAATTCTCATATATAAGTTCTCCGTTAAAATAATATACTTAAACAAGTTGCGAAATGTCAACAAGCGCCTTTCAGCCGGTCATGGCGACAAATGACATCGAATCAAATTTGCCATGACGGTGCAGGCGCCCGTCAATATGACGAGCGCACCAGCGGAATAACCGTACTATTTTGTTTGAATTTACATTCTCGACAGTACGGGAACGGTTTAAGCCTCGGTGCCGAACGAAGATTCGGCGGTTTCTGTGTCTTCAACATACTGTGCAGGAGGATCGCGGCGTTCTACGTCGGGATCGGAGAGACGATCACGTACGCTCGTCCAACCGGTCCATGCCTCCTCCTCGAGGGTGCGGGCGATGTTTGCCTTGAAGCCGTCTACCGTGGTGATAGCCTCGGGAACAAATCCGAGGTACGTCATCTTCGTGATCAGGTGATCATAGAGTCCGTTCAGATACTCGAGCTTTTCGGTATCGTTTGCATCGTATGCACGGAAGTAATCAACGTAGCAAGCCTGATAGTAGGTGTGGAGAGAAAGTCTGCCGCAGCGGCGCTCCTGAGCAGCCGTATTAGCAAGGCTTTCAGCCTTCTCGAGAAGCGCGATCATCTCTGCGGAATGCTCGGAGACGAAACGCTCATTGTACATGGAATCGGGAGTGATGTGCGAGGTCCAGAGCCAGCAGTGAAAGTAGTCTACCTTCGACTGAGCCTCGAGCCACAGATCAATGTATGCACGGACATAGCGCCAACCGTCGCCGTACTCGTTCTCGAGAATGCGGCAGAGATAATCCTCAAATTCGGCGTCCGTCATATCGTTTGCCCAGTTGAACTCATATCCAATCTGATGCTCTGTACGCTTGATGCCGAGACCGTGGTACGGAGCCTGCCAGAACAGACCCTTTATGCCGAGGCTCTTGAAGTAGAGCCAGTCAGCCTTGATGTTCTCAAGGACGGTGTACTGATGCATAACGGAGTCGAGGGCGTAGAGCCAGACATAGACATTGTCACAGATCTCAGTCCACTTGGTGAGCCACTCGGCGTCCTGATGGTTCTCGTTGCCTACAAATCCGTTGTCGTCAAGAATACTGCACTTGGAGCCGTCGAACGGGTGGTTGGAGCAGTTTCCGTTGGAGCAGTAGGTCACATATACATACTGGTTTGCCTTGGTAACTTCCGGCGGTTTCTTGCTCGAGAAGTATCCGAATACTTTGATCGCGAAGCTTGTGCCGTTGTAATCCTCGGCGAGCTGTGCACCGAGCTTGTTTGCAAACTGGAGCATTGCACCGGAGTTGGATTTGTCGTATCTCAGCACATTTGAGCAGTTTCTGCAACGGCAGAAGTAGTCGTTGTCGCCCATGGCAATGTCGATCTCTCTGAACTGCACGCCGGGAATCTCACCGCCTGCGATACGGCGGTCAATGTATTGTTCGATTGCTTCGAGGAAGCCCTCATAGATAGACTCGTCGGTGAAGCAGGGCTGGAAATACTGATACGACTCACCGGTCCACCGACCGATACCGTGGCAGGCGTGCTCGATCGGACCGTAAGACATCTGCGCCGGGGTCATGCCGCGTCTGTCGGTAGCATATCCTTCCCAAGACTCAACATATGGATTCATGTAGTCGAAGATAGGAGTTTCGGATTTGGAGAGACCCGCGTCGATCGTGATCTCATCGGCTTCCTTGAGGTAGGATGCGCCGAAAATGAGGTTGAGCCAACCGCACTCGTTCTGGAGGAAACGGTAGACTGCGTTGGAGGCGCCGCGAGCGAGAGCGCCCTCAATGATGAGCGAGCCGTTTTCTTCATAATATTTATATCCGTCGTCACGGAACGATTCATCATCGGAGACGCGGAATACAATTTTATGAGCGGCGTCGGAATTGTCAACGGCGACGGGAAGAGTTACGCCGGTGGCAAAATTCATAAGGCGGACGAGTTCATCAACGGCAAAAAGGATATTTGCGTTGCTGCCCGAAGGATAAACGATCGTGAACTCGGAGATATCCGCGCCGAAAAGCGTGAGCTTGCCGATACGGTGACCCTCGTGGAACGTTACATCCTCGATCTCGGTTCCGGCTTCGACATTCTTGGCGTATTTGCGGACAGCACGGTCAAGACCGCTGTCGGTTTTACCGAAGATCAGTGTCTCGGTACCGATGTTGCGGATGATATAGCCGTCGTCCTCGAAATCGGACATATCTATACCGTACTTTGCGTCGTTGCCGACGCCGATTACAACCGTATCCTCGATCTCACCGAGACGGTATGTAAGCCACCGTGCATAGGAATCCGCATCGGATGACGTAGAAGAAATACCGGTATTGCCGCCGATATCTGCGGTGCCGGAGCCGCAGGCTGCAAGCGAAAAGATCGTTGCGCCGGCAAGAACTGATGCAATAATTTGTTTAATTTTCATAGTCACCTCAAAAATTACTATAACCTATGTCAATTTTATCACATCTTTTTGCTATTGTCAACAATATATAGTGCCAATATTGATAATTACGGCATATTTTTTATACATATGCGAAAATAGGTTTTAATATTTGCAAAATAATTATATTTTTCGGCGGCTCGGGCAAAATATAGATTGAAATTCAAGTTTGAAAATTCTCTTCTGGGAGGAGCTTACAATGAAATTTATAAATCACACGGTCAAGGATGAGAACGGGATCCATGCGCGTCCCGCAGGAGCGGTTGCGGCGGAGGCGAAAAAATTCTCGTCCGATATAACCGTGACCCTCGGCGAAAAGAGTGTAAACTGCAAAAAGATATTCGCCCTCATGGGTATGGGAATAAAGCACGGCGACACGATAAGGATAAACATAGACGGACCCGACGAGGAGGCGGCGCTCATTGCGATATCGGATGTGCTTCGCTCAGAGAGAATATAACGGCGGTGACAGATACAGATGAAGATTTACAGAGGTAAAGGGATCGTTCCGGGGATAGTTATTGCCCCGCTGCACATTCTCGGCGGAACAAATAACGGGATCGCTCGGCGCGGCGGCGCGGCATCGAAGGATGAAGAGGCGGCAAGATATCGCGGGGCTGCCGAGACGGCGGCTGCGGAATTTGCGCGGCTCTCGCGCCTCACACGGGAGCGTGCGGGCGAGGAGGAGGCGCATATATTCGATATCTACTGTGTGATGCTTGAGGATGAGGATCTCGGCGGCGAGATCCTGCGCAGGATAGATGAGGGCGAGAGCGCCGAAGATGCGGTGAGGGCGAGCGGAGATGCGCTTGCATCCATGCTGCGTGAGTCCGACAGCGAATATATGCGAGAGCGGAGCTACGACGTTGACACGGTGTGTGATGCCCTGCTCTCCGCGCTCGGCGGCGGCAGCGGATCGTTTGATGTGACGGAGCCGTCCGTCATATGCGCACGCGATCTTTCTCCGTCGGAGACGGTATCGCTCGACCGCGAAAAGACACTCGGGTTTGTGACCGCCGAGGGCGGCACAAGCTCGCATACGGCGATACTTGCGCGAGCAATGGATATTCCTGCGGTAGTTGCGCTCGGCGAGATGCCGGACGCGGGCGACGGCGGGATATGCATTCTCGACGGGGGAGACGGAACGCTTACCGTTGCGCCCGACGATGAAACGATCAGCAAATACCGCGAGAAGCAGCGCGATTACAGGAATCGCATGGAGCAGACAAACAAGGTCAAGCACAAGAAAATAAAGATCGGCGGGAAAAATATCGAGGTTTTTGCAAATATTTCCGACTCCGGAGAATGCGGTGCTGCCATTTCACACGGCGCGGACGGGATCGGGCTGTACCGAAGCGAATTCCTTTATATGAAATACGGTCGCGAGCCGAGCGAGGATGAGCAGTTTGAGGCATACCGTAATGCTGCGGAAGCCATGCACGGCGCAGAGGTGATAATACGCACGCTCGATGCGGGTGCCGACAAGGAGATACCGTATCTCGGTATCGCACACGAGCCGAATCCCGCTCTCGGGCTTCGCGCAATAAGGCTGTGTCTCGGACGGCGCGAGCTTTTTTCGCGGCAGATACGCGCGATACTGCGGGCGTCAGCATTCGGGAATATTTCGCTCATGCTGCCCATGATAACAACAATAGATGAGCTGCGCGCGGCGAGAGAGCTTGTCGCAGATGAGTGCGCGGCGCTTGAATCGGAGGGGATGGCATACGATCGCGCGATAAAGATCGGGATCATGATCGAGACGCCTGCGGCGGCGGTCTGCGCCGATACGCTCGCGTGTATGGCGGACTTTATTTCGGTCGGCACGAACGATCTTGTACAGTACACGATGGCGTGCGACAGACAGAACGGTGCGGTGTCATATCTGTGCGAGGGACTTACCGAGGCGGTGCGGCGGCTGATAGTTTACGTCGGCGAATGTGCCGAAGCGGCAGGTATCAGAGCCGGAATATGCGGCGAGGCGGCGTCCGACACTTCCCTGACTGAATTCTTTGTTTCGGCGGGATACACGGAGCTTTCGGCGAGCGCTCCGGCGATCCCGAGGATCAAAGCCCGACTTGATGCGATATCTTCCACGACTTATCTCGAGCTGTCGGATAATACTTTAAGCTGAAAAACGAAATCGGAAAGGAAATAAACAATGTTCAGACAGAAAACAAAAACGGCATATCTTTGTGCGCCCGTGACGGGTAAATCGGTATTGCTTGAGAATTCGCATGACGAGGCATTTGCGTCCAAGCTTCTCGGCGACGGGGTCGCGATCATGCCCGTGGAGGGCGAATTCCGCAGTCCCGCCGACGGCAGGATCACTGGGATCGCCGAGGCGCGTCACGCATATACGCTCGAGACGCCCGACGGGCTGGAGATACTCGTTCATATCGGGATCGACACGGTGGAGCTTCGCGGTGAATTCTTCACGCCGAAGGTCAGTGTCGGGGACACGGTACACGCAGGCGATGTGATATGCGTAGTTGATACAGATGCGGTAACCGAGCGCGGATTCAGTCTCTGCACACCGGTCGTGGTATCGAACGCAGATGAGCTTTGCGAATTTTCGCCGATATACGGCGACATGATCGGCGGCAGCGATGCGGTCATCGAATACAAGGTGAGAAAATAGGAGGAAGGTCATAATTATGGATAAAGCTGAAAAAAAGAGCGGCGGCGTATTCAGCGTTCTTCAGCGAGTCGGGCGTTCCTTTATGCTGCCGATCGCGATACTCCCGGTTGCGGGACTTCTGCTCGGCATCGGATCATCGTTCACGAATGCGGCGATGATCGAGGCATACGGCCTTGCAAAAATTCTCGGCGAGGGGACGCCGCTTTACTTCATTCTTACCATAATGAGCGAGACTGGTAACGTAATATTTACAAATCTGCCGCTTATATTTGCGCTCGGAGTCGCGCTCGGAATGGCGGAAAACGAAAAAGCGACAGCCGTTCTTTCTGCTGCAATTGCGTTTTTTGTGATGCACACAACGATCTCGGCGCTCCTGAAGCTTACGGGAACTGACAACACGCTCGAGGGGGCGACCGCAGACGTGGTCGGGATCACATCGCTCGAGATGGGCGTTTTCGGCGGAATTATTGTCGGGCTCGGTACGGCGGCACTGCACAACCGATTCTATAAGATACGGCTGCCGTCCGTGATCTCGTTTTTCGGCGGTGTACGGTTTGTGCCGATAATCTCTGCACTTATGTATATTCTTGTGGGTGCGGTCATGTTTTTCCTTTGGCCGATAATTCAGCGCGGCATATATGCGCTCGGCGGTCTTGTGCTCAACTCCGGTTATGCCGGAACACTTGTGTACGGAATAATCGAGCGTGCGCTGATCCCGTTCGGACTGCATCACGTGTTCTATATGCCGTTCTGGCAGACGGGACTCGGCGGAACGGCGGTTATAGACGGTGTTGCCGTTGCCGGTGCGCAGAATATTTTCTTTGCCGAGCTTGCTTCACCGAATACCGTGAAGTTCAGTGCAGACGCGACACGATTTATGGCTGGCAAGTTCCCGTTTATGATATTCGGACTTCCCGGCGCGGCGCTTGCAATGTACAAGTGCGCAAGACCGGAGAGACGCACTGCGGCGGGCGGACTTCTGCTCTCGGCTGCGCTCACAGCCGCCATGACCGGCATTACGGAGCCACTTGAGTTCACATTTCTCTTTGTGGCGCCGCTGCTTTACGGGATCCACTGTGTGCTCGCGGGATTGTCGTTTATGCTTATGCACATTCTCGGAGTCGGGGTCGGAATGACATTCTCCGGCGGACTTATAGATCTGACGCTTTTCGGAATCCTGCAAGGCGTCAAAAAGACGAACTGGATATGGATACCGGTGGTCGGCGTGTTCTATTTTGCGATATATTTCGGTCTGTTCTATCTGCTCATCCGTGTGAAAAACTATACGACTCCGGGACGCGAGAGCGCAGGCGAGACGAAGCTCTATACACGCGCGGATTATAATAAAAAGAAGAACGGCGGCACGGCTGCTGGAGGGACTCCAGCGAAGATAACCGAGGGCCTCGGCGGTCGCGACAATATTATAAGCCTTGATTCATGTGCAACGAGACTGAGGGTCAGTGTACGTGATGCCGGACTTGTTGACGAGAACGTGCTCAAGGCGACGGGAGCCGCGGGTGTCATAGTAAAGGGCGGCGGTGTTCAAGTGGTATACGGACCGACCGTTACCGTCATAAAGAGCGAGCTTGACGAATACCTCGGAGCGGAATAAATATAAATATGAAATTGCGGTTCACTTCGGCAGAAGTGAACCGCAATGTTTCAGCTTGTGATAAATTCTCTTGCTGCGACAGCCGCCGCAGCTCCGTCGGACAGTGCCGTGACGATCTGCCGCAGTGATTTTGTGCGTATATCTCCTGCGGCGAACACGCCGGATACTGCGGTCCTTGTGTCCTCTCCGGCGATTATATATCCCGAAGGATCAAGCGGAACCTGTCCGCGCCAGATCTCGCTTGCGGGGATACGCCCGATCGCCGCAAACACGGCTTCGCACTCAAGAAGCTGTGTTTCGTTTGTAACATTATTTTTTATGCGCAGCGCCTTGACTCGCGAATCTGCGAGTATCTCTGCCGCTTCGCTGCTGTACATGAGTCTTACATTTCGTGCGATGAGCTTTTCTTCGTATTCCGGAACGCGCAGGCGCTCGCCCCGGTGGATGAGGTACACCTCATCGGCGATGGCGCTGAGGTGGAGAGCATCCGATACGGCACTGCGTCCGCCGCCGATCACCGCACAGCGCTTCCCTTTCGCTATCCGTCCGTCGCATTCCGCGCAGTATGACAGACCGTGTCCCCGCGCCTCTTTCTCTCCCGGAATATCGAGTGCACGGGGATGTGCCCCTGTCGCGATGATGATGCTTCGCGACAGATGGCGCTCGCCGTCGGCTGTGACAGCCTTGATCTTGCCGCAGACATCCGCGTGAATCACATCGGAGTACGTTATGGCAACGCCGGCGGCAGATACGCACTCTGTCATACGCTCTGCTATATCCGCTCCGGCAATGCCGCGTGCGAATCCCGGAAGATTGTCAATTGATGAGGCTTCCGCCATCTGACCGCCGCAGCCGAGCCTTTCAAATAGGCGCACGCTCATACCCGAATCTGCCGCGTATATTGCGGCGCACATTCCGGCAGGTCCTGCACCGACGACCGTTACGTCGTATATATTTCTGCTTGTCATACGATCCCGCCCGCACGCAAAAATGCGCGTATCTGCGCTCCCGATTCCGGTCCGATGAGACTTCCCGTCGCTTCCCCGTTCATGAACAGCATAAACGCCGGTATGGATTCGACTTCGTATTTTGCGGCAGTGTGCGGATCGCGGTCGATATCGACACGCACTACCCGGACGCGCCCGTCAAACTCATGCTCTATGCGATCAAGCGCAGGCTCGATCCTGCGGCAATACCCGCACCATTCGGCTGAAAATTCGGCGAGCACCGGAAGCTCTGTTCCGCTTATCGCGTCCTGAATACTGTCTTTTTCGGTATTCATATTCTGTGACACCTCTTTCTCTTTTGTGTGTACTTTTATTTTGCGTAGGTACGCTTGCTTCATACGGTATTTGTATCAAATTTCTCCCGCGCTTCATATCATAACAGTGAATAACCTTGGCGCCGGTGCGTCAGGAATCGAGGCAAATTTTGAAAAAACTGAAATTCTGTATTGTCGGCGGAGATATGCGTCAGCTTTATCTTGCCGAATATCTTATGAAGTGCGGGTACACTGTGAATATCTGCGGCGTTGACAGAAGCCGTGTGCCGGGGGAATCGCTGAGGCGGGTGCGCGGAGCGATACATCCGTGCGAGATGGCGGTGCCGGGGAGTGGCGTGGTCGTGCTTCCGATACCCGTCTCGCGCGACGGGTTTCACATTTCGACACCGCTTGCGGGCAGTCGGATAAGCTACGAGATTGGCGATATTCTCGACATTTCCGACTCCGATGCGGTTCTCGCCGGAGGGTATGTTTCCGATTACATACGTGCGCACATTGAGGAGCGGCACATGAAGCTTATCGACTACAACGCGTCTGAAATATTTCAGATCCGCAACAGCGTGCCGACAGCGGAGGGCGCGCTCGAGATCGCGATGCGTGAGCTGCCCGTTACCGTTCGCGGCGCGACTGCGGCGGTGCTCGGCTATGGCAGATGCGGCAAAGCCTTGGCGTCACTTCTGCGCTCGGTCGGAGCCGATGTGATCGTGAGCGCACGGAGTGAACGCGCACTTGCTTGGGCGGAGATCGAGGGCTGCCGCACGTCGCTTCTGTCGTCGTTTGCCGATATTGCAGGTGAATGTGATGTGATATTCAATACGATCCCGTATCCCGTTGTTACGGAGGAAATACTGCTCGCGATGCAGCCGGATTCGCTTTTCATTGACATCGCGTCGCTGCCCGGCGGAATCGTATCGGGTGCAAAGATCCCCGACGGGATCACGACCATATACGCCGGGGGACTGCCGGGCAAGACTTCCCCGAAGACTGCCGGTGAGACGGTGGGAATGTCCGTTCTCAAGACCCTTGCCGAAATGGGGGTCGAGATATGATAGGCTATGCCTTTTGCGGATCGTTCTGCACTCATCGGGCGTCGCTTGCCGCGCTTGAACGGCTTGTGGGCGACGGTCGCGATATACTTCCCATAATGAGTGAGAACGTATATTCAAGCGATACGCGGTTCGGTACGGCGGCATCACTCATAGCAAAGGTTGAAGAGCTGTGCGGGCGCGGCATTATTCATACGATAGTTGACGCAGAGCCGATCGGACCGAAGCTCGGGCTTGAAGCTCTTATCATCTCGCCGTGCACGGGCAACACGCTTTCAAAGATGGCGCGCGGCATCACCGACAACACGGTAACGATGGCGGCAAAGGCGCATCTGAGGTGCGACAGACCGCTGCTCATTGCGCTTGCGACAAATGACGCCATGAGCGCAAATCTTTCTTCGATCGGGACGATGCTTCAGCGTAAAAATGTATATTTTGTACCTATGCGGCAGGACGATCCCGTGAAGAAACCGCACTCGCTTGTAGCCGATATTTCACGCGTTCCCGAGGCACTCGACGCAATGATTGAGGGAAGGCAACTGCGTCCGCTTTTCATCTGACTTATTTCGTAAATATTGCCTAAACGCCGTTGACATATATCAGGTAAGGTTGTATAATAGATGTTGTGGACCGCATATTGTCCATATTATGTACGTACAACAAGTGAAAGGAATGAAAAATGATGAAAAACTGGGCAAGCGTAGATCCCGCTTCCATCCCCAATCTTGTATCTGCTCAGATACCCGGACCCAAGTCGCAGGAGTATCACGAAAGATGCGCAAAATATATGAAGGGTTATTCCAGCCAGGTAAGACTGTTCCCCGTTGCCTTTGAATCCGGCTTCGGCTACACTCTCACCGACGTTGACGGCAATACCTACATTGACTTCTCCTCCGGTATATACGTAACCGGTCTCGGTCACTGCCATCCGAAGATCAGCGAGGCAGTTGCAGAGCAGGCGAAGAAGCTCATGAACTGCCACGACTTTACCACTAAGGTAAAGATGGAGCTTGTTGAAAAGCTTCACGAGATTACCGGCGGACGCTTTGCGGGATTCCAGTTCTACGATTCCGGTACGACTGCGGTTGAGGCAGGTTTGAGATGCGCAAGAGCTGCATCCGGCAAGCAGGAATTCATCTCCTTCTGGAGAGACTTCCACGGCAAGTCCCTCGGCTCCAACTCTCTTGCAGTCGTCGGCGCAGATACCCACATGAGAGCACCCGGCTTTATGCTTGCTCCCAGACCCAATCCGTACCGTGACGTTTTCGGCAGAACTCCCGAGGAAGCATGGAAGGATTCATCTCCCTACATAAATATGCTCAAGGGCATTCTTGACAACGAGTGCGCAAGCGGCGGCAAGAACGTTGCTGCTATCGTATTTGAGCCTGTTCAGGGCTGGGGCGGCTCCGTCGTTCCTCCTCCGGACTATATTCCCGCACTCCGCAAGCTCTGCGACGAAAGAGGAATCCTCCTGTTCGCAGACGAGGTTCTCAACTGTATGGCGAGAACCGGCAAATGGCTTGCTATGGATCACTGGGATGTTACGGCTGACCTTACCACTCTCGGCAAGGGCTTCGGCAACGGCTTCCCCGTTACCTGCCTTGCAGTTTCCGAGGAACTCGCTCCCTCGATCGAGAAGATCTCCGCATCCTCGAGCTACGGCGGAAACCCCATGGCTTGCGCAGCAGCTCTTGAGTCCATCAAGGTCATCGAGGAGGAAAACCTCAACGAGAGAAGTGAGCATCTCGGTAACATCATGCTTGCAAAGATGAAGGAAATGATGGCAGAGCATCCCATCATCGGTGATGTACGCGCTCTCGGCTGCCTCCAGGCAATTGAGATCGTTAAGGACAGAGACACCAAGGAACCTTTCGTCGAGGCAGGTCAGATGATCTACAAGAAGGCGTTTGAAAAGGGTCTTGCTTGGGTTCCCTCCGGTCACATCCTCAGAATGTCTCCTCCCATGATCCTCGACGACGAGGTTGCACTCAAGGGTCTTGACATAATCGAAGAGGCTGTTGCCGAGACCGAGAAGCATTTCGGCTATTAATAATTGAGTTTATAAGAAAAAACGGGTTGCCGTACGGCAACCCGTTCTTTTATGCTTTTCTTATGCTGTAAAGCGAATTCATTACCGCCCACAGTGCCGGGAAATAGTTCATTATATTCCACACGCTGCCGCCGGCGAGCGCGTATTCGTTCATCAGACGCAGCTTTGCGTCCATACTGCGCGCATCGTCAAACCACACCTCGTGCTCGACCGCACGGCTTCCCTCTCGCTCAAAGTATGTGAAAAACGGAGTCGCCGCCTGCTCGTCGTGCTGTATTTCGGCGTTCTTTGCGATCGCGAGATTCACTGCGGCGACGTTTGAGAGCGATTTTGCACGGCTTTCTCCGCGCACGTACGGCAGAGTCCAGTTATAGCCGTAATTCGGTATTCCCATAAGAACCTTTGCCTGTGGGATCCGGCTTACCGCGTATTCGAGCACTCGTCTGACCTCGCCTATCGGTGCCACCGCCATCGGCGGGCCGTAAGTATAGCCCCACTCGTATGTCATTACAAGCGATTTGTCGGCGACGGCGCCGAGCGCGGCATAATCGTGCCCCTCGTAAAGGAGTCCCGGCTGTGTGTCCGAGGTTTTCGGCGCGAGCGAGACGAACAGCTCGTATCCGGACGGAAGTGCCGCGCGTATTATTTCGAGGAAACGCACATAGTCATCGGCAAGGTTTGGCTCAATATACTCGAAATCCACGTCGATACCGCCGTATCCGCGGTTCTGCATCGTTTGCACAGCGGCATTGGCGATCGCGCGTGAAAGTGATTCGTCGGATATTATTTTCCCCGCAAGCTCCGATGAGAACGTACCTTTGTCGGTGAGCGACGTAAGCATCATCAGAGGAACCGTGCCGTATTCACGCGCGAGAGTGATAAGCTCGCTCTCGTTTCCGCCGGACGGCGGCACAAGCGTTCCGTCCGGACGTATCCCGTATGTAAACACAGAAAGATACGTCAGGTACGGCAGCGTTCTACGCAATGTATCAGGATCAATGAAGGGATACGCGTAGCCGTTAACCGCAATCTCTCCGAGCGGCGGTGTATCAAAGCGGATGTTCAGCGTTTGACCGGGGTAGATCAGCGTTTTTCCGCCGAGCGCGGGATTGTTCTGCCACAGCTCGTTCAGCGTAACTCCGAAGCTTCGTGCAATGCCCTCAAGCGTATCGCCTCCGCGCACGGTGTATGTTTCGGTCGGATAGAGAATCACAAGCGTCTGCCCTACCGCAAGCTTGCCGGGATCGGTGATCCCGTTGTCGGCTATGATACGCGCTGGCGTTGTGCTGTATTCCTTTGCGATCGAATAGATGGAGTCGCCCGCTCTCACAGTATGTATTACCAAAATCAGATCATTCCTCTCGTTTTGTTTTTGCCTCTCTTGAAGCCGTCAGATACATTATATGCAGAAAAACGGCTGATGTTCACAGAGAAACGGTGAATTATTCTTGCGCATGGTGGGAATAATCGGAATGAAACCCAAACGGAGGTATGAATTATGAAACTCAGAAACAAAATCGAGAAAATTACGGCGCGTGAGATCATAGATTCACGCGGAAACCCGACGGTCGAAGCCGTAGTCTGCACAACACACGGATTTGCCGGACGTGCAGCGGTTCCGTCGGGCGCGTCGACCGGAGCACATGAGGCGCACGAGCTTCGCGACGGGGATGAATCGAGATTCGGCGGGCGCGGCGTTACAGAGGCTGTGGAAAACATAAACGGAGTGATCTGCCGCGAGCTTTCCGGAATGCCGCTGTCTCAGTCGGCGATAGATGAGGCGATGATATCGCTCGACGGTACGGAGAATAAGGAGGATCTCGGCGCGAACGCCATCCTTGCAGTTTCGCTTGCTGCGGCAAGAGCGGGCGCGGCGTCGCAGCGAATCCCGCTTTACCGCTATCTCGGCGGCGTCAATGCAGTACGCCTTCCCGTGCCGATGATGAACGTGATAAACGGAGGGGCGCACGCATCGAATGATCTTGACGTACAGGAATTCATGATCATGCCGATGGGATTTGAACGGTACGGCGACGCGCTCCGTGCGGGCTGCGAAATATATGCGACGTTGGCAAAGATACTGAAGGCAGATGGAAAAAGCACCGGTGTGGGTGATGAGGGCGGTTTTGCGCCGGATCTCGGCTCGGAGAGCGAGGCTCTCGACTATCTGTGCCGCGCCATAAGTGAAGCCGGATATAGCACCGACGAGGTAAAGCTTGCGCTTGACGCTGCTGCAAGCGAATGGCAGGCGGGCGGCGGATACAAGCTCCCGAAATCAGGCGACAGATTTACCTCGGCTGAGCTTTGTGCGAAATTTGCCGAGCTTTCTGAGAAGTATCCGATTGTGTCAATCGAGGATCCGCTGGGTGAGGACGATTTTGACGGCTGGCACACGATGACGGAGAAGCTCGGATCAAAGACGATGCTTGTCGGAGACGATCTGTTCGTGACGAACACCAAGCGGCTTTGTCGCGGAATCTCGCTCGGCGCTGCGAACGCTATTCTCATCAAGCCGAATCAGATCGGTACGCTGACGGAGACGCTCAATGTGTGCCGCATGGCGAGAGACAACGGATACAGATTTATAATATCACACAGAAGCGGTGAGACGCCCGACAGCTTTATATCGGACATCGCCGTGGCGCTCGGCGGCGGGTTTATCAAGGCGGGTGCGCCGTGCCGCGGTGAGCGTGTTGCAAAATATAACCGCCTGCTTGAGATCGAAGCGGAGCTTGGGCGCGGCGCTGAATACGGTGTGCGTGATCTCTCCTGCGTGAGCGAGCATTCGTACAGCTGAGCACACTGATTTCGGCGGTATTGATTTTGTCGCCTTTTTGTGGTATTATTTGATTATAATATCTTGATCGGAGGCTCTGCTTTCTACCATGGGTGAAAATCAACGCCGTTTCCGGCTGCCTGTCGGCATCATCTTTGTTTTGTCGATGGTTATTGCGTTCTCCGTGTTCTTTTACAGCGATATTTCCGACACGCTTGACAATGCAGTTATGCTCGGCGAGGCGACGGTGCGCGGACGTTTTTTCAATTATTACGAATATGCGGCGACAAACCTCTCCAAATATACCGCATATGCCGCAAACTACAACGTGCTTCTGTATGTGCTCTTTTTGATATGGAATCTTCCGACATTTATCATTCACATGATAACCAGATTCGATTATATGACATCTATCCCGGCGCTAATGTGGTGCAAAGGCATTGTTGCTCTGTCCCTTGTCGGAATATTTATCATGTCGCGGAAAATTGCAGCCGAACTCGGCGCGGGCGAGCGGCGTGGTTTTCTTGCCGGATTTCTTTCCGTCTCATCCTGCGCCTTGCTCATGTCGGCTATGATCGCGAGTCAGTACGACTCAATCGCGCTGTTCTTTATGTTGTGCGGAATGTACTTCTACCTGAAAAAGAACACGCGGATGTTTGTCATCATGTTCGGGATCGCAATACCGTTGAAAATGTTTGCGCTGTTTATCCTATTGCCGCTGCTTCTTTTACGGGAGAAGAATCTTCTTCGGGCAGCCGTCATCGGTGCGATCACGTTTATCCCGAAGATACTTTGCGAGCTTCCTTTCAGAGGCGATCCGTATTTTACTGCGGCGCTCGGTTCACAGAACGGAGACGCGGCAGAGCTTATTCTCGGCGCTAATCTGAAGCTCGGCGATATATCGCTGAATCTTTTTGTTGCGGCGTATTTTATCATCTGCATTTTTGCATATCTGAGCAGCGACGAGAGCGGATACGGCGCGGTGTATTATTCGTTTGCGGTATTTGTGGCGCTTGTGGTCCTTGTGCCGATACGCTCGTACTGGCTGATACTGTATACTCCGTTTCTCGCGATCCTTGCGGCTTTGCGACCGCAGCCTCACGCGATCGGGATACTTGCGGACACCGCCGCCGGTTTCTTCGGTACCATGTATTTTTTGCAGCACCACTGGATATACAACACAGGTGATATTACAGGCTCGCTCCTTCTCGGCGGAGTAGGTGTGCCCTCCGGGTATACCGAAAAATACGGGTCGTATCGTGTGCTTGCCGAATCTCTCGGTGGGGACAATGTTCAGTACGCAATGTTTGCGCTGTTTGCGGGGGCGATCGTGTTCTGCCTTGTCATATTCCGCCCGTCCTGCGCTGCAAAACTTGAGGATGGTGCGGTGATCGCGGGCGAGCGGTATGCAGTCGTTCTTCGGATATTGCTAACGTTTATCGTTACCGCTGTTCTGCTTTACTCGGCGTTCGCTTCTTTGCCGATGATCCGCTACGGGTCCGACGATATCTCCGACACACGCGGCAGAACCGATCTTTTGGCGGGCGCCACGGCGACGGATACTGTTATACTTGACGGGGACACGGTGGTAAACGAGCTTGGAATTCAGTTTTTTCCGAAGAAGATCACGAGAAAAAATCACGAGCTTGTGTGCGTCGTTCTGATGGACAGCCGCGGCGGCGTAGTTTTCTCCGATTCCTGCGGTGTTTCTCTTGTGCGGGAGGATGAATTTGTCACTTTCAGGATGCCGTCCGTGAAGCTCCTCGCGTCGGAGAAATACACGCTCACTGTTTCATGCGAGATCCCGAGCGGAAAAGCGAGAGGAAACCTGTACCCTGCCGTAACGGATGACGGAAATATTGCAATGTATATGAGATAAGATTCGCGGGAGCGGCAATTGCCGCTCCCGCGATAACGTTACTCTTTGATTGCTTCGAGATACTTGATCGGTATTCCCTGCTCCGAGAAATTGCGCTCGTACTCTGTCATGACGTTGTTCTCGTTTTTATCCGATGCATGGAGATCATACGTCACATATCCGAGGGAGAGAGGCGACGCTTTTACGCTCTCGAGCGAGAACTCGAACAGGTCGTTGTTGTCCGTTTTGAATGCGAATATCCCGCCCGAACGCAAGAGACGCTCGTACGACTCGAGAAATCCGGAGTGTGTCAGGCGGCGCGAGGCGTAGCCCTTCTTTGTCCACGGGTCGCTGAAATTTGCGTATATGCGGTCGAATATTCCCGAAGGAAACGCCTCGCTGAGGATAGCGGCGTCGGCGGCGAGAAAACGAACGTTGCCCGCGATCTCCGGGGAGAACTCGGGATGATCGTCGTCGCGGTAGAGCGTACCGTCGGAGGTGATGAATCCGCCGTTCGGCGCGAGCGTTCCGAGTCCGCGCAGACGCGCGTACTTTTCCGCGGCGATCACGATAACGTCATCGACCTTCTCCATCGCGATATAGTTGTAATCAGGCTCCTTTTCGGATATGCCGCAGATGAAGTCTCCCTTTCCGCATCCGATCTCAAGCCGGAGCGGAAGATCTGCGGCGAATACGGAGGACGGGGCGGCGAGAGCCGCAGGGTCGGTGAATATTATTGAGGAAAGCATTCTCAGTCTCTTTTGACCGTTGCGCTTTTTTCGCATTCTCATACTTGAAATATACTCCGGTTTCTGTTAGAATATAGATGTATAGATATTTCCGTCTGTACGGCGGACTTACGCTATATTCTATCACAAATATCCGTTTAAGTCTATATTTTGCGGGGGATTTATTTTGAATCTTTCTGAATTCAAATCAAAACTGAACGCAGCCCTGCTCAAGCGAGGAATCTCGGAGGACATCGCAGTAATGTACACGGGCAGCATATGCCGCTCTCTCACGGATTCCGACACTGCTGGGGCAAGTGATGTGACTATCGCCGAAATGGCGGACACTTGCGTTGACATGATCCGCAAGAAGAATCCGACGGCGGTGAATGATAATGCAGACGCGCCGCGCCCGAATGAGGCGGAGGCGAGCGAGATTTCGGTATCCGAGCCGCCGCTCGTCCGTGAGGACGAGAGCACGTCGGACACAGACGAGACTGGCGATGACGTTCTTTACGAAGTTGTCGAGACTGCACCGGCTGACGAGCCGGAGGAGGTGCCGGAAATCACTTATCCGGCAGATGAGCTGACCGAGGACCTCCCGACAGACGAGAGTGCCGTTCCCGAGAACAGCACGGATGAGTCCCAGGACTACGATTACGCTCCGGCGGACATCCCGCCGAAAGGGCGCATGAGCGCTCGGAGCATTGCAATCACTGCCGCGATAACGCTTGTTCTCTCTCCTCTGTGGGTCGCTGCCGCAGCATTGTTTTTCGTACCGTTCGGCGCCGTTTTTGCAGCGGAATTTGCGCTTATAGGTGCGCTTGTTGCGCTTCTTGCAGCCGGCGTTGCGCTGGGCGCGGGTGCAGCGCTTACGGGCATAGTTTACGGTGTTATCCGAATATTCACTACTCTTCCGGTCGGTTTGTACGAGATCGGCTTCGGCATAATCATCGCGGGCGTTACGATGATGTTCGGAATTCTCATCTACAACGGCGCGGTGCGCTTTATGCCGTGGGTGATCAGGCAGACGGCTGTATTCTTCAAGTTTGCGTGGAGTCACGTCTCGCCGCTTCTTGCCGAATATAAGAGGAGGTGTGAAAAGCTGTGAAACCGAAATCTATAATCTCGCTGATAATTGCGGCGGCGCTCGTTCTGTGCGGTATCGTCACCTGTACCGTGGCTTCCATCAAGGCAAAGAACAGTGATGTTATGCTTTTCCCCGAATCTGACGGCAGCGGAAATCTCGTATACCGTGTTGATCTTGAGAATATTACAAAGCTGAATATTACTACGGAGGATGCCGATATTACGGTCGTCGGCGGTGCCGAACGCTCGGAGATCGAGATCGTAAACTTCAACGCGAATTACTACAAGCTTTCGCAGTCGAACGGATCCCTTGTATTTGTTGAGGTCGATGATTTCCTGTCGATGTTCAAATTCTGGGACAACGGATTCTCGTTCAAGGGAATGCGGTACATTCTCCGATTCGGTGACGATGCTGCGGGCGAGAAGCGCGTGGTCGTCCATCTCACGGATGAGGATGCGCTTCGCCTTGCCGATATCAAAACCTCAACCGGCGATATTTCAATCGAAAAATGCAAGTTTAACGCGTACTACACTCTCTCGAGCGAGGGCGGACACGTCTCGCTTGACGGTGTATCGGATGCTTCGTTTGTTTCTGTTTCCGGCAAGAGCGCTCCGCTTGACATTGCCATGTCCTCATGCGGTACGGATGAGCTGAATATCACAGCCGAATCGGCTGCGGTAAAGCTTTCTGACAGCAGCGCAGGAATCTTCACCGCCACTCTTCCCGTCGGCTCTCTCGATCTTGATGGGTTTACGGCTGAAACCATGAATATAACATCCGAGGGTGCAGATATTACAATTGATCCGTATTCGGTGACCGACGGAACGATCACTACCGTGACGGGCAATCTTTCGGTGAATCTGAAAGACGCGAAGTCTGTTTCGGCAAACGTTACAACAAAGTCGGGAAAGCTTTCGCTTGACGGAAAATATACGGACTCGTACACACTGAACACACCTGATCCCGCAGTGCGCCTGACTGCGTCAAGCGGCAGCGGAAATATTACGATCATCACAAAATAAAGGAAGTTCTTATGAAATACACATTTACTCCAAAGGGCGTTTGCGCAATGAAGCTGTCGTTCGACCTTGACGACGGCAAGATCTCTGACATCAAATTTCTCGGAGGCTGCAACGGAAACCTTTCGGCGATCTCAAAGCTTGCCGAGGGAATGGATGCCGAGCGACTTGTTTCGATCCTTCGCGGAAACAAGTGCGGAATGAAGAATACTTCGTGCGCGGATCAGCTTGCGGAAGCGGTTGAGCTGGCGCTCGAAGGAAAGCTTTGATCTAAAGAAAGGCACGGATTATAATTTGAAAATTCTGCTGATTGACGGAAACAGTATTCTGAACCGTGCATTTTACGGTGTTGCTCCCCTTACTGCTTCCGACGGTACGCCGACCGGTGCTGTTTTCGGATTTATAAATATTCTGAAAAGGCATCTTGATGCGGTCGCACCCGATATTGCCGTATGTGCGTTCGACCTGCCCGGTAAAAACTTCAGGCATGAGCTGTATTCCGAATACAAGGCAAACCGTTCCGGTATGCCTGAGGATCTTGCGGTGCAGCTGCCGATAGCAAAGGACGTTGTAGGTGCGCTCGGACTTCGGGTTGCGGAAGCCGCCGGATTTGAGGCTGACGATGTGCTCGGCACTCTTGCGACCGAGGCGGCAGCCCGCGGCGACGATGCGTACATTCTTACGGGTGACAGGGATTCGCTCCAGCTTATAGGTGACAGGATATCCATTGTTCTTGTAAAGAATAAGGGTGATATTCTCTTTGATCGTTCGAGATTTATCGAAGAATATGGCGTTACTCCCGAGCAGTTCATAGATGTGAAAGCGCTGATGGGCGATTCGTCCGACAATATTCCCGGAGTGCGCGGGATCGGAGAAAAGACGGCGCTGAAGCTTATTTCCGCTGCGGGCGACATCGACACGCTGTACGCCGATCCTGCGGCGTACGGAGCGAAGGGCGCGACCCTTCAGAAGCTCTGTGACGGTCGTGATATGGCGTATCTTTCAAAGACGCTTGCGACGATCGACCGGGACATTCCCGTCCTCGACCGCGATCTTCTTTTTACAAAGGGGGAGCCGGACAATGCAAGGCTGTCGGCTCTTTTCGAGCGTCTTGAATTTTCAAATCTGAGGCACAAATTCGGTCTTGATGACGAAAAGCCTGCCCCAGCACCCATGACCGAAATTCCTGCGATGCAGATGACTGATGTCATGCCCGCAGATCTTGCCGAAAGCCTTGCGGGAGCGGAGACGCTGTCCGTTATTCTTACGGCTGACGGCGACTCGCACGAGCTTCAGATCGCATTCGGCGAGACTGTTCTGCGGTGCGTTTTTTCGGACGCAGAGCAAAAAACAGTAGCGGATGCACTTTCGTCTCATCCGCTGAACTGCTATGATTTAAAAAACTTTACGAAGTATTTTATCCCATCCGGAGCGCAGTTCGAGTGCGTCTTTGATCCTATGCTTGCCGCGTATCTGCTCTCTCCCGGTGAGGGGGCATATCCGCTCGACCGCGTTTCACAGAAGTATATTTGTTCCAATGCGCCGCAGGCGTATAAGGTAAAGCTGCTCTCGGATGTGCTTCTGCCGATGCTGTCAGAGGCTGGGATGGAGTCGCTCCTCCGCAATATCGAGATACCGCTGTCGCGGGTCCTTGCGGGAATGGAGCACACCGGCTTTGCGGTGGACGGCGATGGGATCCACAATTATATGCTGTCGCTGAAATCCGCAGCGGACGCATTATGCGAGCAGATCTATTTCAAGGCGGGAGAGCGCTTTAACCTCAATTCTCCGAAGCAGCTCGGGGAGATCCTTTTTGATAAGCTCGGTCTTCCCTCCGGCAGAAAGACCAAGACCGGCTACTCGACTGACGCCGAGACACTTGAGCGTCTGCGCCCGTATGACGACATCGTAGGAGATATTCTGGATTACCGCCAGCTGTCGAAGCTGTGCGGTACGTACGGTGATTCGCTCGTGGCATTGTCGGCGGCGGACGGTCGGATACACACAGTATTCAATCAGACGGGGACTGCGACCGGCAGACTTTCGTCGAGCGACCCGAATATGCAGAATATTCCTGTGCGGGAGTCGCTCGGACGTGAGATACGAAAATACTTCACCGCATCGGCTCCCGGTCGTGTTCTTGTTGACGGCGACTATTCGCAGATCGAGCTTCGTCTGCTTGCCGAAATGTCCGGCGATGCCGCGATGCAGAAGGCGTTTATAGACGGTGAGGACATTCACCGCCGCACGGCGTCACAGGTGTTCGGCGTTCCGTTTGAATCGGTCACGCCTGAGCTGCGTTCGCGCGCAAAAGCGGTGAATTTCGGCATCGTGTACGGGATCGGCGCTTTTTCTCTCGCGAAGGACTTGCATATATCGCGGAAAATGGCGGATGAATATATCAGATCATATCTTGCAACGTACAGCGATGTCGATCGCTTCCTCACTGAATCAATTGCATCGGCAAGAAAGCTCGGCTATGCCGTGACCATGTTCGGCCGCAGACGATATATCCCCGAGCTTTCAAGCCGCAACAAAAACCTGCAGGCGTTTGGCGAGCGCGTGGCGATGAACAGCCCGGTTCAGGGCAGCGCCGCCGACCTCATAAAGCTCGCGATGATCGGCGTTGACCGCGCGTTGCGTGAAGCGAACCTTGACGCGAAGCTTATACTTCAGGTTCACGATGAGCTTATAATTGATGCTGCCGAGGATGCGGCGGAAGAAGCCGCTGCGATACTTCGACGCGAGATGGAAAACGCTGCCGTCACGACCGTGCCGATGGCGGTCGATATTTCAACGGGATATTCATGGTATGATGCAAAATAACCGACGAGAAAGGCATTGACACTATAATGAGACTTAAAACAAAGGCTCCTGCAAAGATAAATTTGTACCTTGACATCACCGGCAAGCGTCCTGACGGGTATCACAATATCCGCAGTATCATGCAGTCGATCGACCTGTGCGACACTGTGTCGGTGGAGCTCTGCGAGGCTACACGGGGTGAATCCTCGATAAGTCTGACCTGTTCTGATTCCGATCTCCCCTGTGATGAGACGAACCTCGCCTGTAAGGCAGCGCTTGCCTTCTTTCGCGGTATATCGGCAAAGTATTTTTCATGCAGGATCCACATTGAGAAAATAATCCCGATGGCGGCGGGGCTTGCGGGCGGAAGCAGCGACGCTGCGGCTGTGCTCAAGCTTCTCAACAGGCTGCATTCTTCCCCGCTCGACACTGACGCGCTGTGCGATCTCGGTGCGACGGTCGGAGCCGATGTGCCGTTCTGTATTCGCGGCGGAACGCTTGTTGCTGAGGGCATCGGCGAAAGGCTTCGTTCGACGTATTCTTTTCCGAAGTCTTATATCGCAGTTGCTGTAGGCGGTCGCGGCGTATCTACCCCCGACGCGTACCGTATGCTTGATTACAGCTTCAGCGATGATTTCGGGCGCGATCCCGCTCAGTTTGACGCCATAATCACTGCCATACGCGAAAAGAATATTTCGGCTGCGGCGGAGTCTATGTACAATATTTTCGAGAAAGCGGTACTGCCGCGCCACAGAACCGCGCGACAGCTCAAGGAGATCATGAGCGGCTGCGGTGCGCTCGGTACGCTTATGAGCGGCAGCGGACCGTCGGTGTTCGGAATATTCGACTCCCGCGATAAAGCCGAGATTGCCGCAAGGACGGCGGCGACCATCGCTGAAAAGGCGTTTGCCTGCTCAACTGAAGTCGGACGGGAGGCAGGAATGCTTTGAGCGGCTACATCAGGACGATCAGGAAAAAGGTCGGGCACGATCCCGTGCTTCAGTGTGGTGCGAGCGTGATCCTTGTTGCGCCTGACGGCAGGATACTGCTTCAGCTCAGACGCGATTGCGATATGTGGGGGTACCACGGCGGTTCAGTCGAGCTTGACGAGCGCGTTGAAGCTGCCGCCGAGCGTGAGCTATATGAGGAAACGGGGCTTCGGGCTGTGTCAATCGAGCTGTTCGGTGTGTTCTCCGGTCCGGAGATGCATTTTATTTACCCTAACGGGGATGAAGTCTCAAATGTGGATACGGTGTTTGTCTGCCGAAGCTATACGGGTGAAGTGAAAATGCAGGAGAGCGAGGTGTCATCTCTTGAATTCTTTGCTCCGGATGAAATACCGGAGAACATATTTTTGCCGAACCGTCCCGCGCTCCGCAAGTATTTGCAAACCTTAGGTGTCGAACCGAAATTTTAGAAAAAAAAGCAAGGCGTATGGGGCGCCTTGCTTTTTTAAGTTTGAGCTTAGATCTCGGGGATGACGATGTCGATCTCCTTGCCTGCTTTTGCAGACTTGTTGATGCCGTCGATGATCGCCTGATTGTAGAGGATCTGCGATGTGGGAACAGGTGCGGGACCGCCCTCCTTGACTGCATTGACGAACGAACGAACCTTGTCGAAGAAGAGGTCTCCGCTCGGCAGGATCGGGATCTCGGTCTGAGTGCGGACGCCGCAGACGTCGTGATAGAGCGTCATAGGTCCGCCGACGGAGCCGTTCCAGCAGTCGGTCGAGGGGATACGGAGCGCGCCGTCCTTACCGAAGATGATGGTATCACCGGGGGTATCGGCGTGCATTGCCCAGGAAATACGGAAGTCAAGGATGACTCCGCCCTCGAGACGGATGAATGCTGCTGCAAAGTCGTCTACGCTGAAGCGGGCTGCATCCTCGGGGGATGAATAAACCGGGCTCTTTCCGAAGAAGTCTGAGGTGTAACCCGAAACGGTGAGCGGCTTCGGATATCCGATAGCGTTGAGCACCATATCGAGCGAGTAGCATCCGATGTCGCCGAGTGCGCCGATTCCTGCGGTCTTATCCTCGATGAACGTGCCACCCGGAATACCTCTGCGGCGGCCGCCGCCGGTCTGAATGTAGTAGATCTCGCCGAGCGTACCGGACTCACAGATATCCTTGATCATACGCATATTGGAGTCAAAACGGGGCTGGAAGCCGACGGACACGATCTTGCCGCTCTCACGCTCAGCCTTCATTATTGCGACTGCCTCGTCGAGGGTTACGGACATCGGCTTCTCAAGCAGTACGGGAACGCCGTGCTTCAGTGCGTCGATGGTGCAGACAGCGTGAGATCTGTTGTATGTACACACGCTGACAGCGTCAAGCTCCTCTTTCTCGAGCATTTCGAGATGGTTCTCGTATGCTCTTGCGGGGCTCTTGTACCACTCGAAATAGTTCTTGGCTTTGCCGGGGACGATATCAGCGCCGCAGACGACCTCAACGTCATCCATTGCGAGATACTTCTGCATATGGGCATTGGAAATGCCGCCGGTGCCGATTATACCGACACGGAATTTTTTCTCAGACATTGTTAAAAATCCTCCTGTGATCAGAATTCAAAAGTACGCAGGTATTCGATGTTTCTCTTAGCGCACTCCATAGCGGTAAGGCCGGGAGTGGGAAGATCCTGCTCTACGATGATGTGCTTAACTCCGGATGCAACGGCAGCTCTGATGGTACGCGGAACATCGTGCAGTCCCTGACCGAGAGTGCGGAACTCAAAGTTGCAGGGAGCGTCGTCGTTCCAGACATATTCTCTGCCGACTACCTTGCAGATACGCTCGGGGATCATTCCGTTGTAGGTGATGTCCTTGATATGAATTGCGGGAGTCTCATACTTCTTGAAGAAATCAACGGGGTCAACGCCTGCGGCGATGAGCCATGCGGTGTCCGCCTCGGGGAGAATCGGGTTCTCGGCGAAGAGCAGATCAATCATGGGCGCCTTGGCGTCGGGAGTCAGCTTATAAGCATCGCCCTCGTGATTGTGGAAAAGAAGCTTGATTCCGTGCTCTGCATAGATATCAGCGATCTTCTGATAATCGGGACGGGTCTTTTCGTAGTCCTCCTCGCCGGGGCGAACGCCCATAAGCAGATACGGGAAGGCAACTACCTTACATCCCATTGCGATGCGCTCAGCGCAGGTTTTCTCGATACCGTTGTCACGGTATACCTCATATCCGGTGTGGAAAGAGGTGCATTCAAGCCCGACTTCGTCGAGCATTCCGCGGAACTCCTCGGCTCTGAGATCGAACATGGTGTAGGGCTCGACTCCGTCGTAGCCGTATTCCTTCAGCTTTTTGAGGGTTCCCTTGAGGTCAGATACGCAATCGTCACGGACTGAGTAGAGCTGTATGGATACCGGTGTCATAAATAATTTCCTCCATTATTGAAACGGGGCTTATCCCCGAGTTTTACATAAGTTTACGATCAGACATTGAAACGGAAGAGAACGACGTCGCCGTCCTCGATTACGTAATCCTTGCCCTCGCTTCGAAGAAGTCCTTTCTCCTTTGCGGCGTTCATTGAGCCGCAGGCGATCAGGTCGTCGAACGACACGATCTCCGCGCGAATAAATCCGCGCTCGAAGTCACTGTGAATCTTGCCGGCTGCCTGAGGTGCTTTTGTTCCCTTCTTGATGGTCCACGCGCGAACCTCCTTCGGACCGGCGGTGAGATAGCTTATGAGTCCGAGGGTCGCATATCCCGTGCGGATCAGTCTGTCGAGTCCGCTCTCGACGATACCGAGATCCTCGAGGAATACCGCCTTTTCCTCCGGATCAAGCTCGGAGATCTCGGCTTCGATTCCTGCGCATACGGGGATCAGCTCAGCGTTTTCCTCGGCTGCGCGTGCGGCAACGGCATTGTAATACTCGTTGTCGGGGGATACGCCCGCCGCCTCGTCCTCACTTACATTCGCAACGTAGATCACGGGCTTCATCGTCAGAAGGTCGAGATCGCCCATCAGCGAGCGCTCGTCATCCGTAAAATCAATGCTGCGTGCGGGAAGTCCGTTCTCAAGGGTGGCTTTGATGCGCTCGTACAGGTCAAGCGTTTTCTGAAGTGATTTATCGCCGCGAACCAGCTTTTTCGCCTTGTCGATACGGCGCTCGAGGTGCTCGATGTCCGAGAATACAAGCTCGAGATTGATAGTCTCCATATCGCGTACGGGATCGACCGATCCGTCAACGTGAACGATATCAGCATCGTCGAAGCATCTGAGGACGTGAACAACGGCGTCTACGTCACGTATGTGCGAGAGAAATTTGTTGCCGAGCCCCTCACCCTTTGACGCGCCGCGCACAAGTCCTGCGATATCGACGAATTCAATAACCGCCGGTGTGTAAAGCTCCGGAGAGTACATCTCTGCAAGAGCGTCGAGTCGCTTATCCGGCACGGTCACAACACCCACGTTCGGGTCGATCGTGCAGAACGGATAGTTGGCTGACGGAGCTCCCGCACCTGTCAGTGCATTGAAAAGTGTGCTTTTTCCTACATTCGGAAGTCCGATAATACCAAGTCGCATATATATGTATACCTTTCATATGTTCCGTGTCATTCTTTATCCCTGTTATTATACTATAAACTTTCGCGCAATACAAGCAAATCGAAGATTTTTTTCACTTTTTTGGTCGTTCTGATTATTCTGCGTTTTTTACAAATATAAATATAATCTTCTTGCTATATTCACAAAAACATGATAAAATATTTTAGGTGTAATATACGCGGCGCTGTCCGAATACGATTGTACAAAGTACATTTGTGAGGTGATCTGTATGGACACAGCCGTAAATTTTCCCGTATCTTCGGCACGGCGCACGGCATATCGTATCTTCTCCGTGATCTTCGCGCTCTCGGCGATCGCCGCGGCGCTATCGTGCAGGTTTTTCGCTTCCGCGCTTACCGGGATATCAGTGATTCCGAAGTTCTCTGCGGCGGGCGGAGCCGGTATTGTTCCTGCGATCATCTGTGATGCGGCGCCGACGCTCCTTTCCCTCGCTGCGATACTGCTCGTATCGGATTCGGCGATACTGCCTGTTGTGGGAGCGGCTTTGTCGGTTTCTCAGGCGCTTGTTATAGGAGCTGCGTTTCCGTTAGCGCTTTCGGGAGTGCATCAGGCAATCCAGGTGATATGTGCGGCATCTTTGCCCGCGATCCTTGCGGCGTTTACTGCTGCCCTTGCAGCAAGATCCGATAAGTCCGGTATCATGTGGCGCATTTTGCTTCTTTTCTTTTTTGCGGGACTTGCCGTCCTGCTTAAATCGGCGCTTGCGCTGGCGCTCAGAGTGACATAAAACATAACTTTGAAAATAAATGAGGTTCAAAATTGAGAGATAATAACGATTACCGCGATGAAGATACCGTTGAAAACGACGGTTCGCAGAAAAAACGCTTTCGCCTGTTCGGCAGGGGCGACAAAGACGGTCCCGGCGTTGAGAAGGACGAGATCCGTGCTATGGAGGATCCGTCCCTCGTCAATTTTTTTAAGCTGTTCCGGAGGAAGATAGGTCGGATATTTTCGATCAATATGCTGTACATTTTCGGGAATTTCCCGATAGTGTTCCTTCTTCTCCACTACGCTCAGTACAAGGAGTTTTCTGCCAATACATACAGCCTGTTCCCAGCGCTGTACGGTACGTCGCTTTTTGAGAAATCTCCTGCGATGGCGGGACTTTTGGGAGTCTTCGGCAGAGTTTCGACGGGATATGCGCAGACTTTTTGGTCGATATTCTTCCTGTGCCTTTTCGGACTGATCTTGTTTACATTCGGTCCGGTGAATGTCGGAACTACATATCTTCTGAGAAGCATGGTTCGCGAAGAACCGGTATTCTTCTGGCAGGACTTTTTCTACGCGATAAAGAAAAATCTGCGGCAGGGGCTTATCATGGGTGTGATCGACGTGCTCATGATCGGTATGCTTGCATATGACATACTTTTCTTTAACGTGAACATCGGTCGCGGCGGACTTATCACGCCGATGCTGATCGTTTCATGGGCGATGGTGATCCTCTATTTCTTTATGAGACTCTACATCTACCTCATGATAATCACATTTGATCTCAGTCTTATTAAAATCATCAAGAACGCGCTGTTCTTTGCGATCCTCGGCTTCAAGCGCAATTTCATGGTTTTGCTCGGATGCGCTGTTATGCTTATAATTACGTATGAGCTGCTTACATTTATTCTGCCGCTCGGCGTGGCGATCCCGCTGTTTTTCCTGTTTGGTATCGGAGGATTTATGGGCGTTTATGCGGCGTACCCCAAGATCAAGGAGATCATGATCGATCCGTACTACAAGGCTCATCCCGACGAAGAGATGCCGGCGTAACTTCAAATACAGAAAAGGCACAGCCTCGATTTGAGGCTGTGCCGATTTTTTATTCCTGTATTATTATTTATCTGAGCATCCGCAGCCGCCGGGCGACGACGGGTATTCCCTGTCCTTATCGCAGTTTCCGATCGACGGGGGGCAGAACTCGGATATCGGGAATGACATCTTCTTGAAGAGGCTGCACGGGTCATCCTCGGTTGGAGTGACACATTCCTTCTTCGGAACGCAATACTCGGATGCGTTAATGAGGTACTGCGCGGGACGCTCGATCCGCACGACTGAGAAGAGTCCGAGACTGACAAGCAGCTTATTTGATTTGTCTTCGCCGGTGAGGGCGCTGTCGACGCGGCACATGACTCGCTCGGGAATATCGTCAACCGAGCAGCAGCAGGTGCATGGGTGTCTCGGCTCGACTACCTTTGAGGAGAGAATGATGGGATCCACCGTTTCAAGCACTGCGATGGGCAGATTTGTTGAAGCCTCGCATTTGTCGCGGCCGACATCCGGGCAGAAACCGGAGCAACCGCCGCCGCTCTTAAACACGCTGACGTTGCCCTCACTGCCGAAGAGAATGACATTCTTCTCTACAACTGCGATTCCCTCGAAATCCTGTACATTTCCGGGGCCGATGCAAGCCTCGCACATGATCTTGGTATATATTTTGATCGAAAGCTGATAGAATCCGCGATTGAACGGAACGGGATTCAGATCAATGTTCGACCAGAGTACCTTTGCTGTTTTTGCGCGCACAGCGCAGGTGCGCTCGATTATTTCCTGACCGTAGCAGGTGAGATATACACGCACATCCTCGAAGCAGTCCTTGTCGCGGCATGAGTCGAGAACGCGGTATGTATCGATACACACCATTTCCTTTGGCTGACCGGAGAGGCCGCAGGTTCTGTTGTCCATTTGCATATTATCCTTTCGTTTTGCTGCACTTGCGGCGGTACCGCGAGTGCGGGACGAAGCTTTTCGTCTCCTATACAAAGTATATGCAAAGCGGAGAATGTTGACATGAAAAAGAAAAACGGCTGCCATGCAGATGCACGACAGCCGTATAGGTGATCTTTTATCAGAGATATTTCTCAAGCGAAGATGCAAGATCTTCTTTTGCAACAGATGCGGTGACGACGGCGTTAACGCCTGCCTTTTCGCAGAGTGCGGATATTTCGTCCATCAGAGCTGCGAAGGATGCCATATCGTTCTCGCAGATCTTCAGTGCAGAATCGATAAACAGATCGGTGATATCGTGGTTGCTCGCAAGGATTCCTGCAGCAAAACCGTAAAGAGACTGACCGTCCTTGACAAAATACTCGTCCGTATCAATGAGACGGCACTGATAAGAAACGTCAAACTTGAGCTTGTCGCCCTTTTCAAGGCAAATAACGGATCCGTTAGTTTTGTCTGTTGCGGCGTTGACCATTTCCACGAGAGTCTTGGTCTTTCCGCTTCCCTTTTTGCCGACGATTAATTTGATCATATGAACCTCCGTTATGTAAACCGTTTGATACGGCTTTATTTTCTGTGTATATTATACCATAACAAAGCGCGTTTTTCAAGTGGTTTTTCATGAATTCTGACGAAAAAATAAATATTTACAAAACAGCCACGCAAAATGCGAAATCAGTGCATTCTTGCCTCAAGCTCGGACTTTCTGTCCTCGTATCCGGGCTTGCCGAGGAGCGCGAACATGTTCTTCTTGTACGCCTCAACGCCGGGCTGGTTGAACGGATTTACTCCGAGGATATAGCCGGAGATCGCGCAGGCAAGCTCGAAGAAGTATACCATGTATCCGAAGGAGTATGCGCTGCGATCCTCAAGCTCGAGCACGATATTCGGAACACCGCCGTCGTTGTGCGCAAGGAGAGTTCCGAGCATTGCGGTGCGGTTTACATCGTGCAGATCCATACCTGCAAGGAAGTTCAGACCGTCGATGTTTGCGGGATCGTTCGGGACCTTGACGCTGTCGGATGCGTTCTTGATATCGAGAACAGTCTCAAACTGATTGCGCAGACCGTCCTGGATGTACTGACCGAGGGAGTGCAGATCGGTCGAGAAGATAACGGATGCCGGGAAGATTCCCTTCTGATCCTTACCCTCGCTCTCGCCGTAGAGCTGCTTCCACCACTCGCAGACCATCTGAGCCGCAGGCTCGTATGCCGCGAGAATTTCGGTGACCTTACCCTTTCTGTAAAGGATATTTCTGATAGCGGCGTATCTTACGCACTCGTTTGCGATGGTGTCATCGTTCAGATACCTGGCTCTGGAGTCGGCAGCGCCGCGCATCATTGCGTCGATGTCGATGCCTGCAACAGCGATCGGGAGCAGACCGACTGCGGTAAGAACGGAGTAACGTCCTCCGACATCGTCGGGAACGACGAATGTTTCGTAGCCCATTTTGTCGGAGAACTCCTTGAGGGTTCCGCGGCACTTATCAGTTGTAACGAAAATACGGGATACGGATCCCTCGACGCCGTACTTTTTCTCGAGAAGCTCACGGAAGATACGGAACGTAACAGCAGGCTCGGTAGTCGTACCGGACTTGGAGATAACGTTGATGCAGACGTCCTTGCCTTCACAGATTTTCAGAAGATCTGCAAGAGCGGAGGGGCTGATGCTGTTTCCGGCAAAGTATACGGCGGGAGTGTCCTTTGTAAGCGTATTGTAGGAGGGGGAGTTGATGAATTCGACTGCCGCTCTCGCGCCGAGGTAGGAGCCGCCGATTCCGATAACGACGAGCACGTCGCACATACCCTTGATGCGCTCTGCTGCCGCCTTAATGCGTGCAAACTCCTCCTTGTCGTAATCGACCGGAAGGTCTACCCAGCCGAGAAAATCGTTGCCGGCGCCGCTTCTGTCCATTACGGTTTTCTTTGCGGCGAGAGCGCCGACGGCGTTCTCCGCGACCTCATTCTCGCCGACAAATCCGGTGAGAAATTTTTCGTTAAGTTTAAGTGCCATTTCTATATCCTTTCCATTGCGGTAATTTTACATCTTTTCAGACGCATTAGTCTATACAGTATAATAATACTACACACTCCGCGTGATTTCAATATCTGCGGTGAAAATTTACGCGGATTTTTGAATTTATTGCAGTAAAAAACTGCAAAGAACGCGGTACATGACGCCGAAATATCCGATCTTGGCGACGTCCTCGGCTGCTGTTACGTCGCACTGACCGATCTCCTCTCCGTCGAGCATGAATTTCACGGTACCGAGCTTCTGCCCGACGTGTACCGGTGCCGTAGTGCTTTCGTCCATCTCGACTACGCTCTCCACCGCGCTTGCGCGACCCGCCGGAAGGAGCTTCGTCATTCCGTCGTATGTTGTCTTGACGGAATTCTTTACCCCGCCGGTGACACGGACGTCACCGCCGCTGCCGCCCTCTCCGGTGTACAGGCAATATTTGCCGAAGCCCCAGTCAAGCAAGGTCTTTGCGGCGGCGTTGCGCTCGTCGCGCGTCGGCGAGCCCATGATGACGGCGATCAGGTGCATTCCGTTGCGCTTTGCCGTGGCGCTGATACAGAATCCTGCCTTTGAGGTCGAGCCGGTCTTCAGTCCCGTGGCGCCGTTGTAGAATCGGATCAGGCGATTCGTGTTCGTCAGTCCGAACGCGCCGTCGCGGATGGAGTCCATCCATATCCCCGAGTATTTGAGAATTGTGTCATGGCGCAGAAGCTCGCGCGACATTATCGCGATATCGCGGGCGCTTGTAACGTGATTCTGTGCGTCATCGTCAAGCCCGGTCGGATTTTCAAAATGGGTCGATGTCATCGATAGCTCTGCCGCGCGTCCGTTCATGCGGTTTACGAATTCCTCGACGGACCCCGCGACTTTTTCGGCAAGGGCGCAGGCTGCGTCATTTGCCGATGCGATCACGACGCACTTCAGCATTTCCTCGACCTGCATGGTTTCGCCCGGCTCGAGATAGACCTGCGATCCGCCCATTGATGCGGCGTAGTCGCTGACGCACACCTCATCCTCGAGCGAGAGCGCACCGGAATCGACCGCTTCCATAACGAGAAGCAGTGTCATTACCTTTGTAACGGAGGCGGGCGGCAGCGCCTCGTCGCCGGATTTTGAATACAGTATCTCACCTGTTTCCGCTTCCATCAGTACGGCGGATTTTGCGTTTACGTCAAACGGTGCGTTATCCTCCGCCATTGCCGCAGGCAGCGCAGATGAGATAAGAAGAAACGTCAGCACTGCTGTCAGTGCGCGTGAAGCTATTTTTTTCATACTATTCCTCCACAGATCAGTTTAATAATATTTATTCCGCAAAGGCATTTCGTATGACTTGGAAAAACGGAGCTGATGCTTTGGCATCAGCTCCGTAAGATTATTCGGTTACAGCCGCATCTGTGTCTGTGGTTGCGGGTGCGGGAACGTAGTCAAGGTATGCCATGATCGCGTCATAGTTTTCCTTTGACGTCTTGTACACGATCGTGGAACCGGTTATGGTGTAGTACACACTGCCGTCCTCGAGCGCATCTCCGAACCAGACGTTGTAAACGGCGTCCTGTCTGAGCGTGGTGGATTCGCCATTGGCGTCGGTGGCGCTAACGCTTGTTTTGTAGTCCACGCGGATCGCGGCGCAGGCATCATCCTTGGTGATGCCGTATTCCTTCATTCCCTCGTCGTCAACAGCGTACTTGATCCAATCCTTGCAGTCGATGAGGTCGAACGGATTCTGTATGAACTCCTCAACTCCGTCGTCATCGCTTATGGTGGTCTCGCGTCCGTCACCGGAGGTGAGCGTAACCGACTTGACCGAGGTCGGATCGACGTCGTAGGCGTGCGTGTCAAGCTCGATCAGATCGTTCTTCGCGACATTAAATTCCGAAGCGGGATTTGACGAGCAGATGTAAATCTTCCCCGACACGTCGTCGCGGAGGTACGTTCCGCCGTTGAATGAGTTGGAGGTGCCGACCGTGTATTTGGTCGTCGATTGGGTCCCGTCCTTCTCAAAATAGAAGGTCAGCACGTTCTGAGGATCGTCGAAACCGTATTCCGGCTGCTCCGAGTCAAGCTCGCGTGTGGCGAGCAGTGTCATCGCCGATGAGGCAATTTCAGTGGCTTTGGAATAGTCGAGCGGGAACTCCGGCTCGCCCTCGACATACCAGATGTTGTTCTCAAGCTTCAGAGTGACGATATCGCCGTTTTTATCGGTGAAGGTCACACCGCAAAGCTCGTTTGAGTTTTTGCTCTGTATTGTGATGACGGTCGTGTCATCTTCTTTATCGGCGTTGAGGTCGAGCCGATAAAGTATGGCATAGACCCCGCCGAGAACTGCCGCGAGACAAACGAGAATTATAAGCGGCAGCGCCTTATTCTTTTTCTTATGGCTCATGTGCGTGCCTCTCTTACTTATGACGGCGGCGATACCATACGCAGAATCCGCCGATAAGCACGGCGCCGGGGACGATCACGGTTATCACCGTGCGCCACAGCGAGCTTTCGACTGCGTCCATGGTGAGGTATCCGGAATCAAGAGATTTACCGATGATCGAGATGGACGTGCTCTTCTCACACATTGAATTCAGTGTTGAGATGAAGAGGTCGCTGTTGCCGTACTGCGTGGGGTTTACATTCAGCAGGTCGTATGACGAATACCAAACGAAGCTGCCGGTATCGGTGCTGTCATCGGATGTTACCGAGACGTGCGCGCCGAGCAGGAACTCGCCTTCGACATCGTTGTCACTTTTGGTAATATATTTGCTTGGCAAATCGTCGGGATTCTTTTTTATAAATGCGTTTGATGATGATGTGAGGATCGGTGTTACAGTGTACTGCGCATTTTCGTTTTCCACTATTCCATGTGCAAATGGAGCGACAATGGAGACGTTTGTACTCTTCATAAGTGATGCGGGAACGGAGGAGGCATTAAGCGCTGGAAAAGTAATATACTGTGCCTGTTGATAGTGTGACGCATCCTCAATCAGTGTTCCGTCCTCAGCCGACAGTCCCATGGTGTCGCAGATCTTTGCGATGTTCGGGAGAGCTGTGCTGACATCCGAATCATATCCGGTAAAGAGTATTACGTTTCCGCCGGAAGTGATATAGTCGATGATAAGCTCAGCTTCACTGTCGGAGAAATCCATTGTAGGTGCGTAGATTATAATTGCCTCCGCGTCATCCGGGATAGATGCGCTCGAGAGCATATCAAGTTCACGCAGATCAATGTTTTCATCGGCGATAGCTTCGGTATAAGTGCTATTGATAGTAGCTTCGCCGTGCTTTGACGTGTAATACACAACGGGCAGCGTATCGGTAGTTACGTAATCAATGGCGGATGTGATTTCCTGCTCGCCGAAGAAGAACGGTGTGCCCGAGACGCTCTGACCATACGCGTACATATACTGTCTGTACTGCGAATACTCGCTGTAACTCATGTACTGGTCGTACTGCTCAACGTAGTATTTATAGAGGTCGTTATAGTCTATGACCGTCGTGCGCTTCGGTCCGACGACGATGAGAGAATTGCTCGAAACACTTTCATCGGTGAGAGACGATACAAAGGTGGGATCAACGCCGGGATCGACGTGCGACACCTTGATGTGCGAGGAGAGTCCCTCGTATCTCTCAAGGAAGCTTGTGACCGTATCATCGCTGTTGCCGCTCTCGTACACCTGATAGATCTTTATATCGTCGGAAACGGTGTCGAGCACCTGTCTTGTGGTATCGCCTACGCTGAAGATGCCGCTCGCCGTCATATCGTATTTCAGATATGCTGCCGGGAGCGCCGAAGCGACGAGATTCACAAGCACGAGTACGGCTGCGAGGATGACGGATACCGTAAACACGTATGATCCGCTGCGGAGCGAACGTCTGAATTTCTTCTGCTTTTTAACATTGTTATCCATAGTCATGATCAGTCCACCTCACTCCAACGTTTTTTCTCCATCGACTGCGTCGTGAGGAACACGAAGAAGACGATGAATGACAGGTAATATATGACGGCTGTCATATCAAATATTCCGTTATAGAATTCGGATGTGCGGTTGAAGAGCGCGAGCGTTCCGAGCATATTTGCGAATGCGCTCTCGAAAAGGGATGCCTTGTAGATATAGAGCCCGACTGCAACAGCTGCGAGAACGAGTGCTACACCACCGGCAAGCGGAATATTCTTAGTAAGGTAATACAGCAGTATTCCGACGAGAACGGCAAGGCAGATGAAGAGCACGAGCGATGCCGTTGCAGTTGTGGGGATCATTGCCGTGATGCCGCTTATGAGGTAGATCACGAGCATTGCCGCGATCGAAGCGACGGCTGCGATGATCTGGCTATCTGTGAGAGATGATATGAACATACAGATCGCAATAAGCGCACAGCCGAGCAGGAACATTGCGAAAAGCGATGCGTAAGATGTGAGAAAATCAACGGAGCCGTAGAAACTCATGATGATCGGCACAAGCCCGATGAGCACGAGCGGTGCCGCAAGTACGGTCACCATTGCGAGATACTTGCCGATAACGATTTTTGAGAGGCTTATCGGAAGCGAATAGAGGAGCTGGTCGGTGTGCTGTCCTCTCTCCTCGGACACCGCACGCATGGCGAGCACGGGGATGGCCGGGAGATACATGATCGGTATTGCCTGAAGGGCGTACTCAAAGCGCGCCGTGAAGTATGTGAAGTTGTAATTTGAGATATAGATACCGGCGACGAGCAGGATAAATCCGGCAAACACTGCGCCAATCATACCATTGAAGTATGAGCGCAGCTCTTTTCTGTATATGGCACTCATTCTTTATCCTCCCCGTTGTCATCGGATTCGCCGAACAGCGGCTTGTAATCGGTCTCGTCCGACGTGTTTTCTTTGGCGTCGGTACTGTCGCTGCCGTCGTCGATATAAGCGCGTCCCTTGGGGGCGTCGGCTTTCTTTGCGGCTTTCTGCACAGACTTGCTCTTAGGCGTTGCCGGATCCTCCGGTTCAAGAGCATACTGCTCGTTCACGAGCTTTATGAATATGTCCTCGAGATTCTGTGCGGATGATGTGAGCATAAGGACAGGTGCGTCGAGCGAACGCAGAATATCGGAGACCTTCTCGCGGATATCGACGCCGTGCGCGACCTCAATCTCTGCCTCGACGTGGGTCGATGTCTGCTGCACCGTGACCTTGTCGGCGCCCTCGATGTGCTCAAGCTCGGAGCGAAGCTTATCGGGATTTGTGCGGGTCTGAAGCCGCAGGATCTCGGTCTCGCTGAACGAGCGGTTGAGGTTTTCGAGCGTGTCGCTTGCGACGATCTTGCCGTGCGCGATCACGATAACATAGTCACACACAGCGCTGATCTCGGGAAGAACGTGGCTCGAGAGGATCACCGTGTGGGTGCGGCCGAGCTCGCGGATAAGCTCGCGTATTTCGATGATCTGGAGGGGGTCGAGTCCGACCGTCGGCTCATCGAGAATAATGTATTTGGGATCGCCGAGAAGAGCCTGTGCGATGCCGACGCGCTGCTTGTAGCCCTTTGAGAGGTTGCGTATCAGGCGCTCGGACATATGCGAAAGTCCGGTGAGCTTCATGACGCGCTCGACCTCAGCGTTGATGCGGTCGGAATGGACTCCCTTTGCTCTTGCGACAAACGCGAGATACTCCTCGGGAGTAAGATCGGTGTAGAGCGGCGGATTCTCGGGCAGGTAGCCGATCAGGCGCTTCGCCTCGATCGGATCCTCGAATATATCATTGCCGTTCACGGAAACGCTTCCGCTGCTGGCTGCGAGACATCCGGTTATGATATTCATTGTAGTTGATTTTCCGGCGCCGTTCGGTCCGAGAAAGCCGTAAACGCCGCCGTCACTTACAGTGAAGCTGATGTCGTTTACCGCTCTGACGCTGCCGTAGCGTTTTGTCAGATTTTTGACCTCAATCAAAATGTTATCCTCCAAAAAATTATTGCGACAACAAAGCCGCTTAGAACATTCTGACATATTATATCATTTACCACCCATTGGGTGGTGGACTGTTTTTGAACAATTTAATAATTTTGGTCGGATATTTTGAGAATTTTGGAAATGCACTGTGTGACGGTTTGGTGAAAATTCCTTAGGCGGCGTGCGCTTTTTAACTTTCGGCAAACGTTGCAAAAAAACGGCAAAGATATTGCATTATTCACGGATTTAGTGTATAATTTATAGTGTGCCTTTGCGCATATTATTTTTTCGGAGGTGTTTTTGTGGGAAAGGATATCGGTATCGACCTCGGCACGGCCTCTGTCCTTGTTTATGTCAAGGGCAAAGGTATTGTACTTAAAGAGCCGTCGGTTGTTGCTATTGACAAAAACACTGACCGCGTGCTGAAGGTGGGACGCGAGGCTCAGCAGATGCTCGGGCGGACTCCCGGCAACATCACGGCAATACGACCGCTTCGTGAGGGCGTTATCAGCCAGTACGACTACACGCTGAGAATGCTTCAGCATTTTATAAAGCGTGCGTCTGGCAACTCATTCTCTTCCCTCTTTTTCGCTCCGCGTGTTATGATCTGCGTGCCGAGCGGTATTACTGAGGTTGAGGAGCGTGCGGTTCTCGATGCGGCAACGCAGGCGGGCGCCAGAAAAACGTATCTTATCGAGGAGCCGGTTGCGGCTGCGATCGGAGCCGGGATCGACATCACGATGCCGAACGGGCATATGGTCGTCGATATCGGCGGCGGAACTACCGATATTGCCGTAATTTCGCTGCGCGATGTTGTTGTTTCCGAATCGATCAAGGTCGCGGGAGACAAATTCGATGAAGCAATAATCAGATATGTGCGCAAGACGTACAATGTGCTTATCGGCGAGCGCACCGCCGAAGTGATAAAGATCAGAGTAGGCTCGGCGTGGCAGCGCGAGGAGCCGTGTTGGATAGAGGTCAAGGGCAGATGCTTGATCCAGGGACTGCCTAAGGTCATACGCATAAGCTCGACAGAGATGCCGAACGCGCTTGAGGAGCCGATCACCGCGATCATTGAAGCGGTATGCTCGGTGATCGAGCGGACTCCGCCGGAGCTGATCGGAGATATTCTGCACAACGGAATCGTGATGACAGGCGGCGGAAGCTTGCTTTACGGACTTGACCGACTGATCGAATCGGTGACAGGAGTTCGCACGCGGGTTGCAGACAAGGCGATCTCATGCGTCGCAATCGGAACGGGACGTTCGCTCGAAGTGATGAACAATATTCCCGACGGCGTGCTGAACATATCCCGTCAACGTCAGACACAGGCTCAAAAAACTTTCAGATAATTATAGAAATAAAATTTCATCAGATACAAATATGCACCCGAAAGCCGAACGCTTTCGGGTGCATATTTTATGTGAATAAAGCAAAAAAACAGCGTGCCACACGGCACTCTGTTTTTAATAGACTTTACTTCTGAGGCTGACCGAGAACTACGTCCCAACCTGCTACCTTCTTCAGAATGAGGATAGCATCGTTGGTGTCGATCTTGCCGTCAACGTTAACGTCAGCAGCATCAAGGTCGATCTCGATATCCTTCCACTGAGCGATGTGCTTGAGAACGATGATCGCATCATTTACACCGATAGTACCGTTCTTGTCAGCGTCGCCGGGGAGAGATGCTGAGAAATCATAGTCAGCAGACCATACTTCGTAGTTGTTGATGGAAAGATAGCAGTAGTCGTTGATAAGAAGAAGGGGAGCCTTCTGCGAACCAACGGTTGCGTCAACGGAATGAAGTGCGTAAGGTCCGACCTTCTCGTCATTGGCATCAACGGTAGAAGTGAAAACGCACTTTTCGTTAACGTAGCACTCGATCTTACCGGAGCTGACTTTCATACCGATGGTGAAGTAAGGAGCCTTTTCGCCGCGCTGAATGTTAGCGAAGGAAACATCAATGTCAGATGCAAGAACACTTCTGAAGCTGACACCAGTTACGGTAACGTTTGCCTCATTCTTGTAAGAAAGACCGGAAGCTTCCTTAACAACTTCTGCCTTCTGGGTGTCAACATTCACCTTGAAGGTGTATACGGGAGCAGCGAATTCATCTTTATTCTGGAAGAGGTCTCTGTACCAAACGGTGACAGCGTGGTTACCGCTGCCGAAGTTCTCTTCAAGGGTATCGCCGTAGTCAGTGAACTGAACTCTGTACGATGCATAGAACTGATCCCAAACCTTAGCGTTTCTGCCACCGTAGTTGGGCTGGAGAACCTTTGCGTCCTCGTATCCGAAGATGCACTTACGATCGGTGTCGTATTTGTAATGGCATGCCTCTTTGTCGATTACCCAGTTAGCGGATCTGAATCCGTCGGAAAAATCATCTCTGTAATAGAGGGTTCCGTTAGCGGAAGCGAATACAGTCAGCAGGCCGGTGAGCATTACTGCTGAAAGAAACACGGACAAAAACTTTTTCATTTGCTTACTCCTATAAGACCTAAATATTTGCAGAGCAAAGTCTGCGTTCGTACAAATATAATACCATTGGAACGCCGAAAAGTCAAGTCCTTTTCAACATTATACCCGATTATTTTTAACATTTCTTTTCCAAATATACAATGTATTTCCGAAATGCTGTTATTTGTTTTCGATATTGTTAATTTTCGCTAAACGGGCGCTGTGGCGTCCGCCGGATTCAAATTCGGTGGTGAGAAAAAGCTCCACGATATCAAGAGCAAGCCCTGCCCCACATACACGCTCGCCGAGGCAGAGCGCGTTTGCGTCATTGTGCATTCTTGTGAATCTTGCGCTGAATGTATCGGAGCAACAAGCCGCGCGGATCCCGTGTATCTTATTTGCCGCGATGCTCATGCCGATACCCGTACCGCAGACGAGGATCGCACAGTCGCAGTCACCTGACACAACTGTGGTGCACGCTTTTTCCGCGTAGTCGGGATAATCGCAGCTCTCGCGGCTGTCAGTGCCGAAATCGACGAATTTTACTCCGTTTTCTCTGAGGTAATCCGCAATCTGACCTTTAAGGCCGAAGCCGCCGTGATCGGATGCGAGTGCTATTTTGCCGTTCTTGTACATTTTCAATATCTCCCTTTTATTTTATATCAGTTAATTTTGAGTTTTCCTGAGGCAAGCTCGCGCTCGGCCTGCGGTTTACGAAGATATACGGGACGTAGAGCGGTCGCTGTGAATGATTTTTTTGCTTCTTCGTCCGAGCTGTTCCATATTTCACGGGCAATTTCGCCTGCATAATACGCAGACGGAAACATAAGCGTTTCCGGAACTGCGTAGGGTGTGATCTCCGGGTGGGCGGCAGCGAACAACGTTGCACCGTCTCCGCACAGTATGAGCGGGATATTCTCCGACGCTCTGTCGGCGATATCTTTCGCTATTTCGTCACCCGTGCGTACATCATCGTCGGATATTCGCGCGAGGCGACCGTTTACGGATGTGAACATTGCAGAGAAATATCTGTCGGAGCGTGCGTTTATCATCGGGCAGATCAGTGCATTATATGCGGAGTGCGGACGCGCAAGTACCTCGAGCGAGGAGACTCCGATGCAAGGGATATCATGCGCGAAAAGTAGCCCCTTTGCCGTGGCACAGCCGATGCGCACACCGGTGTATGATCCGGGTCCGGCTGAGACGGCGAGAAGATCTATGTCATCGACGCCGAGTTTGGCGGAATCAAGTATGAATTTAACCGAAGGCAGGAGCGTTGTGCTGTGCGTTGAGCCGAGATTGAGCGTAACACACGCAAGCAGTTCCGCGTCGCTGGCGATCGAGGCGGTTGCCGTTGAGGCTGTGCTGTCAAATGATAGAATGATCATATTTTCTCCGTTTCGCCGTCATCCGGGATCTCGACCGTAATACGGCGTGATTCGTCTCCTGTTTTTTCGATCGTTACTCTGATCGCATCGTCGGGTACAGCCTCAGGCACGGCGGAGCTCCACTCGGCAACGCATATTCCGCCGGAGAGATAGTCGTCAAATCCTATGCCCCACAGCTCGTCCGGGTCATTTACGCGATACAGATCAAAATGATAAAACGGTATCTTTCCGCGCAGGTATTCATTTACAATAGTATATGTAGGGCTTTTGACCCGGCTGCCGGGTGAGAGGAGCGATGCCATTCCGCGGACGAAAGCGGTCTTCCCCGCCCCGAGATCACCGTCGAGTGCGACAAATCCGCCGCCGCGCCCGATCAACATTTGTGCGAGCTTTGTACCCTCACTTTCCGTAGCGGCAACCGATGCGGAGTCCAAAGTGTACTTCATTTATACCTCCGGGTGATACTGTATAAAACGATTTCGCATTTACGATGTATATTATATCACGAATCACGTCCATTTTCAAATATATCTGTTAAGAAAAAATAAAATCATCTGCGTGGGCGGCATGAGCGCTGAAAACCGCGTATCAACTCTGTGCAAAAGCACCGAAAAATATTTTTTGAAAAATATCAAAAATAGTATTGACATTTCGCCGCAGCTTTGGTATAATAACAAGGCAGTTCGGGAGACCGAAACGCTTGCGAGAGTGGCGGAATCGGCAGACGCGCACGTTTGAGGGGCGTGTGGTTAACACCGTACGGGTTCAAGTCCCGTTTCTCGCACCAAAAGTCCATCGTAATTTTGATAGAATTACGGTGGACTTTTTGATATTTATTTAGTTTGAAAAAATGTAATTAAAAGAGGGGTCAAATAATGGCACGAGCGACTTATCAGGTATTGGTCATTCCATATTGCATACAGGACGGCAACGTGCAATTCTGCCTGTTTCGGAGAAGCGATATGGGCATTTGGCAGTTTATAGCAGGCGTGGGAGAAGAGGAGGATCTCTCAATCATTGAGTCGGCAAAACGGGAAGCCTTTGAAGAAGCTGGAATCTCTAGGACGTGTAGCTTTTTCAAGCTCGACACCTGCTGCAGCATACCGGCCAACTGCTATCAGGACGCAGAAGCAATATGGGGTAAAGAATGTTTCGTCATTCCGGAGTACGCATTTACAGTGAGAGTAGAAAGCACATTTATGCAGCTATCTCATGAGCATACAGAATATAATTGGCTGACTTACGCAGAAGCTCACACGCGACTTCAATTCGACAGCAACAAGACCGCTCTCTGGGAATTGAATCGGCGCATTGCGCTCGGAATGTTGAAATAGATAACTTCCATTTTGCCGCAATATTTCAGGTGAAAAATACTGCTTTGAGATGGCGCTGCCCCCGTAAATCGAGAATTGCACCCACTAAATGATTTCTATTAAAGTTATGGTTCTCAACCAACAAAAAGACGAAATCACATGACTTGTTCTTTTTTGTTGGTGCAGATGTTTAACGCAAATTTCAAATCAAACACCCCCAGGAAGTTTTTCCGAGAGGTTTAGAAAAATAAGTAATCCCAGCGATCAAAAAAGTATAAAAGAATAATATTCTGAATAAAACCAACTGCCGATAAATATGTTTTTTGGCAGTTGGTTTTGATTGCACAAGCTATTTTTGACATTTCTTGGATGTACAGCAATTTTCGTCGAGTTTGTCTGTGGGCTTATCTGACACAAAGCCTTGTTCAGTAAGTTCCTCAACATAAGCCGATATTTCCTCGTATCCGTCCATTTCAGGTCGGTATGTTTTGGTTTCCTGTCTTTTCGGCATATACATCATTATTGTGTTGTTGATAATTACATCTTTACCGCCGCCGAAATAACTGAATTTTTTTGAAAGCAAAACATACATACCGAGCTCGTCACGAATATGTTGTTCGTTTGCTTGTGCGGTATCATTACATCCTATTGAGTCACCGTGAAAATATTTGTTAAAATTCTCGCGTCTTTTTAGCTTGCTTTCGTATCCTTCATTTCCATAATTGTGCTTTAATGATGGCTGGTATATACAGTCCATTCTGTTATGATATTCGCAGTTTTCGAAATATTCACTCATCTCCAGCACATCAGTGATTTCCGCAGAGTATATTATTCTGTTTTTCTTAATACCGACGATGAAATGTTTTTTGATGAGGTTTTTCTCTTTATCGGCGATGAAGTTTTCTCCTATCATCTTGCGCAGTCCTGTATTTACGTAAAGCGGTTTGCGGTCTTTATAGTGACGTATCTGACCTCCTTTGCAGCATGCTAAAGACAAAATTCCTGTTTTGTTACCGTCGATATCCGTCACACATGGTGCATTTCCGGTATCCCATGTCATACGATATATGTAATAATTATTCATAATACCTCACCTTCTATTGTTAGAGTGATTTTTTGGGCAAATTCTTTGATTGATAATCGTTCGTTCTATTAATTATAAATGATTTCTTGTGTATTGTCAATAGACAGTTTGAGTTTATCATAATATTAACTGTAGGATTACAATAGATAAGTTACAGCGCAAAAAAAGAATAGCAAATGAGAGTCAAATGTGTTACAGTTAAGT
>CAKSDP010000003.1 GCA_934446065.1 uncultured Eubacteriales bacterium
TCGTATTTTTTAATTCTGTCGAGTGTCGAAAAGCTATGTATCTTTAAGCCAAAGACCTCACGCTTGTCCTCGTATTTGATACATTGGAACATTTCCGATGCTTCTCTGGGCACCGAGGAGCTTGCTCATGTTGAGATGATATCGGCAATCGTTCATCAGCTCACGCGCGATCTTTCGATAGATGAGATAAAGCGGAGCGGATTTGACACGTATTTCGTGGATCACACGACGGGCATCTACCCGATCGCGGCGAGCGGTGTTCCGTTCACCTCAGCTTACACCGGTGTAAAGGGCGACGTGATCGCCGATCTGAATGAAGATTTAGCAGCAGAGCAAAAGGCTCGCGTATCATACGACAACATTCTCAGACTCATTGACGATCCCGACGTATGCGATCCCATAAGATTCCTGCGTCAGCGCGAGCTTGTGCATTATCAGCGCTTCGGCGAGGCACTCAGGATTGCACAGGACAACATGGACTATCGCAACTTCTACGGATACAATCCGGAGTTTGACCGCGCGGGGACATATCCCAAGCGCTCCGGCGGGAACTGCGGCTGCTCGAGGCAGTAGAGCTTTGATCTGCACGCCGACGTAAAGCGGCGGTTGCGACATCATAAAACGCACTTACCCGGAGGGGTGGCACAGACGCTTGTGCCGCCCCTCTTTTTTGTTATATCAAATTATGAAAGCGGTATTAACACATACAGGATATACAGCACAAAATTTTGAAAATTTGCGTCGCTATTTCATTTGATTTGCTATTGAAATTTGTCAAATTATAATGTATAATGTTGTTGTTATTTGTTTTTGCTGTTGCAAAAACCACTCTTAAGCCTGTTTATTTTACGACAGGCAAATTTTCAGGAGGAATTCAAAATGGCAAAGAAAATTCTGGCGCTTCTTCTCGCTTGTGTCATGGTTCTTGCTGTTGTCGGATGCGGCAAGAGCGACGACAACAACGGCGACTCGACCAACACCGCCGCTTCTACCGGCAATGTTACCGGTACCGATAATTCCGGCGACAAGGTCACCGTACCCGCAGATTTCAAGGTCGGTTTCATCTACATCGGCGATGAGAACGAGGGTTACACTCTCGCTCACTACAACGGTGCCAAGGAAATGATGCAGACCCTCGGCGTTCCCGAGAGCCAGTGCATCTTCAAGTGGGGCATTCCCGACGACGGTTCCTACGACGCTGCTGTTGACCTTGCCGAGGCAGGATGCAACATCATCTTCGCTAACAGCTTCGGTCACGAGGACGGCGTTCTTCAGGCTGCAAAAGAGTATCCTGATATCGAGTTCTGCCACGCTACCGGTTACAAGGCTGCTTCCAGCGGACTCAAGAATATGCACAACGCATTCACCGCTGTTTACGAGAGCCGTTACATTGCAGGCGTTCTCGCAGGCTGCAAGCTCAACGAGATGATCGAGGCCGGCACCATCACTGCTGATGAGGCTAAGGTCGGCTACGTCGGCGCATTCTCCTTTGCTGAGGTTAAGTCCGGTTTCACCTCCTTCTACCTCGGTATGAAGTCCGTTTGCCCGACTGTTAAAATGGAAGTTAAGTACACCGGTTCTTGGGGCAACCAGGCTCTCGAGAAGGAGACCGCTGAGGCTCTCATCTCCCAGGGCTGCGTTCTTGTAAGCCAGCACGCTGACACCACCGGCGCCGCTGTTGCCTGCGAGGCTCAGAAGGTCTACAACGTAGGTTACAACGTTTCCATGATCGACGCTGCTCCCAACTACGCTATTACTTCCGCATCCATCAACTGGGGTCCGTATGTGACCTACGCAGTTGAGTGCGCACTCAAGGGCGAGGAGTTCCCGTCCGACTGGTGCAAGGGCTTCTCTGACGGTGCTGTTCGCATCACCGAGGTCAACAAGAAGGCTTTCGCATCCGAGGAGTCTTACAACAACGCTATGGCTAAGGCTACCGAGGCAGAGGATGCTATCAAGGCAGGCACTCTCCACGTATTCGACACCAAGAACTGGACTGTTGACGGCAAGACCATCACCTCTACCAAGGATATCGAGGGATACAACGGACTTGAGTACATCAAGACCGAGGGCGACGTCTCCTACTTCCAGGAGTCCACTCTCGCTTCCGCTCCTTCTTTCGCATTCATCATCGACGGTATTACCGAGCTTAACCAGAACTTTGGTTGATTTATGAATTCAACCTGGCTGTATAAGGCGGAGTCATTGGCTCCGCCTTATGCGGTTTATTTCTGCTGTTTCTTTTTCTTGTCATTTCAGCTGTGATCGGAAAAAGACGCAGTAAAATTTCTACAAAAGAGGTGCCGCCCGTGTCCGAAAACTACGCAATTGAGCTACGCCACATCACCAAGAAATTCGGAACTATCGTTGCAAACAACGATGTTTCGCTCACCCTGAAGCACGGTGAGATCCTTTCCCTGCTCGGTGAGAACGGCAGTGGCAAAACCACGCTTATGAATATGCTTGCCGGAATCTACTACCCCGACGAGGGACAGATCCTGCTTGACGGCAAAGAGGTAAGCATTCGCTCGCCGAAGGATTCTCTCGATCTCGGCATCGGCATGATCCATCAGCACTACAAGCTTGTTGAGCTGTTCTCTGCCGCCGAGAATATTGCGCTGTGCAGCGGTGAGACGAAGTACGATCTGCGCCGTGTTTCCGAAAAGGTTCGGGAGATATGCGATAAATACGGTTTTGAGCTTGATCCGTCGAAGAAGATCTACAATATGTCGGTCTCCGAGAAGCAGACAGTGGAGATCCTCAAAGTCCTTTACCGCAACGCCGAGATCCTCATTCTTGATGAGCCGACGGCGGTGCTTACGCCTCAGGAGACCGAAAAGCTCTTCTCCGTTCTGCGCAACATGAAGCGCGACGGAAAAGCCATCATCATAATCACTCACAAGCTTCACGAAGTCCTCTCGATCTCCGACAGAGTTTCCGTTCTCCGCAAGGGCGCGTACATCGGCACTGTTCACACGTCCGACGCGACGGCAGCCTCACTTACGGAGATGATGGTGGGCGAGAAAGTCGCGCTCAACATTGACAGACCCGAGCCGGAAAATCAGGTGGAGCGTCTGTCGATACAGAATCTCACCGTGCTCAGAAACGACGGGGTAAAGCTGCTCGACGACGTTTCGCTTACCGTAAACTCCGGCGAGATCCTCGGAATCGCGGGAATTGCGGGAAGCGGTCAGAAGGAGCTTCTCGAATCGGTCGCGGGACTTCAGCCTGTTGAGAGCGGTCACATAAACTACATGAATCCCGTCTCAGGTGCGACGGAGGAGCTTATCGGCAAGACGCCGCTTCAGATACGCAATCTCGGCGTCAGGCTTTCCTTCGTTCCCGAGGACAGGCTCGGTATGGGACTTGTCGGAAACATGGACGTTGCCGACAACATGATGCTGCGCAGCTACCGCTCCGGTATCTCGATGTTCACCAACCGCAAGGCGCCCAAGGCGCTTGCCGAGCAGATCATAGATCAGCTCAAGATAATCACCCCCGGTGTATCGACGCCTGTACGCCGTCTGTCCGGCGGTAATGTACAGAAGGTTCTCGTCGGACGCGAGATCGCCTGTTCGCCCACGGTCCTCATGGCGGCATATCCCGTCAGAGGTCTTGACATCAACTCGTCTTACATGATCTACAATCTTCTGAACGATCAGAAGAAGGCGGGTGTTGCGGTCGTATATGTCGGAGAGGATCTTGACGTTCTCGTTGATCTGTGCGACAGGATCGCGGTCATCTGCGGCGGACGCATCAGTGCGATACTCGACGGACGCAAAACGACCAAGGAAGAGGTCGGTTACTACATGATGAAGCACGGACAGGAGGATGCCATATGACTGAGATTAAGGCTAAGAAAGAACCGCTTATCCGTATTGCCAAACGCTCCTCCGTATCTCTCGGACGTGCGATCGCAGTACGCGCGGCAGCGATCGTTATGGCGCTTCTCGTCTGTGCCGTACTCATATTCTTTGTGACGGGGCTCAACCCGCTTGACGTTTACAAGGCGATGTTCACCGGTGCGTTCGGCACGAAACGGCGTATGTGGATCACGTTCCGCGACTCCGCAATTCTCCTGTGCGCGGCGCTCGCCGTGACACCCGCATTCCGGATGAAATTCTGGAACATCGGCGCCGAGGGGCAGATCCTCATGGGCGGTGCTGCTACCGCTGCCGTGATGATCCACTTCGGCGCAAACATTCCGGCATGGCAGCTTTTCGCGCTGATGATCGTATGCAGCCTTGCGGCAGGCATGATATGGGGTCTTATACCCGCATTTTTCAAGGCATTCTGGAACACGAACGAGACGCTGTTCACCCTTATGATGAACTACGTTGCGATACAGTTCGTATCATACCTCTCGATCAAGTGGGAGGCGGTCAAGGGCTGCGGCTCGATCGGCATAATCAACGGCGACACCTCCGCCGGCTGGATCTCGTCGTCGTTCCTTCCCGGAATTTTCGGACGAGTCAATTACAGCATCAGCGTCGGCATCGTACTTATTCTGACACTGCTCGTTTACATCTACATGAAATTCACGAAGCACGGCTACGAGATAGCCGTGGTCGGTGAGAGCGAGAACACCGCAAAATACGCCGGTATCAACGTCCGCAAGGTCATGCTGCGCACGATGGCGATATCCGGTGCGGTATGCGGACTCACGGGACTTTTAGTTGTATCCGGTTCGTCTCACACGCTCTCGACCGTAACGGCAGGCGGCAACGGTTTTACCGCGATCATGGTATCATGGCTTGCAAAGTTCAATCCGCTGTTCATGATTCTGATATCGCTCTTTCTGACGTTCCTCGGCAAAGGCGCGGCACAGATCGCGAGCCAGTTCAATCTCAATGAATCCGCGTCCGAGATAATCACGGGCGTCATCCTGTTCTTCATCATCGGATCGGAATTCTTCCTCAACTACAAGATCATAATAGGCCGCAGCAACAAAGCTTCAAAGGAGGGGGAATAATGTTTTGGCAGATCATATCTAAGATTTTTACAGTCACCTTCTTTCAGAAAGCCGTGACGCAGGGCATTCCCCTTCTCTACGGTGCGACCGGCGAAATTCTCACCGAGCGCGCGGGCAACCTTAACCTCGGAATTCCCGGAATCATGTACATGGGCGGAATCGGCGGTCTTACCGGCGCATTCCTTTACGAAAAGGCGGCGTCCGAGCCGATCGGCTGGGTCGGTGTTATAATCGCCTTTCTCTCGGCGATCATCCTTGCAATGCTCGGCGCGTTCATATACAGCTTTCTCACTGTTACGCTCCGTGCAAATCAGAACGTCTCCGGACTTGCGCTGACGACGTTCGGTGTCGGTCTCGGCAACTTTATCGGCGGCTCGCTCGCAAAGATCGGCGGCTCCGGCAGCCAGGTCACGGTTTACGTGACAGGTCAGGCGTTCCGCAAGACGATACCCGTGCTTGAGAACATACCGGTCGTAGGTCCGCTTCTCTTCTCCTACGGATTTCTGACGTATGTGGGAATTGCACTCGCGATCTACTTCTCGTGGCTCATTTCCAAGACGAGGATCGGTCTCAACCTTCGCGCTGTGGGCGAAAGCCCGTCCACGGCTGACACAGCCGGCGTAAATGTCACGCGCTACAAGTACGTATTCACGATCCTCGGCGGTGCGATCAGCGGAATCGGCGGTCTGTACTTCGTCATGGAATACCTCGGCGGAACGTGGCAGAACAACGGCTTCGGCGACCGCGGCTGGCTTGCGATCGCGCTTGTAATATTCGCGCTGTGGAAGCCGGCGAGATCCATCTGGGGTTCGTTCCTGTTCGGCGGTCTTTACATTCTGTTTGCCTATCTTCCGATCGGCGACGCGTCGCAGGAGATCTTCAAGATGCTCCCTTACGTCGTAACGATCGTGGTGCTTGTAATAACGAGTCTCCGCAAGAAGCGCGAGCAGCAGCCCCCGGCAAGTCTCGGTCTTCCCTATTTCCGCGAGGAAAGATAAAAATTCAGGATAAAGAGTCTGTGCAGATCTATCTGCGCAGGCTCTTTTCTATTTCTTGGATTCTCTGAATATAATATAGGGAATAAACGTAAAGGTTGTGATAAAAATTAACGGGTACTTATTTTCGGGCGGACGCCGCAAGGAAAAGAGGGATTCGCTGCGGTTGTCGGTCACCGGGATCACGGACGCTGCCGTCCCGGCAATGCGTAAAAAATACGGCTCAAACGCAATCACAAGGAAAAAGCGCAGGGGATTCTTCTCGCACTTCATCTCAAACTTCAACGATCCGATAATCAAGATCCTGCTCGGGGCGCTTGTGCTGAACGTGATCTTCTCGATGCGGCACGACAATCTCCCGGAGACAATAGGCGTTGCGGCGGCTGTGCTGATCGCGACCGTAGTCTCTACCGTATCGGAATACAGCTCTTCCCTTGCGGCGGAGCGGCTGAACGATTCCGAGGAGGAATTCTGTTTTGTCAGGCGCGGAGAGGTAAAGCAAATACCGACAGACGAGATCGTGGTCGGCGACGTAGTTCTGCTGCGCGCCGGAATGCGTATTCCGTGCGACGGTGCGATGATATCGGGCGGCATTGTCTGCGACGAATCGGCGCTGACTGGCGAGGGGGTCGAGAAGAAAAAGGTCCGCACCGATCCTGCGGCGCTGCTCGCAAAATACGGCGAGACTGACGCGTCGATCGACACAGACGAGCGGGGGCTTGTTTTCCGCGGGGCGACCGTACTCGGCGGCGAGGGTGAATGTGTTGCCGTACGAACGGGCGACAGAACAATGTACGGCTCGGTCGCAGCGGGGCTTGAGAAGGAAGCGCCCGAAAGTCCGCTGAAGCGCCGACTCGGCGTACTCGCGCGGGAGATCAGCTTTATCGGATACATCGCGGCGGCGATGGTGGCGATATCGTACCTGTTCAACGTATTTTTCATCGACAACAGGATGAACATTGCGGCGGCGCTCGCAAGTATGCAAAACATTCCCTATCTCATGCACGAGCTTCTGTGTGCGCTGACGCTTGCGGTATCTATCCTCGTTGTCGCCGTCCCCGAGGGACTGCCGATGATGATAACGGTAGTACTCTCGTCGAACATGAAGCGGATGCTGCGTCACGGTGTACTTGTAAAGCGCATGGTCGGGATCGAGACTGCGGGCAGCATGAATATACTCTTCACCGACAAGACAGGCACGCTGACCGAGGGGAAAATGGCGGTCAGCTCTGTCGTCAGCGGCGACGGCGAGTTCGGCACGTTCGCGCAGATGAACCGCGCAAAGGCATTGGCACGGCATCTGAGCGTATCCTCATCAGCGCTTCCGTCAGAGGGCTCGCACAACTCCGCCGACACGGCTATCAGCCGATTTTTCGGGGCGAAGAAGGTCGGCGGTCACGAAGTTGTCGGGAGGATACCGTTTGAATCCGCGAACAGGTTTGCGGCGGTCTGCGTGTCAGGTGATGAGGGGTGTGTGACGTTCGTTCGCGGGGCGCCCGAGATAATTTTCGCCCGCTCGGTGAAATATCTGTCCTCTGACGGCACGGTGCTGCCTATGAATGACGCTGTCCTCGCGAGGATCAAACGTTTGTGGCACGATGGCGCCGCGCACGGGAAACGCGTGATCGCATCGGCGGAGCTTGCCGGGAACGCGCTGTCCGACATACACGCGAAAGCCATACCCGAGCTTATATTCTGCGGGTTGTATTTTCTTGAGGACAGACTGCGGAGCGATGCGGCAAAGGCGGTGCGGACCGCACGAAGAGCGGGGATCCACATCATAATGATGACAGGCGACAACAAGGTGACAGCCGAGGCGATCGCCCGCGAATGCGGCATACTTGATAGCGGAGGGCTGTCTTTCACTGGTGAGGATATCGCAAAAATGAGCGATGAGGAGATCACGGCAAAGCTCCCGAGAATCGCGGTAATCGCGCGCGCACTGCCGACCGACAAGCTGCGGCTTGTGACTCTCGCGCAAAGCGCGGGATTTATCTGCGGAATGACCGGTGACGGCATAAATGATGCTCCATCCCTCAGATCAGCCGACGTCGGCTTTGCGATGGGAAGCGGGACGGACGTGGCAAAGGAAGCCGGAGATATCGTGATAACCGACGACAGTTTTGCGTCGATCGTTCGCGCTGTACTGTACGGCAGGACGATATTCCGCAGCATACGCAAATTCATAATGTTTCAGCTGACGATGAATCTTTGCGCAACGGCGATCTCATTTATCGGACCGTTTGTCGGGATCGAGGCGCCTGTGACGATAATTCAGATGCTCTGGGTGAACATAATCATGGATACGCTCGGTGCGCTCGCCTTTGCAGGAGAAGCGCCGCAGGAGCGGTATATGCACCGTCCTCCCCTTCCGCCGGACGAAAAGATCCTCTCGCGCGGGATGATACTCACGATATTACTCAGCGCGGAATACACGATAGCTTTGTCGCTTACGTTTCTGCTCTCTCCGACGATCCGCGCGATATTCGGGCGAAGTGAGGTGTACTTCCTCACGGCGTTCTTTGCGCTGTTCATATTCTGCGGAATAGGCATGAGCTTTAACTCACGCACTCCGTCCGCAAATCCACTTCGGGCGCTTAGAAAAAACAAGCCGTTCATCATTATCATGACTGCGGTCGCGGCAGTCCAGCTTGCTCTCGTCTACTTCGGCGGCGAGGTCTTCAGATGCACTCCGCTCGACGCCCGCGATCTTGCGGCAACTGCTCTTGCGGCGTTCACCGTGATCCCTGTCGGCACGATAATCAAGCAGTTCACCATGCGGGGCGACAGCGGTCTGTAAAAACAATTGACGCGCAATGGGATTCATGGTAAAATAACTGTATAGAATTTTTCGACGGTTGGTGAAATCATTGAACACGGCAGAAATAATCGACATGGATCTCGCTGCGCGCGGCATTGCAAAGGTCGGCGGCAAAGCGGTATTTATTCCCGGAACCGTACTCGGCGACACGGTGGAATACACGACGATCAAGGAAAACAAGCGCTACGACATAGGCGAGCTGCGCGGCATCACGTCACCCTCGTGCGAGCGGGTGGATGCGGACTGCGCGGCGTACCCGGAGTGCGGCGGATGCACCTTTCGCCATGTATCGCGCGCACTTGAGCTTGACGTAAAGCGGCGGGCGGTGGAATCGGCGTTCCGCCGCTCCGGTCTGCCCGGAATCTCCGTTTGCAGGATAATAGATGCGGGATGCGAGAGATATCGCAACAAAGCGGTATTCCATCTGACATCCGATGGAAAATACGGCTTCAAAAGCAGCTGCGGCGACGTGACATATGTCAGCGACTGCCGGCTTGTACCTGAGATATTCTGCCGGATCACGGCGGCGATAGCTAAGTTTTGCGAAAGATTGAAGATAGACGCACCGAGATCGGTTATGCTTCGCATAGGCGACGGCGGTGAAATTATGGCTGTTCTTGAAGGGGAGCACGACGCTTGTGCATCTCTTGCAGAGATTCTGTGCGCAGAATTTGATCACGTTAAGTCGGTGTGGTCGTGCATCGGGTATCCAACGGCCTCCGCTACCGAATACCGTCACATCTTCGGAGAACGGACGATCTCGCAGACTGTCGGCGGTGTCAGCTTCAGGATCTCGCCGTCGTCGTTTTTTCAGGTGAACAGCGCTGTGTTTAAGCAGGTATGCGACGTCATATGCGAATATCTTGACCCGCCCGACGGGGCGCTTGTGCTCGATCTTTACTGCGGGACCGGGGCGATCGGGATGGCGTGCGCCAAGAGATTCCCAAAGACGGAGGTACTCGGTGTCGAGATCAATCCCGATGCCATTGTAAATGCCAAAGCTACTGCCGCATCCGCCGGGATAGGCAATATCACATTTAAGGCGGGCGACGCCGGACGCATATCGCACAAAGAGGCTCCATTTGCCGTGATCGTAGACCCGCCGCGCTTCGGTCTGACAGACACTGCGATACGTTTGATACTCAAGCTTGCGCCCGAGCGGGTGATATATATGTCTTGCAATCCCTCGACTCTCGGCGGTGACGCGGCAAAGCTTGCGGCGGGGGGATATGCAGTATCCGACTGCACTGCCGCCGATATGTTCCCGCGCACGGGTCACGTAGAATGCGTGACTCTGTTTACAAAACAGGGCGGGGACTGAGCACCTCATCACGTGAAATCAATTTCAAGAGAAAGGCTGCGGCAAAATTGAGCGGATCGAAAACGAAGGAAGCGGTCGGAAACGGCTGCACATTATACAAAAAATGCGGCGGATGCCAGCTTCAGAACATGGATTACGAGCGTCAGCTCAGGTTCAAGCAGGCGACCGTTGTTAAACTCATCGGAAAATATTGCAGGGTCGGCGACATCATCGGAATGGACGAGCCGTATCACTACCGCCACAAGGTTCAGGCGGGATTCGCCAAGGTTGGCGGCAGCGTTATTTCCGGAGTTTATCAGTCCTCCACTCACAGGATCGTTAAAGTAGACGCGTGTCCTATCGAAAATGAGCGCGCCGACAGCATCATCGTGACGATAAGGCGGCTCATTCATGAATTCAAGCTGAGCATATACAGCGACAAAACGCCTAAAGGGGTGATGTGTCACTGTCTCGTCAGAGTGGGATATCACTCGGGAGAAATCATGGTAGTGCTTGTAACGGCTGCAAGAGAATTTCCGAAAAAGCATGATTTTATTTCAAAGCTGACTATGCTTCATCCCGAGATCACGACTGTCGTTCAGAGCATCGGCAAATCAACGACGCTTGCGCTCGGGCGCGAATTTGTAACGCTTTACGGCAAGGGATACATAAATGACACGCTTTGCGGGTGCAATTTCAAGATCTCGCCCGGGGCGTTCTATCAGGTGAATCCGAAGCAGACCGAGATCTTATACAGCACGGCGATCGACTTTATGGGGCTTGGCGGATATGAAACGGTGATCGACGCGTACTGCGGCACCGGCACGATCGGCATAATTGCCGCAAATCACGCGGGATCGGTGATCGGCGTTGAGCTGAACTCCGATGCCGTTCGTGATGCGAAAGAAAATGCGAAGCTGAATTCGGCGGATAACGTATCCTTTTATGCGGCGGACGCGGGTCGGTTTATGGTTGACATGGCGCGAAGCGGCAAGTCCGTTGATGTTGTAGTCATGGATCCGCCGCGGACAGGCTCGGACAGGAATTTCATTGAATCCGTACTGACGACGGCGCCGAAAAAGATCGTTTATGTATCGTGCAATCCCGAGACTCTCGCACGCGATCTGCAATACTTCGTCAAAGGCGGATATCGGGTCCGCAGGGCTGTACCGGTCGATATGTTCCCTCACACGAAGCACATAGAATGCGTCGTACTTATGACAAAGAACGACCGGTCGAGGCAGCGGAGGGATGATTTGTGATAACCGAAACTGAGGCTGAATCGGCGAGACTTCTTGCAGAGTCAGTACCAAAGCTTCGTCGCGGGGACGGTAGGAATGAGCGGTTCACACTTGAGCTGTACAGGCGGACGGTGCTTGAACTGCTCTCGCGCACTCCGCTCGATCACGAGGCGGCGCGCGAGTTTGCGAAGCTCTACTTCATCGGGCGGCGCGATCTGACGGTTGCGGCAATTCTTCTAGGTCGCAATATGGTGCCGCGAAGCACCGTGAAGCTGTGCGAGGGATATCGCCCGCTTTACACTGATCTTGCGGAGATTGCAGCACGCAAATGCGCGGCGGTACGGGCGGCTCGGTGCATACTTATGCTGAACTTTGAGCACAGGCTCGATCCGTTCGCCGAGCTTCGCAATCTGAATCTGCTTTACACGGAGCTTAGCGGGCGAAAGGTGATACTGTCCGACGCGATCCGGGTGACGGATGGCGGTGCGGTGTCGCTTATATATCCGATAAACCCCGAGGGGTACGATTCTGAGAAAAAGCATAAAAAATGAGTCCGATGTTATCGGACTCATTTGTGTTATTCGGATATTACTTCATGTAGAAGTATGCTTCACGCTCTGCGCCGACGGATACGAGCCAGATCGGTGCGTCGATAGCCTTCTCGATGAAGCGGATGTAATTCTTTGCGGCATCGGGCAGCTCATCATAGCTGCGGCAAGCGGAAATATCGCACTTCCAACCGTCAACGTACTCGATCACGGGCTTTGCGCGGTTCAGACGCTCGCCGGTCGGGAAGGATTTCGTGATCTCGCCGTCGATATCGTAAGCGACGCAGACGGGGATGCGGTCGAGGTACGAGAGGACATCGAGCTTAGTCAGCGCGATGCGGTCTGCGCCCTGCATTTTTACGCCGTACATTGATGCGACTGCATCAAACGGACCGACCCTACGGGGACGCTTTGTTGCGGCGCCGTACTCTCCGCCAGCCTCTCTGAGGGCGTGTCCCTCATCGCCGAACAGCTCGACGGTGAACGGGCCTTCGCCGACGCAGGAGGAATAAGCCTTCATGATACCGACAACGGTATCGAGCTTCTGATCCGGGATTCCGGCACCGATAGGTGCGTAAGCCGAAATAGTGGAAGACGACGAAGTATAGGGATAAATACCGAAGTCGATATCACGCAGTGCGCCGAGCTGTGCCTCAAACATGATATGCTTGCCTGCCTTTGCGGCATCTCTGAGGTACTCGCCGGTATCGCAGATATAGTCTGCAAACTCGCCGCCGTAGGTTTCGAGGTACTCGAGCATCTCGCTGTACTCGGACGCGGGAGCGCCGTAGACCTTTTCGATCATGAGGTTCTTGTAATCAAGAACAAGCTTCAGGTGATGGTGCAGCTCGTCCGCATAGAAGATATCGCCTGTGCGGATAGCTTTTTTCGCGTATTTGTCGCTGTACACGGGAGCGATTCCGCGTCTCGTAGAGCCGTATTTCTCGCCGGCGAGGCGCTCCTCCTCGAGGCAGTCAAGGCGGACGTGATAAGGCATCGTGATTATAGCCTTATTGCTTATCTTCAGATTATCGGGAGTAATCTTGACTCCTGCCTGTCTGAGCTTTGCGACCTCACCGGAAAGGTGTTTAAGGTCGATCGCCATACCGTTACCCATGACGCAGACGACATTCTCTCTCAGAATGCCGGACGGCAGAAGGTTCAGGATGAACTCGCCGCGATCGTTTACGACGGTATGACCGGCGTTATTGCCTCCTTGATATCTGACAACTATGTCCTGGGACTCGCTGAGAAGGTCAACTACTCTTCCCTTTCCCTCGTCTCCCCAGTTGATTCCGACAACAGCAGTAAGCATTTTTTCCTCCGAAAATTATATTTTTCGATTATGTATTGAGGCGGCGGTATGCCGCCTTTATTATTATAACACAGCGGAGGTATAAAAGGAATAGTTTTTCGCGATTTTTATAATTAACTTTGTCTGGCGTTGACCAAAAGCTCACTTTTTCTCGGATAGCTTTGCTTCAAATCTGTCCTTTGCTATATTTTCGGGGACTGCGGTGGGATAATCGCCGGTAAAGCAGGCGTTGCAGATATCGCTGCGTCCGATAAGCTCCGGGAGGGACGACACGGGGAGATAGCCGAGGCTGTCCGCGCCGATAATTTTTGCGATCTCATCGACGGAGTGGTGGCACGCGATGAGGTTCTCGCGGGAATCAATATCGGTTCCGTAATAGCACGGGTTGAGGAACGGCGGAGACGACACGCGCATATGGACCTCGCGTGCACCTGCCTCGCGGAGGAGGTTCACGATCTGTCCGCAGGTGGTGCCGCGCACGATCGAATCGTCGATCATCACGACGCGGCGCCCGTTCACCGCTTCCTTTATGACATTCAGCTTGATCTTCACCTGGCTCAGGCGGCTGTTCTGCCCCGGAGAGATGAAGGTTCTTCCGATATACTTATTTTTTATAAATCCGATACCGTATGGAATACCGGATTCTTCGGCGTAGCCGAGTGCGGCATCAAGTCCCGAATCAGGCACACCGATCACGATATCGGCGGAGACGGGATGGCTTTTTGCGAGGAGACGTCCCGCGCGGCGTCTTGCGCCGTGGACTGAAACCCCGTCGATCACTGAATCCGGACGCGCGAAATATATGTACTCGAATATACATATTTTTCGATCCTTCTTCGGGGTCGGTGCGAATGACGAATGTACTCCGTCGTCATCGAAAACGACGATCTCGCCCGGCATGATATCGCGCTCGAAACGCGCTCCGACCGAGTTCAGTGCACACGATTCGGACGCGACGACGTATGTGCCGTCGTCGGTGACACCGTAGCACAGCGGGCGGAATCCGTACGGGTCGCGCGCGGCGAGCAGCTTTGTCGCCGACATAAGCACGAGAGAATATGCGCCGTCAAGCCGTGTCATAGCCCGTCCGAGGGCGACCTCGATCGAGGGAGTTCTGAGCCGCTCCTGTGTCACGATATACGCGATGATCTCGGTATCGCTCGTCGTATGGAATATTGCTCCGCCAAGCTCAAGCTCGCACCGAAGCTCATACGCATTACTGAGGTTGCCGTTGTGCGCGAGTGCCATTTTGCCTTTCTGGTGGTTGACCTCGATCGGCTGACAGTTTGCTCTGTTGTTGCCGCCTGTCGTTCCGTATCGGACGTGACCGACAGCAAGCTTGCCCTGCGGCATATTTGCCAGGATATCGGACGAGAACGCCTCATTCACAAGCCCGAGATCCTTGTGCGACGCGAACACGCCGTCGTCGTTCACAACGATCCCGCAGCTCTCCTGACCGCGGTGCTGCAAGGCATAGAGTCCATAGTAGACCATATTTGCGACGTTCTCCACCCTCGGTGAGTAAACGCCGAGGACGCCGCATTCCTCGTGAATATTTCCCATATTACTCTCCGCGTGATGCATGGACGTCGAGCGCCGCTTTGATGAATCCGCAGAAAAGGGGATGCGCTCTGTTCGGGCGGGACTTGAACTCGGGGTGATACTGGACGCCGACATAGAACGGACGGTCGGAGATTTCGACAGTCTCGACAAGTCTGCCGTCCGGCGACTCGCCGGAGAGAGTCAGTCCGGCTGCGGTCAGCGCGTCGCGATAGTCGTTGTTCAGCTCATAGCGATGGCGGTGGCGCTCCGAGATCTCGGTCGTGCCGTAGCAGCGGTGCATGGTCGTACCCTCTTTGATCTTGCAGGGGTACGCGCCGAGGCGGAGGGTTCCGCCCTTATCCATATCGTTTGTCTGTCCCGGCATAAAATCGATGACCTTATGGCGGCACAGCTCGTCGAACTCGCCCGAATGGGCATCGGAGATGCCGACTACGTTACGCGCATACTCGATCACGGCGATCTGCATTCCGAGGCAGATACCGAAATACGGAATTTGATTCTCGCGGGCGTACTTTGCGGCGAGTATCATGCCCTCGATGCCTCTGCCGCCGAATCCGCCCGGCACGATGATCCCGTCGAACGGTGCCAGAACCTCCTCGTAATTCTTATCCGTGATATTCTCCGAATCCACCCAATGTATACGGATGTGAGAATTGAGCGTATAGCCGGCATGGCGCATTGCCTCAGCCACGGAGAGGTATGCATCGTGAAGCTGGACGTATTTTCCGACAAGTCCGATGTTCACCTCAAGCTCACGCGCTTTGATGCGCTCCACCATTTCCGCCCACTCGCCGATATTGCAATCCGGCGCATCTATGCCGAGCTCGCGGCAGACGACCGTTGAAAAATTCGATTTTTCAAGCATGAGCGGCGCCTCATACAGGCACGGAAGCGTTATATTCTCGATCACGCAATCGGGCTTGACGTTGCAGAACAGCGCGATCTTTTTAAAGATCGAATCCTCAAGCGGCTTATCGCAGCGCAGGACGATGATATCGGGGTTTATGCCCATACCGCGCAGCTCTTTGACGGAGTGCTGTGTCGGCTTTGACTTATGCTCGTCGGAGCCACTGAGAAACGGCACCAAGGTGACGTGTATAAAGAGGCTGTTTTCCTTGCCGACCTCAAGCGAGATCTGACGAACTGCCTCAAGAAACGGCTGAGATTCTATATCACCTATGGTGCCGCCGATCTCGGTTATCACGACGTCGGCATCGGTCTTTTTGCCCACGCGGTACACGAAATCCTTTATTTCATTTGTGATGTGCGGGATGACCTGCACGGTCGAGCCGAGGTACTCGCCGCGTCTCTCCTTATTGAGGACGTTCCAGTACACCTTACCCGTAGTGAGGTTTGAGTATTTGTTCAGGTCCTCGTCGATAAAGCGCTCGTAATGTCCGAGGTCGAGGTCGGTCTCTGCGCCGTCCTCGGTCACATAGACCTCGCCGTGCTGATACGGGCTCATTGTTCCGGGATCGACGTTTATATACGGATCAAGCTTCTGAGATGCGACTTTCAGCCCTCTCTCCTTGAGCAGCCGTCCGAGAGACGCCGCCGTGATTCCCTTGCCGAGTCCGGACACAACGCCTCCTGTTACAAAAATATATTTAGTCATACTCTGCCTCCGATTATGTTTGATTATTTATTATGTTATTTATAGGTCTGAAGTATATCCTCAGCGACTGCGCGGCGCGTCACACAGCGATCCATCGCCTGCTTCTCTATATAGCGGTGCGCCTCGCTCTCGCTCATTTTAAGCTGCTCAATGAGCATCCATTTTGCGTGGTTTACTATGCGGATCTCTTCCATCTTCTCCTCGATGGTAGCGGTCTTTTGCTCCATACGGCGGATCCTTTCGCGGGTTCCGCACAGAAGCCCGAGCGACTGCGCTATCATCTGAGATGATGTCGGTTTTGCAAGAGTGAGAACGCCGAACGGCTCCACTCTGGAATTTATATCGGGAAAATGCTCCGATCTGACAAGAAGCAGTACGCCTGTCCCGCTGTTCTCGCACACGTCGAGCGCAAGGTGGGTGCCGAAATCATCCGGCAGGGGCGTATTGATTATAACGATATCAAACCCCTTCTCGACGAGGACACGCCGTGCGCTCGCTGCGTCCGATTCAAATACTACGGGATTATAGCGTTCTTCGGGAAGAACTTTTTTCAGTGCATCGTTCATTTTGTCGTGAGACGATACCACGAGCACGCTGTAACAGTGTTCGGTCAGACTCAAATTCTTCCCTCCTTTCAGCATTGTCTGTCGGTACAGGGGATATGTCGGTCACTTTGTGTAGTTTTCGATAATAGAATGCGGGAGGCACTCTGCCGCAAATGCGCTCGCGGCAGCAATGCGCTTCGCCTCCGCGTGATCGCTCGGAAGCGCCGCAAAGCTCTTTACGCGCTCATCGTCCGCCGTATAGATATTGAAATCTGCGGGTGCCGGGAGCGGTAGCTTCTTTGCCACTCCGTCGAGTCCGGCGCGGATCAGGAGCGCAAAGGCAAGATACGGATTGCACATCGGATCGGGTGAGCGAAGCTCTATTCGGCGATACTCGCCCTCCGCTGCGGGAATTCGTATAAGCTGCGAACGGTTCTCGCCCGACCACGAGATATATCGCGGTGCCTTGTCATGGCCGAATCTGCGGTACGACGCCTCCGTCGTATTGAGAAAGACGGTGATATCGGCGATATGCTCGAGGATACCGGCAATTATGTACGGAGAGACGTCCTCGCCCGAATCGGTTTTCGCGGAGAAATTGATATGCATTCCGTTTCCGGGATAGTTCGCGAGCGGCTTCGGCGAAAAATCGGCAAAAAGCCCGCTTCTTGCGGCGATTGTATTGACGACGGATCTGAATGTGACCGCATTATCCGCAGCGCTCAGCGGATCGGAATAGCGGAAATCGATCTCGTTCTGACCTGGACCCTCCTCATGGTGAGAGCTTTCTGGTACAATGCCCATCTGCTCAAGTGTGAGGCATATTTCGCGGCGGACATTCTCGCCCTTATCGTCGGGGGCGATATCCATATATCCCGCCGTATCATACGGGACAGAGGTCGGATCTCCGTTCTCGTCGCGCTTGAAGAGGTAGAACTCCATTTCGGAGCCGAACGCGAATGTGATACCCGCGCGGCGCGCGTACTCGACGGCATCCGCAAGGATCGAACGCGTATCGGCTTCAAAGCGCACACCGTCCGGCTTTGTCACGGAACAGAACATTCTGACTACCCTGCCGTGCTCCGGTCTCCACGGAAGCAGAGACAAGGTTGACGGATCGGGATGGAGCAAAAGATCCGAATGGACCTCGCCGCCGAATCCCGCTATTGCGGATGCGTCGATCGCGATCCCGTACTCAAAGGCTCTCGCAAGCTCCTGCGGCATCACGGAGACATTCTTCTGCTTTCCGTAGATATCGCAGAACGCCATACGGATAAACTTCACGTCATCCTCGGCTATATACTGCATTACCTCATTTTTCGTATACTTCATTTCCCCGTCCTGCCTTTCGGTCGTATTTATAACGCTTAGTTTGCAACATACATCTGTTTATATGGGTTTTTGCTGTCCGGAGTGATCACGGTGTAGCTGTCTGACAGAAGCGACTCGGCGTCACACTCAAACAGCTCGGCATAGCGCTTGATGTACGGCACAAACTCCGCCATCTCTTCCGCGCTTGCAGTATGGGAGGTCGTCTGATGCGGAAAATGTATTGCCGAGACGGCGCCGCGGAACAGCATTTTTCCGCCGTGCATTCCCGTACACGGGAAGTTTCCGACGATCGGGCGTCCGTCGTCGTTCAGACCGAGCACGATTATGATGCCGCCTGCCTGATATTCTCCGAGGAAGCTTCCGGCTCTGCCGCCGATGACTATTATCGGGCGCTTCTCCTTATACTCCTTCATATGGATGCCGGCGCGATATCCCGCGTTGCCGCGCACATATATCTCGCCGCCGCGCATTGCGTAGCCTGCGGCGTCGCCGATATTGCCGTGAATGACGATCCGTCCGGAGTTCATCGTATCGCCGACCGCGTCCTGCGCGTTGCCGAGCACCGTGATATTTGCACCGCCGAGGTACGCTCCGAGCGCATTGCCCGGCACGCCCTTTATGGTTATTTCCTTATTCTTCATTCCGGATGCAATAAAACGCTGTCCGATACATCCGCCGATCCTGCACTCTCTTGCAGATTCGCGTATCTTATCGTTCAGTTCCGAAAAACTGAGTCCGCTTGCATCGATATACATATTATACCACACCTCCAAGCTGTTTTCTACGGTATTCCGCACTAAACGAATATAAATTCGGCACTTTTTTAAGTCCTTCAAAATCCACGGAGGAGAGAGACACTCTCCGGCGTATCATTGACGTATAGATTCCGGCACGCTCGACCTCTCCGACAAGCAGAAATCCCACGAGAAAGCCGTCGCGCGTGAACAGCTTCTTTATATGGTGAGAATCGTGCTCCTCGTACACCTCGGCATCGGCGTAAGAGCCTGCGCTCATGATATGCAGGCCGAAGAATTCGATAGAGTTCATCGGGATCGCACAGTCGAAAGCGGCACTGCCTCCCGCCATATTCACACCGGCGCAGCGGCCGCCCATATATGCATTCGGCAGGAGCGCCATGACCTTGACACGCTCGTCGGTCATATCGCGCATCTCGACGCAGTCGCCGGCGGCGTAGACATTTGCGACTGATGTATGCATCGCCGCATCGACCGTGATGCCGCGTCCGACTACACCTCCGATATCACGGATAAGCGATGTATTTGCACGGACGCCGACCGCAAGGACGAGCACATCAAAATCGACTGCGGTGCCGCTCTTCATCACGGCGTGGTCGCCGCGAAACTCTGCAACAGAATCGCCGAGAAGGAATTTTATACCGTGCTCCTCAAGATGTGCTTTTACAAATTCGGCACACTCTGCATCGAGAATACTCGACAGCACACGATCCGCAAGGTCGCACACGGTGATCTCTCCCGCACGATCACGGATTCCCTCGGCGCACTTGAGTCCTATGAGTCCCGCGCCTACTATAAGGACGCGGCTCGTCGGCGACAATGCCTCCTCAAGAGCCGTCGCATCGTCGAGCGTCATAAAGCTGAACTTTTTCTTTACCGAGTCGAGTCCCTCCATCGGCGGAACGAACGGTGACGAACCTGCGGCGACGCAAAGCTCGTCGTAAGGCAATACCTCGCCGTCGTCAAGGGTAACGTTTTTCTTCACGTGGTCGATAAGCTCCGCTTTGTGGCCGTACACGACGGTGCAGGAATTCTTTTTATAGAAATCCTCCGGGCGGTAAAGGATGCGGTCGAGGTCGGTCTTGCCCTCGAGATAATACGAGATGAGCGGGCGGCAATACACGTGGTGACGTTCCGCCGAGATGACGGTGATCTTTCCCGATGCATCGACGCTTCTGATACCCTCGATACATCCGACAGCCGCTGTTCCGTTTCCGATGATCACGTAGTTTTTCTTCTTTTCTCTCATACGTTTCACCTCTCTTCGTAGACGATCGCGCGGTTCGGACATCCGGTAACGCAAGCCGGGCTTCCGCAGGAATTTTTCAGACACAGCTCGCACTTTGTTGCGGCTCCGTCATCGCCTGCGGCGATGGCTCCGAACGGACATACAAGCACGCACGTAAGACACCCGACACACTTATCGCGGTCCACAACGACCGCTCCGCGGTCGATCGACAGCGCTGCCGAAATACAGCTCTTCACGCACAGCGGATCGGTACAGTGTCGGCAAGATACGGCAAATGTCACATCTCCATCTCCCTCGACCCTTATGCGCGGGAATATTTCCTTGCTCTTCAAGGCTTTCACCATATCGTCGATACCGGAATTGGCATACGCGCAGTTATACTCGCAGAGGTGGCAGCCGAGGCACCATTTTTCGTTTACAAATACTCTTTTCATTCGCCTGCGTGCAAGATCCCGAGGATCTCAAGCTCCTTTTCTGTCAGATTTACTCCGCGAAGCATGAGTCTGTTGCCGCGAAGCGCCTCTATCGAGTTTATACCCATGCCGCCCATAAGCTCCTTGATCTCGTGACGCCATGCGGTCATCAGATTCACAAGCCTTTCCGATCCGACATCGGGATTGAGCCTGCGGACAAGCTCGGGGCGCTGGGTCGCGATTCCCCAGTTGCACTTGTCGCTCTGGCAGGTACGGCAGAGGTGGCAGCCGAGCGCGAGCAGGGCTGCGGTCGCGATATAGCAAGCGTCCGCGCCGAGTGCGATCGCCTTTACGACATCGGCGGCGCTGCGGATGCTTCCGCCGACCACGAGTGAAACGTTATTACGGATGCCCTCGTCGCGCAGTCGCTGATCGACTGCGGCAAGCGCAAGCTCTATCGGGATTCCGACGTTGTCGCGGATCCGAGTAGGAGCGGCTCCGGTGCCGCCGCGGAAGCCGTCGATCGCGATTATATCGGCGCCGCTGCGCGCAATTCCGCTTGCGATTGCGGCGATATTGTGGACGGCGGCGACTTTGACTATGATAGGCTTCTTATACTGCGTTGCTTCCTTGAGAGAATACACGAGCTGGCGAAGATCTTCTATTGAATATATATCGTGGTGCGGCGCGGGGGATATGGCGTCCGAGCCTTCGGGGATCATACGCGTCCGCGACACGTCTCCGACGATCTTTGCACCGGGGAGATGCCCTCCGATGCCGGGTTTTGCGCCCTGCCCCATCTTGATCTCGATAGCAGCGCCCGCGTTGAGGTACTCCTCATGCACGCCGAAACGACCCGATGCTACCTGCACGATCGTGTTCTCGCCGTAGCAGTAGAAATCCTCGTGAAGTCCGCCCTCTCCGGTGTTGTAGCAGATACCGATCTGCTTTGCTGCGCGGGCAAGGCTTTCGTGCGCGTTGTAGCTGATCGAGCCGTAGCTCATCGCGGAGAACATCACCGGCATCGAAAGCTCGATCTGCGGTGCGAGGGCGGTCACGATCTCACCGTTCTCGTCGCGCTTTATTTCGGATGGCTTTGCCCCGAGGAACACCTTTGTTTCCATCGGCTCACGGAGCGGGTCGATTGGGGGATTTGTGACCTGCGACGCATTTATAAGGATGCGATCCCAATAGATCGGCAGCGGATTCGGGTTGCCCATGGACGAGAGCAGGACACCGCCGCTCGCCGCCTGCTTGTAGATCTCCTTGATCGTATTCTCTTTCCAGTTTGCGTTTTCTCTGAGCGTACAGTTGTTTTTGGTGATCTTCAGCGCGTGGGTCGGGCAGAGCGAAACGCAGCGCTGGCAGTCAACGCACTTTGACTCGTCGCTTCTGACGATCTTTGCATCCGCGTCCCAAATATGCACCTCGTTTGCGCACTGTCTTTCGCAGACGCGGCAGCCGATACATCTGTCGTAATTGCGGATCACTTCAAATTCGGGAGTTATATACATTCCGGACATCAATACGCACCTTCCTTCACTCTGACGATGACCGGCTCGCCGCCGGCGGGAGCGTAGAAGTTTTCGGCATCCGGCTCCATTGTGCGGATCGCCGCCTCCTCGCTCGCGATAAACACTCGGTCGCCCTTCTCTGCCGTTACCATTGATCTAAGCTTGAGGCGATCGTTGAGTGCCATAAGGCCACCCTCGAAGCCGAGGATTATTGAAAACGGTCCGGTTATGAGCAGTCCGGGATAAATTGTACGCAGGTACGAGAGCTTCTCGCGCTCATGCTCGCTCTTACCGGCGATGGTGCTCCAGAACGGAGCTGCGATGACCGACGACAGCTCCTCGAGCGTCAGTCCCTGTCTGCGGAGCAGGTAATCGGCGATATACGTAATTACCTCCGTATCGGTCTGGAGTGTACATTTGTAGCCGAACATCTCGATATAGCGGCGGTTTGCGTCGTAGGACGAGATCTCGCCGTTATGGACAATCGAATAGTCGAGCAGCGCGAACGGATGCGCGCCGCCCCACCAGCCGGGCGTATTTGTCGGATATCTGCCGTGCGCGGTCCACGAATACGCCTCGTATTCGTCGAGGCGGTAGAAGCGTCCTACGTCCTCCGGGAAGCCGACCGCTTTGAACGCGCCCATATTTTTACCGCTCGAAAAGACGTACGCGCCGTCGAGCTTTGTATTAATGTACATTACTGTTCGTGCGACGTACTCCTTCTCGTCGAGCTGAAGTCTTGAAAGCACGGACGAAAGCGGTGCGACGAAATATCGCCATATCAGCGGGATATCGGTGATCTCCGGTATCTTGCGAAACGGGATGTTCTCTGATTTCACTATCTCAAAACGATCCTTGAGGAGCTTTTCGCACTCGACTCTTGCATCGTTATCGTTATAAAAAATATGGAGCGCGTAGAATTCCTTATACTCGGGATAAATGCCGTAGCCGGCAAATCCGCCGCCGAGGCCGTTGGAACGGTCGTGCATCGGGATCATGCTCCGTATAATGCTCTCACCGGTCATTCTGTGTCCGTCTCTCGATATAACGGACGAAATCGCGCATCCGGAGGGGATACGCACCTGGCCCTCAATTTTCATCATCATCATCCTTTCGCAAATAAAAAACAAAGGTGCTCACTCACAGAGGGGGCACTTCCCCTCGGCATGAATGAACACCTTTGCTCATTTTTGATACTATATGATATCACACATAAAATCTTTTGTCAATCGTCACATTGGTGAAAATACGACATCAGTTTGCATTATTTTTGTATTTCAAAAAAATTTCGCCAAAGGGGTTGACAAGCGGAAAAATCCGAGTATAATGGTGTGCATAAAGGCAACGGCGTCTTGGATTCTATCTTTGACGCCTTTTCCTTTTAAGTGAATAACAAAAACGAGGCAATGGAGTCTTAGATACTTCCAAGGTCTCGTTTTTCATTTTGAATGATTGGAGTGCAGTAACATGAACAAGGTATCAGATTATTTCGGCAGTCTCGTCTTCGATGACAGAGTTATGAAAGCCACGCTTTCCGCAAAGGTTTACGCATCGCTTAAAAAGACGATCGATGAGGGCGCAAAGCTCAACAGCGACGTTGCTAATGCGGTGGCGCTTGCTATGAAGGACTGGGCTGTCGCTAACGGTGCGACACACTTCACTCACTGGTTCCAGCCGCTGACCGGCATCACCGCCGAGAAGCACGACAGCTTCATCTCCCCTGCTCCCGACGGCAGAGTTATAATGGAGTTCTCCGGCAAAGAGCTTATCAAGGGTGAGCCGGACGCCTCCTCCTTCCCCTCCGGCGGACTTCGTGCAACATTCGAGGCGAGAGGCTACACGGCATGGGACCCCACGTCATACGCATTTATAAAGGACAAGACGCTCTGCATTCCGACGGCGTTCTGCTCCTACGGCGGTGAGGCGCTCGACAAGAAAACTCCGCTCCTCCGCTCGATGGAAGCGCTCAACCGTCAGGCGCTGCGTATTCTGAAGCTGTTCGGCAACACCGATGTCAAGTGCGTGCGCACATCGGTCGGTCCCGAGCAGGAATATTTCCTTGTTGACCGCGAGATGTACGAAAAGCGCAAGGATCTCAAATTCACCGGACGGACGCTGTTCGGCGCGAAGCCGCCGAAGGGTCAGGAGCTTGACGATCACTACTTCGGTGTTATCAAGCCGAGAGTTGCCGCGTACATGGCTGATCTGAACGAGGAGCTGTGGAAGCTCGGCATACTCGCAAAGACCGAGCACAACGAGGTTGCTCCCGCTCAGCACGAGCTTGCTCCTATCTACTCCACGACAAACATTGCGACCGATCACAACCAGCTCACGATGGAGATCATGCAGAAAGTCGCGGCAAAGCACGGACTTGTTTGTCTGCTTCACGAAAAGCCGTTTGCGGGCGTCAACGGAAGCGGCAAGCACAACAACTGGTCGATGGCGACCGACACAGGCGTAAACCTCCTCACGCCCGGCGAAACGCCGTATGAGAACGCGCAGTTCCTTTTGTTCCTGTGCGCTGTCATCAAGGCTGTTGACGATTATCAGGATCTGCTCCGTCTGTCCGTTGCGACTGCCGGAAACGATCACCGTCTCGGCGCAAACGAGGCTCCGCCTGCCGTGATCTCCATGTTCCTCGGCGATGAGCTGACCGCCGTTCTCGACGCGATCGAGAATGACAAGCCGTACAGCGGCGCCGAAAAGACTCAGATGAAGCTCGGTGTTCACGTTCTTCCGAGATTCACACGCGACACGACCGACCGCAACCGCACATCCCCGTTCGCTTTCACCGGCAACAAGTTTGAGTTCCGTATGCTCGGTTCCTCCAACAGCATTGCCTGCGCGAACATCATGCTGAACGCCGCCGTTGCCGAGTCCCTTAAGGTTTACGCCGACAGACTTGAGAATGTCGAAGACTTTGAGAGTGCTCTGCACGAAATGATAAAGAAGACCATCAAGGATCACAAGCGCATCATATTCAACGGCAACGGTTACGACGACGAATGGATCAAGGAAGCGACGGAAAAGAGAGGGCTGCTCAACCTGCGCACCACGCCCGATGCACTGCCGAAGCTTCTTGACCCCAAGAATGTTGAGATGCTCACCTCGCACAAGGTATTCTCCGTAGCCGAGCTTGAATCGCGTTACGAGATCACCCTCGAGAACTACTGCAAGACGGTAAACATTGAGGCTCTGACTATGGTTGACATGGCGCGCAAGGAGATCCTGCCCGCAGTCAGCGAATACGCAAAGTCCCTGTCTGATGCAGTCGCATCAAAGACGGCGGCAGTTCCCGGCGTCGCCTGCAAATATGAGCGCGGACTTATCGCAAAGCTCTCCGGCTACATCGACGAGATCGACGCGGCTGCGACCGAGCTTGAGAGCGCGATCATGAAATACAAGATGATAACGGATGTGACGGAAGCTTCGTTCATGATCCGTGACGTAATACTCCAGAAGATGGCTGAGCTGCGTGTTGTATGCGACGAAGCCGAAACGGTTACGGCTGAAAAATACTGGCCGTTCCCGACATACGGTGACCTTCTCTTCGGCGTAAGATAAGGCGGCACCGCGCAAATACCGAAAAACATTTGAATCCGGAGAAGTAGCAGAGGAGATCACCCCGAGCGAGTATGGGACGGTGGAAGCCATACGGCAGATCCTCTGCGAATAACACCGGATGAGTTGTGATCTGAAAGGAACCCCCCAATTCCGAGTAGGTGAGACGGCAGCGCACCGTTACAGGCGCAGGACTTTATCTGAGTCCGAGAGACCAAAGATAGGTGGCACAGCGAGCCTCGGCACTTGCCCTATTGAATGCTGAAATAATTTCGATATTTCGGAGGAATTTTATCATGTGTTCAATAATGGGTTATTGTGGCTCGTGTGCCGCCCTTTCTGATTTTGAAGAAGGATTTTCCGCGACTGTTTCAAGGGGACCAGATGACAGCCGCATAATTGATGCCGGAGAAGGCAAGCTCGCATTCCACCGCCTTGCGATAATGGGACTCACTCCCGAGGGAATGCAGCCGTTCACGCTCGGCAAAAGCTCAGTTGTATGCAACGGCGAGATCTACGGCTTCGAGGCGCTGCGCGAAAAGCTGTCGGAGAAATACACGTTCAAGAGCGGCTCCGACTGCGAGATTCTTCTGCCGATGTGGAAGGAATACGGCACGGCGATGTTCTCGATGCTTGACGCCGAATTTGCGATGATACTTTATGACGGCGACGCCGACGAATACATCGCGGCGCGCGACCCGATCGGCATTCGTCCGCTGTACTACGGCTACGACAGCAAGGGTGTGATCGTATTCGCGAGCGAACCGAAGAACCTTGTTGGACTGTGCGAGCGTATTATGCCGTTCCCTCCCGGTCACTTTTACAAGGACGGGCGCTTTGTGTGCTACACTGACATCGCGAAGGTAGAGGCGGTATGTCACGACGACATTGACACCGTATGCAAAAACATTCACGACAAGCTGATCGCCGGTGTTGAAAAGCGGCTCGTAGCCGACGCGAAGGTCGGATTCCTGCTGTCCGGCGGACTTGACTCCTCGCTCGTCTGCGCGATCGCCGCGAAATGCTCCGATCGCCCGATAAAGACGTTTGCCATCGGAATGAGCGAGGACGCGATCGACCTGAAATACGCGAAGCAGGTCGCGGACTACATCGGAAGCGATCACACCGAGGTCATCATGACGAAGGATGAGGTTCTCGCGTCACTTGAGGACGTTATTCATCTGCTCGGCACGTTTGATATCACGACGATCCGCGCGAGCATGGGAATGTATCTCCTCTGCAAATGGATCCACGAGAACACGGACATCCGCGTTCTTCTCACCGGTGAGATCTCGGATGAGCTGTTCGGATACAAGTACACGGACTTTGCTCCGTCGGCTGAAGAATTTCAGCGTGAATCGGAGAAGCGCATCCGCGAGCTTCATATGTACGATGTTCTGCGTGCGGATCGCTGCATTTCCGTTAACTCTCTTGAGGCGCGCGTGCCGTTCGGCGATCTCGATTTCGTCCGTTACGTAATGGCGGTCGATCCGGCAATGAAGATGAACACCTACGGCAAGGGAAAATATCTCCTGCGTCACGCGTTCGAGGGCGACTATCTCCCGCACGACATTCTGTACCGTGAAAAGGCGGCGTTCTCCGACGCTGTCGGTCACTCTATGGTGGACTATCTCAAACAGTTCGCAGAGGGACAGTACACCGATGAGGAATTTGAGGAGCGCAGAAAAGCGTACTCTCACGCGATGCCGTTTACGAAGGAATCGCTTCTCTACCGCGAAATTTTTGAGAAATACTATCCCGGCGAGTCCGAGATGATCGTAGACTTTTGGATGCCGAACAAATCGTGGGAGGGCTGCGACGTGAACGATCCGTCCGCCCGCGTACTCTCAAACTACGGCGAGAGTGGCAAGTAATATCCCCCATACAGTAAGAAAGGCTGTCACGCAGACAGCCTTTCTTACTATTTTTTCATTTTCATTCGTTCGTACTTCCGCTTTGTTGCCATTCCGCCGCGGAGGTGGCGCTCCGCCTTATTCACATCTATGATCTCGCGCACCTCGGTATATTTTCCGTAATTCACGTTTTTAAGTTTTTTCGTTATGTCCTTATGTATGGTTGATTTGCTGATCTCAAAATGAGAGGCGGCACGTCTGACCGTACACTTATTACGTATTATATAGTCCGCAAGAATCTCGCATCTTTCACATTCGCTACGGTATCCTCTTCCCTGTTCGTCTGCTCGCTCAGCCATATAAAAACACCTCTGCATAACTTATCATTGATAAATTATATGTAGAGGTGTCTTTTATTATGTTATGCTTTATTTTGCGCTGAACTTATAGATCGAAGTGAAGTCGTAGACCTCGCCGGGACGGAGCACCGTTTCGGTGAATCCGGGGTGGTTGATGCTGTCGGGCATTTTCTGGGTCTCGAAGCAGACTGCGCAATTCTTGAGCTGACGGACGCCGCCCTTGAACGGGAGGTCATTCTCGTTTATCATATTGGAGGTATAGACCTGCACGCACGGCTGATTTGTGTAGACCTCCATCTTTCTGCCGGAGACAGGCTCCGTGAGTGTTGCGCAAAGCTTCACGGTCTTGCCGTCTGCGCCGTTTATGATATAGTTGTTATCGTATCCGCCGTTCTGGATGGACATTGACGGCTCGGAATTGAAGTCGCGTCCGATCGCCTTTGCAGAACGGAAGTCGTATGCCGTGCCCTCGACATTTACAAAGTTTCCGGTCGGGATCAGCTCGACATCCTGCTCGTTTATCTTATCTGAATCGATCCACATCACCTGGTCGAGGATCGTTCCGGACTCATATCCCGCGAGGTTGTAGTACGCGTGGTTTGTGAGGTTTACGATCGTAGGCTTGTCGGTCTCAGCGACAAAGCGGATTGAGAGTCCGGCGTCACACGTCAGCTTATAGTAGGTTTTAACGGTGAGCGTACCGGGGTAGTTCTCCTCCATATCGGGGCTTACGTATGTAAGCTCGAGCTCCGGTTCGTCGCCCTCGGAGATGATCTTTGCGTCCCAGATGTGCTTATTGAATCCGATCTTGCCGCCGTGAGCAGAATTCGGACCGTCGTTTGCGAACAGCTCATAGTCCACGCCGTCGAGAGTATAGCGGCTGTCGTGGATTCTGTTACATACACGGCCGATGATCGCGCCCTGATATCCGCCGGCGTTCTCGTAGCCGTACATATCGTCAAATCCGCAGATGACGTCCGCGGTATTTCCTGCGGCATCCTTCACCCAAAGGTTTACTATGGTTCCGCCGAAATCGATAATACGTGCGCTGACGCAGGTGCCGTTCTCAAGCGTATACGCATACACCTCGCGCCCGTCGGCGGTATGGTCAAACAGCTTTTTTGTAATCATCTTTATCTCTCCGTTATTCTGATTTTTCAGTCGGCATAGCCGTCGGGGTTCTTTGCTTGCCAACGTGCAAGATCACAGCACATTTCCTTGATTCCGCGCTTTGCGGTCCAGCCGAGGATATTCTTGGCCTTGGTCGGGTCGGCGTAGCACTCGTCGATATCGCCGGGACGGCGGTCAACGATCTTGTACTTCACCTTGAGTCCGGTAGCCTCCTCGTAAGCCTTGACGATATCGAGCACGGAGTATCCGACTCCGGTACCGATATTGAAGTAGTCGATTCCGGTGCGCTTTGCAGCCTCATCGAGAGCCTTCAGATGCGCGTCGGCGAGGTCGACAACGTGGATATAGTCACGAACGCCGGTGCCGTCGGGAGTATTGTAATCGTCGCCGTAGACGGACAGGCATTCGAGCTTGCCGCCGGCAACCTTGGAGATGTACGGAAGGAGGTTGTTCGGGATACCTCTCGGGTCCTCACCGATGAGTCCGCTCTCATGAGCGCCGATCGGGTTGAAGTATCTGAGGATGGAGACGCTCCAATCGGGATTTGCGTGGGCGATATCGGCAAGGATACGCTCGATAACGAGCTTTGTCTCGCCGTAGGGATTTGTGGTCGAGAGCGGGAAATCCTCTCTGATCGGCACGCTCTCGGGCTTGCCGTAAACCGTAGCGGATGAGCTGAACACGATCATTTTGCAACCGTGGTCAAGCATTGCCTGGCAGAGGTTGAGCGTTCCGGTAAGGTTGTTATGATAATAGAGAAGCGGCTTCTCAACCGACTCGCCGACTGCCTTCAGTCCCGCAAAGTGGATGACAGAGTCGATCTGATTCTCAGCGAAAACCTTTTCGGTTGCATCAAGGTCGAGCAGGTCCGCCTTGTAGAACTTCGGGCGCTTGCCCGTGATCTGCTCGATCCGGTCGAGGACGCACTCCTTACTGTTGACGAGGTTATCGAGAATTACGACATCTCTGCCGTCGTTCAGAAGCTCAACAACAGTATGAGAGCCGATGAAGCCTGTGCCGCCTGTAACAAGAATTGCCATGATAATTTACCATCCTTCCGTATATGCGCAAAACTGCGCGGTTAAGATTAACAAGATCAAAGATATTTTTCAACTGCCGCACGCATCTCTTCAAGCTTATTTTCCATGTCTGCGACAAGCTTGAACTGTGTACGTGCGCGGTCGAGGTTCTGTCCCTCGCGCTCGGTCGAAAAATATGTATCGCCGGAGAGGTAATCTCCGAGGAAGCGGATACCCGTTTCAAATGTTATAACTATTGCTCCCATGGGCAGGGCGCGTATCTCATCCGGGGTAAGCGAACCGTCAAGTCCGCAAAGGAAGCCGCGCGTATACTCATCAAAAAGGTCGAGCCGCATGAAGACGCGGGAGAGGTCGCGCTCGTCCTCCTCGGCGCTGCTCGCACCGAAGCGGATACTGTCGCCGAAATCATACAGAACCGAACCCGGCATTACGGTATCAAGGTCGATCACGCAGATGCCGCGCTTCGTTTCATCGTCAATCATCACGTTATTGAGCTTGGTATCGTTATGCGTCACGCGAAGCGGAAGCGTTCCGTCGGCGATCTTATCTGTGATATACGAGCAGATTCTCTCGTGCGAGAGGACAAACTCGATCTCGTCCTTTACAGACGATGCTCTGCCGCAGACATCCGCTTCTAGAGCGCGTCTGAAATCGGCGAAGCGGCTGACGGTGTTGTGAAAGTTCGGGATCGTTTCCGTAAGCTTTTCCGCAGGAAAATCTGCAAGCTGTCGCTGAAAATGCCCGAACGCAACGGCTGAATTATAGAACAGTACGGGATCATCGACAAGCTGATACGTTCTTGCTCCGCGTATGAAGTGGTACATTCGCCAGCATCCGTCATCGTCGTCGCGGACGATGAATCCGCCGCACTTTGCGGGGACGAGGGTCAGAACCTCGCGCGCGGGGTCTCCGCCGACGGCTTCGACCTTACGCCTGATATGGTCTGTAACATTCACGATATTCTCCATGAGCGCATCGGCGTCCTTGAATATCGCGGTGTTTATGCGCTGAAGCACATACTTCGGCTCACCCGAGACGTACACGAAATACGTTCGGTTTATGTGCCCGACACGGCACTGTTCAAACGAATCCGCCGCGCTGTCCGCAGCAAACCCGTCATAGATTTTGCAAAGTAACGAATCGTTCATCGGCTGTCATTCTTTCCCGGCTGCATGGCTGCAAAGCCGCAAACTTCGGCAGATATTCCGCCAAATAAATTATATCATGCGGCAAAGACAAAGTCAATCAATCAGACGCAAAAATACGGTGTTTTACCGCAAATAAAATGAGCGGAAAGCTACAAAAGCCTTCCGCTCGGATGAGCCAAAATATTATCAGCCGTCGTATCCGTCATCCGCAGTCTTTGCGGGTGCCTTGGTGGTAACGGTATCAGTATCGGTTGCGGTCTCGGCGATTCCCTCGTTTCTGACGAGCAGGAGCTTATCGCCGTCCTTGATCTCAAGAGCATTGATACGTGCGTTTGCTTCCTTGTCGTTGACAGTCAGCTCCCAGATGTACGCGCCGTTGTCGGTACCGTAGTCACCGATCTTGTCGATCATGGGAGAGCCTGCAAGCTCTTTTGTGACGAGCTTCAGTCCTTCGTCCTCAACAGCCTTGGAGATCGCGTCGAGAGCCACGGGAGCATCGCCGTCAATACCCTCTACGGTCACGCTTACATTCGAGCAGATGCTCGTTCCGTCATCAAGCTCAATGGAGACGGTTACAGCCGCAGTCTGAGTTTCGCTTTCCTTCTTGCCGCAGGCGACAAACATGGTGCACGCCAAAGCGCAGATAAGAAGAACGGATATAAACTTCTTCATAATTTCCTCCGATTTTTCCGATTTGGATAAATTTCACTGGCATTTGCCGATAATATTATATTACTTTATCAAATATTTGTCAAGTAGTGCGGCTCAAATTCAGAAATACACTAATTTATTATAAGAAATGCAAGATTAATGTAGAAGTAGATGGCGCACACCGCCGCTTTTACTATCATGCTCACGCAGACGGTCGTTGTGACGGCTCTTGCCGATTTTGCGGCAAGCACTGAAAGGACTGCTGCCGTGCCGATCACGATGAGCGCCAGAAACTGTGCCATTGTTGTAAAGAACAGCGGATACCATATAAACATACATAGATGTGCGGCAAGGTGGTACAGCGCCGCCTCGCCGGATGATCTGCCCGAAATGCACTTAAGGAGATATAGCTCGGCTCCGGCTGCAGCAAACATCAGTATCCACAGCACATAGTGCATGACGACGGCAAAGCCGCCTCCGGGGATCCTGAAAAACATGACTACTCTGCACGGTCCGCCGAAAAGTATATACCCGAGAATCAGCAGCGCTGCCCCCGCTGCGGCGGAGAGGATCACGCCCGAAAGGTGCGCCGTAATTTCGCACAGCTCACATCTTATATTCTCGCCGACAGAAAAGCGGCACGCTCCGTGTTTACGCCTCATAAAAAATCACCCCATATCAATTGATATGAGGTGATTCTCCGCTTTATTCGCAAATATCAGTGATTGAACCAGCAATAGGCGTTCGCCTGATACGTTACGTCTGAGCTTCCGCAATACTCTCCCGGCTTCAGCGTATTGTAGAAGAACGGAATGCCGTACCATCCGCCGGGTTCAACTCCTGCTGGCAGGTCTCGGTAAACGTACTGCGCATCGGTAACGGTGATCTCATACGGGAAGCTGCGGCTCTCCACGCGGACAAGCGACACTTCCCTTGTATTCGTACACTTAGGGGACGCGACGGCGTTGGATTCGTTGCAATACTTCACCTTAACGTGTCTGTCGCAATACTCCGACGGCTCCGTACCGTAGGCGAACCATCCGGTCTCCGAGCGGTCTCCGCGCAAGTCGAGGCGGCAGGCATCGGTCATAAGCTTTCCGGAATCGCGGCAGAACGTTGCCTCGATAAGGCCGTCTGCGGTCTTGAAGGTGAGTAGCTCCTCCGTACCGTTTGCGGCGGCATCGAGATACTTCTGATGCAGCTTTGTCATAACTGTATTCCACACGATCGCTGCGGGGCTGGCGCCGAATGCGCTGAGCGCGATATTCATATCGTAGCCGACCCACACTCCGCCGACGTAATACGGTGTGAATCCGACAAACCAACGGTCGAAATCGGCGGTAGTCGTACCGGTCTTTCCGGCTACGTCAACGGAATTCTTGAGGGTGATGGTGCCCGATGCGGTACCTTCGGGGTCGTTTACTACGTTGTAGAGCATCTTCGTCATGACGCTTGCGCTCTGCTCGCTTATGACGATCTCCGACTTCTTTTCGTTCGAGAGGATCGTCTCGCCGCTGCTGTCCTTCACCTCCGTATAAAGGCGAGGCTCGGTGAACACGCCTTCATTCTGGAAGATCGAGTACGCGGCGGTCAGCTCTTTCACGGAAATACCGTAACTGAGCTGTCCGAGCGCGAGAGGCGAGAGGTCGATATCCGACATCACGACGCCGGAAGCCGTTGTAAACTTATCATAGACTGACGTGAACTTCAGCTTCTGCGTTACGAAATCGTATGACGCCTGCGGTGTGAGATCCTGAAGCACGCGGACGGCGACGGTGTTTACCGATCGCTCGATCGCGCTGTTGATATTCGTAAGTCCGCGGTAGATGTACGGGAGGTTTCCCGGCCACGCCTGCGGATTCTCCGGATCGGTACCGAAATTGACCGGCACATCGTCATAGACCGACGCATAGTTTATGATCCCGGCATCGAGCGCGGGCGCATATACTGACACGGGTTTGATCGACGATCCCGGCGGTCTGAGAGTGCCGGTGGCGCGGTTGAGGATACGGTTGGAGACCTTCTCTCCCCTGCCGCCGACAAGTCCGAGGACATTATTCGTATACGGATCGACGACGACCATCGCCGACTCGGGCTGCATGGAGCTTGACGACTGCGGAAAATACTCGTCGTCGTTCTCGTAGACCTCCTCGAGGACGCCCTGAACCTCGGGATCCATGCAGGTATAGATCTTGAGTCCGCCCGTATAGATCGCCATTCCGGCAGAATACTTTGAGTAGCCGTACTTCTCCATGAGGTCATCCTGAACCTCGTTGAACACAGCCTCGGTATACCAGTCGAAGATCGTATTTGTGCCGCCCGATGTCGAGCCGTCGCCCGAATGATCGGCGAGCGTCAGCGGAGTATCGTATGCTGCCTCCGCTTCCTCTTTTGTGATCTTGTGGTTTATGAGCATATTGTAGATGACGTCGTTGCGGCGCGCAATGCTCTCTTCGGGAAATTTGGAGGGGTTATACTGATAGGGGTTCTTGACTATTCCGGTGAGCGTTGCACACTCGACGAGTGACAACTCACTCACGTCCTTGCCGAAATATTCGTTTGCCGCAGCCTGCACACCCGTACAGTTATTGCCGAAATAGATGACGTTCAGGTACATCTCGAGGATCTGCTCCTTCGAGAGTTGACGCTCGAGGTCGAGCGCACGGAATATCTCCTGCACCTTTCGGGTGATCTTGACCTCGTTGTCACCGGTAAGATTCTTGACAAGCTGCTGGGTTATAGTCGAGCCTCCGGCACCCGATCCACCGAACGCATAGCCTATGACGGCTTTGGTCGTTGTGATGAAATCGACGCCGTTGTGCGAGAAGAAGCGGTGATCCTCCGTTGCGACGAAGGCATCTATAAGTGTTTTGGGCAGCTTATCGTACTTGACCCAGATACCGTTATCCGCACCGTATATGCGCTGATCCTCGATCTCAACGGCATTGCCGTCGGCATCCGTATAGAAGAGCTGCGTTGTCTTATCGGCGCTCGCCTGCACGAGGAGAGACGCGTCGATATGTGCATCGACATAGTTGCGCACGTATATCGCAAATGTCGTACCGACGATTATTCCGATAATAAAACCGACAAGCATCAGCGTCAGCACGATATTGAGAAAATACGTGAGAACGCGGAGCGCGATTTTGCCGATGCGGCTCAGCGTCTCCTTTGTTTCATCGTTCCAATTTATAAAAGAGGGAGTTTTGCGGCTGTTTTTTCGTAACTCTGCCATTTCTGCCCTGCCTTTCTCTTTTGTTTCCGGAATGTGCTACGGTATATTGTACTATAAATATTTGAATATTTCGTGAACTTGTGACGATAATACTATTATATTGCATTTTGTGGGGAATTTACATCATGAAACGGTTAATTATGAAATTTATTTCACGCAATCTCACGGCACTGCTTCTTGTCTTTCTCGTTTTCGCATCGGCGTTTGTATCATGCGGGATGATCTCCTCGATAAAGAAGGGGCTGTCCCTCTCCGGTCGCGACACTGCCGTTGTTTCGGCGGAGCGATTCATTCTGAAGGAGTATGACGGGAGGATCGGGGTTTTCGTTCCCGGCGATGACACGCCGAGCGAGATCGTACCTGTATACGTATTATATCTGCCCGAAGCCGACCGCAAGGCGCTTGCAAGCGGGATCAGTGTATCAGGCAGAAAAGCGCTGCGCGCGATGATCGACGATTTTCAGAGCTGAAATTACTTCAGGACAACCGAATCGTCTCCGAGTATGCCGCGCAGGACCGACAGTGCCATCGGCGACGCGCTCGTCGCAAGTCCGGTGTTTTTCACATACGATGAGGTCACCGTATTATAGTACACGACGGGCACCGCGCCGTCGAATATCGCAAATATGCTCTCAAGCCTTCGCAAAAGCTTTTCATCGGTCATATCAAATCTGATATAGAGGCGGCGGGGTTTCGGCGGGGTCTGCGGCGGTGTTTGTGTTTGCGGAGGTGCCGGTGCTTTGCGGGGAGTTTCCCGTCTTTCGGGGACCGGAACGGATACGGCTTTTCTTATATGCTCGTTATCAATGAGTACAAAAAGCTCGTTGCAGATCAGTCGCGGGGCATCATCGTCCTTTGCGGAAAGCGTTCCGCTGACGCAGATGGGAGAATCGGTATTGATGAGGTAGCCGACGTGCTCGAAAGCGTTCGGGAATATGATGACCTCGATCTCGCCCGAACCGTCCTCAAGGGTGACGAACGCCATCTTTCCGCCCTTGCGTGTATCCTTGATCGTTCTGCGGGTAACTGAGCCGCAGATAACAAACACAGATGCCGCGGCGTCTCCGCGATCGAACGATTCGCGAAGCGACGATATTTTCACGGGGGAGATGAGCGCGGTATGCTCGCTGTAATCGTCGAGAATATGGCCGGAGGCGAACACGCCGAGATACTCCTTTTCAAGGAACAGCTTGTCCCGCACGCTCATCTCCGGGATCTGCGGAAGCTCAAGATGCGGCATCATGCTCTGCTCCGTTATTCCGTCGAACATACCGAGCTGACCCGTATCCTCGTGCTTTGCGGAAAGCTCTATCGCGGTGTCGAGCGTTGCCGCCATACGGCTGCGGTACTCGCCGAGGCTGTCGAGTGCGCCCGATTTTACAAGGGCTTCAAGCTGACGCCGATTCAGAGAATGATCTGCGGCACGCGTCAGAAAATCGACATAGCTCGTGTACTCTCCACGGCTCTCGCGTTCGGCTATGAGTACGCGGGCGTAGCTGTCTCCGACATTGCGCACGGCGGAGAGCGGGAATCTCACCGAATTATTCTCTGCGTGAAACTCCGTATAGCTGCGGTTTATATCGGGCGGAAGCACGGCGATGCCCTGCTTTGCATACTCGCTTATATACTCCGATATTTTCGCGGGATTGCCGATAACGGAGGTAAGCAGTGCGCAGAAATACTCAAGCGGATATCTGCATTTGAGGTACGCCGTTCTGTACGACAGCACGGCATATGCTGCGGCGTGGCTCTTATTGAATGCATAGCTTGAGAAGCCGACGATATCGTCGAAGAGGCGTGCGACCTCGTTTGCGTCAAGCCCTCGCTCGGCTGCGCCCGCGTAAAAATGCTCGCGTTCCCGCTCAAGCTCGTCGAGATGCTTTTTCGCGATCGCGCGGCGGACTATATCCGCCTGTCCGTATGAATATCCCGCTACCGTGCGGAATATCTGCATGACCTGCTCCTGATAGACGATACAGCCATACGTATCGGCAAGGATCTCGGCTACGCCGGGGATATTATATCCGCCGCCCGCTCCGCCGTTCCGGTTCTCGATATAGTGAGGGATAAAATCCATGGGGCCGGGGCGGTACAGGGCAATTGCGGCGATTATCTCCTCGAAGCGGTTCGGTTTCAGCTGCTGGAGCATCTGCTTCATACCGCTGCTCTCAAGCTGAAACACACCGTCAGTCTTTCCGCGCGATATCATACGGTACACGTCCGGATCGTCGTCCGGCACGCGGTCTATACGAAAATCAGGCACGCTCTCGCGTATCTGCCGCTCTGCGGCGTCGATGATCGTAAGATAGCGGAGTGCGAGAAAATCGAATTTCAGGAGTCCGAGCTCGGCGACGCCCTCCATGGTATACTGCGTGACGATGACCCCGCCGTTGTCGCTTACGGGGACGTAGTGTGTCACCGGCTCCTTGGTTATAACGACGCCGGCGGCGTGGGTCGAGGCATGGCGCGGCATTCCCTCAAGCGCACGTGATATATCGATAAGTCGGCGCACGGCGGCATCGGATTCGTAAAGCTCGCGCAGTTCGCGGCTGCGCATTGCGTCGTCAAGCGTAATGCCGAGGTCGCGCGGGATAAGCTTTGCCACGCGGTCGCACTCGGAATAGCTCATTCCGAGCGCGCGTCCGGCGTCACGTATGACGGCTCTTGCCGCCATTGTACCGAACGTGATTATCTGAGCGACGCGGTCATGCCCGTACTTTTCGCGCACATACTCGATGACCTCATCGCGGCGGTTATAGCAGAAATCAATATCGAAATCGGGCATACTGACGCGCTCGGGATTGAGAAAGCGCTCAAACAGCAGATCATATTTTATGGGGTCGATATCGGTGATCCCGCAGAGGAAGGCGACAAGGCTTCCGGCGCCCGAGCCTCTGCCGGGGCCCACGGGGATTCCATGGCTTTTGGCGTAATTCACGAAATCCCATACGATGAGGAAATACTCGGAATACCCCATTTGCGAAATGACGGACAGCTCGTAGTCCATGCGCTCCCGATAGACCGCGATATCAGCCGAGAGAGCGAACGCGCCGTCGCCGAATCGCGAGGACATCCCGCACTCGGCAAGCTCCCGCAGGTACGAGTCACCGGTAACTCCGCTCGGCAGATCGTATGACGGCAGGAGCGTTTTTCCCGTTTCAAAATCGAAATTGCACATCTCGGCGATGCGCACCGTATTCTCTATCGCGCCCTCGTACTCGCCGAAGAGCGCTGCCATCTCATCGCCGGATTTGAAATAGAACTCGTTTGTTTCAAATCCGATCGGTCTGCCGTCGGTAATAGTGCTGTTCGTCTGTATGCACATAAGGATCGCCTGACTCTCGGCATCGGTCTTACGCAGATAATGGACGTCGTTCGTCGCCGCCATCGGAATACGGCACTCGCGTGCAAGGCGGACGAGCTCGGGAAGGATACGCGCCTGCTCGGCGATCCCGTGATCCTGAAGCTCAATATAGTAATTGCCCTCGCCGAAGATCTCCTTCATCTGCATGGCATGGCGGCACGCGTCGTCAAAATCGCCTGCGGCAAGTGCGCGCGGGATATATCCGGCGAGGCACGCGGAAAGCGCACAAAGCCCCTCAGAGTGTTCTCTGAGAAGCTCCATATCTATTCTCGGCTTTGAATAGAATCCCTCGATAAACGCGCGGGACACCATATATATCAGGTTTTCGTACCCTTTTTTATTTTTGACGAGCAGGATCAGGTGATAGCTTTTGGAATCGACGCCGTGCTCCTTGTCCGTCATCCTGCGAGGAGCGACATAGACCTCACATCCGATTATCGGCTTGACTCCGCACTTTTTACACTCGTCGTAGAATTTCAGTGCGCCGTACATAACACCGTGATCCGTTATCGCAACGGCGCTCATCCCCTGCTCCTTTGCCATTTTCGGAATATCGGAGATACGGCACGCTCCGTCAAGCAGGCTGTACTCGCTGTGCAGGTGCAGATGAACAAAATCAGTCATATACGGCTCCTTTCCGTCAGGTGGTCTCTGACAGCTTTGATCTGTAAAAATCCGCTATTTTATCAAGTCTGTGCTTGACGCCGGATTTCGAGATCGGCGGGACGAATCTGCGCCCAAGCTCCGACATGGAATCATCGGGGTACTTGACACGGAGATTTGCGGTTTTCTTGAGGTCGCCCGTCAGCAGATCGAAAAATCCGCGCTCTTTCAACTCGTCGATTATGCGTATCTGCTCCTCGGACGCGCTCAGTATCTTCGCGATGTTCGCCGAATCGCAGTTGACCTGACGGTTCGTGTTCTCGCGCATTTCTCGCATGATCTTGGAGTCCATGACGCGGAACGATGCGGTTGCGGCACCGATATATCCGAGGAGATCCTCGATGGCGGTACTGCTCTTGAAATAGAGTATCTCCCGTCCCGATCTTTCGGTCGATCCCGCCTCAAATCCGGCAGCGGCAAGGACCTCTTTCGCGGCATTCGCCGACTGCTTGTCCGGGAACGCGAAATCGAGGTGATACCCCTTTGCGGGGTCAGTCACGCTGCCTGCGGCGACAAACAATCCTGCAACAAAATACGACAGGCAATCGCGGCACACAAGCCCGTTATACCCGCGCATGATGCTTTTTGCGGGGTCGTCTCCGTCGAAGATCGTTTCTCCGTCTGATAAGGCGTGCGCACAGCATTTTTTTCTTATCTTCTGCGAGGTGATATGCTCCTTCACCTCGGCGGAAAAGCTCTTGTTCATCGCTTACTCCACGAAAATTATCTCGTTTTCTATATTGACGCCGAACTTCTCAAAAAGTACCGACCTGATGTGATCCGACAGTGCACGCACATCGGCGGCGGTAGCTCCGCCCGTGTTCACAATGAATCCGGCGTGCTTCGGCGACACCTGAGCGCCGCCGACCGCATATCCCTTGAGTCCCGCTTCGTCTATCATTGCGGCGGTATATCTTCCGGGGACACGCTTGAACGCGCTTCCGGCACTCGGATACTCGAGAGGCTGCTTCTCACGACGCCTTGACATGAAATCGTCCATTTTGGCGCGGATGGATTCCGCATCTCCCATGTCGAGCGTGAATTTCGCCGAAACGATCAGCCGTTCCGGGTGAAATCTGTACACGCTCGTTCGATATCCGAAATCGTGGCACTCGAGCGGGATCGTTCGGCACTCGCCCGACTCCGTATCGTAATACGTACTCTCGGCGAGGACACCCGCGATCTCTCCGTCGTATGCGCCTGCGTTCATATAGATCGCGCCGCCGACACTGCCCGGGATACCGTAGGCAAACTCAAGCCCGGTAAGACCGCGGCGCATTGCGGCTACGGCAAGCTCAGTAAGGCTCACGCCCGCCGAAGCTGTGACGGATGTATTGTCAAACACTGTATCGGACATTGCGGTGGTGGTGATGACCGCTCCGGCAAATCCCTCGTCGGGATAGACGAGGTTTGACGATCTGCCGCACACAAACGCTCTGATGCCGAGCTTATTTGCGAGGTTCACGGACTCCTCAAGCTCGCGGGCGCACGACGGCATGACGAAAAATCTCGCGCTGCCGCCGATTCTGAATGTTGAATGAGCTGACATCGGCTCGTTCTCGAGATATTTCACCCCACGCCGCGTCAGCTCTGCGGCATATCCGCAAAAATCAGGCATCACAGCACTCCTCCGCAAGAAATATATTAAGTATATCGGATATACTCTTTACAGTATATGTTGCACTGCACGGCGGATATTCGCGCCCACGTGTCACGAGGACGGAATCAAGCCCTGACGCCTCAGCTCCGCCTATATCGGAGGTCACGGAATCGCCGACGACGACGTAGTGCGAACGGTCGCTGTCACCGACGGAGCGCAGAACAAAATCAAAAAACTCCGGCGACGGCTTATTTTTCCCGATATCCTCGGAGATAAATAGACCTGACAGGTACGGCGCGAGCGGCGAATTGTCAAGTCTGCCGTGCTGCACCGACGACGTACCGTTTGTCACAATGTACAGGCGGTACTTCTGCGCAAGCTTTTTGCAGGTTTCAAGCACACCGGGGACGAGCATTCCCTCGTGAGAAAGCGATATCATATATTCGGCGGCAAAGGAGGGGGCGTTTGTCTCAGAGAGGACGCCGCTTTCGCGGAAGACGCGTGAAAAGCGCTCGATTTTAAGCTTTTCGCGCGTGGTCTCGCCGCGCTCGAGAGCCTTCCACAGCTCGTCATTTACGCGATGATACAGCGAGTACAGGGCACAAGGCTCGTAATCGCCCTCGGGCGAGAAGCGGGCAAGCGTATGGAAAAACGCAGCCCGCTCAGCCGCCGCGAAGTCAAGGAGAGTATCGTCCGCGTCGAGGAGAATGTATTTATAATTCATCATTTGACAAGGAAACGGCGGAAGTTCTTCTTTCCCTTACGGACGATGAGTCCGTCGGCAAAAGTTGCGATATTGACCGTCTCGTCGAAGCGCTCCGCTTTGGTCTCGCCGTAAATGACGCCGCCCTGTGCGATCAGGCGCTTTGCCTCGCCCTTGGAGGGAGCCATTTTTCCGACGACGAGCAGATCTGCGATACCGATCTTGCCGTCCGTGAAATCGGAGGCGGAAAGCTCGGTCGTGGGCATATCCTCGGACGCTCCGCCTGCCGCGAACACGGCTCTTGCCGCCTCAAGTGCGCGGTCTGCCTCGTCTTTGCCGTGGATCATCGCGGTCACCTCATACGCAAGCTTTTCCTTTGCGCGGTTGATATCGCTTCCGTCGAGGTGCTCGTACTCGGCGATCTCCTCGAGCGGCATGAACGTCAGCATCTTCATGCAGTTGATGACGTCGGCGTCGGCGATATTTCTCCAATACTGGAAGAACTCGTAGGGGGAGACTCTGTCCGCGTCGAGCCAGAGTGCGCCCCTCTCGGTCTTACCCATCTTCTTGCCCTCGCTCGTGAGCAGGAGCTTGAACGTAAGTCCGTAGACATCGCGTCCGGTCTTGCGGCGGACAAGCTCGACGCCGCCGATGATGTTCGACCACTGGTCGTCGCCGCCCATCTCGAGCGTGCAGCCGTAATCCTGATTCAGGCGGTAGAAGTCGTAGCTCTGCATGGTCATATAGTTGAACTCGAGGAAGGTGAGTCCGGAATCAAGGCGCGACTTATAGCACTCCGCGCCAAGCATTCTGTTGACGGTGAAATGCGGGCCTACCTCGCGGATATAATCAATATAATTCATTCCGAGAAGCCAGTCGCCGTTGTTGACGAACAGAGCCTTTCCGTCGGAGGTGTCGATGAATCTGCCCATCTGAGCCTTGAGGTGCTCGATGTTGTTCGCGATCTCCTCCTTGGTCATCATACGGCGCATATCGTTCTTACCCGAGGGGTCGCCGATCATGGCGGTACCGCCGCCGAAGACCGCGATCGGTCTGTGGCCGGCTCTCTGCATATGTGCCATTATCTTCATCTGGATAAAGTGACCGATGTGGAGGCTGTCCGCCGTGGGGTCAAAACCGATATAGAACGTGGTTCCCTTGCCGTCGAGCAGCTTCTCGACCGCCTCCTCGTTCGTGCACTGCGCGATCATTCCTCTGTCTTTGAATTCCTTAAACAAGCTCATTTTTTCACTTGGGGCATACGCCCGCCTTTCCTTGTATTGTATATAGATTTAATTTTTTGTGTTTTTCATGCCGTCGAGCATTTCCGCTGCGGCGGCTCTTTGCGCATCCGTTATATCGACGCCGCCGATTATGCGGGATATTTCCCTGACGCGGCCGTCGCGGTCAAGCTCCTCGACGGTGCTTTCGGCTCTGCCCGAGACCTCGGTCTTGCGTATGAACATATGATGATCGGCGAGGGATGCGATCTGCGGCGAATGTGTGACGCAGAGCACCTGTGCGCCGTCCGCGAGAGAGCGCAGCATACGCCCCATCTTCTCGGACGTACCGCCGGAAACTCCGGCGTCGATCTCATCAAATATATACGTATCTGCGGGATGCTTCTCGGCAAGAGCGCATTTCAGCGACAGCATGGCGCGCGCCATCTCGCCGCCCGAGGCACAGCGTCCCAGCTCTGCCGGAGGCTCGCCGGGGTTTGCAGATATCATAAACGTGACGTCGTCGCGGCCCGAAGCCGAAAATCCGTCATGCTCGCCTGCGGCGGGGACTATTCTCACAAGGAACCGCACCTTAGGCATATCAAGCTCGGTCATATACGCGCACACCTTTGCCGACAACTCATCTGCGGCGGCGCGGCGGCGCGCGGTAAGCGTATCCGCGATCTTCATTGCAGCCGCCCTCAGCTTCTCATAATCACGTTCAAGCTCATCTATAACGAGGTCGCTCGATTCGAGTCCGTCGAGGCGGGCTGCTGCGTCGGCTCTGAATTTCTTTATCTCGGCGATCGTTGCGCCGTACTTATTCTTCAGCCGATCGATCTGCCTCAGTCTCATTTCGGCGGCGTTTATCGTCCGCTCCGGATCGTCGTCCGTATCTATCACCGCTGCGGCGTCCTCAGCCATACCGATAAGCTCATACTTCATATTTTCAAGCCTTTCGGCGTACTCGTCCGCCTTATCCATCACGTCGCTCATCTGCCTGAAAGCGGCGGCGGCTCTGTCGATAAGGTACGGAGCCGAGCCTTTTTCAGAATCGGACAGCGCACGCGTTATCAGCGTGACGTGACGCGCAAGCTTGTCGGCGGCTCGCGCCTTTATGAGGATGCGCTCGAGCTTCTCGCACTCGGCGTCATCCGAAAGCTTGGCTTTGTCGATCTCCTTTATCTGATACGACAGGATGTCGCTCATCATCGCTTTTTCCTTGATGCTCTCGCGGAAGCGTGCAAGCTCCGTCCTGTTGTCGAGCAGCTTGCGATAGAGTACGGAATACTCGTCCACGAGCGCTTCTGTCTCAGCATACTCGTCGAGCAGGCGCAGGTGGACGGATCGGTCGGACAGGGCGCGGCTGTCGCTCTGCCCCGATATTCCGAGAAGAAAATCCGTCATCTCGCGCAGCGCCGCGATCGGCACGCTCTCGCCGTTGACCTTGGCGCTGCTCCTGCCGTCCGACGTAAAGCGGCGCACGATCTCGATCTCGCCGTTCTCGTCGGCTGCAAGCGACAGTCTCTCGGGCAGCGATTTTTTGTCCGCAACATCGAATATTGCACGCACGCTTGCAACCGTTTCGCCGCTACGCACCATATCCTTGGATGCTCTTGCACCGGCGATAAGCTCGAGGCTGTCGATAAGTATTGATTTTCCGGCGCCGGTCTCACCGGTCATGACGGTGAAGCCGTCGGAAAACTCAATATTCACAGACTTCGCAACCGCGATATTCTGTATTGAAAGTGCGCGAAGCACACTATCACCTCCGGATTCAGATTCCGGCAGACTTCTCCATCTGCCGCGAGAAATTTTTCGCCGCTTCCTCGCTCTTCGTGACGACGATTATCGTATCGTCGCCCGCGACGCAGCCGAGCACCTCGTCCGATTTCTGCGAATCGACACCTGCCGCTACGGCGTTGGCAAGTCCGGGATACGTTTTGAGGACGACGATATTTCCGGCGCACGCCGCGCTCTTCAGCGAATGGGATATCGTGACGCCGTATACGGCGGTGCCGTCGTTTTTGCCGTCGTCCGGCAGGATGTACGTATATCTTCCGTCGGTTCCCTGCGCTTTTGTTATTTTCATTTCACGGATATCGCGCGACACAGTTGCCTGCGTCACATCGTATCCGGCGTCGCGGAGATGGCTTATAAGCTCATCCTGCGTTTCCACGCCGACATTCTTTATGATATCCGTTATTTTTTGCTGCCTCTTTGACTTCATTTACCGAATCCCCTTCATCTGATCTGAAAATCCGTTAATTTGACTTTGACGCCGATGCTCTGTACTTCGACATTTTACGGCTGAGGATATCGAGGAATCCCTGATCCTTTACCCGCACGAGCTTTGCACGCACAGGGGATTTTTCGATTATCACGCGGTCGCATTCGTTTATGTGAAACGTTTCGTCGCCGTCGAGCGTCAGAAAGACGCTGTTCTCGCGGCAGCTTGCCGATCGGAACTCGAGCACGGAATTTCCGCTGTACAGCACGGGGCGCTGCTGCAGCGAATGCGGGCAGATCGGAGTCGATATGATAATATCGAGTGCCGGATCGGCGACGGGACCACCCGCCGACATTGAATATGCGGTAGAGCCGGTCGGGGTCGCGAGTATCATTCCGTCGGAGCGGTTTGCCTGTGCGAGCACTCCGTCACAGTACAGATCGAAGTTGAGGATACGCGGGACGGGGCCGTTTGACAGCACGGCATCGTTCAGCACCGGACGTGCGGGGCGCACGGTTTCGTCGGGGCGCTCTATTCTCACGTCGAGCATTATCCGATCGTCGGTATGGAAATCGCCCTGCACTATGCGTCGGACAAGCTCGGTTTCCGACACCTCAAGCTCTGCGAGGTATCCGAGATGTCCCATGTTCACACCGAGCACGGGGACGCCGAACGGCGCGAACTCGCGCGCTGCTTTGATTATCGTTCCGTCGCCGCCGAAAACGACGACAAGCTCGCTTTCGAGGTACTCCTTCTCTGGCGGAAGCACGTCCGCACGATCCACGAGCATAGACTCGTTTGCCCTCTTATCGGATGCGACAAGGCGGCACCCCATGAGACTCAGCTCGTGAAGAAACGCCGCGACCCGCAAATGCTCGTCTTCGGCAAGCGGGCGGCATCTTACAGAAACCGTTTTCAGCATCGGCACACCTCTTTTACTGTGGATTCAAAGCTTTCGCGGCTTACATTGCCGTCGGTGGAATTTTTGAGATATATTAGAAACTCGCGATTTCCGTCGCCGCCGGTGACGGGAGATGCGGCAACACCGCAGACGGACAGTCCCGAATCGACTGCGCACTTTGCGACGCGCATCACCGCGAGCGCGTGAGATTTCGGGTCACGGACGATCCCGCCGTGCGAGAGCGCCGAGCGGTCAAGCTCAAACTGAGGCTTGACAAGTCCGACGTAGATACCGTCGGGGACAAGTATCTCGCCGATCTGCGGCAGAATAAGTGTTTGAGAGATAAACGAGACGTCGAGCACGGCGATATCGGCAGAATAGCCTACATCCTTCGATGTAAGAAATCTTGCGTTGAAGCCCTCGAGGGAGCGGACACGCGGATCAGACGCGATACGCGGATCAAGCTGACCGTGACCCGAATCGACTGCGCACACTGTTGCGGCGCCGCGTCGAAGCAGACAATCGGTAAATCCTCCGGTAGAGGCGCCGATATCGACCGCGCGCATATCCGCGACGTTTATGCCGAAACATTCGAACGCGAACTCGAGCTTTACGCCGCCGCGTCCGACATAGTCATGGACAAGTCCTGTAAGCGTGACGGTTTCGCTGCCCGAAAGCTCGAACGATGCTCTGCGGTCGGTTCTGCCGTCGACTGAGACAAGTCCCGCCTTTATGCACTGCGCCGCCATGCTCCGACTCTTGACAAGCCCCGTTTCCTTGAGGTAGACGTCGAGCCGCATCAGAATTTTCTCGTACAGAGGAAGCGTGCAAGGTCGGTGAGGGTCTCGCTGCCGGGCAGATCCTCGATCGCGCGGCACGCGGCTTCCGTCAGTCCGCGATACTCCTTTACCGCTTCGTCAGTTGTCATATAGTAGGTTGACGTATGCTTGTCGTTTTTCTCGTCGCTGCCGATCGGTTTACCTACAAGCGCCTCATCACCGATCACGTCGAGGACATCGTCCTGTATCTGGAAGGCAAGACCGAGTGCAATGCCGTAGGTTTGCAGGCTGTCAAGCACATCGTCGGAAGGCTCGTCCGTTGCGGCGTAATAGCCGGCAAACAGCGCCGCACAGATCAGCGCTCCTGTTTTGAGGTTATACATATGGCAGAGCTTTTCGTAATTGTCGATCGTACCGGAGAGGTCAAGCTCCTGACCGCCCGCCATTCCCGCGACACCGGAGAGTCTGCCGTAGCTGCGGCCGACTGTAACTGTTGCCGCAGGGGTAGCGAACTCGTTTGAGGCTACGGTCTGGAACGCAAGAGACAAGAGCGAATCTCCGGCAAGGAGAGCCACGGCTTCACCGAATGCCTTATGGCACGAGGGTTTTCCGCGCCGCATATCGTCGTTGTCCATAGCCGGAAGGTCGTCATGGATGAGCGAATAGGCGTGGATCATCTCGATCGCAGCCGCAAACGGCGCTGCCGCGTGCTCATCTGCCCCGAACATTCTTGCGGTCGCCATTGTAAGAAATGCGCGTATACGCTTTCCGCCTCCGAGGACGGAATATCTCATTGCATCCGCGAGCGGCGTCACGCCGATCGCATCGTATGAGAGATAGCCCTCAAGGACGCCCTCGATGAACTCGGAATTCTCTTGAAGCAGGGCTTTTACCCTGTCGAAATTGTACTCACTCATGCTCCCTGGACCCCCGATTCCGGTTTATTCTCATCCGCGATCTCACTTCCGTCGGATGTGAGGAAGCGTACCTTCTGCTCGGCACGGTCGAGCTTTGAATTGCACAGCTTTACGAGGGCGACGCCCTCCTCGAACACCTCGAGCGAACAGTCAAGCGGTGCGCCGCCGCTCTCAAGGTACTTGACTATCTCCTCAAGGCGCGCCATAGCCGCCTCGAACGTTAATTCCTTCTTTTCGTTATTTTCAGCCATACTGCCGATCCTTTCAGTTCATGTGCGCGGTGTCAGCGCGTCTCGTTTTTCGTTATTTCCCTGACCTCTGCGCCGACCACACCGTCGCACAGACGCAGGTTTATTTTTTCGCCGGCGGCGAGCTGTGACACGCTCTTAACTATTTTTCCGTCGGTATCGTAGACGGCGCCGTAGCCGCGCGTCAGCACCGCAAGCGGATCGAGCGCCGACAGCTTTCCTGCGGCAAGCGCGAGCGCTGCCCGTCCGTCCGAGGCTTTCTTCTGTGCCGACATATTGAGCTTCTCCGAGAAGTACGCAAGGGTCATGCGGCGCTCGTCGATCTGGTACGTCGGATCGGACAGTGTGCGCGTCTCCGAGTACCGCTTTAGCGTATCCCGCGCGGCGGCGATACGCTGCGAAAGCAGGGCGCTCTCGCGGCGGATTATGTTTGATATCTTATGCTTCAGCTCGGCTGTATCTGGTACTGCGATCTCGGCTGCCGCAGACGGGGTCGGTGCGCGCATATCCGCGACGAAATCCGCGATCGTGAAGTCCGTTTCATGCCCGACAGCCGATATCACCGGTATGGGCGACGCGGCGATCTTCCGTGCGAGCAGCTCGGAGTTGAACGCCCACAGATCCTCAATCGAACCGCCGCCGCGCCCGATTATTATAACGTCGGCACTGCCGGTCTTTGCGAAATAGTCAAGCCCTGCGATAAGAGACGCGACAGCGCCCTCTCCCTGCACGAGCGCCGGATACACCGTCACCTCCGCAAACGGGAAGCGGCGTCCGGTAACGTTGATTATATCACGCACTGCGGCGCCGGTCGCCGAGGTTATTACCCCGACGCGCGAGGGAATCTTCGGCAGCGGGCGTTTGCGCTCGGCGGAAAACAGTCCCTCCGCCTCGAGCTTTCGCTTGAGCTGTTCGTATGCGATATACAGCGATCCGACGCCGTCCGGTTCAAGCGAATCGGCGTAGAGCTGATACTGGCCGTCCCGCACGAATGCGGATATTCTGCCGTGCGCCACGACGAGCATTCCGTTCTCCGGAACGAATGTCATTTTGGCAGCGGAGGATTTGAACATCACGGCACGGAGCGCCGAGGTATCGTCCTTCAGTGAAAAATAGTAGTGGCCCGTGCTGTAATGATTCTTGAAATTTGAAATTTCGCCCTTGATATAGACATCGCGGAGCCGCACGTCTGCGTCAACGAGCGATTTCACGTACTCATTCAGTTGTGTTACGCTGAGCGCCGATGATACATCTGCCATTGCGTACTCCTTTCGGTTTGTTCGGATATATATTTATTTCGTGCCGCACTCGCACATCTGTGTCAGAACGGCGATTCCGGCGGCGTTGTCGCAGGAATACTCCGGCTCGGCGAAATACCGATCCTCGCCCGACAGTCTGTCTCGGAGTATGCGGCAGCTCATTACGCCTCCGGCGAACACGACCGGGACCCGCCCGAATTTTTCGTACACGCCGTCAAACATTGCCGAGATGACGTCGCCGACGGCGCGGATCACAAATGCTGCCGTAAGCGTTCTGTCGCCGCTCGAGGCGTAAAGCTCGAGCGCCTTATTCTCAAGGCCGGAGAGATTGCACTCGATTCCGCGGACGGATATTCTCGCACGCGGTATCTTTGACGTACAGGCAAGGGCGAGTTTCTCCATCTCCCGCCCCGCGGGAAAATCAAGTCCCATAGCGACTCCGACGCGGTCGATGAGCTGACCCGCGTTGAGGTCAAGCGTACCGCCGACGGTCCTCGGGAATATGACCCGCTCGGGATCCGGCGTAACGCTTATGATATCGGTAGTACCGCCGGAGACGTGGAATGCCGCAAACTCACGTGCGGCAAGGTCACGCGCATCGGCTGAATAAAGAGCGGCGGCGATATGCCCCGCCTGATGTGAAAAGCGGTGGAGCGGTACGCCATGCGCTGCCGCTGTCATTTCGGCAAGCGCAAGTCCGGTCATAAAGCACGGCATATACGAGCCTTCGGCATACGTGGGAGTTGCGGAAACGCCCACTGCGGCAACGGCGCCGCCGTGACGTTCAACGCACGCGCGGACGGCTGCTGCTGCGAACTCCGAATTTTTGATATGCTGAAACACGGCATCGCTCTGCCGCAGTCCGCGCTCGCTGGGCTTGACCGTCAGGAGCTGTCTGAAGCTCTCAAGCACGGTTCCGCTCTCGTCGGTGAGCGCAGCCGATGTGGTATAGTTGCTGGTATCTATACCGAGGTAGAGCTTACTCATCGGTGCTGTCAGCCGCAGGCTGCATTTCTGCCGGAGTCTCGACATCCGCCACATCGGGCAGATCCGCTGTCACGGCGCTGTTGAGGATACCGTTGACAAACGCCGGAGCGGTGTCGGCGTCGTATTTTTTCGCAAGCTCGACCGCCTCGTTTATCGCGATATTCGGTGCGAGGGATTTCACCTTGATATCGTACAGTGCAACGGTAAGTATAGCCTTTGTAACGGGTGCGATACGATCCACGTTCCATCCATCGGCGAGCGAATCGATCATCTTCTCAAAGTATGCCTTCTCGGCGATGATATACTCAAGTCCCTTTTTGATATAGCGGTAGTTCTCAAAGCCGCGCTCCTCGCGGGCGCTCTCATAGATATCGGCGGCACTTTTCTCCGGGCTGAATTCGGATTCATAGACAAGTGTGAAAAGTATGTCGCGCGCTTCTGATTTAGTCATAAAAAACCTTTCCTTTGCCGGGAAATTTTCAGGCAAGCTCTGATTTGCGGCTGTGTATTATATTTCAATGTATATTATACATCCATATGCATAAAAAGTCAATGAAGATACAAACAAAACAGGTGTGCAAAGGACACAAAAACGGAGCCGACGTAAGTGTCAGCTCCGCTTATCGGTTAAAGTTCGATCGTCTGCCGTATCAGTCGGCAAGATCATTATAAAACACGACCTCGTCGGGAAGCACAAGTCCAAGCTTTTCCTTGGCAACGCCCTCGACGTACTCGTCGTCAAAATCGGCGGCAAGCCTGTTTTTCAGTCGGCGGACATACGCCTCCGACTCCTCAACGCTTGCTTTTACCTCCGTGTATTCACGGCTGAGATCATTCAGCTCAAGTTTGAGTCTGAACAGGGTAACAACACAGAATGCGCAGAAAACGACCAGCACGAGTTTAATTATCGCGCGCGGTTTTCGGGTCATCACCGGTCACCTCACTAATTTCCGTAAATTTTATACTTCGTTCGAGCGAACGTCTCACGCGCTCGGTATATGCATATGCCACACGGCGATGCAGGGCGGAAAAGAACGGACGAAACAGCCGCCTGCAAAGGAACGCCGCAAATTTTTTCGCCGCCTTAGCGGCAACGCGGACCGGCAACACGAGAATCTCGCAGAGATAGCGCAGCGCTGCACGAACCGCCCAGAAGCTCACCTCAAACACAGAGATGACGAGTCGGCTCACGGTCAGGTGATACACGAGAAAACCTGCACCGGACATGAGCAGATAATACCATCTGACACGCCCCTGATTCGTATGCGTGATGAACACGGCATACATGGCGGCGGAAAGAAGCGAATAGACTATATCCCCGAAAAGCATCAGCAAAAACGACGCGCCGCGTCCGCGGGCGAGCCGCAGGTACGCACGCTTTTCGCGGATGATCGGCAGACGCATGGAATACAGCCGCTGCGACACGGCAGAGCTTCTGCCGACGCCGCAGACTATACGCACAAGGCAGACGGCATCATACACGACACCGAGAAATATTCCGAAGAAAAACGAATAGACCATGAGCCAAAGCTCATGCGAAAGCGAGATCGTCATAAACCTTTGCCGGAGCGCTTTTTATCCCGCTTGCGGCGAGGTGTATCGTCAAAATACGCTATGCTGTCGATCTTTCCGAGGATCGTTAGAATTCCCTTCTCAGCGGAAAAATTCTCGATTTTAAGCTCCTCGCCCTCGACGGAAATATCTCCCATCGATGAGTGGAGGGTCACAAGATTATCGTCAAAGCTGAGCACATCGTCAACGCCTGTAAGCTCCGCCTGTCTGCGGTCAGACAGCGTTATCTTATGTACTCCGAATACATTTTCACCGTTCATACAAATCCGCCTCCGAATATGATACTATATCATATTCGCAAAAGGTGGGATTTATGACAGTCAGGAGATCACCTCATAGAGAGACGCGGCGTCATTCTTTCCGACATTTTCGCGAACGTCGGTCACGCGGACGCTCAGCTTTCTCTCACCGAATGCGACCTCGATGGTGTCGCCTACTGCGACATCATAGGACGCGCGTGCGACCTTTCCGTTGACAGAGACGTGACCCGCGTCACAGGCGTCGTTCGCGACGGTACGTCTCTTTATGATTCTCGATATTTTCAGGAATTTGTCAAGTCTCATGAAATACCCTTAATACGGCAAAGGGCGGCTCCGGTTTTCCAAAGCTGCCCTACTTGCTCATACTTGAATGACAATTATTTATTAACCTTGTCCTTGAGATCTCTGCCGGCAGAGAAAACAGGCTGCTTGGATGCGGGAATAGTGATTGCAGCACCGGTTGCGGGGTTGCGGCCCATGCGCTCGCCTCTCTCTTTAACTGCAAAGGAACCGAAGCCTACGAGCTGTACCTTCTCGCCCTCTGCAAGAGCGGTCTCAATAGCGGAAATAACGCTGTTAACTGCTGCCTCTGCATCCTTTCTCTTGAGACCTGCGTCCTTGGAAACGACGTCAATAAGCTGAGATTTGTTCATAATAATTATCCTTCCGAAATTTTTTCTGTAAGGCTTTTTGAACAAACATCAAAAAACCACTGTACAAGCATTATACCACCACACGGCGGGATTTGCAAGTATTATTGCATAAATTTATTAATTTTTTTTGAAAATTTAGTTATTTTTTCTTTTCGCGGCGTTCCATGCGTCGAGAAGTTCATCATTTGTCATATTTTCGAGTTTACGTCCGCCGGAGTGCGCGATATTCTCCACCTCGGCGAACCTGTTCGTGAATTTTTCCGACGCGCGGTTCAGCGCGACCTCACTGTCAACTCCGGCGAGACGCGCCACGTTCGTCACGGCAAACAAAAGATCGCCGATCTCCTCTTCGATATGGTCAAAGTTCTCCGGTAAAACGAGCGCTTCGTCCACTTCCCCGGCTTCCTCGGTGATCTTCGTCATCGCCTCGGCTGCGGACTCAAAATCAAATCCGGCTTTCGCCGCACGTCCCGCGATCTTCTGCGCACGCATGAGCGCGGGGAGCGAGTGCGGAACGGCGCGCATCGTATCGGTCACGCTGCGTCGTTCGGTTTTCTCCTTTTTCTTCGCTTTCTCCCAGATTCCGAGGACATCACCGCTCGTCTCGGCGGTCTTGTCACCGAAAACGTGCGGATGGCGGTACACGAGCTTACGGGCGATGCCGTCGATCACGTCGTCGAGCGTGAAGTCGCCCGCCTCCTCCTCGATCCTTGCGTGAAAGACTACCTGAAGCAGCACATCGCCGAGCTCCTCGCACAGCAGCGCCGCGTCATCGGTATCGATCGCATCGACAGCCTCATACGTTTCCTCGATAAAGCTTTGGCGGATTGATTTATGAGTCTGCTCGCGATCCCACGGGCAGCCGTTCTCCGAACGGAGTATCGCCATGATCTCGCGAAGCGCGTCTATATCATATTTCTCGCACTTCAGTATTTTTTCAATATTCCATTCCATTTCAAAGTCCTCCGTAAAGCTCAGTCTCTGAGCAGATGTGCGCGTCCAAGTGCCGCGCTGATCTTATCACCCTTGGGCAGGAGCCGGACATCTTCGGCAACGACCGCTCCGGTGAAGAAAATAAGGAACAGATACACGATTCCGGCGCACGCGATCGCAACGAGGGTTGACACGGTGTTTCCGGTAAATCTCGACACGAGAGCATAGCTGCCGAGCGCGGTTGCGGCGCACAGCAAGCCGCAGATGAACGGACGCAGGAACACGCGCCTTATATTCGGGACGATATCGGCGTACTTTGACACAAATCTGAAATTGAGGCAGGTGACTGTCAGATAGCACAAAAACGTACTGATCGGCGTTCCTCTCATTCCGATGATCTGAATGAGGAAATAGTTTGACACGACCTTGACGACTGCGCCGCAGAGCATTGAAATTACCGGTTTACGCTCCTTGCCGCACGCCTGCAATATTGCGTTTGTGATCGAAAGGATGCAGACGAAAAGCGACGATGGTGCAAGCAGGCGCAGCAGCGGATACGCCATCTCGACCGAGGACTCCACACGAAAGAAGAGGCTTAGGATCGGGCGGGCGAGCGCCGACATACCGAATGCGCAGGGCACGCCGATCAGCACTGCTACGCGGAGCGCCGATTCCATGATCGTGCGGGTGCGTTTTTTATCGCCTTGGCTGTGCGCGACGGACAGCAGCGGAATTATTGCGGCGGAGATCGGGTATACGAGCACCGGCGGGAGGTTGAACATCGGAACGGCGAGGGTCGTATAGTTGCCGTAAACGGTGGTCGCCTCGAGCTGGCTCATGCCGGTCTCCTGGAGGAGACGCTGCACGATCACCATGTCGATCATATTCGTAAGGCTCATAACGGAGGCGCTGATCGTTATGGGGAGCGCCACCTTTACAAGTCTTGCAAGGATCTTCGAGGTAGGTGTGGTTTCGTCGGAAACGCCTGCTATTTCAACGAATTCGGCGGTATATCTCGTTTCCTTGAACAGAAGCTTTGATATACAGAGGAATATCATTCCGAGCCCCGCGCCGATCGTCAGTCCGAACGCGGCATACGCTGCGACTATGTGGATCGGATAATTCTGATCGATGGCGTACAGCGCGAGGACGATTCCGACGGCGAGCTTGCAGAGCGCCTCGATCAGCTCCGACACCGCTGTCGGCACCATCTGCTGAAAGCCCTGAAAATAGCCGCGAAGGGCGCTTGAAATGCAGATAAAGAACAATGTGGGCGCGATGGCCATGATGCAGGCGCTCGTCGGAGACGCCTTGAGCATTGAAGCAAACGAATCGGCGCCGAATATCATCGCAAGCATTCCGACAAGGCCGATGGCAAAGAACAGCGCCACCGTTGTGCGGAATATCTTCTTGATCTGGCGGAGCTGACCTTTTGTCCGCGATTCCGATATGAGTATTGACACGGCGATCGGGAGACCCGACGTTGAGATCATATAAAAGAATGTATAGATCGTATACGCGGAGGTGTAGTACCCCATTCCCGTATCGCCGACGACCTTGTTCATCGGTATCTTGAACAAAAGTCCTATCGCCTTAACGAGAAGGTTGGCAACGGTCAGCACCACAACTCCGGAGAAGAACAGCTTCGTTGAATTCTTGACCTTATTCTGCTTCATTCACAGCTCCTTAACCGAGTATTTTTGCGCGAGTGCGCTCGAAATCGTGTCTCAGACGCTCTATATCTATCGTTGTATATTCACCTCGCTCATAAAGTATGCAGCCGTCGACCATAGTCATGGCGACGTCGTCGCGCGATGCGCTGTAAACCATCTCCGAGATGGGATCTCGCTCTCCCCACATTCCGGCGCGATCTGTCGATACAAGGACAAGATCGGCTGTCATGCCCTCTCGCACCTCGCTCACGGGAGCGCGTCCCTGCGCTGCCATTCCGCCCGCAGTTGCGGCAGAAAGTGCTTCTGCGGCGGGGGCAAGCGCTGCGTCCCTCTCGTATCCCTTGTGGAGCAGAGCCATGAGCTGCATTTCCGCCATAACATCAAGCTTATTGTTGGAAGCGGAGCCGTCGCTGCCGAGCGCGACCGTCACTCCGGCGTCGCGGAGCCGTCTGTACGGCATGATCCCGCTGCCGAGCTTGAGGTTGCTTCTCGGATTGTGCGCGACTGCGGCGCCGTGGCGCTTCAGTATCTCTATATCGCCGTCGGTGATCCGGACGGCGTGAGCTGCCGTAACGGGCACGTCAAACACGCCGCATTTCTCAAAGAAGGCGGTGGGTGTCATGCCGCGTCGGGCGATGCCCTCGTTATGCTCGCGCTCCGTTTCGGAGAGGTGGAGCTGTATTCCCGTGCCGTATTTCTTCGCAAGTTCGGCGACATAGCGGGACATACGCTCCGTATTCGTATACTCGGCATGGAGCGAAAAATCGGCGCGAAGTCTGCCGTCGGCGGCTCCGTCATAATCCCGCACGAGAGCTTCGCCCTCCGCCGCACGCTCGTCTTTCGCGGGATCGGCGGTATCGTCAAACGATACGATCGAGCGCGACAGGCGTGCGCGGATACCGGTACTTATTACGCTTTCGGCGATAGCGTAACAGAAGAAATACATATCGGAGAACGATGTTACGCCGCCGCGCAGCATCTCCGCGATTGCCGCAAGAGAGCCGATATACGCCGCAGCACTGTCAAGCTTATCCTCCGCCGGATATATGAAATCCTCGAGCCAGCTCTGTAGCTTCACGTCGCTGCCGATGCCGCGAAGAAGCGTCATGGGCACGTGAGTATGCGCATTCACGAATCCCGGCGAGAGTATCCCGCCGACACAGTCGATCACACGCTCGGGGGAGATGCCGTCCGGCACCTCTCCGATCCTTGCGACCTTTGTGCCGTCTATAAGGACATCGGTCGGTGCGCCGTCTCCGCCGACGCAGACCGCATTTTTCAGAAGTATCATATGCTCACCGTCCGTTCATCCGATAAACTCGCGTATTACGGAATTCCCGGGCACGAGCGACGGGGATATCGCATACGGGGCTATTGACTCAAGCTTCTCGAGAATATGCTTTGCCGCAGGGTATTCCGAGCTGTACAGATCGACTCCGTGCAGGATGTCGCACACCTCGGGGCACATCACGTACAGGTCATACGGCACGGTAGAATCAATGGTGATCTCCGCGTCGGCAGACGGCGGGAAGATATTCGCTTCCTCGTTTATGCGGACGCCGTCCCACAGGCGGAGCGTGAACTCTCCGTTCGACGATCTGAATTTGTAGTCGCGGAGGAGGCGGCGTACAAGCCTGATCTCGTCCGGCAGGAACAGCGTGCCGTCGGCGTTCACCGACGATGCCACGTTTATAAACACGCGGCGTGTTGCGGCGGGGTCGAATGATTTGTAGATCTCGGGGTACATCGCCTGTATTCCCTCGAAGATGTAGACGTCGTTCTCCTGCGGCACGATCGTCCGGAAGCCGTCGCGGCGGCATTTCTTGAAATCATAAATGGGCAGCGACGCTTCCCTGCCGCAGAACAGATCCGATGTGAAGCGCTCAAATGTTTCGAGGTCGAGTGCGCTCGGGGACTCGTAATCCGGCACCTGTTTGCGGTCGAGCAGCATATCGCGGTCGAAATAAAAATCGTCGATCGACACGGGCACGACACGTCTTCCCGAATCGGTCAGGTAACCCTCAAGCTTTCCCGCAGTAGTGGTCTTGCCGGAGCAGGACGGTCCCGACATCGCTACCGTATGGACCGACTCTCCGCTCACGATCTCCTTTGCCGCTGCGGCGACATTCTCCTCAAAATTCCGCTCCCACATTGATATTACGTCGCCGACTTCGGTCGCGGCGCCAAGTGCAAGCTCGATTATGCGTTCCGTATTCATTTGGATATCCTTTCTCTCCGGCAGTAACCGGGGCTCTCTGTATTCATCCGTGGTTTTTATAAAACTCGACCGCCCGCGAGCGCATGAGATCTCGTCTTTCGCGCCCGACATCTCCGGCATGATCCTTTAGATATTCATATGGGTATTTCATCTCAAATATTCGCTCGATCTCCTGCTTTCCGCTCGCCTTGTCAGTAAGCGTCATTCTTGTGACGGACGAAGCTCCGACGCCGAACACCGTATGCACCTCTTCCATCATGTAGATATTGTAGAGGCCCTCGCATCCGGGCAGCGCATAGCCGGTATTTTCGAGATTTGCGACCGTGTTTTTCTGGCGGTACATATAGTACGGGGCGTAACCTTCGGCGCAGAGCATTTTCTGCGCACGGCTGACCGAAATTCCCGCATCCGTGTTCTCGCGGGAGAAGACGCCCTCCTCCTTGAATTCGGAGGATTTCTTCACCGTGAAGGTATGCACCGTGACATTTTCGGGGCGGAGCGCTGCTACCCTTCCGAGCGAATCCGCAAAGCTGTCGGCGCTCTCTCCCGGAAGTCCCGCGATAAGGTCAACATTTATCTGCGGGATCCCGGCGGCGCGGGCGGCATCGAATGCACGGAAAAACTGCTCGGGCGTATGGCTGCGCCCGATATTTTCAAGTATCTGCGGATTCAGCGTCTGCGTATTGACGCTGACGCGGTTAACACCGTTCGCCCGCAGGATACGCATTTTCTCATCACTGATCACATCGGGGCGGCCCGCCTCGAAATCAAGCTCCGCTGCGTTGTCGCCGAACTCGCGGCGGACGTGCGCAAGCAGGCGGTCTATCTGACTCTCCGTAAGTATTGCCGGTGTTCCGCCGCCGACATATATTGAAGCGACGGTAAGTCCGAGTTCACGGACGGTATCGGCGACAGCCGTAATATCAAGACACAGGGCATCGAGGTATTCCGGAATGAGCGAAAAAAGGCGCGGGGACGCGACGGAGACGAACGAGCAATACCTGCACTTTGTCGGGCAGAACGGGATCGCGATATATATGCTGCATCTGCCGTTCTCGTCCGGCAGGATGAAGCGCCTTTCCGATTCGGCGACGCTCACCGCGAGCGATGATTTATCATCCGACGCGCCGTACACGCTTGTGAGATACGCGGCGCACTCCGCCGGCGTTTTTCCGGAATCGAGCAGAGCCGATGCGACGCGTGCGGGACGGACGCCGGTGAGTATTCCCCACGGTGGGATATAGCCCGTAAGCTCGGTTGCCGCGCACTGAAGCGCACGCCCTGCGGCGATCTTTGCGCATTTGTCGGCATCCGCAAGCGCAAGCTCCGACGTACTGCACGTTTTTTCGGATGATGCGGTTCTGCCGTCCGCCGTAAGCGTGACAGATGCCGCAGCGCCGTCGGGGGTATCGTGCACCGAGAACTCACACACGGTGGACTCGGCAGCGCGCGCCGCCTCGTCATCCGGGAACTTCTCACCCGGGAAATAGATCAGGCACAGCGTTTCGGCGTAGTAGCGGTTGATGTTTCCGTTTACGGTCAGCTTCATTTTTCCGCACTCTCCGCATGACGGACTCCGAGCGCTTCACTGTCGAGGATTATTGTGACGGGACCGTCGCCCGACATATCGACCGTCATATCGGCGCCGAACTCGCCGCACTCCGTATGGACGCCGAGAGCGCGAAGCTCCTCTGCAAACATTGAAAAATAGCTGCGCGCGATATCGGGCGCAAGGCTTTTCGTGAAATCGGGGCGTCTGCCGTGGCGGCACGATGCCGCAAGTGTGAAATTCGGCACGGCGAGAATCTGCCCGCCTATATCTATGACCGAACGGGACATCTTCCCTCTCTCGTCCGGAAAGATCCGCAGCTCAGCCGCTTTTTTTGCGACGGTACGCAGGTCGGTCTCGCTGTCGCCGTCCGCAAATCCCGCAAGGATCAACAGCCCCTTGCCGCACTTGCCGACGATATTTCCGTCCACGGTGACCGATGCCGATACAACTCTCTGAAGCACTGCTGTCATGTGTTATGCCTTTCGATTGCGAATATTTTTATCAGCTGAAGCCGCGGACTATGCTCGTCACGCTGTTTATGGACTTCAGTCTTGAAACTATCGAATTATAGTGGTCGATATCCTTACATCCGACGGTGAGGTTGATTATCACGTCGTCATCCGTATTCTTCTTGGTATTGATCTGTATGATCGAGACCTTCATATCCGCAAGAGCCATGGAAATATCGGCGATAAGCGATATACGGTTCTCCGCGAATATCTGTATCATTGCCTCGAACGTCTTACGCGAGCGCTCGCCGACCTCCTCGCTGTCCCACTCGGCATGTATCCAGCGATTGAAGAACTCGGGGCTTTTCATTCCGCTTATAACATTCGGGCAGTCCCTCTTGTGGATCGAGATACCGTAGCCCTTGGTGATATAGCCGATAACGGGATCGCCCGGCAGCGGGTTGCAGCATTTCGCAAACTTGACGGCGCAGCCGTACTGACCGTCCACGATTATTCCGCCGGAAGCGCTCTTGTGATGGTGCGCGACAGTCTTGACCTGCGACACATCCGTGATCGGCTGCGCTTCCTCCTCGGGCTTGCACACGCGCTCGTACTCGTCGCGCAGCTTCACTGCGATCTTTGTTACGGCAAGGCCGCCGTAGCCGATCGTATTGTAGAGATCCTCGGCTTCCTGCATACCGATGCGGTGTGCGACACCCTCGACGATTTCCGTCTTTTTGTCCTCGGGAATACGCCGCGACAGCTTTGCAAGCTCACGGTCAATCTCGCTGCGTCCGACCTCGATATTGTCGGAGCGCATCTCCTTCTTGAACCACTGTCTGATCTTATTGCGCGCCTCGCTCGTTTTCACGATCTTGAGCCAGTCACGGCTCGGGCCGCGCGATGCCTGGGATGTGATGATCTCGACGATCTCGCCGTTCTGCGGAACGCGGTCGATCGGTGCGATCATTCCGTTGATCTTTGCGCCGATCATGCGGTTTCCGACCTCGGTATGGATCGAATATGCAAAGTCGATTATGGTGGAGCCCTGCGGCAGAGCGACCACGTCGCCCTTCGGGGTAAATACGAACGTTTCGTCGTTGAAGATATCGTTCTTGAGCGCACTCATGAACTCGTCGGGGTCGATCGTCTCGTTCTCCGTATCAACAAGCTTCGCGATCCACGAAAGCTTCTTGTCGATCTCCTCCTTGCTGCGCTCGCCGGACTTGTACTTCCAGTGAGCCGCGATACCGTATTCGGCGACATGGTGCATATCCTTGGTACGTATCTGCACCTCAAATGGGATTCCGTCGCTGCCGATGACGGTCGTATGAAGCGACTGGTACATATTCGGCTTCGGCGTTGAGATATAGTCCTTGAATCTGCCGGGCATGGATTTGAACAGCTCGTGGATAATTCCGAGCGCGGTATAGCACTCAAGCTCGGTATCGACGATTATTCTGAGGGCGTAGAAGTCGTATATCTCGTCAAAGCTCTTATTCTGGTTGAACATCTTGCGGTAAATGCTGTACACCGTTTTGACGCGCCCCTCGAGGGTAAAGTGTATTCCGTACTCCTCAAGCTTATCGGAGATATACGAGCGCACCTTCTCGATGAAGTCGCGGTTGCGGCCGTACTTTTTCTCGATATCGGCGCTGACCTCCTTATACCCGATGGGGTCGAGGTATTGCAGAGCGAGATTCTCAAGCTCCTGCTTGATCTTCTGGATACCGAGACGGTGAGCGAGCGGCGCATACACGTGCATCGTTTCGAGCGCGGTGGTACGTCTCTTGTTCTCCGGCTTTGCGTCGAGCGTGCGCATATTGTGCAGTCTGTCGCACAGCTTTATGAATATAACACGGATATCCTTCGACATCGCGAGAAGCATTTTACGGATGTTCTCCATATGTGCTTCTTCTTTATCGACGATACTGATATCCGCCATTTTCGTGAGTCCGTCGACGAGAAGTGCTACATCGTCGCCGAACTTCGAGCGGATCACGTCAAGGCTCGTTTTATCCGAGCAGTCCTCGATCGTATCGTGAAGAAACGCCGCGCAGATCGAGTCTGTGTCGAGTCCGAGCGCAGCGGTGATCTCCGCGACCGCGACGGGATGGACGATATACGGCTCACCCGAGTTGCGGAACTGCCCCTCGTGCAGCTCGCGCGCATACTTGAATGCCTCGTATATCTTGTCCATATTGTACTTCTTACCGCTCGTTTCGAGCATGGTGAAGAACTTGCCGACAAGGGCGTCCTCCTCGGGCGTCAGTTTGATCTCATTCATTTGGTTGATCCTTTCAAAATCGGCGGCATCACGCGTCCGCCGCACGAAGCGCCTGAATCAGGCGGGAATTTTCAAGGTTTCGTTTTTCCGTTGTACGTATGTAGGTGAAGCGGTAGGCTTCAAGCACGGGGTCGATGCACTCGGCACCGATTAGCTGCATCTCGTCAAGCACGAGGATCGCTATGCGCAGCTTTACATAGCCGACAGAAACCCCGCTCGAGCGCATGAGATTTGTAAGTGCGCGGATGCTGAATATCTCATGATCCATGCGAAGCTCGTTGCGGAGCAGGCTGTACACGGACGCGAAATCGTCACGCGTCGGGATATTGCCGCGCACAAGCTCGAGCGGGATTGCCGCGCCGCGCTCATAACAGTCGATAATTTCGGCAAATTTATCCGACTCTGTGCACTCGCGGAGATACGCGCTCTGAGTAAGGCGGAGATCCTTCACGATAAACTGAAGGCTTTTATGCCCCTGAAACTCGTTTATATCAAGGGTAAACAGGACGTCCACCTCGTCGCCCGGATACACGTCGTAATCCTCGGGAATATGCCTGAAGCACATGGCGGACACGTATTCCGAGCCGCATTTCAGGGTGAATTTCGTATGCTTGCCCGCGCCGACGGTACCGAGGTCGGTAACGGGAACTGAATTCATTCGGAAAACAGGCATGGGATTTGCGACGCCGAACGGCTCGAGCAGATAAAGCTCCGACGCCTGACGCATGGTCACGTCGTCCTTTGTGATCAGCATCTCGTAATCGACGGTCGGAGGATGCGGTTCCGTACCGAGCGACTGTTCCGCAAAAGCCGAAAGTCTCTCTCTCAGCGCAGGCAGATTCTCACGCTTGACGGAAAGTCCTGCGGCGAGCTCATGTCCGCCGTACTTCTCAAGCAGGTCGGAGCACGAATGAAGCGCTTCGACGAGGTTCATCCCCTTCACGCTTCTGCCGGAGCCTTTTCCGATATCATCACCGGACGGCTCTCCGTCAACCGAGCCTTCAAATGATATGAGGATCGACGGGCGTGCGTACTTTTCGGTGATGCGCGACGCCACGATCCCGATGATCCCGTGGTGCCACGAATCATCGTCGAGCACGATGACGGGCGCTGTACGCAGTTCTGCGTCCGCCTCGATCTTGGCGCTCGCCGAATCCGCGATAACGTTCTCCTCGTGCTGCCTTTCGCAGTTGATCTCGCAAAGCTTCTGCGCAAGGCGGTCGGCTTTGATCCTGTCCTGTTCAAGGAAAAGCGAGACGGCGATACCCGCGCTGCTTATGCGGCCGGCGGCGTTGATCCTCGGGGCGATGGAGAAGCTGATATAGCCGGATGTTATCTTCCTTGCAGCCGACTGCTTCTTTGACTCTCCCGCGACGGCATCCATGAGGGCGACAAGCCCCGGACGGTCGCTGTGCTCGATGCGGGCAAGTCCCGCCGAGACGATCAGTCGGTTCTCGTCCTTGAGCGGCATGACATCGGCGACGGTGCCTATTGCGACGAGGTCGATATACCTCTCCGCCACACGCTTTGCCGCGGCGTACATATCATCTCCGGAGTGCAGCTTTTCAAGCGCACAAAGGAGCTTGAACACGACGCCGACGCCCGCAAGCTCTTTGAACGGGTATTCGCAGTCGGGGCGGTGCGGATTCACGACGGCATAGGCATCCGGCAGCTCGCTGTGACATTCGTGGTGATCGGTAACGATCAAAGTCATTCCGAGATCGCGGCAGAGCGCCGCCTCGGCTACGGCTGTGATTCCGGTATCGACTGTTATGACAAGCGACACGCCGTCGGACGAAAAGCTTCGCACGGCGCTCTCGGACATTCCGTAGCCTTCGCCGATACGGTTGGGTATATAGTAATCCGCGTTTGCGGAAATTGATCTCAAATATAAAAGAAGCGCGCTGACGGACGTAACTCCGTCAACGTCGTAATCGCCGTACACGATAATTTTCTCGCCCGACGACACCGCATCAAGAATACGGCGTGCGGCAGGCTCCATATCTTTCATCAAAAACGGATCGTGAAGAAGGGCTTCCTTTTTCGCGATGAACGCATCGGCGGCATCGCTTCCGGTACATCCCCTGTTCGCGAGTAGCTCAGCCGTCACCGGGGTGACGCCGAGGTCGGCTGCGATCGCCGATATATCGGAACCGTCTGCCCTGCGTCCGTTTGTCAGGTTCCATTCATATTTGTATTTTCTCATATTTTACAGTGTTCCATTCTGATTTTGCTCTTTTTGTGCGTCCGCATTATTTCAAGTGTTTGTTCGCATTTTCGACAATTGCGGTTATTCTGATCTCAGGCTCCCGAGCACGCTTTCGCTTTTCTGCAATCGCCGATATCCCGAATGCGGCAGCAAATCCTGCGATTGCCGAAATCAGTGATGCGTTCTGATTCGCCGAAAAATGATATGCAGCCGCATAAAATGCTGCGGCGATGATAAGCGGCAGGAGAAACAGCATCGCTGCGGGGAGCAGGACGGAGGATTCGCCCGCTTCGACCGTCACAACATCGCCGACTGCGGCACCGACAGGGTTCTTCGCACGCGCACGTGCACTTTTGCCTTTGCCGAATATTCTCGCCATGGGGCACGACGATCCGCAGGAATTATGGCAGCCGTCGCACATAGCTGCACGCGAGACTTCGACCACGGCGTAACCGTCCGCCGTCCCGACGACCTTGGCTCTCTGCGTCATGCCGACACCCCCTCGATTTCAAACATCTCAATCGGATATATGCTTCGGCGGAGCAAATTCCGCCATGATCGCACGCGCGGTACGGATCCCGTCAACAGCCGCACTCATTATGCCGCCTGCGTATCCGGCGCCCTCTCCGCACGGGTATATATTGCCGCCGAAGGTGATCCGCCTGTCCTCGCCGCGCATTATGCGCACCGGGGCGGATGTTCTCGTTTCAACTCCGGTGAGCACCGCATCAGGTGCATTGAAGCCGCTGATCTTTTCGCCGAATTTTCTTATGCCGACCATAAGCATATCGCTCACAAAATCCGGCAGGACGGACACAAGATCCGTCTCGGTCACTTTTCCGTTCATGTATGTCGGCACGACGTCCTTTACGCTGCCGCTGCCACCGAGGAATTTTCCGACCGGCTGCATCGGGGCTGCAAAATTGCCGCCGCCCGCCGCAAAGGCTTTATGCTCAAGCTCGCGCTGAAACGATATTGCGCCGATGGCACTTCCGCCGAAATCCTCCGGCAGGACGGACACGGCGAGTGCGGCATTGGAATTTCTGCCGTCGCGGGCGTGATAGCTCATGCCGTTCGTGACGACACCGCCCTCCTCCGACGCGGCAGGGACCACTACTCCGCCGGGGCACATACAGAACGTATAGACCCCGCGCGCACCGGTGCGGTATGACAGCGCGTACTCCGCCGGAGGCAGTATTCCGAGCGCGGCGGCATCGCCGTACATGGCGCGGTCGATGCTCTCACGCAGATGCTCCACCCTGACACCGACCGAAAACGGTTTCGGTATCACGGGATAGCCGTGATTCATAAGGAAGCTGTACGTATCACGCGAGCTGTGACCGATGGCGAGCACAAGTGCGCCGAACGGTATCGACGCGCCGCCGACTCCGACCGCGCCATCGGATATCTCATCAACGCATCTGCCGTACTCGACCGTTCCGCCGAGACGGCGCACCTCACTGTCGATATTTGAGACAATCAGCCGCAAGATGTCCGTACCGATATGAGGCTTTGCCTGCCACAATATCGACTCGTCGGCGCCGAAGCGCACGAACTCATCGAGCACGCGCCCGCAGTATTTATCGCCGATCCTCGTAGTAAGCTTGCCGTCGGAGAATGTGCCGGCACCGCCTGCGCCGAACTGAATGTTCGACCTCGGCGAAAACTCGCCGCCGCTCATGAATCGCTCCACGGCTGCGGCACGCGATGCGACATCTCCGCCGCGCTCGAGCACGAGCGGAGCATAGCCGTTCCGCGCAAGCTCAAGCGCACAGAACATTCCGGCGGGGCCGAAGCCGACTATCACCGGTCGATGCTCAAGGGGGCGTGAGCCGAAGCAAAGCTCGTCCGGCTCATCCGCGATAAGCTTCAGGTCGCGGACGCCCTTCAGGCGCTCAGCCGTTCCCGGGTCGAGCGCGGCTCTCGCCGACACGGAGCAGACGAGGAGAATGTTATCCTTGTGTCTCGCGTCGATGGACTTCCGCCTGATGCGGACGCGCTCGACCGCGCCGAGGATCCCGGCACGGCGAAAGATATGCTTTGCTTTGTCGAGCGCTTCCCTCTCGTCGGCGCCGACCGGTATTTTAAGATTTTCTGCAATTACGGTGTAGTTTGTCATTCGATCTTCACCTGCACGGGATACTCGCCTATCGGGTACAGATCGGCGGACATTCCGGAGACGGAGACCTCCGCGTTGACCGAAAGTGTTCCGGTGATGTTGTTGTACTCCGAAAGATTCACGGTCACGGTAATATCGTCTGCCGTAAGCTTCAGAAGCTTTTCAGCCGTACCTCTGATCTGGACGCTGAGCGAGCTTGTCTGAAGCTCATACTTAAGCTTATCGGCGCCGAGCACCCTTATCGAATTCACGGTAAACGCCTTGACCGACGTTCCCTTGTGCGCAATCGAGACGCGTACGGTATCGGTATCGTCGGCGACGGTGGTTCCGGTCGGTGCGGTCAGCTTATAGACCTGCATCACGTTGGACGTGATCCGCCGCTCGTCAAGGATTGCGACGGTGATAGAGTCGATCTTCTCCAGCGTTCCGGGATCGCCCTTCAGCTCCACGCTTGCAGGATCGAGAGTCACCGTAACGTTCTTATCGTTGTAGTAGCCGTTTTTGTAGTCCACCTTGAGCGGCACGGTCTTGGTCGTGGTTACGGGCACCGTCACCTTGATCTCCGAACGCGCGGGCTGGACATACCGCATATCGATCGCGTTGCCGTCCTTGCCGATCAGCTCAACCTTGCCGACCGCGGAAACGGTAGATGATATCTCGCCGAGGTCAAGTGAGATCTGCGCGCAGTCTATGGTATTTATGATCTCTCCGGGTCCTGTCACGCCGATGATCGTGTAATCGGGCACGGCATCTCCGAGCTCGCACCCCTGCGCGACCACGGCGCTCGTTACCTTTGCGACCACATCTATTTCCTTCGTGACCTTGGTATCGGTATAAACCGTAATATTTGAAACGGAAACCGAACCGATCCTTATCCCCGACGGGACCTCGCCCTGCACCTGAACGCTGTGTCTGCCGCTCTCGGTGATCGAACCGACATCCGCATAGAGGCGGATGCTGTCGGAGGTATATCTGTTGATATCGCTCTTGCGCCCGACAACAGTGACATTCGCAGTGTTGCCGTAACCGCTGTAAACGTACAATCCCGACTCGGACTCGAGCAGTGAGGTATTCTCAAGCTCGATCGCCACGCCGTTGAACGTCTCCTCATAATCGGATGTTTCGATCTGCGTCACATACAGCCACAGCACAAAGGCGAACACGACGCACAGTATTTTCGGAACGATATCGTAACCGCCACGCTTTTTTTCGTTTGTATTTGTATTTTTCATAAGCGTACGCCCCAAAATAGAATTTTATCAGCCGTCCGTCCGATCCGAGCCGGAGTTTGCCGCGTCCTTGTCATCGCCGGGTTCTGCGGGCTTTGAGTCCGCGCTACCGTCGGCATTGCCGATCTTGCCGATCGCTCCTCTGAGCGATCTTGTATTCATCAGATACTCAAGCTTTGTGCGGAAGCGTCCGTGACCGCGCTCCTCTGTTACAAGATATTCGTTCAGCGCTGCCGCGAGCGATTCTGCCGTGAATCCTCGTCTGAGCTTGCCCTCGGCGGCAAGCGAAATAACTCCCGTTTCCTCGGAGACGACTACGACCACGGCGTCGCTGTTCTCGCTTATGCCGAGCGCCGCGCGGTGCCGTGTGCCGAGATCGCGCGTTATCTCCTGACTCTGCGACAGAGGAAGAAGACATCCGGCGGCATACAGCCGCATATCGCGGATTATGAGCGCTCCGTCATGGAGCGGGGATTTGTTGAAAAATATATTTTTTATGAGCGGTACGGAGACCTGCGAGTCTATCACCGTTCCGGTGAGTATGAGGTCGCCGAGCTTCGTCGTGCGCTCAAACACGATGAGTGCGCCGGTTTTTTTCTCCGACATTTCCGCCGCAGCCTGCGCGACGGTCTCGATCATACCGGCCTTTTCGCGGTCGTCCTTTGATTCTCCGAAGCTGCGCATTCCCTTGAGGGAGCCGCCTCCGACCTTCTCGAGCGCGGCGCGGAACTCCGGCTGAAATACTATAAGTATCGCGATTATTCCGATCTGGAAGACGTTCTGCATAATATAGCTCAGGACCCTCATATGGATGAGGTTGCTGACGAAAAGCAGCAAAAGTATCGTAATTATGCCGACAGCGAGCTTTCCGGCACGTCTGTCGCGTATGAACTTGAACACGTAGTACAGTATTATCGCAACGAGCGCGATATCTATAAGATCTGCAAAGCGGAATGTCGAGAGATTTCTTACGATACTGTTCCAGTATTCGGCGGCTTTATCCCAAAACACAAGTCGCACCTCCTTCGGATATAATACAGGTATTATATAATATAATAGTATACCATAAAACTGTGCCTATTTCAAACATTTTTTATGAATTATGAGGGAAAGCACACGATATTTTCACACCTCTATTTACAGACAGCGCGATCGGTGCTATAATCTATAATAGATATTTATGCGCAAAACCGGAGAATGGTCATGAATCCTACCGTATCCTTCTGCACTCTCGGGTGCAGGGTAAATCAATATGAATCAAGCGCCATGTCAGCCGCCCTCGAGGAGGACGGCTTTACCGTCGTGCCGTTCGGCGATCCGTGCGACGTTTGCATCGTGAACACCTGCACGGTCACATCCGAAAGCGACCGCAAAAGCCGTCAGATGATACGGCGCGCCGCCAAATATTCGTCGGGAAACGTGATCGTATGCGGCTGCTTTGCCGAGGTATCGGCGGACAGCGCCGCCGCGATCGACGGTGTCATTGCCGTGATCGGAAACAAAAACAAATCCGCCGTGACAGAGGCGGCAAAAGCGGCGGCTTCGGGCACAGGCGTGATCAATGCGGACAAGCCGGACGGAGAATCCTTCGAGAGCTGCGATAACGCGATGCTCCTGCGTCCCGGCCGCGTTCGCTCGTTCATCAAGGTCGAAGACGGCTGCGAGGGTAGGTGCGCGTACTGCATCATTCCGAAGGCGCGCGGTCCCGTCCGCTCGAAATCGCCGGAGCTTGTTCTGCGCGAGGCGGCGGCTCTTGCCGCAGCAGGATCGCCCGAGGTGATCCTCACGGGGATCGAGATATCGGCATACGGCGCCGATCTTCCTCGGAACGGGGACGGCTCGCGCTACGATCTGTCGTACCTCATACGCGATGTTGCGAATCTTACCGATATCCGCCGAATTGCGATGGGATCGCTCGATCCGACGCTGATGACGGACGCATTTCTTGCGCGGATCGCGGAGGTACCGGAACTTGTGCGTCATTTTCACCTGTCGCTCCAAAGCGGATCGTCGGCAACGCTCGCGAGAATGCGGCGGCGCTACAATGCGGATCAGGCGATGCGCTTCATCGAAGCCGCGCGGCGGTACTTCCCGGACGCAATGCTCAGCGCAGACGTGATCGTCGGCTTCCCCGGCGAGAGCGAAGCCGATTTTCTCGACAGCGCCCGCTTCTGTGAGGAGGCGGAGCTTCTTAACCTGCACATATTCCCGTATTCGGTGAGGCGCGGGACTGCGGCGGCAGAGATGGACGGACAGATCCCGGAAGACGAAAAGAGACGCCGCGCCGAGGAGATGGAGCGTATGCACGAAGGTGTACGCTCACGGATAATGTCCCGCTACGCAGACAGAAAGGCTCCGGTCCACGTGCTGTTTGAGCGCAGCCGCGGCGGTATTCTTTCCGGGCACAGCGAACATTTCGTGGAGCTTGAGGTTCCGGGAGACGAGTCCCTTGTCGGTCGGATATGCCGCGTGATGCCGAACGCTGACGGAACCGGCGTCCTATATGACGAATGACTGTTGAGGTAAACACAGAAAAATGAACATACTTAAAAAATACATAGGCACGCGCGAATTCTACCTTCGCGTATTCGCACTGGCGATCCCGATAATGGTGCAGAACGGCATCACGAATTTCGTCAGTATGCTTGACAACATAATGGTCGGACGCGTCGGAACGCTCGAGATGACGGGAGTTGCCGTGGCAAACCAGCTCTTCTTCGTATTCTTCCTCTGCGTTTTCGGTACGGTATCGGGTGCGGGAATATTTGTGGCGCAGTTCCACGGAAACGGCGACACCGAGGGCATCCGCCGCACGTTCCGTTTCAAGCTGATATCAAGCTTTCTGATATCGGCGATCGGTATCGGAATATTCCTGCTGTTCGGTCGCGATCTTATATCGATGTATCTGCGCGGCAGCGGAGAGAACAACCCCGCCGATGTTGCGGCGGCGCTCGAATTCGCATGGCAGTATCTGCTCATTATGCTCGTGGGGCTTTTGCCGTACGCGATCGTGCAGTGCTATTCGAGCACGCTGCGCGAGACCGGGCGTCCCCTGCTCCCGATGGTCGCGGGCGTCATCGCGGTCATAACGAACCTCGTGCTGAACACCGTTCTGATATTCGGCAAGCTCGGCGCTCCCCGCCTCGGCACGAACGGTGCCGCGATCGCGACGGTCATCTCCCGCTTTGTCGAGCTTCTGATCGTATCCGTTTGGACGTACATGAAGCGGCGCGACAATCCGTTCATCGTAGGTGCGCTGAAAAGCCTCCGCGTTCCGCTCTCGCTTGTGCGCGACATCACGATCAAGGGAATGCCGCTCATGCTGAACGAGACGCTGTGGTCCGCCGGCATCGCAATGCTCAGCCAGTGCTACTCCGAGCGCGGCATGGCGGTCGTTTCGGCGAACACGATCTGCCAGACCTTCTCGAATGTGTTTTCAACTGCTTTCATGGCGGTCGGCACCGCGATCGGCATCATTCTCGGTCAGATGCTCGGAGCAGACAGAAAGGACGAGGCACGCGACTCGGCGCGAAAGCTGATCACATTCTCGGTCATGGTATCCGTTATCGTATCGGCGCTGTTCTTTGTCGCATCGGCGTATATCCCGCTGATGTACAACACGTCCGACGAAATACGCATGACGGCTCACCGCATGATGCAGATATGCGCTGTGGCGATGCCGCTCGACGCGTTCGCGAACGCCGCGTACTTTACCCTGCGCTCCGGCGGAAAGACGCTTATAACGATCCTGTTTGACAGCTGCTTCGTCTGGGTCGTAAGCGTTCCAACAGCATACTTCCTGAGCCGGTACACTGCCGTGTCCATCTTCGTTATCTACGCGATATGCCAAGGCGAAAACTTCATAAAAGACGTGTTCGGCTTCATTCTCGTAAAGCGCGGCATTTGGGTAAAGAATATTGTAAAGTAAAAAAGCATAAAAAGCCTGTACGCTCGGACAGGCTTTTTATCGCGGGGTTTACATTACAGGAAAATCATGTTATAATTAAGAAGGAATTACATAATACACAGAAAACTGATACAAGAAAAATGAAAGGACTCCTCGATCATGAGAAAAATGCTATCACTATTTCTTGCAGCGGTTATGATAATTTTGGCTGTTCCGATGACCGCAGTCACAGTCTCGGCGGAGACGGACGGGTTCTACACTTACAGGATCGCCGACAGACAGGCGATCATAACCGGCGTGGACAGAACCATCAGCGGAAACGTAACGATCCCGGACAAGCTCGGCGGCTATCCCGTGACCGAGATAGGTGTGCGGGCATTCTACAAATGCACAAATCTCAAGAGGGTCACTGTGCCGGGCAGCGTGAAAGCGATAGGCGACTACGCGTTTATGGACTGCTCGAACCTCACGGGGCTTGTGATCCTGAAGGGAGTAACGAGCATCGGCAACAGCGCGTTCTGCAACTGCTTCGCTCTCACAAGTGTGACTCTCCCGGACAGTGTCACGATCATCTCGGATTTTGCATTTGAAGCCTGCAAAAATCTCAAAAGCATCACGCTTCCGAACAGTGTCACAACTATCGGCGAATACGCCTTCGGCTTCTGCATAAGCCTTGAGAATATAGACATTTCCGAACGTGTGACGTCTATCAGCACGGGTGCCTTTTACGACTGCGCAAAGCTCACGGACATCGCGCTCCCCGCAAGCGTCGTTGCCATCGGCAGAAATGCGTTCACGGACTCTGGGCTTGAGGATATATACTACCCCGGAAGCAGCGACAGCTGGTACGGCATTGACATACATAGTGAAAACACAACATTGAACAAGGCAAATGTTCACTTCAGCATTACAGACCCCTCGACGCATTACAAGTACCGCGAAAAGCAGCCGGGAATGTATGAGGAGGGCGAACGCGGCTACTACTGCTCCTGCGGATTTACAAAGAATGTCGAAGTGCTCCCCGCACTGAGCGGAACTGCTTACAGTTACAAGGTACTTGACGGCGAAGTTACAATCACCGGCACCACAAAACACCCTGAAAACATAGTAATTCCAAGCACTATCGACGGATATCCGGTAACGGGCATTGCGGACAGAGCATTCAGGGGGAACCGCGAAATTAAAACCGTGACGATCCAGTCGGGCGTAAAGAGTATCGGTAAGGAAGCATTCAACGGTGTCACATAAATGACGGACATTACGATTCCCGACAGTGTTACGAGTATTGGGAATTATGCGTTCTCCGGATGCCCAAAACTTCAGAGTATGATCATTCCAAAGGGCGTAACGAGCATTTCCGACGGTATGTTCTACAACTGTTCGGAACTTACGGACGTTACTGTCCACGATAATGTAATAAGCATTGGCGCAAAGGCATTTTACGGTTGTTCAATTCTCTCAGGCATCGCTATTCCCGACAGTGTTACGAGCATCGGCGAGAAGGCTTTCTGCTTTTGTTTACGTATTTCAAGCATCACAATACCCAAGTCGATGACAAACATCGGAGAATATACATTTTCCTCCTGCACCGGTCTTACGGACATTACGATCCCGAGCAACATAACAAGCATCGGTAATCATGCATTTTTAATGTGCACAAATCTTACAAGCATCACTATTCCCGACAGCGTGACAAGCATCGGTATGTATGCATTCAAAGAATGCACAAGCCTTCAAAGCATCGTCATACCAGACAGTATAACAAGCATTAGCCGTAATATGTTCGATGGCTGCTCAAGCCTTTCAAGCATTACTGTACCGAGCGGAATAACGGAAATCGAGGTATGTGCATTTCAAAATTGCTCAAGTCTTGTTAGTTTCACCATACCCGATGGGTTGACAATAATCAATTCGTCTGTCTTTTCCGGATGCACAAATCTCTCAAGTGTAATCATACCCGATAGTGTGACAGAAATTGATGGTAATGCATTCGCCGAATGTTCAAGCCTTGCAAGCATAACGATACCAAACAGCGTGACATATATTGGCTATTCCGCATTTATTGGCTGCTGCAGTCTTACAAGCATTACAATACCCTATGGCGTAACGGCGATACAAGGCAGCACCTTCGAATCCTGCACAGGTCTCGTAAACATCACCATTCCAGACAGTGTAACGGGTATTGGTATGTCAGCGTTTTACGAATGTTCAAGCCTTGTAAGTATAACATTACCCGATAGCATAGAATATATACACCCTCAAGCATTCTACGAGTGTGCAAATCTTGCAAGCATAACGATACCCGACGGCGTTTCCACCATCTATAGCTACACATTTTCATACTGCAAAAATCTTACAAGTATCACTATTCCCAAAAGCGTAAAGTTCATCCGTATGGATGCGTTCGGAAAATGCGCAGACCTTAAAGATGTATACTATGCCGGAAGCCGCAAGGATTGGGAAAATATCGAGATAGAAGAACGCAACGAAGACTTTATTGACGCTTTCGTTCACTACAACATATCGGACCCCGAAGGTCACTACGAGCTTGTAACCACACCTCCCACCTGCACGAAAGACGGACGTAGCATTGAGGTTTGCCCCTGCGGACATTCAAAAAATGAGCTCACAATCCCGGCGACCGGTCACAAGTACGAGAACGGTACGTGCACGGTCTGCGGCGAAGCAAAGCCCGATGTGATACTCGGTGACGCAGGCGGCGACGGCGCGGTCAGGATCGGTGACGCGATAACGATTCTCAAGCACGTTGCGGGGTGGCAAGGAATCACAATTGACACCGACACCGCCGACGTGGATGCAAGCGGCAAGGTCGATTTGAACGACGCGATACTTGTTTTAAGGAAGATCGCCGGATGGGCTGTGGATTTCTGAGCGATAAGACAAAAAATGCTGTTACTTTCGTAACAGCATTTTTTCTATTGTTTTCTCAGCAGCAGAACACGGTATACTTCTTCAGCATTTTCACCGGGTGCAGAGAGGATTTTGACTGCCGCAATCCGGGGATGCCCATATCCTCTTCCCTGTTCACGAACTTCACGTCGGGACGGAAACACAAATGAGCGAACGGCTTAGTTCGCTTTCAATGTTCCGTGCCGATGTATATACAAGTCTTAAAACTCAAAAGGTAACTGCTTATGAGAAGCAGATGCTGTGTGTGGTGCTGTCTTTCAAGCGACAGGGTGACAGTAGTAACTGTCGCGGCACTTGGTATTCAGTTTTTACCCGACCTCGGTCGGCAGTCTTATTATACCATGTGCAGGGAATTTTTGTTAAAGCGGGCGCATAAAGTATATGGATAACGGGAATACTATTCCGTTTCGGCGTAAGCAAAGACACCGCCGAGAGCAGTTATAGTGCTTGCTCTCGGCGGTAGTTCAATTATATGATCAAATATGCTCCCAGCATCTGTTTGTCATTATCCTTATCAAAGGTTAAATAACCTTGTCTGACAGCCTCTTCCAAGACTGCGCCGCGCATAGCAAAAACATTTGCACAAGCGTGATCGATTTGGAATTCATCTTCTTTAAAAAAGTCGGGAATTTCTTTATAGATCTGCTCGCGGCAGAACAAATAATGTCGTGTAGCAATCTCTGCTGCTTTACAACGAAGTGCCTCAAACTCTTTGCGTGCATCCGGGGGCATTTTGCGTGACTTATCCCTATACATAACCATGATAGTCGGAACATATCCCTCATCTGTGCTTTTAATATATCCGTATGTTTCCAATCTTTTTAGTATAGTCTTGTCTACATCTGAGCTATTACCATCAGCAACTGCCACCATTGCTTGACCGTCTGCATAATTAAGAAACGGAGGCGTCCTATCTTCAATTCCGCCAAATTCAAACCTGTATTGACGGAAATAAATTTCAGGCAGATCTTTCTCATCGGGATTTGACACACAACCGCTTAGTCCGACAAAATTCGGCTTGCTGCCGAGATAATTTTCCATGCCGAGAAGATCCCATTCTCCTCCGTCGGGACGAAGAGTATGTCCCCAAGAACCGATATTGGTAACCTCTGCCGCATTTTTATTAAACGGTTTTAGCGTGTAGGAATTGACAGCATCCGTTTCTGTCATAAGCAGTGCCCATTTCATATCCTCAAACGACTGATACCCCTCATGCCATTTCGGACAATTATCGTTTCGCCACTTGATATCATATTCCATGGCTTCTATTACAGCTTTTGTGAGTTCAGGGGTAATTCCGCGCAAATATGCGTAAATCTTTTCCTGCGCTTCTGCACTTACGATGAAGATATTTGTTTCGTATTGATTCCCGTTTTTCTTCATTAAGGTGGCTTGCGCAAGCGCCGATAGTTCTTCTTCCATATACGGAAGAGCTACCCCAACCTCCATTGCCAGCTCTTCTGCTGTAGAGGGGTTTCTATAAGCTGCAAGCAGAATGTTTTTGCAGAGCAAACGCGAAATATAATTCCATGGTTCACCGCTTTTTCCTACCATTCCGTTCATAACAAACGCAATGTTTTGGGGGTTATAACTAAGCTTTCCGAATTCTCTTGCCATATCCATACCTTCTTTCAATATGATTCTTGCACGGTGAAGTCTTTGCTGAACCGTACTGATCGAAAGAGAGAGAGATGATGCAATATCACGAACGCTTTTGCTTTCTATATAATAGGCAACGACGATATTGCGATAATCGCTTTTTATGAACGCCAACTCTCGCCGAAGCAGAGCCATTTGCTCTGTATGTATTATTTCATCAAGGATGTTTTTGCTTTCATCCTCAACCTCATAATCGCCGATATCGGAACCGGTTACCGACTCGTTTCGATTATGCTTTACAGTTGCCCATACGGAATAACGATTTCGCGCGATCTGCCATACCCACGCCGAAAAACTCGTTGGAATCGCCCCTCTGTTCAAAGCCGTTATAATCTGAAGCGCGATATCTTGCGTCAGACCTTCAGCTTCAACATTGTTTCCTGTCTTCTTCAAGCAAAAATAAAACAACTTTTCCATATAGTTTTCAGTAAATTCATTGATAAGCTGATCGCACATTCGGTTCGTTTCTTGCATTTTCTCGCCTCCTTTCACTCATATAGTGTGGTATTTATTGATTTGCTGACAAAAATATTTTCTTTGTTTTTTCTATTATATCACAATGTTTGCTAAGAATAAATTGGTTCCGGCAAGGTTACAAGATCTGTTGAAGAAAAAGCAAAAGAGAGTACAGCCTTTCGACTGTACTGCCTTTTGTTTATCCTATTCGGTTTTCATATTTCTCCGTTAAGGACATCCCGCTTTTCGTAACAGCATTTTTTCTATTCTTTCTCAGCAGCAGAACACGGTATACTTCTTCAGCATTTTCACCGGGTGCAGAGACGATTTTGACTGCCGCAGCCCGGGGATGCCCATGTCCTCTTCCCTGTTCACGAACTTCACGTCGGGCGCGTCAAGGCTGCGCAGGTATCCGGTCGAGAGATACTGGTACGCTCCCGGCATATCCTGCATGGCTTTCTCAAAATGCACGAACACCGTATCGCCGACGATCTCCCCGACGGTAAAGCCCGCAGTCTCGCCGCCCGCAGTGAGGATCGCGCCGGACAGCCCAAGTTCATCCCAATGCTCCGCGAGGTCACATATCGCGGAAAGCTCGGCTGCCGCCATTTTCGAGCCGTCGGAATAAAGCTCGTCCCATTTTGCGACGAAATCTGCCATCATCGCGGCATTTGTGACGGTCATGGGGATTATTTCGGCGTCCGGATGCATTTTGCCGAAGCGATTTACGAAGTTTTTCTGCCCGTGGAACTTTCTGCCGGACAGCTCCGATATTTCGGTGCGGTCGTATACGTAGTCCGACCAATCCGGCTCTTCCGAGGGAAACACGACGTCGAACACCTCCCCGAACATGGGGACATTCTGCTCCGCGACGAAGCAGAAATACATATTCATACCGCGCCCGTGGGCGTATTCGCCGATCGCGGCAAGCGCTGTGCGCGGGTCCCCGCCGATCGGGAAAGAGAACATCTCCGTTCCCTCGCACGAGGCGAGAAGCACGACGGAATCGCCGCAGCGCGCCCATTTCGTATCGTAATAGCCGCGCCACAGGAATGTGGTTCCGAACAGATTATCGCAGATGAGCGGTATCCCCGCCTCCGCTCTCTCAAGATTATCACGCTCAAAGACGGCACGAAGATATTCGATATCAGCGTATTCGAGCCTCTTAAACTCAAGCATACTGCACCTTTCCGGCGAAATCGCCTTGATGTTTCATTTATGTGCAAAATATTGTTTTGTTATTTATTACCAATATGCGGCGTTGATTTTTGTGCAATATTTTTCGTCGTTATCACTTGAACAATATGGCAAAATGTGGTATCATATATATACAACAGAACCAAATATTACCAAACGCCGATATAAAGGAGAAAATCATGGATAAAAACGCAAAGATTCTGATAGCAGACGAAAACTCAGATGTGAGAAAAGGATGCATGGCATCGCTTCACAAGTACGGCTACCGCAATGTGGAAGAAGCGTCAAACGGGGAGGAAGCGCTCCACATTATAAACCGCTATCATCCCGACATCGTGGTTGCGGACGTATGGCTGTCGAAGCTCGACGGGATCGGGCTTGTCCGCCAATGTTCCGAGACGGATTTCACTCCGGACAAAGCTCCGTCGTTCATCATTACATCACTTGTTGCAAACCAGAACATATTTGTCGAAGCGATCAGCGCAGGCGCGGTGATATGTCTGCCGAAGCCGATCGATCACATCAGTCTGTGCGATCACATCACCACCGTCATCCACAACAGAGCCGAGGGTGTCTACAAAGCTGCGGATATGTCGGGGCTGCCCGATATTGAGGCGCAGGTCACGAAGATCATTCACCAGATCGGCGTACCCGCTCATATCAAAGGTTATCAGTATCTCAGAAGCGCCATTCTTATGGCGATCAGCGACAACGAAGTGATAAACTCCGTAACGAAGATCCTCTACCCGTCAGTTGCAAAGAAGTATTCGACCACCACGTCCCGCGTAGAACGCGCGATCCGTCACGCGATCGAGGTTGCATGGGACAGAGGTGACATCGACACGCTCAACTCCTATTTCGGATACACGATCCAGAACACACGCGGCAAGCCGACCAACAGCGAATTCATCGCGATGATCGCCGACAATCTCCGTCTGAAATACAAGATCCGCTGAGAGCGCGCTCGCTCCGCTTACGGGAGTCACGCTCACGCCGTCGCATCTGAACACAATGTCGCCCGACACGTCTGTACGGAACACTGCTGCTCCCGCTGCGGCGAGTCTGTCGAGAATCGTCGGATCCGGGTGCCCGTATGAATTATTTTTCCCGCACGATATCACCGCATACTCCGGCGACACGGCGTAAATAAAATCATCGCTGCTCGATGTGGACGAGCCATGGTGTCCGACCTTCAGAATGTCCGCAGACAGCGCCTCGCCGGACATGAGCAGCTGACGCTCTATCTCCGTTTCGGCATCGCCCGTGAACAGGATATGCGTATTTCCGAATGCGGCGCGGATAACGGCACTGACGTTGTTCGTCTCCGTATAATTCACGCCGGACTCCGGCGAGAGAATGTTGAACGTCATATCGCCGACGGCAAAGCTTTCGCCTCGGACTGCCTCGATCACATCGGCGCCAGAGCCTTCTATCGCGTCAAGAAGTCTGTCAAATGACGCGCTGTCCGCCGCTCTGTCGGGCAGGACTGTGTGCTTTACTGCGACTGCGCCGAAAACGGCGGGCGCGCCGCCGATATGATCCTCGTGAGGATGGGTGAACACGGCGTAGTCAAGAGACGATGTTCTTGCGCTGACGTAGGCGGCAAGCCTGTCGGCATACGAGCCTGTTCCCGCGTCGATCAGCACGCTTCCCGCATCAGACAGGATCAGGGCGGAATCTCCCTGCCCCACGTCAATGAAATGCACCTCGATCACGCCCGACGGCGGGGTCGTATCCGTGAGATAACCCGATATGTACAAAAAAGCGGCGGCAATTATTGCGAAAGCAGAAGCTATCGCAATAGTTGCCGCTCTGAGCTTTCCTGCCTTTTTATATACCGAAGGGATCCTTCGTTTCATCCGACAACTCCTCCGTCAGGTGAGTTTTACCGTCTCCGAACCAAATTCCGATCGCCGCGCAGATACGGTCGCCCGGAATACAGAGAAGATACCACAGCGCGAAGTACAGCGGGCATATCTGCCCGTAGACGTTAAGCGGCATATTTGAATAATCCCACATTCCGCGTCTGAGAACAATATTGAACACAAAGCCGAAAGCGTATTCCACAAGCGTGATAAGCGCTGCGTCAACAAGGCAGCGCACTCCGACCGGAAGCCTGTCAAACGCGAAGTGCACTCGATATATTATAACAAGCGACAAAGCGCCTGCTGCACCCATTGCGGCATACGTATGTCCCCGCCAGAGCATCTCGATCGAGGTATACAGGAAAAAGCCAATTATGGCGAGAACGAGATATTTCGCAATTTTTTTCAAAAATAATCACCCCTTTATTGTATTGACGCAAAAGAGGTGATTTATTCATTTGAAAAGCGGAAAACGCGCGTCCTCAGAGAAGGCTCTTGCCGCTCTTTCTGGACTTGAAGCCTCTTATGTATCCCATGAACATAGCGGGAATTTCGCAGACCACAAGAATTACCATGGAAATAAGCTTATAGCTCGTCGGAACGTCGCTGAAGCTCGTGTTTCCGGTTGCTCTTGCAAAGAACGGAGCAAAGTACGACACGGGACCGCCGATGAACTGATATCCTGCGATGCAGCAGATACCGAAATACACTCCGACGGACACGATGACGATAAGAAGCGGGTAGATGATGTTGAGGTTCGGGTTTGCGGTATCATACATCTCCGCAACGATGGCACCGTCAACACCCGGCTTGTTCATAAACATATAGACGGCAATGACCGACGCGATAAGACCGATGATACCGACGACGAGATATCCGACGCCGTCAACTCTCTCGGCGGACGATGAGTTGCCGAACCAAACAAACGCTTTTACGATAAGACCCGGAATGATCATTGCAAACTCTGCAATAAGTCCGGTCACGAGAAGGAGCAGTAGCTGGAGCGGTATCTGCTTCAGTGCGTCCGTCAATCTTTTTGAATTCATAATCGATCTCCATTTACTATACAGTTATTCGTGCTGCTCTCATACTGCGGCAACACTAATGCTTATACTATAATACTATACTTTCAGCGGATTTGTCAATATTTTCAGAGCAATTTCATACAAATATTGCGAGAAATTATTTTTATTTTTCTGCATATGGACACCAAAGGAAATTTGTGGTACAATACTTTTGTTATAACGCTGTCATTTACGGAGGGATCTTTTATGTCCGACAGGCAAAGGATGCTCGTCTGGCGATGCATTATCTCGGTATTCATCGCGGCGACGCTGTTTTTCATATGGTCAAACTCCCTCGCGGACGCGCCCGAATCGACTGTGCGCAGCGACGGCGTGATAGAATGGCTGAAGCCGATCGTCGATCCGCAGGACAAGATCGACGAAGGCACGTTCACCTTCGCCGTGCGCAAGACGGCGCATTTCACGGAATTTGCGGTTCTCGGCGGGGAGATATTCCTCCTTCTCTCCACCTTCGGCGAGAATTTCCCGAGGCGGCTTCGCCGCGTTCCGCCAAGCGGTCTCCTCGCCTGCGGTGTTGCGGTCATTGACGAAATATTGCAGCTGTTTTCGCCGGGACGGGCGTGCAGGGTGACGGACATGATGATCGACATGGCAGGCGCGCTCACGGGAGCGCTCGTACTGTGCGGGATCACGGCTGTGATCGGGAAAATACGGGGCAGAGTAAACTGAACAGAAAAAGGTGCGAAGAATATCTTCGCACCTTTTTATTCGGTTTGGGCTTACTCTGCCGCGGGGGTGTCCGCCGTCACGATCTCGGCGGGCGATTCGTTTGCGGTCTCAGCTTTTTTGCCGAGGTACGTCGGAAGCTCCATGCCCGCCATATCGAACATCTCGTTCAGGGGCGGCACGCTCTTCATGAGTCCGGAGACAAAGTTTGCGGTAGTCGTTTTTCCGTCTGCGCCGGAACCTCCGTCCCACACGGTGATCTTGTCGATCTGGAGATTCTTTATCGCCTCGACCTGGATCTTCACAAGCTCTTCCATCTTGTCTGCGATCATAAGGCGGACTGCGTCGGATGCGTCGCCGCCGGCAGACTTCACGATCTCCGCGAAACCTTCTGCCTGCTTTGTCAGCATTGCACGCATACCGTCTGCCTCAGCCTGCATCTTCATGAGGATAGCGTCAGCCTCACCCTTCGCCTTGCGGCGGATCTGCTCAGCCTCAGCCTCGGCTTCAAGCTCAAGCTTGCGTTTATCGACCTCGGTACGGACGATGACGTCAGCCTCAAGCTTTGCTTTTTCGAGCGACGCACGCTCAAGCTCCGCGCTCTTCTGCGCGCCGTAGGACTCCTCCATCGCCTTTGCGCTCTGGATGTTCTCGGCAGCGGTTGCACGCTTGAGGGACTCTGCCTCGCGCTCGCGGCGGGTCGCGTCGGATTCGGCGATCTGCGCCTTTGCCTCGTTCTCACCCTTGATAGCCTCGGAGTTCGAGCGGGAGACGTTTATTCTCATCTCACGGTCAGCCTCAGCCGAACCGATCGCACCGCTTCTGTCAGCCTCGGCGACGGATATCTTCGCGTCGTTTATAGCCTTTGCGGCAGCCTCTTTACCGAGCGCCACAATATATCCGCTCTCGTCGGTGATATCGGTGACGTTGACGTTTATGAGTCTCAGACCGATCTTTTTAAGCTCGGTTTCGACGTTGCCGGACACGGCGTCGAGGAACTTATCCCTGTCGGTGTTGATCTCCTCGATATCCATGGTAGCGATGATAAGTCTCATCTGACCGAAGATGATGTCCTCGGCGATCTGCTTGATCTCGTCAAGCTTGAGTCCGAGCAGGCGCTCAGCCGCGTTCTGCATAACTCCCGCCTCGGTCGAAATACCGACGGTAAAGCGCGAGGGGACGTCAACACGGATGTTCTGACGCGACAGCGCATTTCTCAGGTCAACGCTGATCGACATAGGCGTAAGATCCATGTACTCATACGCCTGAAATACGGGGACGATAAACGCCGCGCCGCCGTGGATACACTTTGCGCTGCGGGACGCACCGTCCTTGCCGCGCCCGATCTTACCGTAGATCACGAGGATCTTGTCGGACGGACACTTGCGGTATCTCGAGATTATGAGTATCGCACTCGTCAGGACGACAAGGGCGATCACACACACGAGAAACACGACTGTAATGTCAATGCCTGCACCGGGAATTGTGTTATTCATTTGCTTTTCTCCTGTAAATGTTTGATTTTATTATTGCCGGTCTCCCGGAATATTTTCACCGATTTTATCTGGCTCAGCCTTTGTCGGGATCGGCTCAACGACAAGCGTGCCGGAACCGTCAACCGCGGTCACAACGACGCTCTCGCCTGTTTTGAGGGCTCTGTCGGAGGAGGTCACCGCATCGGCTTCGATGAAGCGATTCTGAAGCGTAAGGTTGACCTTACCCGTGCCGCTCATTCCGGCTGGGATTGGTATGTAGACCTTGGCGCACTTCCCTTTCGCTCCGTCGATCTCGATATTGCCGGAATCCTGGAGCTTCATCACGCCGCGCATCATGTAGGCGATGACGACAAGCGCCACTGCACCGAACACGAGCGAGAGTATGACCGTGAGCCACAGATCAAGTCCCGACTGATACATTGCAAGGCCGCTCCAGCCGCCGATCGCGAGCATTGCGACAACACCTCTGACCGAAAACAGTGCAAATCCGTCGCCGTCACCGCCGACATCGCCGTGGATGTCAACATCGCCTCCGCAGTCGCAGCCCGGATCGACGTCACCGTCGCCGTCTCCGATCCCGAACAGAAGCAGCACCGTCTGCACGACAAGCACAAGTGTTGACGGGATCGCGATCAGCGCGAATATCTGCCCGACAAGTCCAAGTGAATTCCACCACTCTGTCACATGAATCATTCCTTTCGTTTACTTATTTCAGAGCCACCGGCACATCAAAGCACCTGCGGCATACCGTCAGCCTCTATCTTCTCAAACAGCTTATCGGTGTGACGCTTGAGGATCGTCGCCTGATACGCACGGACGATGATCTCGAGCGCAGTCGTAAGTCTGTCGCCCGCGCCGGGAAAACGCTCCTCATAATCCGATGTCACCTCGGCGATAACATGGCGCAGGCGCGCGTCCGGTGCATCCGGGTCAATGATGTCAAGCACGCGGCATATGTAGTCATAGAGCACCGACTCCTGCACGATATCGTCGTCCGCGGTGTCGATACGTCCGTTGATATAGCTGAGCAGGAACGATATTCTCGACAGCTGGACCGTATCTCTCATCATATTGATAATTAGGATACGCGCGAGCTGGTCGATGCCGTACAGCTTATTCACCGGGTTGAGCAGCCAGCCGCGCTTCACCCAGTTCTGGAGCGTCGTTCCGTCAACTCCGGATATCTCACGCAGCTGGGAGAGCTTTATTCCGTCGGAGACGAAGTACACTCTGTGCAAAAACTCCATTCCCGTTGCGTTGTCGCTTGCGCTTCGCGCCATTACCGTTCCCGGCACAAATTCAGTCATTTCTTCTTTCAGAAACATTTTTCAAATACTCCGTTTTTCTGCAAGATCTTACAGTAGCCATATTATATCACGCAGTCACGTGATTGTCAATAGAATTCTTGCGATTTGATAAAAATATCGAATTTGCAGAAATTTTCCTTCTTTATCGCCGTACAGGATTGCAATAACAGCAGAAATGATATATAATATATAAGATATCATCGCATTATGTATTTCTCTTTCCAAATCATCAGCACAAGGGGGAGTTCCTTATGAAGGACTCAATTTTCTCCCCGGGTGAGCGTGGGGAAAAACTGATCCGCGTAAACGACGCGGGATTTGCGAAAAATCCGGCGCCACGCCATCACGCGCGCGGTGCGGGGTTTTGCTTTCTGTATATCATGTCGGGGGAGGCGGCGATCGAGTCTCCGAACACGCTTGTATCCGCCGGTCCCGGCAGAGTCGTGATAATACACGACTCCGAGGAATGTGTTGTCTACAAGAACAGCGGTGACTTGTCGCTCATCAGGTTCTCTGTATCCGGATTCATAACCGAAGCCGTATACGAGGTGCTCGGACTCGACCGCATAGCCGTGTTCCCTGCGGACAGGCTCATCACATTCACAAAGCTCGAACGTGAATATGCCGAATATCTCGCGGGCAGCGGCAAAGCCGGGCAAAGGATCTGCGAGGCGGCGTTCTCGCTCATGCTCGACTGCGCGGGCTACTCAAAAAGAGACTCCGACGCGAGGCCGATCGCCGAACGTATGCGGGAATTTCTCGATCTTTCGGTATGCGAGGACATAGACCTTGATATGCTCGGCGCACATTTCGACATCACGGGTGTTCACGCAATAAGAGTATTCAGAAAAGAATACGATATAACTCCGATGCAGTATCTTCGCGACGCGAGACTCAACGCGGCGGCTCAGATGCTGCGCATGACGGATATTCACTCATCGGTTATAGCGGAAACGCTGCGATTCTCAAACCCGCAGCACTTTTCTAACGCCTTCAAGGAAAAGTTCGGCATCTCGCCCGGGCGGTACAGAGAATCCGTCAGAGGCAACTGATCGCCGAAACTCACGGTACGATTCCGAGGTATTATCTTGAGAAAATTTTTATCGGATATAAAAGCTCTCGTCTCACGGGCAGGACGCGGAATATGCAAATTCCTCTCCTCCGTGATACGTTATCTCTTTGCGCATCCTACGACGGAATGGGTGATCCTTACACTTATTCTGTATTTCATCACCGACTCACTGTGCAGGCGGTCGTTTATACAGTCCGTCGTCTTCATATTCACCTCGCCGGTGATGTTCCTGTTTAATTTTTCGATCGTCGCCATCGGCACATCGTTTGCGCTCATTTTCAGGCACAGGTATTTCTTCTACCTTCTGAATCTCGTATTCTGGCTTACGTTGTCGATCACGGATTTCGTTCTGCTCGGGATGCGGGCAGACCCGTTTTCGGCGGTCGATCTGAACGTCATCGTAACGGCGCTCGGCATCGTTCCGAAATACATCGGATGGGGCGGCATCATCGCAATAATCGCGGCATTCGCGGCAAGCGCGTCGCTGCTCGTTCTTCTGTGGCGGCGTCATCCGAAGATAGTTCGGCTGAACCGTTCGTCCGCCGCGCTTCGCACCGCGACGCTTGCGCTTATAATATGCGTGCTCTCGATCTCGACCTCATATTATCACTATATTCCCGACAATTTTGAAAATGCAGCGGTCGCATACGACACATACGGATTTCCGTACTGCTTCTTTCGCAGCTTTGTACAGCGCGGGGTCAGCACACCGGACGAATATTCGGAGGACGCGATCGAAGCTCTGACAAAAAAGCTCGGCGACACGGAAAACACGGCGAAGGACGTTCCGAACGTAATATTCCTTCAGCTTGAATCGTTCTTTGACGTTAACCGCGTAAAGGGGCTGTCTCTCAGCGAAAACCCGATTCCGAACTTCACGTCGCTCAAGGAAAGCTGTGCTTCGGGAAAGCTTCGCGTAAACACGATCGGCGGCGGAACGGCAAACACCGAGTTTGAGGTGCTGTGCGGCATGAACCTGACCCATTTCGGTCTGCTCGAATGTCCGTACACAACGATCCTGAACCGGACTCCGTGCCGCTCGGCGGCATCGGTATTCGCCGAATGCGGGCTTACGACGCACGCGATCCACAATCACATCGCGACATTCTACGACAGGTATGTCGTATACCCGAATCTCGGGTTTGACACATTCACCCCCGTCGAATATATGAAGAACATCGAGCGCAACAGTCTCGGCTGGGTCAAGGACTCCTGCCTTGAAGACGAGATCATGAGCGCGCTGTCCTCGACCGAGGGAAACGATTTCATATTCACGGTTTCGGTTCAGCCGCACGGCAAGTACCCCGATTTCGAGACGGCGGGCGACGATGACATTCACGTGCTCTCATACCCCGATGAAAAGATGATATTCGACATCGAATATTACGTAAACGAGATAAACGAGACCGACGCCTTTCTCGGCAGTGTGATAGACGCGCTGCGTGACTATCCGGAGGATGTTGTGGTGGTCGCATACGGCGACCATCTCCCGATCCTCGGGCTTGACGACGAGAGTATGTTCAGCGGCGATCTGTACAGCACGGAATACGTAATATGGACCAACTTTGATTCCGATTACGAGGGCGGAGACATCCAGGCGTTCCAGCTCGCGGCAAAGGTCATGAGCGGGCTCGACATTGACGGCGGCAGTATGTTCTCGATCCATCAGAAGCTCTCGGACGATCCGGACTACGACGCATACATGAAGCTGATGGAATACGATTCCCTTGAGGGGGAGCACTTTGCCACTCACGGAAAGGCTCCGGTCGCGACAGCGATGTCGTTCGGCACGGAGGAGATCCGCGTCACCGGCGCTAAAAAATACGGCGACATTCTGTTTGTCTCAGGCGAAAACTTTACCGAAAGTAGCTATGTATTCGTAAATGACAGGCGGCTTGACACGACGCTTGTAAACGACTCGCTGCTTGTGGTAAAGAAGGCAAAGCTGCACGAGGGCGACGAGATCTACACGGCTCAGCTGTGCGAGGGCGGCACACTGCTGTCGCACTCTGCCCCGTTCACTTATTCCTCGTCGGACGAGGGGGATGTTGTGATTCCCGACGACATATTCTCAGGCAGCAAAGCGGATTCCGGCGGATACGGGGACGAGTCTGAGACATACGACACCAACGGCGCACCGCTTACACAAAACTGAAACTCACTACCCAAAGAAAGGCTACGCATATGTGCGGATTTGTGGGATTTACCGGATATCTTCAAAACCGGAACGAAATAATAAAGAAAATGGCTGACCGCATCATCCACCGCGGTCCGAACATGGAGGGGTACTACGTCACTCCCGACGGGAAGTTTCCCGTCGCGCTCGGCTTCAGGCGTCTCAGCATCATTGACCTTGCCGACGGCGCTCAGCCGATGTTCAACGAGGATGGCACTGTCGTCTGCGTATACAACGGTGAAATATACAACTTCATGGAGCTGCGCGACGAGCTTATCGCGCGGGGCCATGTATTCCGCACAAGGTGTGACTCCGAGGTTCTGATCCACGGGTACGAGGAATACGGTGAGACGCTCGTCGAGCGCCTGCGCGGTATGTTTGCGTTCGTCATATACGACATGAAGGATCACACGCTGTTCGGCGCGCGCGACATATTCGGCATAAAGCCGTTCTACTACTGCCGCCGCGGCGAGGCGCTCATATTCGGCTCCGAGATCAAGAGCTTCCTCGAGCATCCGGAGTTTGCGCCCGAGGTCAATCCCGACGCGCTCCGCCCTTATCTGACGTTCCAATACTCCGCGACGGAGGAAACGTTCTTCAAGGGGACGTTCAAGTTGCCGCCCGCGTCCTGCTTTACGTTCAAGAACGGCGAGATGAAGATCCGCGAATACTTTGACTTCAACTTTGCCGAGAAGCGAGACATCTCGTTCGACGAGGCTGTGTCAATGGTTGACGACCGCATCCGCGAATCCGTTGCCGCGCACAGGATCAGCGATGTCAAAGTCGGGTCGTTCCTCTCCGGCGGAGTCGATTCAAGCTACGTCACGGCGGCGCTTATGCCGCACGACACCTTCTCGGTTGGCTTTGATTTTGAAAAATTCGACGAGACCGGCGAGGCACGCGAGCTGTCGCGGCTGCTCGGCGTCGAAAACTACACCCGTATGCTCACGGCGGAGGACTGCTTCTCCGCCCTCTCCGATATTCAGTATCACATGGACGAGCCGCAGTCGAACCCGTCGTCGGTTCCGCTGTATTTTCTCGCAAAGCTTGCGTCCGAGCACGTAACGGTCGTTCTCTCCGGCGAGGGTGCCGATGAGATCTACGCAGGCTACGAATGGTACGATGAAACGCCCGCGATGCGGAAGTACAAAAAAATACCGGCTCCGCTGCGCCGTGTCGCTGCCGGGGCTGCGTCGCACCTGCCTTATTTCAAGGGACACGATTTCATAATAAAGGGTAGCGGTCGCCCGGAGGATTATTTTATCGGTCAGGCGCTCGTATTCCCCGAGGGGGAGGCTGCCGACATTCTCCGTCCGAAATACCGCTCGGGCATGACGCCGCACGACATCACCGCTCCGATCTACGAGCGTGCGAAGGGACTGTCCGAGCTTGAGCGCAAGCAGTACCTTGACCTGAAGCTGTGGCTTCCCGGGGATATTCTGCTGAAGGCAGACAAGATGAGCATGGCGCACTCGATCGAGCTGCGCGTGCCGTATCTCGACCGCGAGGTAATGCGCGAGGCGCAGACGATCCCCGCAAAGTACAAGATCACACCGCAGAACACGAAATACGTTCTGCGCAAAGCGGCAAACCGTATTCTGCCGAACGAATGGGCGGACCGCACGAAGAAGGGCTTCCCCGTTCCGATCAGGCAGTGGTTCCGCAAGGATAAATACTACGATTTTGCAAAAGAATACTTCACCTCCGACGCGGCGGCGGAATATTTTGAGGCGGACAAGCTGCTGCGGCTGCTCGACGATCACAAGAGCGGTGCGGCGAACAATCAGCGCAAGATCTGGACCGCACTCGTATTCCTCGTATGGCACCGCAGATTCTTCGGAGAATAAAAGTCGGACAAACAATGACGGAAAGGCATAACATGACACAGAAAATATATCCCGTGCTCATCGGCGCGGATCTCAACTGCTATAATGTTGCACGCGCATTCCACGAGGCTTACGGCGTTACATCCAAGGCGTTCGGCAGATACGCGGTCTCGGCGACAAAGTATTCGACCATCGTCGATTTCACGGCGATCCCCGATATTGACAGCGAAGACGTGATGATACGCACGCTGAAGGACTATGCCGCGTCCCACGCGGACGGGAGGCTCGTACTGTTCGGCTGCACAGATGATTACGCAACAATGATCATCCGCAACAAGCAGAATCTTACGGAATACATCTGCCCGTACACCGAACCCGAGATGATCGACACGCTGTCCTGCAAGGCCGAGTTTTACGAGATGTGCGAGCGGCACGGCATTCCGTATCCGAAAACCGTTGTGCTTGAGGGTGTACCGGAGGACGGGGCGCTTGACGCCGCCGTACTCGGATTCCCATACCCGATAATAATAAAGCCGTCGTCAAGCGTTGCTTACTGGAAGCATCCGTTTGACGGGATGAAGAAGGTCTACACCGCCGAGGCACCGGATGACGCGATGAAGATCGTCCGAGACATCTACGCTTCCGGCTACGACAACAAGATAATCGTACAGGACATGATCCCCGGCGGCGACGCGCAGATGCGAGTATTCACCGCATTTTCGGACGCGCGCGGCAAGGTGCGTGCGATGTGTCTCGGTCACACGATGGTCGAGGAGCACACGCCGAAGGGGCTTGGCAATCACGCGGCGATCGTGACGGAGGACACGGCGGCGTTCCCGCTGACCGAAAAGATCCGCGCGCTGCTTGAGGAGCTGCACTACGTCGGGTTCTCGAACTTCGACATCAAATACACGGGCACCGGCAACGATTTCCGCGTGTTTGAGATAAACCTCAGACAGGGGCGCAGCAATATGTACATGACCGCTGCCGGTCTTAATGTTGCAAAGCTTGCGGCAGAGGTGTTTCTCTCGGACGGCGACGACTGCGTGCTCTGCACAAACGAGCATTTCTGGCATCATGTGCCGAAGGCTGTTGCATACAAGTACACCGAGGACGCCGAGCTTGTCCGCAAGGCGAAGTCACTCGCGCACAGCGGCCGCGACACGTCGTCGCTGTGGTACAAGCCCGACATATGCAAAAGTCCGATGAGGTTCCTTTGCGTCTGCGAACAGCTGCGCCGCCAATTCGGCAAATTCAAGACATACTATCCGACCGGGCGCGAATAATCCGTTACGGACATAACCGAAAAGGACTTGGAACACATGGCAAAACTGCTTGGAATTCTCGGCGGGCTGGGACCTCTGTCAAGCGCGTATCTTTACAGGCTTATAACAGAGCACACCCTTGCTGCGAGAGATCAGGATCACATAGATATTGTAATAAACAGCCGCGCGACGACTCCCGATCGCACGGACTTCATTCTCGGGCGGTCGGATGAATCGCCCGTAGGCGCGATGGTCGAGGACGCGCGCCGTCTCGAGGCTTACGGTGCGGACGCGATCGTCATTGCGTGCAACACGGCGCACTACTTCATTGACGCCGTGCGCGATGCGGTAAACGTTCCCGTGCCGAGCATCATCGAGGAGACTGCCTCATTCATAAAATTCGCCGGCTACAAACGCGCGGGGATACTCGCGACGGAAGGAACGATCATATCCGGCGCATATCAGGACAAGCTGTCCCGCGTCGGCGTTGCCTACTCGGTGCCGGGCGCAAAATCGCGGAAGATCCTCATGGAGCTGATCTACGACTGCGTGAAATCGGGCAAACCCGGCGGACTTGACCGCTTTGAAGCGGTGTCGCACGAGATGGAGGACGCGGGATGCGACTGCCTCATTCTCGGCTGCACGGAGCTGTCCGTGCTTGCGGATGAGCTGTCACTCAAAGACGGCTCGCACTTCCCCGCTGTGGTTGACTCGCTCGATGTGCTTACGGCATATTCCGTAAATCTGTGCGGGAAGCAAACCGTGGGGCTGCCGGATGCGCTTGACGCGTGGGGCAAAACGATACGATCCGGAGGTGACATGGCATGATGTGCAAAAAAACGCTTCGCGAGATCTCGGAGCATCTTCACTCACCGATCGTCGGCGGTGAAATGCACAAGGATGACGCGATACTTCGCATAGAATACGATTCGCGGACGGTCGGCGGCGGCGACATTTTTGTCGCTCTGACCGGTCACAAGCTCGACGGTCACCGTTTTGCGCCGATGGCGTACAACGCAGGCTGTCGGGCGTTCCTGTGTGAACGCGATCCGGGGCTGCCCGAGGACGCAGCCGTAATATACGTTAAGAATACACGTGAGGTACTGCCGCATTTGTCGGCATTTTTCTATGGCTATCCGGCAGACCGTCTGAAGATCGTCGGCATCACGGGAACCAAAGGAAAGACGACCACGTCGCTTATGCTCGCGGAGATCCTTAACCGTTCGGGCAAAAACTGCGCATACATCGGCTCAAACGGAGTTGTTATCAACGGTGAGCACACCGACACGGTAAACACAACTCCCGAAAGCCGCGATCTTCACCACTTCTTCGCGAAAATGGTTGACGGCGGCGTCACGCACGCCGTGATCGAGGTATCCTCACAAGCGCTCGCGCACAACAGGGTCGATGGGATCCCGTTTGCCGCGAGGGTCTTTATGAATCTGTCACCCGACCACACGGGCGACGGCGAGCACAAGGACTTTGCCGAATACAAGGCTGCAAAGGCGTCGTTCTTCACCGGTGCCGGAGGCACGATAATCTACAATTCCGACGATACGGAATCACTCTCCGTCATCGCCGGTCACGCACCCGACGCACGACTGATCTCGTTCGGGCTTGACAGCTCTGCCGATTTTTATGCGACGGGCGATGAGCTGTTCCGCGACGAGACGACGCTCGGGATCGGATTTTCGTGCCACCACGGCGGGAGCACGGTCGGCGTGCGGCTCAACTCCCCCGGTTCGTTCAGTATCTACAATGCCCTTGCGGCTATCGCCTGCGCAGACACGCTCGGAGTTTCCGCCGAGGCTGCGGCAGAGGCGCTGCGGCACACGTTTGTCAGCGGCAGATTCCAGATAGTTCCGGGGCTGCTCGGCCGCACATTCATCGTTGACTATGCTCACAACGGTGAGAGTCTGCGCCGCGCGCTTACGGCGCTGCGTGAGTTCTCGCCGAAAAGGCTCACGGTCGTTTTCGGCTCGGTCGGCGGCAGGACCGAGCTCCGTCGGCGCGAGCTTGCCGAAGCTGCGTCCGCCCTCGCCGATATGTCGGTGATCACGTCAGACAACCCCGACTCCGAGGATCCCGCACACGTCTGCGCCGACATTGAGTCCTACATGGACAAAAACCATCCTTACGTAACTATTGTTGACCGCGAAAAAGCGGTGCGCTTTGCCGTGCGCAACTCGTCCCCCGGCGATATCGTACTGTTCGCCGGAAAGGGACACGAAACATATCAGCTCGTCAACGGACAAAAGCTGCCGTTCATCGAATCCGCCATCATCCGCGACGAATGCATGAAATTGAAAGCAGAGGAACAACATGACTGACTCCAAGCCCCAGCTATTTACATCAAAACAACTCCGTGTGCTTATTTTCCCGCTGATCGCGGAATGCTTCCTTTCATGCTCGCTTGGCATTGCAGACACAATGATGATCTCCTCGATAGGAGAGGCCGCAATGTCGGGCGTTGCGCTTGTCGATATGCTGAACGTGCTGATAATCAACTTCTTCGGCGGACTTGCCACCGGAGGTGCGGTGATCGCGGCACAGTTCATCGGCAAAAAAAACAGCCGACGCGCGTCCGACTGCGCAACCGAGATAATCATGCTCTCGCTTTTCGTCGGTGTTCTCATCGGCGGTGTAATGCTCCTTCTCAGGCGGCAGGTCATGGGCCTTTTCTTCGGTTCGATCGAAGCGGACGTAATGGCTGCCGGTGTGAGATATCTTTCGTACAGCGCGTGCTCATACCCGTTCATCGCGATCTATTCGGCGTCATCTGCGCTGTTCCGCGCGATGGGCAACTCGAAAATATCAATGTTCTCCTCCCTCATGATGAACATAATGAACATCTTCGGAAACGCGACGCTCATATTCGGGTTTGGTCTCGGCATTGACGGAGCCGCAATTGCGACGATGATCTCGCGCTTCGCGGCGATGCTTTTCCTGCTTATCCGCATCTCAATGAAGTCGGAAACGATCCATGCGAACTTTCGTCACTACCGCCCGAACCCCGGCATTATAAAGAAGATACTGTACATCGGGATCCCGTCAAGCTTTGAGAACAGCATATTCCAGCTCGGACGCGTAGTCGTGGTCAGCATCATTTCCCTGTTCGGCACGACGCAGATCGCCGCAAACTCGGTCGCGGGAAATCTTGACGGCTTCGGCTGTATTCCCGGGCAGGCGCTTCAGCTTGCGATGATAACCGTCATCGGTCAGTGCATCGGAGCCGGAGACGACAAACAGACAATGTATTACGCGCGAAAACTCATGAAGATCGCGATGATCGCCGGGGCGGCGATAAACGCCGCGGTCATGATATCCATGCCGCTCGTGCTGAAGCTCTACACGCTCTCCGACGAGGCACGCGAGCTTACCGTAATACTTGTAATAATCAACTGCATCAGCGCGAGCATTCTTTGGCCGTCAGCATTCGTTCTGCCGAACGCGCTGAAGGCGGCGGGAGACGTGAAGTTCACGATGGTCGTATCGATCGTATCAATGATCACGCTCCGCGTAATGTTCAGCTATGTTCTCGGCGTGATCTTCGGTCTCGGCGCGATCGGCGTTTGGATATCGATGGTGCTTGACTGGGTTCTGAGAGCATCGTGCTTTATCGCGAGATTCCGCTCACGCAAGTGGCTGCACGGCAGCATGGTGTGAGCCGCACGATCATATACTGCAAAAATACACCACAAGGGCATGATGCTCTGTGGTGTATTTTATTTTTGCCGCTGCTTGTTTTTAGATGTAAGGAAGGCTGCTACCGGGATAATTTCCGCAGCTCCCGCAAACGAGAGAGCGGACACGGCGGCACGCATCGTTGCACCTGTCGTGATCATGTCGTCGATGACTATTACACGCGCCCCGGCGGCATCCGTGGCGGCGCTTTTGCGAAGCGAGAGCGTCGATTCGGCATTGCGTTGGCGCTCAAGTGCGCCGAGAGTCTTCTGATCCGTTCCGCCGCGCCGCACGAACATTGCGCAATAACGGCATCCGATAAGCTTTGCGCATCTCTTTGCACAAAGCCCCATATGATCGAAGCCGTACTTGCGCAGAGCGGCGGCGGAGCGCGGTATGTACGTTACGGTGCAGTCGCGCACGTCAAAGTGATCGGTAGCGGCACGCCGCAGTATTTCCGCCGAGATCATACGCGCGAGAAACACTGCTCCGCTTGAATCGGCGGCACGCTTTGTGTGATACACGAGCGACGAGACTGCGCTGTCTTCGTCGTATCCCTCATAGAACGCGCAGAATATCAGCGGATGCACCGCTGTAAACGGCGACACCTCAAACTCGCTGCAAAACTCGGGAGCGCAGACACAATCGCGCGGCGCTTGCCCGCACTGCGGGCAGACAGTGCACATATCATCCGTAAGACGGGACAGGCATTCCGGACACGGCTCGCCTATGCGGCGCTTTCCGCTGACATCCCCGCATACCGGGCATATCGGCGGAAACAGCAGATACATCGCAGTCGCGCCGAGGCGTTTCAGGTATCGGATGAGCTTTCTCGCGGCTGCCGTCATTGGGCAGTCCCCGAATATTTTTTAAGAATGTACGAAAGTCCGGTTGAGCGCTTTGAGTGCGAGCTGTTTGACACCATATATTGCAGGCTGTCCGGACGCGCGACAAGTATAACGAGACGCGACGCACGCGTGATTGCTGTATACAGCAGATATTTCGACAGAAGCATCGGGTGGCAGCCGTACACGGGGATTATGACCACCGGATACTCGGAGCCCTGGCTTTTGTGCACGGTGATCGCGTATGAAAGGTCAAGCTCCTCAAGCTCTGTTTGCCCGTAGACGGCACGTTTGCCGTCAAAATTCACGGTCACGGCACCGTCGGTATCGATCTCCTCGATCACGCCTATATCGCCGTTGAATATCCCGTGCCCGTCCGTCGAATCCTTCTCCCACTCGATCGTGTAGTTGTTGCGCATCTGCATGACGCGATCGCCCTCGCGGAATGTCACTCCGGCGCGGGTGATCTCACGCTTATCCGGAGACTTCGGATTGAGCGCATTCTGCAGTGCGCGGCAGATCTCCTCGGTTCCGGCTGCTCCCTTTTTCGAGGGAGAGATGACCTGTATTTTTGACACGATGTCCTCCCCATATGCCATCGGCAGCCGCCTTGTGCAAAGATCGGTTATGGCTGCGGCAACGTCTGCATCGCTTTGCCTTTTCAGGATGAAGAAATCGCTTTCGCGTCCGCCCGAGGTCGGCATAATGCCGTGGTTGACCGCGTGGGCGTTCGTGACGATCAGGCTTTCGCCTGATTGGCGGAATATTTCGGTGAGCCTTACCGTACAGAAGCAGCCGGAATCAATGAGGTCGCCGAGGACGTTTCCCGCTCCGACAGACGGAAGCTGATCCGAATCGCCGACGAATATCACACGTGCGCCGGGCTTTATCGCGCGGAGCAGCGAATGCATGAGCAGCGTGTCGATCATCGACACCTCATCGATGATGAAAACGTCCTCGGCGAGCGTGTTATTCTCGTCGCGGAGAAAAACGCCCGATTCATCGTCGTTTTCCGCAGAAAAGCTCGTCTCAAGCAAGCGGTGGATCGTCTGAGCCTCATGCGAGGTTGCCTCGCTCATCCGGTTTGCGGCACGGCCGGTCGGTGCAGCAAGCGCGCATTTCTGTCCCATACTCTCGAATATCGAGAGTATCGCGCGGGTGATGGTGGTTTTTCCGGTACCGGGTCCGCCGGTGAGTATCATAACTCCGTTTTCCATTGATGCTGCGATCGCGCGGCGCTGCATATCGGCAAATGTGATGCCGTTTGAGCGCTCAAGATTATCTATAAATATCCCGATATCGCCCGCGTCGATCTTCGGACACAGCGCAGAGAGACGCAGAAGACTCTCGGCAATGGAGTTTTCAGCTTTATAATATTTCGGAAGATATACGACGCGCTCATCCGACAGCATCTCGCAGCTCAACGCCAATCTCGAGATCAGCGTCTCGGCAGCATCCGAGACGGTCTGCGGCTCGAGCGCAAGAAGATCCGAGGCATACGCGACGAGCGTGCCAAAGGGGACGCAGGTGTGACCGCCCCGCCTTGCCTCCTCCGAGAGGACAAAATCTATTCCGGCGGAGATGCGCTCGGGCGAGTCCGGCTCAAGCCCCATCGAATGGGCAAGCTCATCGGCTTTTCTGAAGCTTATACCCGAAATATCGCGGCAGAGGGTATACGGGTTCGCCTTGATCTTATTCACCGCCGCAGCGCCCCATTTTTTGTATATGCGCATTGAAACCGAGGGGGAGCAGATATTCTTGCAGTACATTATCACGGCGCGGGCGCCGGCGCTTTCGCGGAAGCTCTCGCCGATCTGAGCAGCCTTCTTCTTCGAGATACCGCTCATTTCCGCGAGCCATTCCGGATGGTTTTCTATGACGTCAAACGTCTCGGTGCCGTACTTTTCAACGATCTTTATTGCGGTTTTGGGACCGATCCCCTTGACGTTGCCCGCGGAGAGGTACCGCAGAATGTCCCCTTCGCTCGACGGCATATCCTGCTCATAATATTCGCATCGAAACTGTTTGCCGTATGTCGGATGGGTGTCCCATCTGCCGTATGCCGTTACGGTATCTCCCTCGGATATCATGGGAAGCGAGCCTACAAGCGTTACAAGCTCTCCCGATGAATCCTCAAGGTCACATACGGTATAGCTGCCGTCAGGACTCTGATATACAACGGCGTCAACAACGCCTGTAATCTTTTCATCCATCGTACCCATGAGAAAGTCCCCGTCCTTGTAATTTTCCGATACCACGCCGGATCTTGTGTTAACCTATTGTATCACAAATTGCGCCGTTTGTCAAACGTATGTTCGCAAATCTGCGAAAAATATACGGCAAAAACCTAATCAACAACCTCACGGCATGAGCATAAACTTTTACTGAGCGGAGGTGATGCCATGACATTTGAAGCCGTGCTGTATACGATACTTACTATTTTTGCGGTATACGGAATGTATACGGCGCTGCACGGATTTGTCTCGTTCATCGTCGGAATATTCGGAAAGGACGAGAGAGGGACTGCGTGCTGCGACTGTCCGCACTGCAAAATATCGAATATAAAGGACGCGCCGGAGACAGAGACCGGAGAGGATCATAAAGATCGGTCTGAATAGGAACACAATGCTGCCTTGAAATGAGTTCGGGATTACACCGGACTCATTTTTGTTTTTCTATATAAAGAGGCGTGCGATTTTACATCGATTTTACAATAGTACGATTACCGATTTGACATCAGCTTGTTAAAATAAATTGTAAAAATTATAAGAGGGGTTTGTAAAATACGTGGATATTTTTCATTTTTTAACGATGATCGGGGGGCTGTGTCTTTTCCTGTTCGGAATGACCCTTATGGGACAGGCACTTGAACGCAGAGCCGGAAACGGACTCAAAAATATACTCGGCCGCCTGACGGGAAGCAAGACCGCCGGACTTTTGACGGGACTCGGAGTGACCTCGGTCATTCAAAGCTCCTCCGCCACAACGGTTATGGTTGTCGGCTTTGTCAACGCGGGGATCATGACGCTCCGTCAGTCCATCAACGTAATAATGGGCGCAAACATTGGAACGACCGTTACGGCGTGGATCCTCAGCCTTGCGGGGATCGACAGCGGCAATATATGGGTAAAGCTTCTGAAGCCCTCGTCGTTTACGCCGATCCTTGCGCTCATCGGTATAATTCTGTTTATGTTCTGCAAGAAGGACAAGCAGAAGGACACGGGCATGATACTGCTCGGATTTGCCACTCTGATGTTCGGCATGGAGACAATGACGGACGCAGTCTCCGTACTCAAAGACACCCCCGGCTTCGGAGAAGCGCTCCTGCTGTTCACTAATCCTGTACTCGGCGTTCTTGTCGGCGCGATCCTTACGGCAATAATCCAATCAAGCTCCGCCTCCGTCGGTATTCTGCAAGCTCTTGCTTCCACCGGCGTAGTTTCCTACGGTGCCGCCGTACCGATCATCATGGGTCAGAACATCGGAACCTGCGTGACGGCGCTTATTTCCTCGATCGGCGCAAACAAAAACGCAAAGCGCGCGGCGATGGTTCATCTCTCGTTCAACGTCATCGGAAGTGCCGTATGGCTGACAGTCTTCTGCATCGTAAAGGCGATCTTTGCACCGGCGATCCTTGCCGCCTCCGCTTCGCTTTTCGGAATTGCCGTATGTCACTCGATCTTCAATATACTTTGCACGCTCCTCATGCTTCCCATGGGCAATCTGCTCGAAAAGTTGGTCTGCACGATAATTCCCGATTCCAAGGAAAAAGAAAAGCAGAACGAGCTTGATGAGCGCCTGCTTGCCACCCCCTCGCTTGCGCTCGCGCAAAGTCAGGCTGTTGCCGCAAAAATGGCGGAATGTGCGGGAGATGCACTTAAAAAATCGCTTGCGAATCTTACGAATTATTCTCCGTCGATCGCAAAAGAAATTCGCGACGCCGAAAACAAATGCGATGAGTACGAGGACATTCTCGGCACTTATCTGATCAAGGTCAGTTCGGCAAAGCTCAACCGCGAAGAGAGCGAAGAAGCCACGATGCTTCTGAAGGTGATCGGTGATTACGAGCGCATTTCCGATCACGCAGTGAACATTCTTGATTCCGCAGAGGAGCTGCACGACAAGAAGCTCTCGCTGACGGAAGAAGCCCTGAAAGAATATGAAGTTATGGCGAAAGCCGTCTACGAAGTTGTAACCCTCACAAATGCGGCGTTCGTTCAGTCCGATGTTGAAACGGCAGCCAAAGTCGAACCGCTTGAGCAGGTCGTGGATCAGCTCCGCGATCGCCTGCGCACAGACCACATTCTCCGTATGCAGAAAGGAAAATGTTCGGTTGAAGCCGGATTTGTATGGGCGGATCTGCTCACGAATCTGGAAAGGGTCAGCGACCATTGTTCAAATATTGCGGGATACATAATCGACAGCTCCGAGCACAATCTGAATCTTCACGAAACGCTGAGAAAAGCAAAGGTGAGCGACGGTCCTTATCAGGAGAATTACAGAAAGTACGCCGAAGAATATCAGGTGTAAATCACATGATAGCTTTGACGAATGCTGACACAGCGGAACGACGTATGATGTAAAAGCGCTGCATTCCCCCCCTTTCACTTATCGCTATAATCCTACAATCGCACGGCAGTATGGTATGGGGCATGTTGGTTTGTCAATGATATGTTACACAGTGCTTCAAAAAATTATCGAGAGTAGCCTTGGGAGAGATCCAGTTAAGC
>CAKSDP010000004.1 GCA_934446065.1 uncultured Eubacteriales bacterium
CTTAACTGGACCTCTCCCAAGGCTACTCTCGATAATTTTTTGAAGCACTGTGTAACATATCATTGACAAACCAACATGATTTCGGTTTTTTGGCGGAGAACTCTGATTTTGACAGAAACCGTTTAAGGGGGTGCGGTTCTTGATTTCCGGTTGGCATTATATCGCAACATCTGATTTATGCACATCAGGCTCGTACTTGATCGGGATGCAGATCTCGGTCACAAACTTCTCCGCATCGCTTGTAATGCCGTAGTCAATGAGCGTGATCTCACGGGAAAAACCAACGATCTGCATTTTGTGCTTGTCAATATAGTCGAGCAGCTTTTGGTACTGCGCCGGCGCCTCTGCGTGACTGCCCCGAAAGCGCAGCCGCAGCACGATCTCCGCCGCCCAGGTGTCTACCCCCGGCGCCACGCCGTAGAGAAATGTTGTGTAGCCGTCGGCAATGGCCTGCAAAGTTTCATTTTTCAGCGCGTGAAGCATTTTCACGGCGGCGGGATCACCGGTGTTGCTGCCCCAAGGAAAAAATTGAGGGCGGTGCCCCGTAAAGCAGCAGGTTTTTGACTGCTGTATGTCCAACGCTCACCCCTCCTGTTCCTCCTGAATGATCCGATAATGCTGGCTTCCATCCGCTTTGAATGACGCCGGCATCTCATCCGGCAGCGAAAAAGCATGGCGAATCTGTGCATAAATTTCCGGCGTGCAAAGCGTAGGATGCAGGTAGACGACGGCTTTCCCGTGCCGCAGCTCCACCTGTCCACGGGGAAAGTAGTTGTAGGGCATCCCGCCGGTAAGAGAATGCGGAAGCGTTTCCCAGAACCGCCGATGGTTGTTGCTGACCGTATCGGCTTCCTCGCCGGAAACGGGAAAGCACAGCAATTCCCCGTTCACATACCAGAATAGCCCTCGTTTTGCAGTCACCCCTCCATCACCTCCGGCTATTAGGATAGAACAGCCCATGGGTCTTTTTCGGTTCACAGCAGAAAAAACGGCATCCACCGGCTTTTCTGCAATCCTTGTAGCAGGAGAGCAATCAAGAATCGAATGTGTGGATAAAGGAAATGCCCGGAGGATAAAAATCCTCCGGGCGTAACTATCAGCAGGAAATATTTTTCATATGTGGTGGAGACGAGGGGGCTCCCTCACTGCGGTGAGGCCGGTGATCGGCTCTGACAGCCCACCGGGCTGTCATTCACTACCGATCCCTTCGAGCCCCTCCATTAAATCGTGCAAAAACAAAAAGCCCCGTGCGGGACTTTTGTTTTTGGTGGAGACGAGGGGGCTCGAACCCATGACCTCTCGGATGTGAACCGAACGCTCTAACCAGCTGAGCTACGCCTCCGTTACTTGATATTATATACCGATTCGGGCAAAATTGCAATATCCCGCATAAAATTTCCCGAAAAATATTGCGCTCTGCATACGGATTCGAGGAAATTTACAAATACCCCTTTCATTTGCCCGATATATGTACTATAATAACTATGTATATATTTTTCCGAAAAGCTTGGCGTAACGGTGCGCCGGAAGGAGACTGCATACATATGAAAGAGCGTTTCAATATTGAGATCGCAGACATTCAATTTTCAATCGTATCGGACGAAGGCGAGGAATTCGTACACCAGATCGTGGAGACGGTAGACAAGCGCGTTCGCGACCTCATTATCAACAACAAGCGGTGTTCAAAGCTTGACGCCGTGATTCTCTGTGCACTTGATTATTGCGGAGAGAAGCAGAAAGCCGACCGCAAGATAAAGAGTCTCGAGGCTCAGGTAGAGCTGCTTGAGACGAATATGCGCCGCCTGAGGGAGGAGTCCGAGGCTCATGCCGAGGATTCCGCGAAAGAGGAGCCGGCTACGGATGCTCCCGCTCCCGCAAAGGAAGAGGCTCCGGCTGAGCCTGCGCCTGCGGCGAACACTGCCCCGGAGGCGGCTGCGCCCGCAGATGAGGACAAGAAGTCCGCGGAAGCGTCCTCCGAAAGGGAGCACGATGCCGTGCAGTCAAAGCTTCGCATGATCGAGGAGCTGCTCGGCGGCAAGAAGAACTGAGACAAAAGCTTTTTATAAAACGGAGGCAGTGATGAACAAAACAGAAAAAGTCGCACTGCCGGAGCTGCTTGCGCCTGCGGGGAGCGCCGACGCGCTGCTTGCCGCCGTTTCGGCGGGAGCCGATGCGGTATATTTCGGTGCGGAAAAATTCAGCGCACGCGCAAGGGCGAAAAATCTTTCATCCGCCGAGATGGCGGAGCTGTTCGGCGAGTGCCGGGCGAGGGGTGTCCGAACCCACGGAGCGCTGAACATACGTATGCGCACATCGGAGCTGTCCGAGGCTCTATCCCTTGCGGAGGAGATGTTCTCGCTCGGGGTCGATGCGCTGATCGTCGCTGATGTGGGACTTGCGCAGGAGATACTGCGCCGATTCCCCGAAGCGGAGCTTCACGCGAGCACGCAGATCACCGGAACGGGGGTATCGGACGCCCGTGCGCTGGCTGATCTCGGCTTTCGCCGGATGGTGTGCCCGAGGGAGCTGTCGCTCGATGAGATACGCTGCCTTACGGCCGAATCGCCGATCCCGATCGAAATGTTCATTCACGGCGCGCACTGCGTATCGGTCTCGGGGCAATGCCTGATGAGCTATGCGCTCGGAGGGCGGAGCGGCAACAGGGGCGACTGCGCCGGCACGTGCCGTCTGCCGTTATCTGTCGAAAACGGCGCCGACGGGCTTGCGTCGTCTGCGGCGCTCAGCCTGCGCGATATGTGCACGGCGCGCCACATCCGCGACATACTGTCGAGCGGCGTCGCATCTCTGAAGATCGAGGGGCGGCAGAAGAGCGCGGAATACGTGTACGGCACGGTGAAGATCTACCGCACGCTGCTCGACGAGAGACGCGACGCAACGCGCGACGAGGTGGCAGAGCTTGCGCATCTTTTCTCCCGTGACGGATTTTCCGACGGGTACATCCGCAGACAGTACGGCTCTATGCTCGGGCAAAGGCGCGACGCGGATCACGCGCGGCAGAATTCCGAGCAGCCGAAGGCGATACCCGCGCCCGAGCGCGTCGGCGTCGGCGGTCATCTCCGCATTGTGTGCGGCGAGAGACTCTCGCTTGCGCTTGAGTCGCCGAACGGCTCGGCGGAGGTGCTCGGCGGCGTGGTGAACGCGGCGGTGGGCAATCCCCCGCCGGAGGAATCGCTTCGACGCAGTATTTCAAAGCTCGGGACAACTCCGTTCATCCTCCGCTCGCTCTCGGTCGAGACCGACGGACGCGCGGGAGTTTCGGCGTCGGCTCTGAACGAGCTGAGACGCGAGGCGGTGGCAAAGCTGCTCGCGCCGAGCGAGGTGCGCCGCGCGGATGACGTGCCGGATGTTCCCGCGCCAAAGCCGCGCAAGCCCGACAAGATACGTCGGACGGCGGAGCTTGCGTCGATATCGCAGCTCACCGACAGCGTGCGCGGATATTTCGACGAGGTGTATCTGCCGCTCGCGGATTTTCTTGAGCTTCCGGACGGGGAAGCCTGCGCCGCACTTGGCGTTTCGCTGCCCGCCGTTGCATATGATGCATATGACAGCGCGATCTTTCGCGCGCTTGAGATCGCGAGGAAGACGGGTGCGCCTGTCCTCGCACACACAATGGGTGAGATTCAAACGGCGGTCGCCGCAGGATGTGATGTGACCGCGTCACACCGCTTCTCCGTATGGAATTCCCGCACGGCAAAGATCCTTGCGGACATGGGCGCGTCATGCGTGACACTGTCGCCGGAGATCGGCTGCCGCGCGGCGGAGAAGTTCTCCGCGTATGCGCCTGTCGCGGCGGTCACGGGAGGCAGGCTCCCGCTTATGCTGTGCCGCAGATGTCCGATATCCGACGGCGGCAGGCTTTGCGCCCTCGGCAGAGCGGGCGGCTTTACGGGAAAGTGCCGTCAGGGGATCTGCATATCCGCCTTGCTCGACCGCACGGGAGCGCGATTCCCCGTGGTCGGCGACCGATACTGCATGAACTCGATCTACAACAGCGTCGAGACCTACGCGGATCTGTCGGACACGGAGCTTATGTCTGCGGGATTGTCGCGGACGATGCACATTTTCTCGTGTGAGAGTGCGCGAGAGTGCGACGGTGTCGTGGAGGCTCTGCGGTCGCACACCGCACCTGCGGGCGGGTACAGAAAATTCAGATAAGTTACGCTTGAAAACAGTGACTCCGCCTTTGCGGTGTGCTGTTTTCGGGATCTCGTTTGTGCCTTCTGCCGCTGACTGCGGCAGGGGCGGGGACACGGCACAAATGATTGGAAAGGGACGGTCACGATCATGGCTGATATAAAGATAATACTTGCGTCCGGCTCGCCGAGACGTCATGAGCTGCTGCTTCAGGCGGGCATCGCGCACGAGGTTCGCCCCGTGGATGTCGATGAGACTCTGCCGTGCGGCATAACTCCCGACGGGGCGGTCGAATATCTTTCAAAAAAGAAGGCTGCGGCGGGAGCTGAGGCGCACCTTGCGCACGGCGGTATCGTCATTGCGGCAGATACGCTTGTCGCGTCGGGTGATGAGATATTCGGCAAGCCGCGCGACCGCGAGGACGCACACCGAATGCTTCGTGCGATGTCGGGGACGCATCACCGCGTTCTGACCGGTGTCTGCGTGACGGACGGCGAGCGCACTGTCTCTGCGGTTGAGGAGACGCTCGTGTTCATGCGGGAGCTGTCGGACGACGAGATATACGGCTACATCGACAATTACCCGCCGTATGACAAGGCGGGAGCTTATGGAATACAGGACGCGGCGGCGCGGTTCGTATGCCGGATCGAGGGCGATTTCTCGAACGTGGTCGGTCTGCCGATCTGCCGGACGGTGCTGATGCTCCGTGAGCTTGCGGGCGACAGCATATAATCTGCACATACGTGTGCTTTTGGGAAGGTTTTAACTGTGAGTAAGAATATAGGAATAGATCTCGGAACATCAAACACAATAATGTACGCGCGCGCAAAGGGAATCATCCTGCGCGAGCCGTCGGTCGTCGCCGTTGAGGCGCGGAGCGGCAAGGTCGTCGCGGTCGGAAGCGAAGCCAAGCTCATGCTCGGCAAGACGCCCGGCTCGATCCGTGCGGTCCATCCGCTGAAGGACGGCGTTATCGCCGATTTCGGCGTCGCTGCAAAGATGATGCACGACTTCTTCCGCCGCGTGTCGGGCAACACGCTGTTCAGCCTGCCGCGCGTCGTCGTGTGCAATCCATACGGCGCAACGGAGGTCGAGCAGAGAGCGGTCGAGGACATGACTCTCGAGGCGGGCGCGAGAAGCGTTGCGCTGATCGAGGAGCCGGTCGCGGCTGCGATAGGCTCCGGACTTCGAGTCGCCGACGTGCGCGGCAATATGGTTGTCGATATCGGCGGCGGCACAACGGAGGTCGCGGTCATCTCCTCGGGCGGAATCGTGCTTGCGACATCGCTCCGCAGCGCAGGCGACGAGATCGACGAGGCGATCACCTCGTACATCAAGCGCAAATATAACGTGCTGATCGGCGACAGTACGGCGGAAATGCTGAAGAAGAACATCGGCTCCGCCATTCCCGAGACCGATCGCGGCACGATGGAGGTTCGCGGACGCAATCTTCTGAACGGTCTGCCCGCCGTTATCACCGTTAATTCCGGTGAGGTCAGGGAGGCGATGGGCGAGCAGATCTCGCGCATCCTCGACTGCATCAGAGCGACGCTCGAGGCGACCCCGCCCGAGCTTTCAAGCGATATCTACGACACCGGTATAATGATGACCGGCGGCGGAGCCATGATACCGGGACTTGCGCAGCTTGTCAGCCGTATCACCGGCATCCGCGTCATGGTCTCGAAAAATCCGATGGACGCGGTAGCGATCGGTATCGGCCGTGTGATCGACTCGGAGATGAGCGGAGTCGTAACGTTCCGCAACAAATAATTCGCCGGACGCTCCTTTACGTGCGGCATAACGATTCGGAGCTTTTATGCGATTTATCAAGGATAAATTTTTCTATATCGTCATGACCGTGGCGCTCGTGCTTGTGATCGTGCCGACAACCCTCTATTCGATGGGTCTCGGCAATTTCGTGCGCGAGGGCGTCTGCACGCTGCTGCTGCCTGTGCAGAAGCTGTTTTCCTACGCGGCGGACGGTCTCGGCGGTTTTGCCGATTACTTTACCGAGTATGACAGGCTTAAGGCGGAGAACGAGGAACTTCGCGACACGCTCTCGAATATGCGTGACGAGCTTATATCGGCGGAGGAGCTTGAGCAGCTGAACGAATGGCTCTTCAGCTATCTCGAGCTGAAGCGTGAGCACACGGACTACTCATTTGAGCCGGCGAACGTCACCGGACACGGCAGCGAGAATTATATCACGGTATTCACGCTCGATCGCGGAGAATCGGACGGCGTCCGCAAGGATATGGCTGTCGTAACTCCCGACGGGCTTGTCGGGCACATCGTCGAGGCGGGCGATTCGTGGTCGAAGGCGGTTACCCTCATCGAGTCGGGCAGCGCCATCGGCGCAAAGATCGAGCGCTCCGGCGAGACGGGGCTGATCGAGGGCGATTTCAGCCTTGCCGCCGAGGGCAAGTGCAAGCTTACGTATCTTTCCGCCGACAGCGACGTGAAAGAGGGCGACCGAGTTATGACGACAGGCTCGGGCAGTGTCTATCCCGAGGGGCTTGTCATCGGATACGTTTCGTCTGTCGAGCCGGACGCCCTGACGAGGACGAAAATCGCGTACATCACCGCTGCCGCCGATATAAAGAGTATCGACAGGCTCATGGTTATCACAGATTACTCCAAGGTGCGCGAGTAACGGATTGCCGAAAACAGAGAATCAAAAGGAGAGGGGGAGCGCGCGTGAACGGAACACCACCAGACAGAAGAGATCGCCGTCTGACGGGCGACGGACAGCGCCGCAGAAAGGCGGCAGACGAGAAGCCGCCGCGTCGGCGAACGCTCGACTTTTTCCGCGAGAACCTCTCATCTGAGAACATAAAAACTGCGGCGGTGCGGGCGCTTGGCTTTGCGGCAGATCTCGCTCAGACGCTGCGGCTGAAAATATTCTATTCGAGAGAGCGCATACTCTGCGGAGGTGTGCTCGCTCTGCTCATGGTGTTCTTTGCCATGGTGCAGACCACTATCTTTTCAACGATACGACCGTTCGGGTGCAGCCCCGACCTCATGATCTCGTTTGTCCTCGCTCTGTCCGTCACCGAAAGACGGCGTTGGGGCGCAGTCTGGGGGCTCCTGTGCGCCGTGCTTATGGATTCGCTCGGCTCGTACAGCGTGTCGCTGCTCCCGCTCCTTTACGTGATCGTCGGATACTTCGGCGGAGTCATCGCAAATCACTACCTCACGGGGAGCGCCGCAGTCCGCGCGATCCTCGAGGTGGGCGCAGTCATTCTGCGGTGCATCTTTACGGCTGTGCTCGCATATCTCTCGCCGCTGTACGCTACGGCGGGAGAAATATTTTTCGATATAGTGCTTCCCGAGGCTGCGGCAACGCTGCTTCTTGCGGCTCCCGTGCAGCTTATCACATATATATGTATGAGACCGTTCCACCGCACGAGAGACGAAAAGGTTTCTTAGACGGGATGATCTTACAAGCAAATCTAAACCTGTGTAGTTGAAAGCCGGAATTCACAAGCAAACTTAAAACTTGGTAGTTAAAAGCCTAAATTTGCAAGAGAACCTAAACTTAGTAGTTAAAATGCGGAGCTGACGAATGAAGAAACGCAATTTTTTCCTGAGATACGCCTCTATCGGCGCAGTCTTTCTTGTCGTTATCCTTGTCTACATCGTAAAGCTCATAAATGTCCAGATAACAGGGCAGGATTATTATAAAACCGGCAAGGCGATCGTCTATACCGAGCGCACCGTGCCGCTGTTCGCCGAGCGCGGCGAGATCTTTGACCGGAACTGTGTTCCGCTCATCACAAATGAATATTCGTACAGCGTTTGCTTTGATGCGGGAACCTTTCCGACGGATAACGCCGAGGCAAACGAGCTTGTGCTTAAAACGATAAATTCCGGAACGGAGTCCGGCGCGACGTTCGAGCGTCCTGTTGCGCTTATCGCAAGATCGGGCGATACGTGGCGCTTCGACTGCGATTTTTCCTCCGGCAAGGGAAAAAGACTCGCAAAACTGCTCGCGGAGCTTGGACTCGGAGATGATCCGGATGCCGAAGCCTCCGCTCAGACGCTGCTCGTGAAATACGGCATTGCCGAAAAAGAGCGCGACGAGCGCGGCAAGGTCGTTAAGGACGGCAAAACAATACTGCTGTACAGCGAGGACGACGCTGCGCTGCTCCTTGACGTGCGGCTTGACATGGCACTCTCCGATTTTTCGCAGAAGCTGCCGTATACCGTGCTCGAGAATGCCTCGGTCGAGCTGATAACCGAGCTGCGCGAGGGAAGATCGCGCGGGATACTCACGAAAAGCGTCGCCGAAAGGCGGTACGAGATCCCGGGGCTTGCGAGCCACATCCTCGGCCGCGTCGGCAAGATCCAGGCGAAGGACGCCGAGTATTACACCGAGAAGGGATATCCGCTCGACGCGATCGTCGGAACGTCCGGCGTTGAGCTTGCGTTTGAGGATTACCTGCGCGGACGCGACGGAACTCTCGTCATAGTCGAGGACTCGATGGGGAATGTCGTCGATACATACGTGAAGGAGGAGCCGATCCCCGGACAGGACGTGTATCTGACGCTCGACTCAAAATTGCAGGCTCTGTCCGAGCAGTCGCTCTCAGACAATATAAAGTACATCGTCGCGAACGCGCTCGAGAGCGGCAAGGAGCTGAGCGGTGAGGACGCCGACGCAGGTGCGATCGCCGTTATCAACGTAAAGACCGGCGAGGTGCTGGCGCTCGCGTCGAACCCGACGTACAACCTCGCGACATTCAGCGAGGATTACGCGACGCTGAAGGACGACCCGAAGACTCCCATGCTCAACCGTGCGCTGCTCGGAACATATACGCCCGGCTCAACGTTCAAGGTCGGCGTTGCGGTCGCAGCGCTGATGGAGGGTGTCATCACACCGAACACGATCATAAACGCGACCGGCGTTTACAGATACTACGAGGACTCCGGATTTACGCCGAGGTGTTGGATAAACCTCAACTACGGCGGCTCGCACGGCCCGATCAACGTGACCGAGGCGATACAGGTCTCGTGCAACTACTTCTTCTATGAGGTCGGACGGCTTCTCACGATATCCCGGATGAACGACTACTGTAAGAGCTACGGTCTCGGGCAGAGCACGGGAATCGAGCTTCCCGAATCGACCGGAATTCTCGCCGGCCCCGATTATCGCGCGGAGGCTGGACTCGGCGCGTGGAGCCCCGGCGACACGGTGCAGGCGGCGATCGGTCAGATCGAGAACTCGTTCACACCGCTTCAGATCAGCGTGTACATCTCGACGCTGCTCAACCGCGGCACGCGTATCGGTGCGCACATCCTGAAGGAGGTGCGCGAGTACGGCTCGGACGAGCCTGTCTACACCGCGCCCGTCACCGTTATGTCGGAAAAAGTTCTCTCCGACGACGCGATCGACCTTGTCAAGAACGCGATGAAAAACGTTACCGAGGACACGGGTTCCGCGGCGCGCCTGTTCCAGAACTATCCGCTTTCCGTCGGAGGAAAGACGGGTACGGCGCAGGTCGTCTCGACCCAGTCGGATAACGCAGTGTTTACGGCGTTCGCGCCGTTTGACGATCCGGAGATCGTCGCAACGTGCGTGATCGAGAAAGGTGCGGGCGGTACGGACGCCGGCTTCTCGGTGCGCGACATCTTCAGCTATTATTTCAACGTAGAGTACGCAGACGGCTTTGACGATTTCAAGGCGGGACTGCGTGAGGCAGAGGCAAAGGAAAATCAGGCACAGGGCGAGGCAGGTGGCACAAATGAGCAAAACTGACGCGCACGAGCGCTATGCTTCGGTGGCAGAATACCTTTGCAGACTGTACCCCGACCACGCGTGCGCGCTTGAATATTCGGGCGAGCCGTGGCGGCTTCTCGTCATGGCGCGGCTGTCGGCGCAGTGCACCGATGCGCGGGTGAACATCGTTTGCCGTGATCTGTTCGAGCGGTATCCGACGGCAGAGGCGCTCGGCTCGGCTGATGTGACGGAGGTTGAGGAGATCATCCGCCCGTGCGGGCTGTACCGCATGAAGGCACGTGACATTGTCGGCGAGTGCCGCGATATTACCGAAAAATTCGGCGGCGAGGTGCCGGGCGATATGGACGCCCTCCTCTCGATGCCGGGCGTCGGCCGCAAGATCGCAAATCTCGTGCGCGGCGATGTGTTCGGCTGCGGCGGTGTCGTATGCGATACGCATTTCATCCGAATTTGCGGAAGGCTCGGCTTCTACGACCGGTCACTCAAGGATCCGGTGAAGGTCGAGCGGATAATGGAGCCGGTGATACCGATCACAGAGCAGTCGGCGTTCTGCCACAGGATCGTGCAGTTCGGCCGCGACATCTGCACGGCGCGTGCGCCGAAGTGCTCGGAGTGCGAGGCTATGTGTGCGTCGCGCGGCGATTTTAGTGAAAAAAGCAACACGGAAAAGAGATAAACGATGCTCAGACTGACGGCGCTGTATTCCGGATCAAAGGGAAACAGCTATCTTATAGAGTGCGGCGATTCTGCGATCCTCGTTGACGCGGGACGCAGTGCTCGCGCGATAATGACGGCGCTTGCCGCCGCGGGAGTTTCGCCCGACAAGCTTTCGGCGGTGCTCCTGACGCACGAGCATACGGATCACGTGTCCGCGCTGCGGGTGCTCTCGTCAAAGGGGGATTTCCCGATCTACGCGGCGGCGCCCGTGCTTGATGCAGTCTGTGCGACAGACGAAATATACGCACGTGCGTATACCGTGTGCCCGGGAGAAGCGTTCGCGCTCGGAGATATCACTGTAAGCTCGTGCGCCGTCCCACACGACAGCGCGGCGTGCCTTGCGTACAGATTCACGGACAATGATGGCGCGTGCATTGCGATCGCGACAGACATGGGCCGCGTTACGAATGAGACGGCGGCACTGTGCGCCGGGTGTTCGGGGGTTGTGCTGGAGTCGAACCACGATCCCGATATGCTGAGGCTCGGGTCGTATCCGGCGTCTATTAAAGCGCGGATACTGTCCGGCAGAGGGCATTTGTCGAACGGGCAGTGCGCGGATTTTGCGGCGTGGCTTACGGAGAGCGGCACTACGGCATTCGCGCTCGCGCATCTCAGCCGCGAGAACAACACGCCGAGTCTTGCGACAGATGCGGCGCGGCAGGCTCTCGACGCTGCGGGACACGCGGACGCGGCGCTCTGCGCGATCGGAGAATGCGGCGGAATACGGATGGTGGCAGACGGCAGCGGTGCGCGGATCGTTCCGTGCGGCGAGTGATGGGACTGAGGGAGACCGGTATGGCAAATGGGAATAAGATCGCGGCGCTTTGGAAAGAATTGAGACAGAGGGCGTCGCGCGTAAGAATGACCGGAGCGCTATGGGTGACGAACGCGGTCTGCTCTGTGTTCGGGTTCATCATTGCCGGATCGTGGCGGTTTGCCGATCAGATGATACTCGGCTACGCGCCGGACGGCGTGCCGTTCTGGGTGTACGGGATCGGCGGCGTGCTTATAGCGGAAGTGAGCTTTTTTGCGGTAATGCTTGCGATGGGAGGCGACAAGGGTGCTGAGGATTAGGATGATATGCGTTGGTGCGCTGAGCGAAGAATATTGGCGCGCGGCGGCAGCGGAATACAAGAAGCGGCTCTCGGGAATGTGCGTATTCGAGGAGCTGCGGCTGCGAGAGGTGCGGGTCGGAAAGAGCGGACACGCGCCGAGCGAAGCGGAGATAAAGGATGCTCTTGACATGGAGGCTATCGCGATCATGTCGGCGGTGCCGAAGCGAGCGCTGCTTGTGTCGCTCTGCGTCGAGGGTAAGCGGTACACCTCTCCGGGTCTGTCCGAGCTGATCGAACGCGCGGCGTCCGAGGGGCGCAGTGACATTTGCTTTGTGATCGGCTCGTCTTACGGCCTTTCTGACAAGGTCAAGGAGGCGTCCGACGTGCGCCTGTCCATGTCGGATCTGACGTTCCCGCATCAGCTTGCGTCGGTGATGCTTATGGAAGCGATCTACCGTGCGCTTGACATTGCCCGCGGCGGCAAGTATCACAAATAGAAAAAATGGCTTCCGGTTTTGCCGGATCTGGCAAAACGAAAAAGCAGTTACGGAATCGAATCTTCGATTCCGTAACTGCTTTTCTATATTACTTTGTCGGAATGCGAGCGGTACTCCCGCACTTTCCCGCGCTCGGTCAGTTCTTGGCGTGGGAGTCGATCTCCTCGCCCTTGAACGCCTTTACGGCATCACTCAAAATTTTCTCCGCGCGGTCAAGATAAACGTAGTATTGTCCGCTTCCGTCGATCGTCAGAAGCGTCCGCCTCGTCGAGTATTGCCAGAATTTCAGCGTGTGTACCTTACCCGAGTCGAGCGTGTATTCAAACGTCAGTACGCAGTTCGACTCGTCCGCCGTAAGCGCCGCCGCTTCGTCTGCCGAAAGGGGCGCATCCTCCTCGATCTGCGTGTACAGCATCGTCCGGTAGAACGAGCGGAAGTTCCATACGTCGTTTTCCTCGGCGATAGTCCGGTATTGACCGGTCAGCTCGTCCGATGCGTCAACCGTCAGTTCGGTCTTTCCGGATGAGTCGGTCGCGCCGTGCCTCAGCGTGAAGTCAAGCGACACGCCTTTGCCGGAGACCGCGATGTGTTCCACAGACGAAATGTTGTACTCGAACGGGTACCTTGATACCCACGATATCAGATCGTCCTCAAGGAATCCGAGATAGTCTGACGAAACTTTGGCGATCACCGTCGGGTTCATGCTCGATGTGGCGTATCTTGAGCCGTCCTCATCGGCTTCGCCCGCGAGGATCATGTAATTTGTTTCCTCAAACACAAACGTTATTATATATTTCGGGTCTTCAAGACCGTATTTCGCATAATCTTCGTCTGTCGCACCCGCCAGAACGGTGGATTCTCCGCTAAGCGTTACGACCTTTTTCAGAATATCGTAGTAGTAGTCTGAATTCGGGTTGTACGCGGCGGGATATGTCAGAACGTTCTCGACAAGCGCGCTGGGGTTGATCTGATCCTCTTTGTCAACTGTTTTCAGCGCGACGAACGGGTCGCCGTCGCGGAACAGCAGGAATTTGTCGGTCTTGTAATAATCGTTCTGCGATATGCCGGCGATCAGCACGGGCGATACGTAGAATTCGATCGGGCGGAGCACCGTATCGTCGATGCTCGTGCCGCCGTCCGTCAGCTCAAGCGCGTCCGCAATGTTTCCGCCGAGCATATATATGGCGTCCCTGCCCTCGTAGCAGACGTAGTATCCGCCCGCAGTATGGGTCATGTAGCCGATCGTTATTTTGTATTCCTTGCCCGACGTGTCCGTCACGATCCAGTACGTGTTCGAGTCCGCAAGCCCGTATTCCTCATATCTGTCGGCATCGGACGCGACCTTGTACAGCGCAAGTGGATTTCCCACGACGGAGACGAGCGCCGAGAAATATTTCTGATTGTACGGCAGATCCTCCATTCCCTCGATCACAAAATCTCCGTCGGAGCCGCGAACGAACGCGTATTTCCCGAGGGGATTGTTTACCTCGATACGGGCGATCGAGGAGCGGTCAATCTTGTCGTAGATCCGGTACTTGCCGAGCGTTCCGATCGACTCGCCCTCCTGAGTCTCTGCCGGCTCATCGGTCGTCTCGGAGACAAGCAGCGGGCGCACAAACACGATGAACACCGTGATGATCGCGGCGATCAGAACAAGTAATGTTATCGCAAGCGCTTTGTTTTTCTTCATGATATCTCCGAATTTTTACGAATTCTTTCTCTTTATTCTGACGACAACACCGCAGACCGCGATAACGAGCGGCGGCAGTACGGTGAACGTTACGGTCCAGCGCATCGCCTGCGCAGTCGTGATCGTAAGCTCAACATCGTCGAACTCCTTGTATGCGAGGTCGGCGAGCAGATTCTCGCGTCCGACAGCGCGCATTGCGGAATAGACAATATCCTGGTTGCCGTAGGACTTTGATGTGATGTAGTCGTTCTTTACGAACGACGGAGCGCCGCACGCAATTACGTACGAGTATACGTGATCTGCCGTGAGCGACTGCTCGTTGTTCACTATGACCTTTTCGCGCGAGATCGCCATAAGTGTGCGGCTGCCGGTACTTTCGGTCACGCCGCCGCGTATGCACTCAGCGGTGTCGTAGGACGAGAGCACGGAGTACACCTGCTTTGTGCCGCTCTCGGTCGCCTTCTCGGTGAAGAGCAGGTCGATCGGCATGGAGTTCTTCGACAGCGTGCGCGGCATGGTGTCGAGCGTGGTCATATCGTCGTAGATCGACGCGCCAAGCCCGGACTCCTCGTACTCTGCGACGATTGTCGAGCCGTCAACGGAGGTTGAGTGCTCGTAATCGACGAGGTACGCACCTGCGTCATACGAGATGCCCCACTCCTCCAAAAATTCGTTCAGATTTACGAGATCGGCGGCGGAGCGGTAGTCCTCGAACACCATGAGTGCGCCGAGACGGTCGAGAAACGCGTCAAGCTTTGCGATCTCGTTTGCCTCCTCGGACTCCGCCTCCATTCCGATGAAGTCATACTTGGGGTTGTTGATTACTACGATGCGGCAGTCGTCCGGGACGGACTCCTTCGAGAGGTCGATCGAGCGCACCTCGAAGCCTGCGTCCTCGAAAAGCGCGCGCAGCGACGCGGCATCTGCGGCGAGCGTCTCGCCGTGCTCGGTCGTGAAGCATACGAGCGGATTTTCCGTCGATGCGATCTGCAGTATCTGCGCGGCGAATTTCTTTTCGCCGTTGTACGCCCACGCCTTTGTGGTGTCCTCCGAGTCAAAGATGAAGAACGCTTCGGGCGCCATCAGGCGGAACTCGTCGCCGCACTCGAGAATGATCGACGTGGTGTAGATGTTCGACGCGGCGGTGTTGGCGTATTTCTTGAAGAAGTTGTATTCCTTTATGACGTCGTGGCACTCGACCTTTACTGCGTCGAATTTTGCTTCAAGCAGCTTCGCGGTTTTGTAGATGTACGGCATATACTCGGTCGAGCCGCTCTCGATCTCGTCCGGATCCGCGCAGAAGATTATCTTCAGCTCGCGTCCGGAGGATGCGACTTCATCAAGCGTCGGACCGATAACGTCCTCGAGCGCATCCGAGAGGGTGAATATGTCGGAGTTCGTCATATCCGAGTACCACATGAATCTTGCTGCAAACGTGGAGAAAATGATATTCACGACCATCACGAGAACGATGGTCAGCACGGTGATCGCGGTTGCAACGGAACCGTATTTGAATTTTTTGGATTTGAAAAAGCTTTTTTTCATCGTATCACCTCAGCTCCAGCGTCTCTTTTCATACACTCTGACGGAGAGGAACAGGAACACTCCCGCGACGGAGATGTAGTACAGCGCGGCGGCGTAATCAAATATTCCGAGCGTGAAGTTCGAGTATCTCGAATAGATCGAGAGGAACGCGAGCACGGCGCGCAGGGGGTAGAAGTCGATCGAGAAGTTCATAAGCCCCAGACCGAGCAGAACCGCAAGCACGCCGATCGTGCCGAGCACGGCGGTGAGCTGGTTGTCTGTCAGCGAGGAGATGAATATGCCGATCGCGATGAAGCACATTCCGACGAGTGCGACGGCGACCATGCAGCCGACGACACGTCCCATATTGGGATTGCCGTAGAGGCAGAGCGGGATCATATAGACCCACGTGACGGCGAGCGTTCCGACGAACATCGTGAGCGCCGCGAGGTATTTCGCCATAACGATGGAGAAAAGGCTGACGGGCGCGGTGAGCAGGAGCTGCTCCGTTTTCGTGCGCCGCTCCTCGGCGAACGAGCGCATTGTGAGCATCGGAATTACGATGACGTAGGCGAACATGAGGTACTGGTAGTACATTGATACGTCGGTGCTCTGCTGCATCTCCAGATTGCACAGCCCGAACAGGAGTCCGGACAGCGCAAGGAACAGAGCAGAGAACACATATCCTGCCGACGTAGTGAAATACGCCTTCATTTCACGCTTATATATTGCAAACATAGATACTTTGTCCCCCTGAGCTTATTTCGTGAGGCTGATGAATACGTCCTCGAGCGCGGCGCCTGCCGCCTCGATTCCGATTATCGGATATCCCGCCTTTGACATCGCGTAGAATATCGGCTTTCGCGGATCGACGCCGCGATCCGACTCGACGACGAACGTGAAGCTGTCAAGCTCGCGCTCGCCGGTCACCTCGACACGTGCGACACCGGAGGTCTCGCGAAGTATGCGGAGCACATCGTTCTTCGGTCCGCTTATCTTGACGGTGTAGCGGCGGCTGTCGTCCATTGCCCGGGTGATATTCTCCGTCTGCTCGTCCGCGACGATCTCGCCGTCCTTTATGATGATGATTCGGTCGCAGACCGCCTGCACCTCAGAGAGGATGTGCGTGCTGAGAATGACGGTGTGGCTTTTTCCGAGGTTTCGGATGAGGTTTCGTATCTCGATTATCTGCTTCGGGTCAAGTCCGATCGTCGGCTCGTCGAAGATGATGACGGGCGGGTTGCCGACGAGCGCCTGGGCGATGCCGACACGCTGCTTATAGCCCTTGGAAAGATGAGATATTACGCGCGTGCGTACATCTGCAATCCTTGTCACCTTGCATATCTCCGCGAGATGCTCCTCACGCGGGAGCTTGCAGCCGCGCAGATCGTAGACGAACCGCAGATACTCGTCAACCTTCATGTCCATGTAAAGCGGCGGCTGCTCGGGGAGAAAACCGATCAGCTTTTTTGCTTCCATTGGGTTTTCAAGTATGTCGATTCCGTTTATTTTGGCGTATCCCTCGGTTGAGGACAGGTAGCCGGTCAGCATATTCATCGTCGTGCTTTTTCCGGCGCCGTTCGGTCCGAGAAATCCGACGATCTCACCGCTTTTCACGGTGAAGCTGATATGATCTACGGCGACCTTCGAGCCGTACAGCTTTGTAAGTCCGTTAATTTCGATCATAAGGTTGACCTTTCAGAGGATTATGATTATATTTGAACAGTTTCGGATAATACAATTTTAGCACAGATTTGTAGATAATTCTTGAACTGGGGGATTATATTTTGTATGGGTTCGGTGAACGTGCATTATCTCCGCCTGCGCGTCAGATAGTTGAGCGGGCGCGAGATGACGGTTATGACCGTGATCCCCGCAGCTATGCCGACGGCAAACTTCAGTGTCTGCATTCCGTAGGCGGCAGCGGCGGCTCGGTCGGAGCGGAACATTGCGCTCATTGCATAGTAGAGCGGCCCTCCCGGAACGAGCGGTATCATCGACGGGATGAGGAGCACGGTCGCAGGAGTCCGCAGGATCCGCGCGAACAGCTCGCAGTACGCAGTTCCGGCGGCAGCGGCGCAAACGGAGCAGAGCAGTATTTCGTCCGTGAGATGCGCGCGGCATATGAGGTACACCGCCCACACGATACCTCCGCCGACGGAGGCAAACGCGATCTTTTCCTTACGGACGCCGAACAGCAGCGCAAATCCGGCGGTGCTTATCACCGCAAGCGCTACGCCACGCAAAAATTCACTCACAACAACTACCCCTTTGCAGTTATATTCATATTATTATATCATAAATCGCGCGTCAATGCAAGGCGACGCTATACGAAAGCGGCCCGTCGGGGGACGGACCGCTTGGGCTTATAATTTTTCGAGAAGTTCTATGATTCTCACGATGTTTTCGGGAAGCGGCGCTTCAAAGCGCATGATCTCGCCCGTCCGCGGGTGAGAGAGCGTCAGCGCACGCGCGTGCAGGCACTGACCGTCAAAGAGTCCGCTGTGCCGCCGCTCAAATGCGGTGCCGTCCCCGCCGTACACGGGATCGCCGAGTACGGGATGACCGATGTAGCTCATGTGCACGCGGATCTGGTGCGTGCGCCCGGTCTCAAGCTTCAGCGCGAGCGAGGTGAAGCCGGTGTAGCGGCTCTCCACCGTGTAATGCGTGACCGCGCGTTTGCCGCTGGATCTCTGCACAGCCATACGCTTGCGGTCTGTCTGATGCCGACCGATAGGCGCATCGACCGTGCCGCAGTCGTCGCGCATTCCGCCGATGACTATTGCGAAATACTCGCGGTTCATGCTGTGATCCTCAAGCTGAGCCGCGAGCGCCGTGTGCGCCGCGTCATTCTTTGCCACGCATATGAGACCGCTCGTCTCCATATCTATCCTGTGAACGATGCCGGGGCGGAGTACGCCGCCGATTCCCGACAGGCTGTCGCCGCAGTGCCACAGAAGGGCAGACACAAGCGTTCCCGTGTAGTGCCCCGGCGACGGATGCACTACCATGCCGGACGGCTTGTTTACAACGATGATGTCGTCGTCCTCGTAAACGATATCGAGAGGGATATCCTCCGGCACAGCCTCGCACGACTCAGGCTCCGGTACGAAAATGTCGATCACGTCGCCCGCCGCGAGGAGAGTTTTCTTTGAGATCACCACGCCGCCGCGAGTGGCGTTGCCCGCCGTGATCAGCTTTTCGGCGGCGCTGCGGCTGATGCCAAGTATCCCTGCGATAACGGCGTCTGCACGGCGTCCGTTCTCGCTCTCCGGTACCGTGATCTTTTCGATTGTGCCGCCCGCTTCATTCATCGGATTCACCGGTTTGACCGTCCTTTGTCGGTGCGGCGCCGCTCTTGCCTGATTTTAAGTCGCCGTAGAGCTTATAGTACATGATCACGGCGATCGGCGCACCGACGCACACGAACACGTCGGCGGCGTTGAACACCCATCGCCAAAGCTGCGGAAACGCGCAGAAATCGAGAAAATCCACGACAAATCCGCGGCTCAGGCGGTCGATCATGTTGCCGATCCCGCCGCCGGTCACGAGCGCGAGCGAGATGAGAAACAGCTTGTTCTTCGGTCGCCGCGCGATGACGAACACCGCGATTGCGACGATCAGCACGGTCGATGATATGAGGAACACCCATCTGCTGTCGGAGAGAGAGCCGAACGCCGCTCCGCGATTCTCAACGTAAGTGAATCGGAAAACACCGCGTATCACGTCGATCGAGCCGTCGGGCGCGAGCGACGCGAGTGCGAAATATTTTGTTAGCTGGTCGATTACCACCGCGAGTGCGGTGCAGATCAGAAATAAAATCATTTTAACCGCCGATAATAATTATCTGAATGTTTTGTGCCGAGAGCTTGAGGGCAAATATCACTCTGCCGCATCAAAGCCCGCTCAGTATGTCGTTTATGTCGTTGTCGTCGAAGGATTTGTAAACGCTGTCCACCATCTGATCGGTGTGAGTGCCGTCGCTCGGCGTTCCGGTGTCAACCGTTCCGTCGAACACGGAGGTCACGATGTCGTCGGTCGCCTCGATCCCGTCAACAAAATCGCTGTCGGAGGAGTACGTGTCATCGTCATCGACCGCAGTGCCTACGAAGTCGTATGTATCATCATCCTCGGCTTGTACGGTGTGAGCGGGAGCCGCATCCGCATTTTCGGTGTGCGCTCCGTCGGAGCCGAACAGCTCGGTCATTACTTTTTTGTATTCCTCGCTGAAGTATCCGTCATGAAACGAACCCGTATCAGCGTTCGCCGGTGCGGGTGCGCTTTGTGCGTCGTCGCTCTCGCGGCGAAAGGAAGATGCGTTGTCCGATACCGCGTGCTTTGCGGCGGGTGCGGTGTCCGCGTCGCTCGGAGGATTTGCAAGCTCCTCTGCATGGGCGAGGGCATCCGGAGCGGATGCGATCTCGCGATTTTCGGCGCGTCTGCGGACAAGGGTGATCCGCGATGCGCTGTTCTGAAGCTCCGCTTCAAGCTCGCGGCAGATTGCAGAGCAAGCGTCCTTCACGGTTTTTGCGTATTCGGTCGCGCTGTCGCGCAGCTCGATCACGTCGCGCAGTTCGGAGTCGCGGCGCAGCCTTGCTTCGTTCAGTATATCCTCGGCGCCTGCCTTCGCTGCGGCAAGCATTGTTCCGGATTTCGCCTCCGCGTCGGAGATGATGCTGCGTCGTTCGGTGTTTGCAGCGGAAATGATGTTCTCCGCCTCGACCTTCGCGGAATACAGCGCTTTGTCCGCCTCGGACTTCGCCTTGGCAACGGTGCCTTCGGCTTCAGCCCTCGCGCTTGCGAGCAGGGCGTCGGTGTCTTTCTTGCATTCGCTGCTCATTTCACCCGCGCGGCGGCGCACCTCAGCCATAATGCCTGCGGCAGCATTGCGCGCTTCGCGAATGATGCGCTCGCCCTCGGCTTTTGCGTCGGCAAGCGTGCGCTCGGCTGCCTCCTTGTCGGCAGAGATCGACTGGAGGTACTCCTCCTCGTGGTTTTTCGCGTCCTTTGCGAGAAGCTCGGCTGCGGAGACCTTGCGTCTCAGCACCTCGCGCTCCACATCTCCTGCCGCCAAAGCATCTTTGATCTCGTGGAGGAAGCGATCGACCTCCTCGGTGTTGTAGCCGCGGAAGGACACGGTGAATTCCTTGCGGTCTATATCCTCCGGCAAAAGTATGTTTTCTCCCATATAATATCCGTCCTTATATTTACGGCGCGTCAGACGTACCGCCTGACTGCAAGCCTTATTCTCGATTTTCTTGTAAGTCCTTCATCGCTGTAAACGATGAATTTTCCGTATCCGCGAACAGTCAGCACGTCTCCCTCGCGGACATTCTGCGAGGGGGATGCGGCGGGGGTGTACGATACCTCAACCGCGTCGCGCTCGATCAGCTCAAGCGTGTTTGCGCGCGAGAGTCCGGTGATCGCCGCAACTACGCAGTCAAGCCGCATTGATGCGACGGTAAGCACGCGCTCTTCAAATTTTCGCTCAAAGCTGAAGTTTTCCGGATCGCCGAGGACATCGACGCGCACGGCGTCCGTCGCAACTTTTTTGAGGTTCTCGCAGACAAAATCTGCGATTTTGCCGCTGACGGCGGCGACTGCGCTGTACTTGCCCGTGACGAATATGTCGCCTGCGGCAGAGCGGTTCAGCCCGAGAGCCATGAGCGAGCCTAAATAGTCCTTGTGGGAAAGCTCGCGGTGCGTGCTGCCGCAGATCTTCAGAAGGCGAATGCTCTCGCCGATCTCGGGCAGCGCGGCATCGGGGCCGTATGCAAGCGAGTGCACGTATTGCTCGCGCGCGTCGGAGAAAATGTCGCCGACAGGCGCTCCTTCGGCTGCCCACTCGGGCAGGAATACGGCGGCTCTGCGCTCTGCGCCGACAACTCCTCCGAAGAAGAAGAGCGACGGACACGTGCCGCGCATCCGCGAAAGCTCCGCCTGCTCGGCGGGGGTAAGGAACGAGGAGACAGCCGGCGCATATGTGCTTCGGGCTTCAAGCTCGGCGGCGTGGATCACCGCCGGCGAATGTTCGTTTTCCTTCATCATGTATCTGTAAATATGCCGCGTCAGAACAGCAGCATCTCAAGTATGCCGATGATAAAGAGCGTCACGAGGAACGACAGATCGAACGGGAAATTGCGGAGGGAGTCAAATCTGTCGAGGATGCTTCTGACCGGCATGATCACAGGCTCGGTTATGGTGTGGACGAGGCTCTCGATCGCGCCGCCGCCGAAATCGGGGAACCAACTGAGCAGGGCGCGCACGAGCATCGCGATCTCGAGCACGAGGAATATCCCCGAGACAAAGGTTTTAAGTAGTCCGAGTACAAGTTCCAAGACCAAGTGTCTCCTTAAAAAATGTGTAGCAAAAAAGGGGGAGCCGTTTAAGTCTCCCCAAAGGATGCGTTATGTGATTCTGTGCGGCTTGTCAGATCTCGCCGAACTGAGTTGCGGCGGGAGTCTCCGGCTCGCTTGCGGGAGCCTGTGCCTCGGGCTGCTTCTTTGTTCCGCTCTTGAGCATTGCGTCGCCGACATCAACATTGTTGGGCGTGATGACGTATGCGTTGGACGCGATCTTCTTGAGAGAACCGTCGATGGAGTAGGCAACTCCGGACAAGAAGTCGATAAGTCTGCGCGCGGTCTCCTTGTTGGTGCTCTCGAGATTGAGAACAACGGTGCGCTTGTTGAGCAGGTGGTCTGCGATCTGGGGAACGCTCTCGAAATGCTCGGGCTTTACAACCTTCATCTCGAGCGCCGTGCCGCCGATGGAGATACCGCCGGATGCCGCAGTGCCGTAGGACGGGGTCGAAACCGTGCCCGTCGTCGAGGGAGCGGCCGTTCCGGATGCGGGAGCGCTGTATCCGCTACCGTAGCCCATACCGTCGTCCGCGTCGTCTCCTCCGTCAGAGAATACGTCGTATCCGTCGTAAATGTCGTCTCCGTACATCTCGTCGTAATTTTCGTCTGATCCGCCTCTTTTGAACTTGTCAATGAGTCCCATGGCTTACCTCCGGTATATTTTATTTCTGTATTACAAAGTGTATATTCGTCGTCCGAATATCGATGAGCCGACTCTTACCTCGGTGGCTCCTTCAAGGATTGCCGCCTCAAAGCTGTCACTCATACCCATAGATAAAACAGGCTCTATTATATTATGCGATTTTTTTGAGCAAATGTCAATGAAAATCTTATAAGTTTCTGCAAAAAATTTGCGTTTTTCGCTCTCGGAGTCGCAAATCGGCGCCATTGTCATCAGCCCGCGCACTCTGATTGAGTTAAATTCTGCTAAAACTTCCACAAATTCAGAGACCGCTTCCGGCATGACGCCGCCTTTCGCTTCCTCGCGCCCGATGTTGACCTCGCAGAGGATGTCGGTGACGATCCCCGCGTCGGCGCTTCTGCGGTCGATCTCCCGCGCAAGCTTCAGCGAATCAACGGATTCGATCATCGTTACGCGGCCGATAACGTCGCGCACCTTGCGCGTTTGCAGCGTGCCGATCATGCGAAGCTCGACGTGATCCTTGACCGCGTCGTATTTCTCGAGTATCTCGGACGTGCGGTTCTCGCCGGCGAGTGTCGCGCCGAGAGTGTCCGCCGCAAAAACGATCTCCTCGGCGGGGACTGTTTTCGTCGCGCAGAGCAGTCGCACCGAGGCGGTGCCGCCGCGCTTTGCCCGCGCCGCTTCTATACGCTCCATGACCGAGTTGTAGTTGTCGGTGATTTCGAGCTGTCTTTCCTTTGTCAGCATAAGATTCCTCTTTCCCGATCAGCCGATCGTTTTCTTGTGGTACAGGTTTTTGCCCTTTGTGACTATCATGTCGTTCTGCTTCAGGGCAAAGTAATCGTTGCGTCCCGATCCGTCGCCGTCTGCGATATCCGTTGTCTCTCCGGTCACGGTCTCGGCGGGGGTGTCGTCGGTCTCATCAAAATAATCTGGCGGCGCGGCGATATAATAATCGTCGTATTCGGCGAGAATGTGTATCTTCCGCAGCGACACGGTCGAGCCTTCGAACACATACACGCCGGTGGTTCCGCCTACCATTCGTACTGCGTCGCGCGGGATCTTGAAGCCGACGATCTCGCTCATCGTGAGCGAAAGCTCCGTCCGGCGCCCGAGATCGACCCCCTCGGGGATCTCGCCGCAGGAGAATACAACTGCATAGCGGTCCCCGCTGCCCGTGACGGCTTCGACCGACAGATCAAATTCGCGGTCAAGCCCGACGGCGGTCGCCTTTACCGTGTCGCCGACGGTGAACCTTGCCGCGTCGGTCGATGACATGATCACGCAGGCGTACCATTTGTAGGTCCGAACTATGCGTCCGCCGCTCTGCGATGAATCGGCGGCGGGCGTCGCAATGAGTGAGTCAAGCGTATCCGGCGTGAGCGACAGCGCCGCTTTTGCGGTGAATATGTCCTCGTAGCCGTCGCACGATGAGAAGTACCACCCGCTGACCGGCGCGTAAACCGTTCCGGCGGCAGTGCCGAGCGACGACAGGATCTCCTGCTCGCGCGCCTTAAGCGATTCGCTGAGCGTGGCGGAGTCACCGTTCGCGATATCGCGCCTTGCGGACAGGGCGCATATTTTCGACGCGAGTGTGGGGGCTGCCCCAAGCTCGCCGTTTTTGACTGAGGATTTCAGCGACAGTATAGCCTCGCGCAGATCCTTTGCTGCCGATGACGATGCCGCGCCGGTCTTGCCGTCTATTATCTTCTGCTGCTCGCGAACAAGCTCAAGTTCATTCAGCAGCTCCGGCGAGACTGAGGAGTACAGAGACGCGACATTTTCGCCCTTCGTGATCTTCTCCCCGTCGGAGACCGACGGCACCGCAACGCCCGCCGCTCCTCCGAGCGCGGTCTCGTCGCGGAATATGTACGCGTCAAACGCGCTGCTCAGCGAGTATGTGTCGAGCACCGCAGGCATTGTTTCAATCTCGCGCTGCGTGCCCTTGTACAGGTGGTAGCTGATGTACAGCGCCAACAGCACACACGCGATCACGGCGAGGACATACGTCCCCACGCGGCGAAGATATTTTCGGTCGAGCATATGTGCCTCCTTCCGTTTGATCGTGATTTATTTTGCGGACGGTTTTGTCATTCTTACCGTAGGCGATGTTCCGTCGATGTCGCGGCACGACAGCAGGAACACCTGATATCCGGAGCCTTCGAGGATCTCTATTGCCGCATCCGTCCGCTCGGGATCCATGAACGCCAGCCCCTCGTCAAATACGAGCGGGGGACGGCTTTTTCCGAGCACGACCTCGGCGAGGGCGAGTCTCAGGCACAGGTATGCGAGATCCTCCGTGCCGGAGGAGAGATGATCTCCGCTGTGCGTGCGCCCTCCGGATGTTGTGGAGATCGAAAAGTCGGCGCCGCCGCCGAGCGATTCGTAGTGGTTTTCGGTCGCGCGGCAGAACAGCTCGGACGCTTTGCCAATTATCTTCGGCAGTATGCCGCGCCGCATATTCTCTCCCGCTTCGGCGAGCGTGCTCTCCGCAAGGACTGCGGCGTTGTGCCGCAGTTCGAGCGCTTCGAGCTTTCTCTCACAGGCTTCGAGCTCATCGTGGATGACGGACGGCATCACGGTCGCCGCACGTCTTGCCGCAAGCTCAATCTCGAGCGTGCGCTGCTTTTTCGTAAGCGCCTCAAGCTTCGCGCGGTTGAACATGGTCTCGTTTTTAATCTGCGCGGCGGCATTGTCGGAAATTGTGCCGTTTTCGGGCGCGGACGCAAGAAATTCACGCGCTTTGGCAAGGTTTTCTTTTGGTATATTTTCCCATAGAGCCGCTGACCTTGCGTGTGCGGCTTCAAAATTCCGCCTTGCGGCATCTGCCGCGCCCTGCTTCTCTCGTGCGCCCGCTATCGCTGCGGTAAGAGCCGCCGTGGCGTCTGTGCCGTCCGTGCCGCCGATTTTGCGAGCGAGTGCGCGCGCGTTGTCCTCGAGCGACTGAGCCTGCGTGCGCGACTGATCGAGCAGTGCTGCCGTGCTGTCGGCGACTCGCCGCATTTCCCGCGCCTTGTCGGTGTCGGCGAGAACGTCATCGACTGCGAGCGCAAGCTCGTCCTCCGTCATGACGTCGAATTCGTCGAGAATGGCGTTCACCGTCCGCGCCGATTTTGATCTCAGCGCAAAGAATATTCCGCAGAGGCTGAGCGCGGCGGCTGCCGCACCGAGACCGGCGAGAAACAGCTGATCTTTCATATAATAAAGTATCCCGGCTGCAGCTCCCCCGAGTGCCGCGACTGCGGCGAATACCGTGCCGAGCGCTGTGAACTTTGCGCGGCTGTGCATTTTTGTGCGGTATTTCTCAAGGCTTCTCTCGGGATCCTCGTGATTTGTGTTCCGCTCGAGCTTCGCTGCGCCGAATTCAAGCTCGCGCAGCCGATCCTCAAGATTGTCAACGCGGCGCCATTCTGCGTCGATCTGCGAGATGAGCGCACCGCCGTTGTCGATGTCGTGCGGGTCAGCACAGCCCGCGAGCGCTTCGCGGAGGCTGCGTTCTGCCGCCGCCGCCGCTTTATCGGCGCGTTCCGCTTCCTCGCCCGAGCGCACTACCGTTCGCGCGTCTATCATTTCGAGAATTTTCTCGGATTTTGCTACGTCCGAAGCAAGCGCGGCTTCGGCATCCTCGCATTTCGTTAGCTTTCCCTCAAGCTCGATTATCTCGGACGCCGCCCTCGATGATTCTTCGAGAGCCGTGCGAAGCTGTGATTCGCGTTCGCGCATTGCTGCGATCTCACCGCCGCCGCCGTTCTTGTGCTGGAGCGAGCGTCTGTATTTCTCGAGCAGCTCCGCCGCTTTTTTCACGCTTACCGTTTCGTCGGCGGAGAACATCAGATTCTCTACCGCTGCCGCGGTGGTTGCACCGTCAATGCGGACTCCGTTGGACTGACCGCAGAACACGGTGTTTACGAACACCTGCTCCGGCACGCCGAACAGCTCCTCGCCGGGGCAGCGCTCGATCTCCGGCCGCCGCTCGCCTGTGAGCGCATCGGTGACGCTTATACTCTCTCTTGCACTCTCCCTGCCGCCTGCCTTTGATGTCACGTATATCGAGCGCTCGATGCGAAGATCACCTTTGTCGGTGCGCACAACGAGAAATCCTTCGGCGGCACCGCGATCGAAGTTGACGTATTTCTTCCGCTCGGATATCCTGCCGTCGATGCTCCTGCCGGACAGCCCGTAGAATATGAATTTTATAAACATCGCAAGGGAAGTCTTGCCGCTCTCGTTTTCCCCGACTATCAGGTTGAACCCGGGATAAAGCTCCGCGTCAAAGTTGACGAGCGGCCCGAACGATGTGATATGTATCTGCTTAATTATCATTTATATACCTATATTATTATGTGTTGTTTTGCTTGTCAGATCTCCGCGCTTTCGCCCGCGAGAGCGGACAGCCCCATTCTCAGGGCGAGCACTGCCGTGCGTCTCTCCTTTTCGTCGGCGGACGAGAGCATAGGCGCGAGCAGTCTGCAATATTCGCCGCGAATGCTCATGTCGCCCTCCGCGAACGCGAGGGAAGGCGTTGTCTCGTCCCGGATCGTCACCGAGTAAAACTCGGGCAGCGCCGCGGTCAGCCGATCGGGATCTACTGCTGCGTCGTCGGCGATAATTCCGGTGAGCGTCAGGCGCAGCACCGTGTCCCGTTCAAGACCCGCCACAGCTGTTCGCACAGCTTCAACTATTTCGGTTTCCGATGCCGCTCCGGCGAGCGGAACCCGAATATCCGCATACACACGCCGGCAGAACCGCTTGTGCGTTACGTTCACGCTTTTGCGTGAACCGTCCTGCGTGATCTCGACGATCGCCGCGCCAAGCTCGCCGCACTCGCCGAAATCGCGTCCTTCCGGACAGCCGCAGTAGGCGTATGTGCATTTTCCGGCGATCCCGCCGTACAGCAGGGGATCGTGAATGTGTCCGAGCGCGGCATAGTCTGCGCCGAAAGCCGCAAGCTGTTCTTTTGATATCGGCTCGTACTTCGATACCGGTGACGCCATATCACCGTGACAGAGCAAAATGTTTATGCGATCGCTTTCGTGAACGAACTCGCCGATGAGCGGCGACGTTGTCATTTCAGGGCTTGTGAATGCGTAACCGTAGACGTCCGTGCCGATCTCGTCGAGCGAGATGCGGCTCACTCTTTCTTCCGTGAAGATGTGCACGTTCGGCAAAAAATCGGTGCTCGACCATATCCCGCGCCCGTCAGCCGGATCGTGATTGCCGGGCGCAATCACAACCGGGCACTTCAGTGTTGCAAGCTCATCTGCGACGAGCCGCACGGTCTCGCTTGTCGCGAATCTTTGATCTGTCAGATCCCCCGCGATGAGAAACAGATCGATCGCTGTGTCGCGTGCATATTTTACGATCGACGAGAATGTTTGGCGAAGCTCATCGCGCCTCTTTGCGGCGAGCTTCGGGTCAAGCCCGCTGAACGGCGTATCGAGATGCACGTCGCCTGTATGTAATATTCGGATCATATGTCCTCCGATAGAATTCTGTTACATATTATTATAGCACCTATCCCCGCCGAATTCAACAGTAATTTTTATCGGCTTTGTTTGCTAAAACGAAAGTTTCACGTGAAACAATTTTTGACACATCGGGCGACAAACCGAAAAGTTTCACGTGAAACAATAATATTTTTTGCAAAATTACTGTCCGCTCATTGATTTTGAGAGAGAGGTGTGATAAAATAATAAGACAACGTGACAAAAAGACAAAATGAATCGGATGAAAAATGAAAGCATATATTATATCATTTGCGAATCAGAAGGGCGGCGTCGGAAAGACCACGTCAGCGGTGAACACAGCCGCTGCGGTAGCCGCAACGGGGAAGCGTGTGCTACTCGTTGATCTTGATCCGCAGGGCAACGCCACAAGCGGTGTCGGAATCAATAAAAAGACCGTAAAATGCTCGGTGTACGATGCGCTCGTCGGCGGATGCGATACACATGACGCGATCCTCGCGACGGAGTTCCGCAATCTGTGGGTGATGCCCACGCTGATCTCGCTCGCCGGAGCGGAGTTTGATCTCTTCGAGATGGAGGAGCGTGAGTACGCACTGCGGCGTGTGCTTGAGCCGATTCTCGAAGACTACGACTACATATTCATCGACTGCCCGCCGTCGCTCGGACTTCTTACCGTGAATGCGCTGTCGGCAAGCGACGGTGCGATAATCCCGATGCAGTGCGAGTATTACGCACTTGAGGGACTGACGCAGCTTACCATGACGATACGCAAGGTAAAACAGCTGTACAACGATCGTCTTGGCATCACGGGCATACTTATCACGATGCACAACGGCAGACTCAACCTTGCAAATCAGGTTCAGCATGAGCTGAAAAAATACTACGGGGACAAGCTGTTTCGCACAGTGATCTCAAGAAACGTAAGACTGTCGGAGGCGCCGAGCTACGGAATGCCGATCTACGCATACGACAAGTATTCCAAAGGAAGCCTTGCGTACATGGAGGTCGCAAAGGAAGTTCTCGAAAGAACGGGAATATGATCAGGAGAAAGGACATTACAATGCCTAAGAGAGAAGGATACAGGGGGCTTGGAAATCTGTTTGATGAGGCGGCACCCGAGGAGAAGAACGGCGTCACGATGCTGAAGCTTGCCGACGTTGAGCCGAAGAAGGATCAGCCGCGCAAGCAGTTTGAGGCGGAGCCGCTGTCACAGCTTGCCGAGTCAATTGCACAGCACGGCGTGCTTCAGCCGATAATCGTTCGCCCGGCAACGCAGGGAATGTACGAGATAATCGCCGGCGAGCGCCGTTGGAGGGCGTCACGCCTTGCGGGACTGTCGGAGATACCCGCGATTGTCATGGAAGCGGACGAGCTGAAGGCAGCGCAGGTCGCGCTGATCGAGAATATTCAGAGGGAAAATCTGAATCCGTTTGAGGAAGCGGGAGCCTATGACGAGCTTATGCGCACGTACGGCATGAGCCAGGAGGAGGTCGCAGCCAAGCTCGGCAAGAGCCGCAGCGCGGTCGCCAATGCCGTAAGGCTGCTCGATCTGCCGGACGAGGTGTCGGAGCTTATCCGTGCGGGCAAGCTGTCGGCGGGACACGGACGCACCCTTCTCGGATTGAAGAACCGCGACGTGATGCTTCCGCTCGCGAATAAGATAATAAAGCGCAATCTCTCCGTGCGCGAGACCGAAGCGGCGGTGAAGCGCGAGAACAGGCAGCTCGCACAGGGCGACGACAGCCCCGTGATCGAGGGAGTCACAGTCAATTATATCGAGGAGCTTGAACGCCGCGTGACTTCGATCACGGGCAAGCGCGTGCGCATCATCTCCGGCAAGGGCAGACACGTCGTGCAGATCGAGTACGCCGATAACGGTGACCTCGAGGAGCTGCTCGAGCGCATCTGCGGAGCAAAAATCACGGAATAATCCAAAAACACGAAATCGACCGGCAGTCGCCGGAGCAGATATTTGAAAGGACAAAACAATGATCGACATTAAGTTTCTGAGAGAGAATCCCGATATCGTAAAGGAAAACATTAAGAAGAAGTTCGAGGATCACAAGCTTCCGCTTGTTGACGAGGTGATCGCGCTCGACGCCGAAAGCCGCCGCACACAGACCGAGGCGAGCGAGCTTCGCGCGTCGCGCAACAAGAACTCCAAGGAGATCGGCAACCTCATGAAGGCGGGACGCCGCGATGAGGCTGAGGAGCTGAAGGCTAAGGTCAATGCCGACGCCGACAGACTCGCCGAGCTTGAGGCAAAGGAGACGGAGCTTGCCGCAAAGGTGCGCAAGATCATGCTCACGATCCCGAATATCATAGACCCGTCCGTGCCGATCGGTAAAGACGATTCCGAGAACGTCGAGGTAGAGCGCTTCGGCGAGCCGGTCGTGCCCGATTTTGAGATCCCGTATCACACCGAGATCATGGAGCGCCTGAACGGTATCGACCTCGACAGCGCGCGCCGCGTCGCAGGAAACGGATTCTACTACTTCACCGGCGATATCGCGAGACTTCACTCCGCCGTGCTCACATATGCACGCGATTTCATGATAAACAAGGGATTTACGTACTGCATCCCTCCGTTCATGATCCGCTCCGACGTTGTGACCGGTGTCATGAGCTTTGACGAGATGAGCGCAATGATGTACAAGATCGAGGGCGAGGATCTCTACCTCATCGGTACGAGCGAGCACTCCATGATCGGCAGATTCATGGATACCACGCTTGATGAAGCGAAGCTCCCGCTCACGCTGACGAGCTATTCTCCCTGCTTCCGCAAGGAGAAGGGCGCTCACGGTATCGAGGAGCGCGGCGTGTACCGCATCCACCAGTTTGAAAAGCAGGAGATGATTGTCATCTGCCGCCCCGAGGAAAGTTTTGATTGGTTTAACAAAATGTGGCAGTATACCGTTGAGCTGTTCCGCTCGATGGATATTCCCGTCCGCACGCTCGAGTGCTGCTCCGGCGACCTCGCCGACCTCAAAGTCAAGTCGATCGACGTCGAGGCGTGGTCCCCGAGACAGAAGACGTATTTCGAGGTCGGAAGCTGCTCGAACCTCGGTGATGCACAGGCTCGACGCCTCGGCATCCGCGTGAAGGGCGACTCCAAGTCTTATGCGCATACGCTGAACAATACCGTTGTTGCTCCCCCGAGAATGCTTATCGCGTTCCTCGAGAACAACCTGCAGGCTGACGGTTCCGTGAAGATCCCCGAGGTGCTCCGCCCCTATATGGGCGGCAAGACCGAGATCAGATAATCTTTGCGGCGGAGAGGACGAACACATGGAATTTCTCAAAGAATTTTTTGAAGCGCTGTACCCAACATACGACTATGCAAATCTGAAATCTCCGCTGTTTTTCTTCAATCTCAATTATTTCCTCGCGGCGCTGTATATCGGCATAGTGGTGGGAATTGCGCTTATGGCGTACAGACAAACGCACCTCGGCCGTGCGGTCCGTGCGATCATCACGGCAGGCGCCCATTCGGATGAGCGCGCACAGACCGCAGAGGAGCTTGGGATTGCGAAATCCTGGACGCTGAAGCACGCGCTGAAGCGGGAGCGCTTCGGCTCGCTCGTGCATAAGACCGATGACGGACGCTACTTTATCCCGGAGGAGCGCCGGATCGAAGCCGAAACGCGCTACGGCGAGCGTCGGCACACGGTGCTGTACGTCGTCGTGTGGGCGATAGTGCTGATTCCCGTGTTTTTGGGTTTCCGTGCGCTTATCCCGTGGATACTCAAGATGCTTGATAACTTTGTCGGCGGCCTTGCAGGCTGACCTTGTACAGGAGATAGGATTATGGTAAGACAGAACAGACGGCCGAAGAAGCATCGCTCGGCGAAGCAGGTGCTTCTCACCACATTCATATGTGCGGCGGTGTCGGTGCTCGGCATCGTGCTGATCCTGTTTTTCTGCGGGGTCAGATATATGTCGCTCACAACGGCGGACGGCGGAAAGGTGAAGTTCTTCGGAATGGTGGACGACGCGGGACGCCCGAAAAACGGCAAGATCGTCTACTCGATCGGGCTTCACGCGAACGTGGATTCCGCTGTCGGCGGTATCACGTATTCAAACGGCGATATCTACGAGGGCGGCCTCGACGGCGTGCTGAAGAGCGGCGAGGGTAAGATGCTCTACGCCAACGGCGATACGTATATCGGCAACTGGAGCGGCGACCTCATAAACGGAGAGGGAACGTATACGTTCGTCAACGGTGATACGTATTCCGGCTCCTTCAAAAACGGACTCAAGGACGGAGAGGGAACGTACACGCTGAAGGACGGCAGCACCTATATCGGCTCGTTCAGCAACGGCATGAGAAGCGGCCACGGAGAGATGACGCTTGCCTCCGGCGATACGTACGTCGGCACCTTCGACCGCGATATGAAGAGCGGCGAGGGCACGTATACATGGGCGAGCGGCGACAGCTACACCGGACAGTACGAGAACGACGTTTGCAGCGGCACGGGCGTGTTCCGCTGGGCAAACGGTGAGGTGTACGAGGGCGAGTTCAAGTTCAACACGCTGTACGGCAACGGAAAATATACCTGGCCGGACGGCAGGGTCTACGAGGGATATTTCGAGAACGGGATGATCGTCCGCGTGGACTCCGACAACGGAGTCGGCGAGGACCCCGGCATCATCGGAAACTGAATGTAATCTGAATCTGAAAAGGAAAGAAAGCGGCTGTGACTGCGCGCCTCACGCGTGCGTGAGCGGTCGCTTTCTCTGTGTGAAAAATGGCGACTATCGGAAACACACCGGCGGCGGACCGCCTGCGGCCGGAGAGCTTCGACGATATGGCGGGGCAGGCGGAGCTTGTCGGAGAGCGCGGAATACTCAGGCGCATCGCCGCGACGGGCAAGCTGCCGAGCATGATATTCTTCGGCCCTCCCGGCACGGGAAAGACGACGGCGGCGACTATCCTTGCAAAATCTTCGGGGATGATGCTGCGTATGCTGAACGCGACGACGGCGTCGCTTGCCGACGTGAAGCGCGTAGCCGAGGAGACGGGAACGCTGTTCGGCAGCGGGGGAATACTCTTGTACCTCGACGAGATACAGTATTTCAACAAAAAGCAGCAGCAGTCGCTCCTCGAGTACATGGAGGACGGGCGGATCACGCTGATCGCGGCGACGACGGAGAATCCGTACTATTACGTTTATCCGGCGATACTGTCGCGCTCGTCGGTGTTTGAGTTCCGCCCGGTGACGGCGGCGGAGCTTGTGCCGCTTCTCGAGAAAAACGCCGTGCGGCTCGGCGCGTCTGTCGGAGATGCGGCGGTTGAGGGCGCGGTAGTTCTGACGCACGAGGCGATAATGCGGATTGCGGAAGGCGCGGGCGGTGACGTGCGCCGCTCGATCAATATGCTTGAGCTTGCGCTGCGGCTCGGCAGCCCCGGCGAGGTTCTCGGTGCGGATGACGTGCGGCGCCTTGCGCCGTCGCTGTTTGCGGGGAACTTTGATGGGGCGGGGGATGTGCATTACGATCTTCTGTCCGCACTGCAAAAGTCGATACGCGGGTCTGACCCCGACGCGGCGGCGTTTTACGTTGCGAAGCTGCTCGAGGGCGGCGACATAATATCGGTGTGCCGCAGGCTGCAGGTGATCGCGTCGGAGGACGTGGGGCTGGCGTACCCGATGGCGGCGGTGATCACGCGCTCGTGCTGCCAGAGCGCGAAGGAGCTTGGTTTGCCGGAGGCGCGGATCCCGCTCGGGATGGCGGCGGTGATGCTTGCGACCGCGCCAAAGTCGAACACGGCGTACCTTGCGGTAAACGCTGCGGCTGAGGACATTAAGGCGGGGCGCGGCACAGCGGTACCGGAGCATTTGCGCTCGCCGAAGTTTGAGGGATACGTATACCCGCACGATTTTGTGAACGATTACGTGCCGCAGGAGTATCTGCCGCGCGATCTTGCGGGGCGGCGGTACTACAATTTCGGTGACAACAAGGTTGAGGCTGCTGCTGCGGCGTACTGGGCGAAGGTCAAGACGGAGAAGCCGAAGCGGAAGTAGGGTGACTGGGGAAAGGGGACGCGTGTTCTTTTCTTGAAAGAAAAGAACCAAAAGAACTTTATACTGGGTATATATAATAGGTTTGTGCAAGACATAGACTTCAGTTGAAATCGCAATCTATCCCACGATATAGTCCGTCCAAACTATCAGGAAAATGCACGTGAGCGGTTTCCGCTCTCGCGGCTCCCGCCACAGACGTGGAGATTTGCGGGGAATGAAGCGACAGGCGCTAAGTTTATGCGGTGCGAAAAAGCCTCCCTTTACACAAGGGACCCTTGGCGCACCTGATAATTTAATAAAACAAAGGCGAGGGTTTTATCCCTCGCCTTCAGCTTTAGTTTATATGGTGCAGTAACCTGTTTACCAGATATAGTTTGAAGCTTTTTGCGCCGCTTTTTCACGAAAAAGCGGTTCGCGTCTCCTTTGCTTCGCTCTGTGCCAAACCCCACGTCCATGGCGGGAGCCGCGAGAGCGGAAACCGCTCACGTGCATTTTCCTGATAGTTTGGACGGACTATATCGTGGGATAGCTCGCGGTTTCAGCTTCAGTTTCCGTCTTGCACAAACCAATTATATAAATCCAGTATAAAATTCTTTGCGGCGCTTTCTTTTAAGAAAGCGACTGTATCCCTTCCTCGAAAAGCGACCGTATCCCCCTCACGCGTCGCCTATCTTTACCACCGCAACGGAAATGTCATCGCGACTTCCCGTGATTCGTGCCGCCGTGTCGGAGATCCTGCGTGCCGCCTCCGCAGGCGATATCGTGCCGGCGAAAAGCGGGTCGCTGCCGCATAACAGATCGTATAACCATGGGCATTCCTCACCGTCGGGGACAACCCCGTCGGATAACATTATAACAATGTCGCCCGCCATCGCCGAAAAGCGTATCACCTCTCCGTCGAACGACCGAACGATCCCTACCGGATAAGTCTCGGACGCGAGACGGAACAACTTGTCCTTCCGCAGAACAAACGACGGCGCCGCCCCCGATTTTACAAACCTCGCCTCACCCGTCACAAGATCAAGCTCCATCAGATCAACCGTCGTGAAGCATTCCATGCTCCGCCGTGCGAGAAATTCGTTAAGCATCTCAAGTACTGCCGTGAGCGAGCACCCCGCTCCGAGCATCCGCTCGAGAAAAACTGCGCACAGCCCCGACGTCAGCGCAGCGTCTTTGCCGCTCCCCATCCCGTCGGCGATCAGCGTGTAGAAATACCCGCCGTCACCGGTGAACGACGCCGCAGAGTCACCGCAGTATTCGCCTGCCTTGGCAACGGAGTGACGCCCCGCCACGGCGGAATACCGCTCCCGCGTGTGCATCTTCATCGTCACACTCCTGCCGTCTATCGTGTATTCGGGAGATGACAGCCCGCACTCAAGTATCCGCTCTGCCGCGCGCCGTACCTCCTCGCTGCCCGCGCCCGCTTCAAGCCCAAGCCCGCGCACGAATACCCTGCGCCGCCGCGTCCCGTATACCGATACCTCGGCAGCACCGATCCCGATCCCGGCAAGCGCCTTCTCAAGAAGCGCCGACGCGTCGCGATCCCTCTCGAATTCCTCGTCAGTGCGCTCGGTCATGTCCGCCAGAATCTTCGACATCGCCGTAAAATCTTCCGCCGTGACCGCCGCATTGTCGCTTGCAGCCGCCGCCCGCGTCCTCATCGAACAGCCGAGATTTATCCGCCCGACGATCGCTTCACCCGAGCGGCACCTCCCGCGTACCCCGTCGGGCAGCGCCGTGATCCCGATGTGCCCGTCGCGGCGGAGCGCAGTCGCTATCTTCGTGAGCGACCCCGCCGTCTCGCGGTACTCCCTGTCCCAGCAAATGTCGCGGCTCGCGCACGCCGCACAGCTCTCATCAAACGCTTCGTCGCACATCTGCCGCAGCTCATATAACGACGGGCGCGAGAACGCGCGCGACATACTGCTCATCACCCCCGCAAGCGCCCCGAGACTCTCGGAGATCGCGTATATCTTGCGCCCCGAGGATTCCGCACGATCCTTTGCTACGGAAATCTCAGGCGCGCCGCGCCCCGTATTGCCCGACAGCGGCGCAGATAGCGGGATCAGCTTGTAATGCAGTATCGGCGCCGTGACAGCCGCCGTAAACATGAATTCGGGAAACAGCCGCCCGATGGCGGGGGCACCGTCCTCAAGTACGCCGAGCGCAAGCGCCGCAACAGCCGCAGTCCCGACCGCTGCCGCCGCCGACAGCCCCGACAGAACCCCCGAAATTATCGCGGCACATGGGTAAATAAGCGTCAGCTCGGGCGCTGCCGCAAGACCGAACGCCACCCCGACCATGACACCTCGGTGGATCCCGAACGAATACGATGCCACAAGCGTGACGCCGAGCGATAGCACCTCTGCTGCCGATTCGCCGAGCGTGCCCGCGCCGCGCAGACTGTATGCCGCCGTGAAGAGAAGTGCGCATATTCCCGCTTCAACGAGCGGCGTGCGTCGTCCATCCTCGGTGAATACCGAGCTGAGAGCGCAGGTGAGCGGCGGCGCTGCCGCGAACATCAGTACGACCGAGCACAACTCAAAGAAGGAGATCCCGCCCTTCGCCGACATCGCAAGAACGGCGGCGATGTTCATGACGAGCGATACCGCGCATCTGAACGTGAGACTGTGCCGTGCACGCTCGCCGAACAGCTTCTCCGCAAGGAATATTGCCGCTGCACCGAGTACCGCCGCTGCTGCAATGAAAACGCCTCCGCGAACGAAAAACGAGGATGCCGTCGCGCCGACGACGGCGAGAATGAGCGGCGCGCCCGATGCTGCGGCGCATACCGCGCTGATCCCGAAGGGATATGTCCCCATTTCAAACGGGATCTCCGAGAATATCAGGGTGTAGAGCATCGGCAGAAGCAGCGTCATAAGCCTTTCGCGCTCCCCGGAAAGCCGCGCCGCAAGCTCCGATGCTCGGGCGATCGCCGGGATCCGGCGGATCCGTTCGCCGAGAGTCAGCGGAGCGGCAGGCACGCTATCCGCCCGTGCGCACTCGCTGATGTTTGCACCCGCAATGTCCGGTGCCGGGGTGATATGTACTTTTTCACGTCTTTTTTTCACTTTGGTATGCCTCCGAGCTTTTTTCACTATTTTATACCGTGCGCCGCCGTTTCCGTGTCGATGCGTCTGTGTCGATTAGCGTATCCTTTCGACGGGCAATGGCGCAACGGCAGTTTTGCGCGGGTGCGGAAACGTCAGCAGTGTGTAATATGGCGGGATTTGCGATGAAAACCGGAGCGCGTTTTGCCGCGTGCAAAAAACGTGTAATTTCTCACGTATACCATTGACATTATTCACTAAATCGTGGTATAATAGACGTGTATCATTGTAGGCTTTGGCGGGTAACCGAGACCCGGACAGGCTGTGTATCGACGGGAGGTGCGGCGCTTGAAAATTGTTGTAACCTCGACCAAGGGCGGCATCGGTAAGTCCACCGTGTCCGCCGGGATCGCGCTCACGCTTGTAGAGCGCGGACGGCGAGTCCTCCTGTGCGACTGCGATCTGTCGGGCAGATGCCTCGACCTCATGCTCGGCGAGGAGTCGCACGCGCTCTTCGATATCGGCGATGTCGCCGCCGGACGGTGCAGTCCTGCCGACGCGCTTCTTCATCCGTGGCGTATTGATGCGCTGTCGCTTTGCCCCGGTCCTGCCGTGTATTCGGCAGACGATTTTGCGGGCGATGCGCTCACAGCCGCTCTTGTCGGACTTGAGGCAGCGGCGGGAGCCGACTACGTTATATGCGATACTGCGGGAATGACCGCAGCGCCCGATATATGCAAAAGCTTTGCCGATACGGCGCTCATCATCGCGACGCAGCAGCCGGCGAGCATACGCGCAGCCGAAGCGACTGCCGCAAGGCTGAAGGATTCGGGTGTGCGCGACTGTCGCCTTGTCATAAACGATTTTGAGTGGCGCGAGGCGTACAGCGGGGAGAGAGCCGGCATACTTGACATAATAGACGGCTCGGGTGTGATGTGCGCGGGGATCGTCCCGCACGACCGCACGCTGATGCTCGCGGGAGAATCGGGCATACGTCCGCCGGAGGGGCGAGCGCGTACCGCATTCGGGAATATCGCGGCACGCCTTGAGGGAGAATACGTAAAGCTTTTTGAGGGAATCGGCGGCATTTCAAAACGCCGCGCACTCTGAATTTCGCATAACATAAATTTATATAGATACCGCATGGGAAAGGATGGACGACATGGAAATAGCTCTGATCGCACACGACACCAAAAAGGAACTGATGACACAGTTCTGTATAGCGTATTGCGGCATACTCAGCAAGCACAATATCTGCGCGACTGCGACTACCGGAAAATACGTTGCCGACGCAACCGGGCTTTCTATCACACGACTGCTTGCCGGAGAGCAGGGAGGAGAGCAGCAGATTGCGTCCCGCATCTCCTATAATGAGATAGACGTCCTCCTTTATTTCAGATCGACCTCTCCCGATTTCGGGCGCAGCGAGGTCGAGTACAACCTCATGCGTCTCTGCGACGTCCACAACGTCCCCGTTGCAACGAACATTGCGACGGCGGAGGTGCTCGTCTGTGCGCTTGACCGAGGGGATCTCGACTGGCGCGAGATCGTAAACCCGAAGTCCGATTACAACCGCCGCAGACGCGGCAGATGAGGACGGATGCCGGAGTCCGCTCATCAGAGAGAGAGAAAGAAATTTCAAGGCACTCCGTTGTTTTTTGGCGGGGTGCCGTTTCAGTTCAGGCGAAGCTTTTGCGACGGAAAGGAATAATTCATGATAAAAATACTTGCGCTCGGCGACGTTGTAAGCTCATGCGGAACGCAATACCTTGCGGATGGCAGGCGTCTTGCAGGATTCCGTGAGAAGATCGGCGCCGACCTTGTCGTCGTGAACGGAGAGAACTCCGCAGATGGGAACGGTATTCTGCCGTCGTCGGCGGACGCGCTGTTCCACGCCGGCGCCGACGTAATCACCGGAGGCAATCACAGCTGGCAGCGGCGCGAGATATATCGCTATTTTGAGGAGAATCCGGCGCTGATCCGCCCCGCGAACTATCCGGACGCGGCGCCCGGTCAGGGATACTATATTGCGGACGTGCGCGGGTTCCGCGTGCTCTGCATAAATCTTGCGGGAGTCGTTTTCATGGAGCCGGTCGGCTCCGCGTTCGACTGCGGCGACAGGATCCTGCGCGATAACGCAGGGAAGTATGATATAGCGCTGATCGACGTTCACGCCGAGGCGACGTCGGAGAAGGAGGCGCTCGGCTGGTATTTCGCCGGCAGGGTGGCGGCTGTCTGGGGTACGCACACACACGTGGCGACTGCTGACGAGCGAATTCTCGATGGCGGCACGGGATATATAAGCGACCTCGGAATGTGCGGCTCGGATACGGGCATACTTGGAATGGATCGCGAGGCGATCATCCGTCGGTTCCGCGAAAGAATACCGATCAGGTGCACGGCGGCGACGGAAAACCCTGCGGCGCACGGTGTGCTGTTTGTTATAGACGAATCGCAGAAAAAATGCGTGTCGGTGGAGCGAGTGGTGTTCTGATCGGCGCGGCACGCGGGAGTTTCGGATAATGATACACAACAGATGAAAAAGATACTGTTTATTTTAACGCTCATACTGATGATATTCGGCTTTGCGGCGCTCGGATTCGTGTTTGCCGCGTCGGAGGCTGCGAGCACGGCGGTGCCGGTGCTGTACGTATCCCTGTGGGGGGTATACATTACGGCTGCGGCGATGAGTGAGCAGCTTGGGGCGAGCGTGGGAGCGCTTATATACTGGCTGTTTACGCTCGGGCTGTCGGTAGCGTCCGCCGTAATGGGAGAGGTCCTGTCGGCGGGGGTGATATACCGCCACATTCCGTACCCTGCGGCGGCGGTATTTCTGCCGATCGGCGCGTCGGGTCTGCCGTCCGGGACGGCGAAGGTTGTGACGGCGGTTGTAGCTGCGATAATGTGCGCGGTACTGATCGGTGTGATAGCGCACATACGCGCGTCGTCGGCGCTGCGTTTGCTTGTTTGCGTACTGCCGGGCGTATCGGTAATCGGGTGCATGATGATAAACATAGTTCCTTACGCGGAGGCGATGCTCGGCGGAGGCGGTGATGTTGACTCGCTTCAGGTATCGGTGACGGCGATATACCTGCTTTTGTGGCTTTCGACGCTGACGCTTGCTATATACGCGTCCGAGGGGCGCGTGGGAATCGGATTTGCGATATACTGGGGGGCGTGCGCGGTGCTGTCGCTTTTATCGCTTGCGTTCCCGTCGGGGATGCTGCCGCTGTCGGCGATATTTCTCTCGCCGCTTTTCGGGCTTTATCGCGGCTCGTCGGTATCGGGATTTTTCTTTGTTTGCTTCGCGGCGTCGTTTGTTCTTTGCGCGCTCTCGCTGTCGGCGATCCTGTTATCGTCGGGCAAGCGCGATGGCATTGTACGGATAAAATAATTAGAGGGACGGGCTGGTTTAGAGGGGGACGTGCCACTTTTTCGAGAAAAAGTGGCGCAAAAAGCTTCAAACTGACTGCATTTACTTGGTTTGTGCAAGACGGATTCCGAAGCTGAAACCGAGTGGTATCCCACGATATGGTTTATCTAAACTATCAGGAAACTGCAAGTGAGCGGTTTCCGCTCTCGCGGCTCCCGCCACAGACGTGGAGTTTCGGCAGACCCAAGCCTCCCTTTACACAAGGGAGCCTTGGCTAAAGCTCTGCACTTGCTATATCTTTTCAATAGGTAAAAAGTTTTTAGGGAGAGCGCGAGAGGGGATTTTTTCAAAAATCTCCTCTCGCAATAAATCCATTTATTCGTGTCTTTTTGGGGAAGGGTGCGGGAAACACCTTTTGTCAAAAAGGGGTTTCCCGCAGAAAGCTCCATGTCCTTAAAAATCAATATATAAAAACCCCGCGTCGGTGGAATACTGACAGCGGGGGTGATGATGTGAGTACGGGAAGCGATAAAACGGTTGAGATGCCGCACGCGCTTGCGGAGATGATCGCCGGAAACGACGCCGCAATAGCGGGCCTTGACCGAATGAGCGACGAAGAAAAGCGTGAGATCCTGAAACGGGCGCATATGGCGCACGGAACGAGCGAGTTCCGAGAACTCGCGGAGAATATAGCAAAATTCAAATGAGCGCCCGCGCGGGCGTACATATAAAATCCGAAAGGACGTGGAACCATGCTGACATACGTGTTTTCCGGCGGAATAATCGGGGTGGACGGATACCTCGTCACAGTCGAGTGCAGTATTACGCGCGGACTGCCGTCACTGTCGATCGTCGGACTTCCGGATACAGCCGTCAAAGAGTCAGTCATCCGCGTCGAGTCCGCAACGCATAACAGCGGACTTGAGTTTCCCGAGGCGGAGATCGTCGTTAACCTCGCCCCCGCCGACCGCAAAAAAGAAGGCTCCGCGCTCGACGCAGCCATCCTCACCGCAATACTCTGCGCCGGAGGCGTGATCCCGCAGAACAGTGAACTCGGCGACTACTGCATAATCGGCGAGCTGTCACTGTCAGGCGAGCTTCGACCCGTCCGCGGCGCACTGTGCATCGCGATCGCCGCAAAAGCCGCAGGTGTCAGCCACCTTATCGTCCCCGAGGGAAACGCCGCCGAGGCGGCAGCAATCCCCGGACTCGAGGTGCTGGCGGCAGCAACCGTCAGCGATATCGTCAACTATTTCCGCACAGGCGACGGGCTTCGCCGAGCCGAGCCGCATGATATACATAAGGCGCAGACGAGCACCATAGATTTTTCGGATATCAAAGGGCAGGGACGCGCGCGCCGCGCAATGGAGATCGCCGCCGCAGGCAGACACAATATCCTCTTGATCGGCCCTCCCGGCTCCGGCAAATCCATGATCGCTAAACGGCTGCCGACAATATTGCCCGAGATGAGCTACGACGAGGCGCTCGAGAGCGCAAAGATACATTCCGCCGCAGGCTGCATCGACCCCGATGACCCGATCCCGAGAGTGCGCCCGTTCCGCGCACCGCACCATACAATGAGCGCACCCGCCCTCGTCGGAGGAGGAAAGGTGCCGACACCCGGCGAGATCTCGCTTGCGCACAGGGGCGTGCTTTTCCTCGATGAGCTGCCCGAGTTCAATAAGCTCGTCACGGAATCGCTGCGTCAGCCGCTCGAGGACGGGCGCGTTACGATAACCCGCGCCGCCGCGCGAGCCGTGTTCCCGGCATCGTTTATGCTCGTGTGCGCAATGAACCCGTGTAAATGCGGCTATTTCGGCTCCGGCGTGCGCAAATGTACGTGCCGCCCGTCCGATATCGCAAAGTATCTGTCAAGGATCAGCGGTCCGCTGCTCGACCGAATTGATATACAGATCGAGATGCCCGCACTGTCGTTCGGCGAGCTGTCGGATACGTCAAAGTCCGAGCCGTCAGCCGCAGTGCGAGAGAGAGTCGAGCGTGCCGCGCAGATCGCGCAGACAAGACAGGGCTGCCCCAACGGGGCGCTCGAGAGCGCAGGTGTCCGCGAGCTTTGTACGCCGGATGAGGCGGGGCTTGCCCTCCTGTCGGCGGCGTTTGAGCGGCTCGGCATGAGCGCAAGAGGTTACGACCGCATACTCCGCGTCGCAAGAACAGTCGCGGATCTCGCGGGGGATGAGCGCGTCGGCGCACCGCATATCGCCGAGGCGCTTCAGCTCAGATCGCTTGACCGCAAATACTGGGAGAGATAAATGACAAACAAAAAGAAAAGTGCAGAACAAAGCGCGCCGCGACGCGACGTTCCGGTGAAAAATACCGATCCCGCATACGGCCTTACCTCAGCCGAGGTGCGCGAAAGGTATTCGGCAGGGCTTTTCAACCGCGATATAGACCCTCCGACGAAAACGGTCGGTCAGATATTCTTCACCAATATCTGTACATACTTCAACCTTATATTCACCATAATCGCCGTGCTTATCCTTATTACGGGAAAGCTTGAGAATCTCTCGTTCATGGGGGTCGTGATCTCAAACTCCGCCATCGGTATCGTGCAGGAGCTGCGCTCCAAACGCACGCTCGACCGCATGGCGCTCGTCACGTCACAGAAATGCACCGTGATACGCGACGGCGCGGCATCGGAGATCCATACGAGCGAGACGGTTCGCGACGATATCGTCCGCTTCACCGCCGGAAATCAGATATTCGCCGACGCCGTCGTAACGGAGGGATTCTGCCTCGCGAACGAAGCGCTTATCACCGGAGAGGCTGACGAGATCCGCAAAAATCCGGGTGATACGCTCACCTCCGGCAGCTTCATCGTCAGCGGAGCCTGCACGGCACGCCTGACGCACGTCGGCGAGGATTCGTTTGCATCAAAGCTGACGCTTGAGGCGAAGCGCACGAAAAATCGCGGTAAGTCTGAGATGATGAACTCGCTCTCGAAGCTTGTCAAGTGGATCGGCATCGCACTGATCCCGATCGGGATCGCGCTCTACCTTAAGGAGATCTATATCCTCGGAGATACGTGGAAGGCTGCGATCATCAGCACCGCTGCCGCCATGATCGGTATGATCCCCGAGGGGCTTTACCTGCTCACGAGCCTTGCGCTCGTCGCAAGCGTCCTCCGCCTCGCGAAGAAGAATACGCTTGTCCACGAGCTTGGCTGCATCGAGACTCTTGCCCGCGTCGATACGCTGTGCGTGGACAAGACCGGTACGATCACCGAAAACAAGATGACGGTCGAGGACATCTGCCCGCTCTGCCCCGACAGATTTACGCGCGACGACATCGTCATGCTCATGTCGGACTACGTTTACGCCATGCAGGCGGATAACGATACTATGATCGCGCTCAAGCGCTACTTTACGGGAGCGGCGACGCAGACCGCAAGTCGGGTCATGCCGTTCACCTCGTCGAAGAAGTACGGCGCAGTCTCATTCCACGACGATGAGTCGTATCTGCTCGGCGCACCGGACGTGATCCTCGGAGCGAATTTTGTCGATATCGCCGACGTGACGAAGAAATATCTTGCGCTCGGCTGCCGCGTGCTGCTGCTTGCACGGTATTACGGCTCGCCCGAGGAGGAGGGACTTCCGGGGCGCAAGCTCCCGATAGCGCTCGTTCTTCTCTCGAACAAGATCCGCGACGCCGCGCCCGAAACGTTCCGTTTCTTCGCGCGACAGGGCGTCTATATCAAGGTGATCTCCGGCGATAACGCCGAGGCTGTGTCAAGCGTCGCAAAACGCGCGGGTATCAGGGGCGCCGACGCATACATCGACGCACGCACCCTCACCACCGATGAAGCGATAGCCGACGCTGCGCTGCGGTATACCGTGTTCGGCCGTGTCACTCCCGATCAGAAAAGGCGGCTCGTCCGCGCAATGCGGCACGCCGGCAGATGCGTCGCGATGACCGGCGACGGCGTGAACGACGTGCTTGCGCTCAAGGAGGCGGACTGCTCTATCGCGATGGCGTCCGGCAGTGACGTCGCCTCTCAGGCGTCGCATATCGTCCTGCTCGATTCGGATTTTTCGTCGATGCCTGCGGTCGTCGCCGAGGGACGCCGCGTTATAAACAATATCGAGCGTTCGGCATCGCTGTACCTCTCGAAAAACATCTTCTCGTTTCTTCTCGCAATAATATCGCTTATATTCGCGCTGCCGTACCCGTTCTCGCCCGCACAGCTCAGCCTTGTCTCGGTGATGACGATCGGGCTGCCGTCGTTCGTGCTCGCGATGGAGCCGAACGAGAGCCTCATCCGCGGCAGATTCATGACAAACGTCATGTACCGCGCCGCGCCCGCCGGACTTGCGAACCTGATAATGACGGTAGGGGTCATGGTGTTCTGCCTCGCGTTCTCGATCCCCGAGGGGGAGATGTCCACAATATGTACCGTGCTGTTCTGCATGATCGGCTGTATACTTATATTTGTGACCTGCCGCCCGTTCAATGCACTGCGAACGGCGCTTATGGTGACGATCGTCGTCGGCATAGTCGGAGCGATCGCGCTGCTCGGCAGGACTTTCTTCGGCATGACCGCACTGTCGCTCCAGGGATGGCTGATTCTCGGAATATTCATGCTCCTCTCGTTCTCGGCGTTCTACGCTATAACGAAAGCGGTTGAATACACGAATTCACTGTGGCACCGCATCCGTCACAGACTCGGAAGGGAATAATCGATTCCGGAGCACAACAGAGCTTTGGCTGTCGGATACAAAAGCAAAGAAAGGAATGTTCAAAAGCATGGCTTTTGCGGATTTTCATACACATACAACATACAGCGACGGACGTCATACTCCGGAGGAGACGGTGCAGACGGCGATAGAGATGGGGTGCTACGCGATCGGGCTTTCCGGCCATTCGCCGATGCCGTTCGAGGACACCTCGCGCGTCGAGCCGTTCAAGGCTGAGGTCAGACGGCTGCGCGAGGCGTATCACGGCAAGATCGACATATATCTCGGAATAGAGTACGACTGGTACTATTCGCCGATATCGAAGGACGATTTCGATTATCTCATCGCGTCGATCCACTATATGGATAACGGCGGCGTGTGGGTTCCGACGGACTGGGATCTCCCACGCCTGCAAAGCGATCTCGAGCACTTCTACGGCGGCGACTTTCTCGCGTTTGCGCGGCATTATTACGAGCTTATCGGCGGGGTCGCCGACGAAGGACCGGTGACGGTCGGACTTTTTGACGTGATATCGAAGAACAACCGCGACGAGTGCCTGTTCGCCGAGGACGACCCGAAATATCTCGCGCTCGCGTTCGAGGCGGTCGACAGACTTTGCGAGCATGACGCTGTGTTCGAGGTGAACACCGGCGCAATGTTCCGCTACGGCGCGACCCGTCCGTACCCGTCCATCCCGATCCTGCGTCTCATACGTGAGCGCGGAGCGCGGCTGATCCTTGCGGGCGACGCGCATGAGCGTGATGCTCTGTGCTACCGTTTTGCTGAGACGATGGACTATATAAAAGAGGCGGGATTCACGTCGGTCGAGACGCTGCCGCCGATGTGGCACGGAGGACGTAATGATTGACGCGGGACGGACGGTCGCGGCGATATCGACCCCGCACGGCCGCGGCGGTGTCGCGATGATACGCATAAGCGGGGATGAGACGGCGGATGTGCTCCGCCGTGTGTTCGTCCCGGCGGGACGGGTTAAGCCGGACGAGGCGCCGAGGACTGCCGTGTTCGGCAGGATCGTACTCGGCGGCGAGGTGATTGATACCGGAGTTGCGACGTATTACGCCGCTCCGCGCTCGTTCACGGGCGAGTGCATGGCGGAGCTATGCTGCCACGGCGGAGTCCTCGTGACGCGCCGCGTGCTTGAAGCGGTGTTCGCCGCAGGCGCATCTCCCGCAGGACCGGGCGAGTTTACGCGCAGAGCCTTCCTCTCCGGCAAGCTCACGCTGAGTGAGGCGGAGGGCATAGGACTGCTCCTTGACGCCGATACCGACAGCGCAATGCGCCTTGCATCGGCAGGCGCACGCGGAGTTCTGTCGGAGCGGCTCGGCGCAATAGGCGATAAAATATCGGAGGTGCTGTCGGCACTGTTCGCGGTGATCGACTACCCCGATGAGGATATCGACGAGATCGGCGTGAACGATATATGCGCACGCCTGACTGCGGCGGCAGAGGAGTGCCGTGCGCTCGCATCCACGTTCAGGCTCGGCAGGGCTGTGACAGACGGGATCCCGACTGTCATAATCGGCGCACCGAACGCCGGAAAGAGCACGCTTTACAATGCCCTTGCAGGCGAGGATCGCGCGATCGTGACCGATGTCGCGGGGACTACGCGTGACGTGCTCGAGGACAAGATCGACATCGGCGGAGCGGTGCTGCGGCTGTGGGATACGGCGGGCATCCGCGATTCGGAGGATACGGTCGAGTCGATCGGCATCGACCGCGCACTCGACAGACTCGGCGATGCGGAGCTTGTACTTGCGGTTTATGACGGCGCGTCGCACATCGGCGATGCCGAACGGCGCATTATGGATGAGATATCCGCGCGGGCGGGTGACGCCTGCACCGTGGCAGTCATAAGCAAAGCCGACACCGGAACGGTGCTTGACGAGGGTGAGCTTGCGCTCCTGCGTGAGCATCACGACGATCTGTGCGTTGTCTCGGCGGCGACCGGCGAAGGCGTGGACTCGCTGCGCGAGCTTATCCTCTCGAAATACGGCGCGGGTGAGATTGACGTGTCGCATGACGCCGTGGTGTGGGACGCATCGCGCAAGGCGGAGCTTGATCTTGCAGCGTCCCTCCTGTGCGACTCGGCAGCGGCACTGGCTTCGGGTGAGCCGGAGGACGCGGTGTGCACCACCGTGGAGCTTGCGCTTGCGGCGCTCCGCCGAACGGATGGCCGCGGAGTCTCCGAGGAGGTCGTGTCCGGCATCTTCTCGCACTTTTGCGTCGGAAAATAAAACTCGGTAAAAAACGAACCCCATTCGTAATCTGTACGAATGGGGTTTTGTGTTGTGCAGCTTTGTCGGACTGCCGTTTTTATTTCAAGAGTAAAGCTCGTGCCGAGCGACTACTTACCGGACTTCTTCCGCCATGATGCCGACGGATCAAATCCGCCGCCCGCCCGGCGCAGCCTGAAGAAATCCTTTAGCGCCGCCGAGCACTCGTCTGCGAGAATTCCGCGAACTATCTCGGGATGATGATTCAGCGCCTGCTCGTCCATGTTGAACAGCCCGCCCATCGCGCCCGCCTTTGCGTCGGCCGCACCGTAAACCACACGCGGGATCCGCGCGTTCACGATCGCACCCGCGCACATCGGACACGGCTCAAGCGTCACGAAAAGCTCGCATCCGATAAGCCTCCACCCACCGAGCACGGCGCACGCCTCCTCGATCGCAAGCGTCTCCGCATGAGCCACGGCGGATTTTGCGCGCTCGCGCATATTGCCCGCGCGGGCAATGATCTTGCCGTCCCGCACGATCACCGCACCGACTGGGATCTCGCCGCGATCTGCTGCCGCCATCCCTTCCTTCAGCGCTTCAAGCATGAAGTATTCGTCCCGCGTAAGAACGTGCCGCTCGAACGTCATGAGCCGAAACCTCCGTTTACCGCGAGTACCTGTCCCGTGATGTACGACGCCGCGTCGGACGCAAGGAAGAATATCGCCTCTGCACATTCCGCAGGCGTGCCGAATCGCCCGAGCGGTATCTCATCCGCAAGTGCCGCGCGATCGCTCTCGCTCAGCGCCGCGTTCATCTCGGTGTCGATCACGCCGGGAGCGACGCAGTTCACCGTGATCCCGCTCGGCGCAAGCTCAAGCGCCGCCGCCTTTGTCAGACCGATCACAGCCGCCTTTGTCGCCGAATACGCCGCTTCCATCGACGCACCGGAAATGCCCCAGATCGACGAGAGCGTCACGATCCTGCCGTGCTTCTGCCGCAGCATATGCGGCACAGCCTCGCGGATCGCCGTGAATACGCCGCCGGCGTTCACCGACATTAGGCGTGACCACATATCGTCCGTCGTCGCGTCGAGAAAGTTTATGTGGGCGATACCCGCCGAGCATACGAGAACGTCAACTCCGCCGAGGATCTCTGTCGCGCGGGCGATCCCCGCCGCACATTCTCCCGCGTCTCCGACATCGGCGCGAATGCTTACGGCTCCGGCCGTGCGGCATACTTCATCTGCCGCCGCATCCGCCGCGCGGTAGAGAAACGCGACGCTGTCGCCGGCTTTGGCGAATCTCTCGACTGCGGCTCTGCCGATCCCGCGCGAGCCGCCCGTAACGATGACCCGGCGGCTCATGAAAGCTCTCCCACGTTTTTCGCCTTTTCCATGTAGTTTTCGAGGATCAGCGTTGCCGACAGCTCATCTACGACGCTTTTCCGCTTTGCCCCGCGCACATTCGTGTCCGAGAGAAAGCGATGTGCGCTGACCGTCGTGAGACGCTCGTCAAACAGCTCGACCGGAATCCCGGATATCTCGCCAAGCATCGCCGCAAATTCGCGGCATTTCTGCGAGCGCGGACCCTCGCTCCCGTTCATGTTGATCGGATTGCCGACAACGATCAGCTCCGCTCCGCGTGCCGCCGCCTCACGTGCGACAGCCTCCGCGACAGTCTTGAAGCCGTTCGATTTTATGCAGCCGGCGCCGTGCGCCATAAGACCTGCGGCATCGCTCACCGCAAGCCCCGTTCGTGCGTCGCCGAAATCCACTGCCATTATAATTTTCACTTTGCTATCCGCCTTTTTGTTATGATTGCACGCGCTTGACCCAGTTGAAGCTGTTGACCTTTATCGCCGCAACGGCGCATTTGATGAGCTGATCGCTCTTGAGGATGAAGAACACCGCTTCCGGCGGCAGCTTCAGCACAAATGCCGCGACAGTCGAGCACGGCAGAACGATGCCCCACATGAATATTGAATCCACCTTGAACACAAATGCCGTGTCGCCGCCGCCGCGCACGATCCCCGTATGAGACGGCATCTGGTACGACGTGCCGAGCACTGTCACCGACAGGATCGTCATGAACTTGAGCGCCATGGCGCGTGATTCGGGCGATACGTCGTAGAGCAGAATGATGTAGTTCTTGCAGAAGAAGAGAAGCGACGCCGTAACGATGCCGATTCCGAGGAAGAGGAGCTGAAACGTCCGCGCATACGGGCGAATCATGTCGTCGCGACCCTCGCCGATCGCCTTGGACATCATTACCGATGTGCAGCTTGCCGAGGCATACGTCACCACCGTGATGATCTGGAACAGCGTGTTTGAAATGCTGTTTGCCGTGATTGCCGCGTCGCCCATGTGCCCGAGTATCGCAAGCTGGATCGTCATTGCGACGCCCCATATGAGACTCGAGAAGAAAACGGGCAGCCCACGGCGCAGAAAATCGCGGAACAGGCGCATATCAATGCGCGAGAAGATGTCGCGCAGCCACATACCTATCTTTTTGTCGATGACAAACGTGTATATTATAACCGCCGCGCATTCTACAATGCGTGCGCACAGCGTCGCGATCGCAGCGCCTCTCGCGCCAAGCTCGGGAAATCCGAGATTGCCGTATATCAGGCACCAGTTGAGCGCTACGTTGATAACGAGCGCACCGATCGAGGTGACAAATCCGAGACTTGCCGTCTCGACGCCGTTGTTTGCGATAATGAGCGCCGTGCTTATCGCGAAGATCGGATATGAGAAGTAGATTATCTTCAGATAACCGACTCCCTCGGAGACAAACGCATCGGACGTCGCAAGCAGGGACAGAACTCCCGCAGGTGCCGCCGCAACTATCGCAAGAAGCACAAGCGATACCGCCACGGCGGATTTCACGGAAATGCCGACCATTTTGCGTATGGTATCGCGGTCTCCCGCACCCCACGCGCGGGAAATGAATATCTGTGCGCCCTCTCCGACTCCCATCACGAGAAGCTGGAGAAGGAACTGTATCTGATTCACGAGCGACACGCCGGAGAGCGCCGCCTCGGAATATTGCCCGAGCATTACGCTGTCCGCGAGATTTACCGTGAAGACTATCACGTTTCGCAGAGCGATCGTGAATGTCAGAGCAAAAAATGTCTTATAAAATTTAGGATCACGTACAAGTTTCATGTGCCTTACCTTGAAATGACGCAGCCGCAGGTGCGTATGGCTTATGCTTCGCCGCGATCGGCTCTCGCCTGAGCGTCAGCCGCGCGTCCGAACTTCGGCTTTTCTCTCGGCACGCCCATGCGGAAGTCAAACTGCTCGGGTACAACAGCTGTGTTGCGGTCGAACTCCCTGCCGTCGCGCTTTGCTTTCAGCTCCTCAAGCTCGAGCCACAGATCGGTGACCGTGTTCTCGCCCTCGCGGATGTCGGGAACGTTGATGCCGCCGTCCTTCAGGAAGAGCTGTTCTGCCGCTTCAATATCGCCTTTCTTCACGTATGTGAAGAGCATATACATCTTTATCTGTCCGCACGCCTTCTGCTCGTCGGTCAGAGTGCTTATGTATTCATCAACGTTTGTGAACATACGGAGCTGTGCGGCGTATGTGATCGCCTCCTTTGCAAGGGAGAGATCGTTCGGACGCATCAGCGCCGCGCGTATCGCGAGCACCGCCGCATCTCTTGCGTGATCGGTCGCAAGAGCGATGTGCGCCAGTGCGTATACCGCCCACGGGGACGGACGCAGCTCCTGCGAGCGCTCGATCTCGGCGGATGCTGCCGCCATGTCGCCGGATACGAGATGTATAAGTCCGAGGTGAAGATGCGTGTACCAGTTGTAGCGATCGCCGCCGCGTGCCGCCGCCTCAAGCCGCTTTGTCCATTCCGGCTGAAGCATATATGACGGGGGAACGTCCGCGGGATCATGCTCCGGCAGACACTCTGCTTCCATCAGGTGTACCCAGTCGCGCTGCTCTTCGCCGACCTCGCCGAAATCAAGATGCGGCGTCATGAGATCCTCGCCGTCGTGCCGGCGTCGCATATTTTCAAGCGCACCCCAACCGCTGCCGCACTCGAGCAGCTTCTTTGCGGGAGAAGTCGCCATGCCGTATGTCTCGCAGAGTATCTCCTCCATGCGATCGTTGGTTATGATGCCGTCAAGCGCCGCAGAGGCTTCAGCCTGAGCCTCCTTCCAGCGTCCGTGCAGCTTGTCTGCGTCGCCGGAAATCGCGCCGTATCCCTCAAGCCACTCCCATGTGGTCTTGGGCGGCATCGGCAGGCATTCGTACTGCGAATGAGCAAGTCCCGCCTGAAGCTCGACGTAACGTCCGTCGTCGCCCTCGCCGGTGAGGTATCCCTGCCAGCGGTCGCCGCCGGCTCCCTGACCCCATACGAACAGCTTGCGGCCCTTCAGCCTCGACGTCGAGCACTCGACAAAGCCGTATCCGTCGGAGTTTACGTAGCACTCGAACTTTCTCGCCTTCTCGGGGATCTTGTAGAAATAGTCCATGGAGATCGGCGTGTTAGTCGGGTAGGTGACTTCAACGCCTTTGTTCACCGGCAGAGGAATGAGAGACACTCCGCCCTCGGCAACGTATGAGCCGTCCGCCATGGTGATAACGCGCCCGTCCGGTTCCTCTCTTACGGCGATGTTGCTCCACCAGTACATCGGAGTGACCTCGGGTACGGTGTTCGTGATCCTCATGCGCGCAAAAAGAAGCTTTGATCCCTCCGGCAGGAAGAAGTCCATCTGCACTACCGCTCTGCGGATGCGCTCATACTCGTACATACGGAGTACGGGCGTGCCGTCGTCGAGCGCGGTCTCGGCAACGAAAAGCTGGTCGCACGTGTGAACGTGATGGCCGAAAATACCGCAGTTCCACTCAACTCCGCCGGACATCCATGCGTTGCGCAGCGCGAGATTTCGCGGGCGGATGACGGGATTCGCAAAAAGCAGCTCGCGTCCGGCATCCTTGTCGAACAGGGAAGAGAGCTTGCCTCCGAGCGACGGATAGAACTCCGCACGCAGGTGCTCGTTCTCAAGAACGTAGGTCTCGATCTCGGAATCGTGAAGCTCGGACGAGTACATATTCTGCATCTTGTATGGGAAAGCGGTCGAAACCTGACCGTATCCGACAAAAAGCCCCTCAAGCTCACCGAGAGATGTGTTGCCGCTTTGCGCAGGGCGGCCGAATCCGCCGATCGGCGGGGTAGTAGCCGTGCCGTTCATGTCGGCGGCTTTTATTTTCTTTATCTGTTTTGTGAGTGTAGTCATTGTACAGCCTTTCGTTTTGGTGATCGTGTTATCTTTTCATTATTATATCAATCGCCGCGACGGGTGTCAAGCAACTACGCAGTTTTCGCAAAAACGATCGGTGCGGCTCAGTCGGTATAGGAGTATACCTCGCCGCACTCTATGTATGACGTCGGGATTTCGGGATAACGCGCCGCGATAATGTCGCATATGTGCATCATCCCGGCGCGCTCGCTTCCGACGTGACCGAGAATGAGCATCGCCTTCGGAATACCAAGCTCGGCGTAGTCGCGCACAAGCTCCGCGTCCGCCCACTCGCAGATCTCGCCCGCGATAACGACATCGCACGCCTCGACCTCTTGTGCGATCCCGCCGACAGCGCCGAACGAACACCCGATGAGCTTTGCGGGAGCATCGGCATCACCGACAATGCGCACGTGACGGATGCCGAGCTTTTCTTCAATCCGGCATGCAAGCTCGCGCGCCGTCGTCGCCTCGCGCAGACGAAACCTGTTTACGGCGTAGCGAACAGGCTCAAGCGTGCCCGCATCCTCGTCAAACCCCATGTATTTAAGCTCGCCCGCGCATATCATGTCGGGCACTGCGGCGTGCGCGTGATCGTGATAGCGGAATACGGTCAGCCCGAGCTTCTGCGCAAGCTCCCGCTTCATCGCGGCTGCGCGGTCGGGGATTTCGTCGTCCATGTGTCGGTGAAACATCGGCTCGTGTACGATGAGAAAATTCGCACCGCGGCGCGACGCTTCACGCATCACCTTCGGCGTTGGAATCATCGCCACCGCAACGCCCGTGATCTCGGCATCGGGATCGCCAATCTTGCAGGTGTCGCAGGTGTTCGTGTAATCGTGATCCGGCGCCATGGCGCACAGATCGTAAAACAGCTCTCGTATCTTCATTTTGCATCTCCTCTCTCCTATATCCGTGTTCGGATCGTGCCCTCAGAGCTTCAAGAAAAGCGGGCTGCCGCGGCGAAGCGACAGCCCGTATTTGACTGCTTGATTATTGTCGGACGGCTCAGACGCCCTTCTTCGAGCGATTTACGTGCTCGGCTTCGGTCTCGTTTATCGTGCAGACGCGACCCTCGATGGGCAGAAGCTTCTCGGAGATAACGTCGATTATGCCCTCAGCCTGCGGGAAGTAGTGGCGCTCAAGCTCGAACGCAGGCGTGATCCAGTTGCGGGAACCGAATACAGCCGGCGGAGCGTCGAGATAGTCGAACGCCATCTCGGTGATGTTGGACGCCATGTCGCGCATAACGGAACCGCGATCGACTGCGTCGCCGACGATGATGATGCGGCCGGTCTTCTTGACGCTCTCGATCACAGGCTCGTAGTTGAACGGAACGATCGAGCGTGCGTCGATGACCTCAGCCTCGATGCCGTATTTTTCGGACAGGATCTTTGCCGCGTCAAGCGCACGGTACAGAACGGCGCCGATCGTGAGGATCGTAACGTCCTTGCCCTCGCGCTTTACGTCCGGCAGACCCGGCTCGACCTCGTAGTAGTCGGTCGGGATGCCGCCCTCGTGGAACTTCTCGCCGATGTCGTAGATGCGCTGGCTCTCGAAGAAGATGACGGGGTCGGTGCCGCGAAGCGCCGCGTTCATAAGACCCTTTGCATCGTAAGGAGTAGCGGGGAAGAACACCTTGAGTCCGGGGATGTGTGCGCAGAGCGCGGTCCAGTCCTGAGAGTGCTGTGCGCCGTACTTGGAGCCGACGGACACACGGACGACCACGGGCATCTTGAGGATGCCTGCGCTCATCGACTGCCATTTAGAGAGCTGGTTGAAGATCTCGTCGCCTGCGCAGCCGATGAAGTCGGCGTACATAAGCTCGACGATAGCGCGGCCGCCTGCCATAGCGTAACCGACGGCGGAGCCGACGATCGCGGACTCGGAGATAGGCGCGTTGAAGAAGCGGTGGTATGGCAGAGCCTCGGTGAGACCGCGGTAAACGGCGAACGCGCCGCCCCAGTCTCTGTTGTCCTCGCCGTATGCGATGAGGGTCGGATCCTCGTAGAACTTGTCGATGATAGACTCAAACAGAGCGTCGCGGAGTCCGACGACCTTGATCTTCGGAACCTCCTTGCCGTTCTCATCGTAAGCGAAGCGGGACTTTGTTGCGAGCTGCTTCAGTCTCGGGTTCTCCTCCTTGGGCATGAGAACCTCAGGCTCTCTTGTGGTATCCATGGAGGGAGTGTTGGTGTTGGAGAACATGATGGAGGAGATCATGTCGGGATCGCGGTCGAGATCCATTCTCGGGGAGATGGAGTCGTCGGTCGCCATGCGGCAGATCTTCGTGACTCTGCGGATGATGTCCTCCTCGATCGCGTCGAATTCCTCCTCGGTCGCGATCTTGCCTGCGACCATCTTGTGTCTGTATGCGGCGATCGGGCAAGCTTCCTTCCATGCCTCGATCTCCTCGGGAGTACGGTAGGTGGAGGAGTCGGAAGGGGAGTGACCGCTCACGCGGTAGGTCGTTACCTCAAGGAGTGCGGGGCCGCGTCCGGAGGTGAGAAGCTCCTTCTTGCGGGTGGTAGCGTCGATGACTGCGAGCGGGTCGTAGCCGTTGACTCTCTCTGCGTGCATCTGATCGGGGTTGAAGCCTGCGCCGAGTCTTGCGGGAACGCCGAAGCCCATGGTCTCGCCCTGGGTCTGACCGCCCATGCCATAGAAGTTGTTGAACACGTTGAAGAGGATCGGCATACCGCCGTCGTCGTACTTACCGTCCATGCCCCACAGCTTTGTGATCTGATCCATGGAGGAGAAGTTGAGCGACTCGAGCACGGGTCCGCGTCCGAGCGCGCCGTCACCGGAGTTTGCGATGACGATGCCGCGCTTGTGGTTTGCTCTCTTGTAGAGTGCTGCGCCGAGCGCTACGGGAGCAGCGCCGCCGACGATCGCGTTGTTCGGGAAGATGCCGAACGGGATGAAGAAGGCGTGCATGGATCCGCCGAGACCGCGGTTGAAGCCGGTCGTGCGTGCGAAGATCTCTGCGAGTGCGCCGTAGAGGAGGAAGTCGATCGCGAGGTCGCGGACATCTGCACGTCCGCCGTCGTGATTCTTCTCAACGACAGAGAGGATGGTTCCGCCGAGGAACTCCTTCATGATGTCGTACAGCTCGTCGTCGTCAAGCTTGTGGATGGACGAGAGTCCCTTAGCGAGGATCTCGCCGTGGCTGCGGTGCGAGCCGAACGTGAAGTCGTTTATGTCGAGGCAATACGCCTGACCGACTGCGGATGCTTCCTGACCGATCGAGAGGTGAGCGGGGCCGGGATTGTGATACTCGACGCCGTTGTAGACGCTCTTTGTCTTGATCTCGTTCAGCATCGTCTCAAACTCGCGGATGATTCTCATATCGCGGTAGATGCGGAGGAAGTCGTCCTTTGTGTACAGCTTCTTCTCCTGCGCCAGTGTTTTCTTGTACTGGCACAGCGGTATATTCTCAAACTTTATTTCTCCCGCTTCAAAGACTTTCGCGGGATCTACATACTGACTCTTCGGCATTTCTTTTATTACCTTTCTTTATGTTGATTTTTTACGGGATAAGAGGGAATTTCTGCGGGACACCCCTTTTTGAGAATTTTTGCGGGACACCCCTTTTTTGCAAAAGGTGTTTCCCGCGCCCTTCCTCAAAAACTTTCGGGCAAATAATATACATTAGTTATTGCAGACTTGGAGTTTTTTGTTCGCCTTAAAATGTGAACATTCCCTCGCGGATGACTTCGCAAACGGTGGGATGGGGGAATACGAGCTTTTGAACATCGGTGACGCGCTGTTCGGAGGCGACCATCGCTGCCGCACCGTAGATGATCTCCGATGCGTAGGAGCCGATCATGTGAACGCCGATTACCTTCTTGTGCGTCTTTTCGATGACGATCTTTACAAAGCCGTCGCCGCCCTCGACCTCGGCAACATAGCGTCCGCTGTATTTCAGCGTGAGCTTGTGCTCCTCGGCGTCGATGCCGTGCGCCTTTGCACTCTCGAGCGTCTCGCCGACGGTGGCAACCTCCGGCTTCGTGTAGATCACAGCCGGGATCGCAAGATAATCGACGCGGTCGGCGCGGCCGAGCATCGTATTTACAGCAGCTTCGCCCTCGCGATACGCCGTGTGTGCAAGCATACTGCGGCCGTTTACATCGCCCGCAGCGTAAATTCCGGGGATGTTCGTCCGTCCGGAGTCGTCGGTCACAACGGCACCGCGCTCGAGCCTGACGCCAAGCTCCTCGAGACCAAGCCCCGCAGTACGTGCGCGTCTGCCCGTCGATACGAGGATCACGTCCGCGTCAAGAGTTACGGCTGCGCCGTCGCGCTCATACTTCAGCTTGCCCGCACCGGGCGTGCCCGATACCTCGCAAACCTTAGCGCCGAGAATGAATTTGATCCCGAGCGCCTCAAGCGATTTTTGGAGCGAGCGGGAGATCTCCGCGTCTGTCGGTCCCGCGATCTTGTCGAGCATCTCGACTACCGTGACTTCGCATCCGACCGACGCAAAGTACGACGCCATCTCAAGCCCGATAACACCGCCGCCGATAACGGATACGCGGCGCGGCAGAGTCTCAAGATCGAGCACCTCGCGGTTCGTCACCGCAAGTCCGGAGGCAACAGCCTCGCGAAGTCCCGGAACGGGCGGAACCACCGCGTCGCTTCCGGTGCATACGAGCACGTTTTTCGCCTCGTATCTCTCGCCTGCCGCCTCAGCGGTGAAGCCGGATGCTCCCTTTGCGACCAGCTTTGCCGTCGCAGTTACTACCGTAACGCCCGCGCCGCGCATCTTTGCTCCGATGCCGGATACAAGCGTCCGTACAACTTTGTTCTTGCGTGCGATTACCGCCGCGTGATCGAATTTTACGTCGCCGACGGTCACACCGTAGTCGGCGCTGTGAAGCGCGGAGGTGTACAGCTTCGCCGAGTTCAGCAGCGTTTTTGTCGGGATGCAGCCTTCGTTCAGGCAAACACCGCCGAGCGCACGCTCCTCGAAAAGTATAACTTTCATTCCGGAGTGCGCCGCACGCTCAGCTGCATTGTAGCCGGCGGGACCGCCTCCGAGTATCATAAGATCGTATGTCATGGCGCCCTCCGTCACTTCGCAAGAAGCATCGTGAAATTCTCAAGCGCCGAGCAAAGCTCATGCAGGAATTTCGCCGCCGGAGCGCCGTCGACCGCCCTGTGGTCGAACGTGAGCGAAAGCCCCATCGCCGGATAGACCGAGCCGTCGTCGCGCATACGGTTTACCGTCGTGCAAACGCCGAGGATCGCCGTCTGCGGGGGATTGATAACGGGGGTGAAGCTCTCGATGCCGAGCGAGCCGAGGTTGGTCACCGTGAACGAGCCGCCGCTCATCTCATCGGGAGTGAGCGCGCCGTCGCGCGCCTTCGCCGCGAGCGCCTTCGCATCAGCGGAAATGTCGGCAAGACTCTTTGTGTCTGCCGCAAATACCGTCGGCACGAGAAGTCCGCGATCGGTGTCAACTGCAACGCCGATGTTCGCGTGCGCGTAGCTTCTGATCACGTCGTCCTTCAGCGTCGCGTTGATGAACGGGTACTTCGGCAGAACGCGCGATACCGCGTAGAGCACGATGTCGTTCAGCGTAACGCGCGAAAGCCCCATCTCCTCGCCCTTCGCCTTGAGCAGCTTGCGGTACGCGAGAATGTCGGTCGCGTCGAACGATGCGTTCAGCGTGAGCTGAGCCATCTCGGAGAGGGATGCGTGCATCGAACGGGAGATAGCCTTTCTTATGCCGCTCATCGGGATCTCCGTGAACTCTGCGGCGGATACCGCAGGTGCAGCAGCTGCCACAGTGACCTCTGCCGCTTCCTCGACGGGAGCGGTGTAGCGTCCGCACAGGAAATCCTCGACCGCCGATGTCGGAACCTTGAATCCTGTATCAAGCGCCGCCTCAACGTCGCGCTCGATGATGCGTCCGTGAGGACCGGAGTGAGCCGCGCGGGACAGATCGGCGCCCGTCTTCAGCGCGAGATTCTTCGCTCTCGGGGAAATGAACACCCTGCCGCCCTCGTGCGCGGGTACTTCGGGTACAGACACAGCCGCAGGCGCCTCAGCCTCGGTCTTAGCCTCGACAGGTGCTGCCGGAGCGTCCGCTGCTGCGGCTTCCCCGCCGGCGGTGAATGCCGAGATGTCCTCGCCGGGCGTACCAATCACGCAGACGTTCTCGAGGCAGGTGACAACGTCACCCTCATCGTAGAGATGCGCAAGCATCGTGCCTGCGACCTCCGATACCTCATCAAACGCGGACTTGTCCGTCTCGTATGAGAACAGAACATCGCCCGCAGCCACCGTATCACCGACCTTCTTGTTCCATGAGGTGATGATACAGCTTTCAACACTTTGCCCCTGACGGGGCATTATAACTGCTGTTGCCATATATATGTTCCTTTCAAATTATTGCGTTTTTCAGACGACCTCGACCGCAACGCCGAAGCGCTCGGCCTCTGCCGCAAGCTCATCGGGAAGCGGCGCGTCGCAGACAAGCGCCGTGACCCCCTCGAAATTGCAGAACGTGTACGGGAGACTGCGTCCGATCTTTGACTTGTCCATAAGCATGATAACGCGGTCGGCTTTTTCGACGACGGCGCGCTTCAGCTCACATTCGGCGTAGTTGCCTCCGGTGAATCCGCTCCGCAGAGAGAGACCCGACGGCGACAGGAATGCAATGTCAATGTTGATGTCGGCGATAAAACGCATCGCCTGTACTCCCGCGACGGACTGATAATCACGGTCAAGTCTGCCGCCGGTCACGTTTACGATCGGCTGGCCTATCGCGGCAAGCTCTATTGCCGCAGCTGGGCTTGTGGTCGTGAAATTGAACCGCTCGTTCGGGACATGGCGCACGAGCTGCAGGAGCGTCGAGCCCGAGTCGATGAAGATCGAGCGTCCCGTTTCGAGATACGATGCCGCCGCCTCGGCGATCTTTTCCTTGGAATATACGTTCTCGCGCATACGGTCGCTCATCGAGTCGTCGGTGGACGAGGTGATGAACTTCGTCGAGCGTGCGCCGCCGCGCACCTTGATCGCGTCGCCGGTAGATTCAAAGTATGCGATGTCGCGCCGGAGCGTCATCTCGGATACATCCGGGAATTCTTCCGTCAGCTCTGTGAGCGATACAAACGGCTTTGCCGACAGCATCTCTTTTATGATTCTTCGTCTTTCCTTTAACAAAATATCCCCCTCTCTGTGACTATTCACATTTATATTGTTATTTTATCACAAAATGGTGTGAGAAGTCAAGAGGATTAACAGGTTATTGTGCCCGAAGGGCGTTGTTTTTTTGCGCGGTGCCGCGCCGAATCGGGCGTTATTGCGTGCGGCATAAATAATTTACAGATTATCCATTGTAAAATTGAGCGGAATCGAATATTATTATTATAATGTAGTTTGAAAGCGGGGTGTGAGTGTGCTCGGGTATGTGAGACCCGTCGCACCTGAGCTGCGGGTGCGCGAAAACGAGCTGTACCGCGCCGTCTACTGTGGGCTTTGCCGATCGATGGGCAAATGTACCGGATGCGCGTCGCGGCTTACGCTCAGCTATGATTTTGCGTTTCTTGCGCTCGTGCGATACGCGCTGACCGATACGACCCCGACCGTCGCCCGAGGCAGGTGCATCGTCCACCCGCTCCGCGCCCGACACTACGCCGAAAACTGCGATGCGCTGACGTATTCGGCTGCCGCAGCAGCGCTGCTCATGCGCGGCAAGATTTCCGACGATATTGCGGACGAGCATGGGCTCAGGCATATGCGTGCGGCGGCAGTGCTGCCGTTCGCGTCACACTTTGCCGCTCGCGCCGAGAAGTGCGGCGCACCGGGAATGGACACGGTCGCCGGCGTGATATCGCGGGAGCTTTCAAACCTATCCGCCCTTGAGCGCGGGAACAGCTCCGACATTGACGCCTGCGCCGATACGTTCGGAAATATTATGGCGGCGGTGTTTGCGGGCGGGCTTGACGGCGCCCCCGCGAGGATCGCGGCGGAGATCGGCAGATATACCGGGCGATTCATCTACGTCTGTGATGCCGCCGACGATATCGGCGACGACGCGCGGCTCGGCAGATTCAATCCGTTCCTCTCCTCGTATGGCGCAGATGTGCTTGAGCGCCGCACGACGGGGGATTTTCGCGGCGGACGGCAGAGGAAGCGGACTTTGCTTCCGAAGGATGCCGCCGAGGGCGTGCTCACCGCAGCAAGGCTCGACCTGCACAAGCTGTGGGACGCATTCGCACTCGTTTCCGGCGCGGATGAGGTTCGCGGAATCATCGAAAATATTATCTCGCTCGGGATGACGTCAAAAATGATACAGGCGCTCGGGCTTGTGCCGCCGGACGGCGGAAAAAATAAACGTTTATGAAGGATGACATATGAACGATCCCTATAAGGTACTCGGCGTGTCGCGCGATGCGACTGACGACGAGATAAAAGCGGCGTACAGAGAGCTTGCGAAAAAGTATCACCCGGACAATTACGCCGACAGTCCCCTCGCCGATCTCGTCGAGGAGAAAATGAAGGAAATAAATGAGGCATACGACACGATACGCAAGGAGCGTGCCGGCGGGCGTCAGGGCGCCTTCTCCTCATCCGGAGGATACGGCGGCAGCACGTCCGGCGGTACAACGTCGTTTGCGAATGTGCGTCAGCTCATATCGCAGGGGCGCTATTCCGAGGCGGAGCTGGTGCTTGATTCCGTGTCATCGAACAACCGCAGCGCGGAGTGGAACTATCTCAAGGGATGCGTGCTGCTTCAGCGCGGCGCAGTGTATGATGCCGCAAGACATATCGACGCCGCCTGCTATATGGATCCCTCAAATGAGGAGTACCGGAACGCGCGCGACAGCATAAGAAACTATTCCTCCGGTGGGCGTATGTACAGACAGGGCGGCTCGTCCGATGAGATGTGCAACCTCTGCTCGTCACTCTTGTGCGCGGATTGCCTCTGCGAATGCTGCGGCGGCGACCTGATCCCCTGCTGCTGAGGTGCATATGGGACGACGTAATACAGGAAAGACCGCAGCGCGGACGGCGCTTGCCGGTATGTTCTCCGCGCTGAGCGTTGTGGTGCTGTTTCTCGGGTATGCGACCGGTGTGCTTGATCTTTGCGCCGTCGCCGTGACGTCAATGTTCATCGCTGTCTCAATGATCGAGCTTGGCGGAGCGTATCCGTATCTTGTGTGGGCGGTGACGTCGGTCATCTCTCTTGTGATCCTGCCGGACAAGCTTCTCGCGTTCGAGTACATTCTGTTCGGCGGTATATACCCGATCCTGAAGCTGTATTTCGAGAGAATACGGCGCAGATGGCTCGAGTGGGTGGTCAAGCTCGCGTATGCGGCGGCAGTGCTTGCGGTGCTGTATGCAATGTCGCGGTTCGTGCTCGGACTTCCGATGGAGACGGGTGTGCTTGCGTGGGCGCTGCTCGTATCGTACATTGTGTTTTTTGCGGCGTTCGACCGCTCGCTGACCGTGACGCTTACGTGGTACGTCATAAAGATCAGACCGAAACTCACGTTTCTGAAGAAGCTCCGCTGAGATTCGATATCAGATCGCGGCGGACTTCGACGGCAAGTTTTCATATACATACAAAAAACCTCCGGCGATCTGCCGGAGGTTTCGATTTATTCTGTTTTATCGGATGCTTCTTCAGCTTCGCCCGCGTCCTTTTTCAGAAGATCGCGGATCTCGGTGAGAAGCTCTTCCGTCGTGGGAGCCGGATCCTCTTCGGGTTCCGGTTCTTCCTCTTTTTTGTGGATTATCTTGTCCTTTGCGCCGAGCACGACCTTCAGCATCACGAATACGCAGAGTGAAACGATCAGAAAATCGAGTACGGTCTGAAGAAAATTGCCGTAGCAGAGCGCGACCTCTGCTGAAACATTGCCCGCCGAATCAACGGTCGCAGGCTCGATCACCCATTTGAGCTCGGAAACATTCAGCCGCCCGACGACAAGCCCGACCACGGGCATTATCACGTCGTTTACAAGGCTTGTCACGATCTTTCCGAACGCACCGCCGATGATGACCGCCACAGCCATGTCAACGACATTGCCCTTGGCGATAAATGCCTTGAATTCTTCCGCGAATTTTTTTACCTTCATGCGAAATGCCTCCGTCTGTCGGAAAATTACAGTCCGAGTGCTGCCGCGCCGATTATTCCGGCGTCGTTGCCAAGCTGCGCAATGCGGATCTCAGTGCGGCGCTCTGCATTTTCGGAGTTGTAGACCTCGCCCCAGACAGCCTTGTTCAGCGGAACGAGAAGATTGTCGCCCTCGCCGCAGATACCGCCGCCGATGGACAGTACGCTCGGCTGGAATATGTTGATGATGTTTGAGATTCCGCAGGCAAGATAGCTTATGTACTCGTCAACGACCTCGGCTGCCGCAGCATCGCCCTGCTTCATTGCGGCGAACGCGGTCTTGCCGGATACCTTGGAGCCTTCGATCATCTTTGTCATCATCGTCTCACGACCGGACTTCTTGCACTCCTCGATCTTTTCCTTGGTCATGTTGATAAGACCGGTAGCAGAGCTGTAAGCCTCCCAACAGCCGTCTCTGCCGCATGAGCAGTGACGTCCGCCGTGCGAGATCACCATGTGACCAAGCTCGGCGCCCGCGTGGTTGAAGCCGCTGTAAACCTTGCCGTCGATGATGATTCCGCCGCCGACACCGGTGCCGAGCGTGATCATGACGGAGTAGCGCTCGCCCTTTGCCGCGCCGGCTACCGCCTCGGCAAGAGCTGCCGCGTTTGCGTCGTTCTCAATGATAACGCAGGAAATGCCGCTCATCTCGGAGAGCTTCGCCGCGATCGGGAAATTTCTGAACGGGAGATTGTTTGCGTATTCAATGATGCCGGTCTCGCTGTTTGCGGTACCGGGAGCGGCGATGCCCGCGCACTCGATGTCGGAGAGCGACAGACCCGCGTCCTTTACGATGTCAAGGCACAGCTTCGCCATGTCTGCGACGATCTCGTCTGCCGGACGCGATGCCAGAGTCGGAACACTGCCCTTCTTCAGAATGTTCAGGTTCTCATCGACAACACCTGCGGCGATGTTCGTTCCGCCGAGGTCGATTCCGATAAAATATCTCATGTGTATGATCCTTTCTTTCGGCGTGCGGGCGAAAGAGAATGTCCGACGCCGGTTTGAAAACTGCCGTTTCAAACATTTGGTGTATATGAAATTTACCCTTTAATTATATATATCATATCAGCGATTGTCAAGATGGATGTGAAAAACCGGTCGAATATTTTTGATAAGTAACAAAAATGTGAGAAATATTAACAGAAAATACCCGATCCGAGGAAAAACGCGGCTTTTCTCGCCCGTTGGCGTGTGAAAAAATCAATTTTGTGCAAAATGTATATGTGTAGAAAATTCGGGGGTAAAATTGTGCACATCTCACAAATATTAAATGTCACAATGTGACGGATAAATGTTTACAAAGTCATGATTTAGTGGAAATGGAGTAAATTTAATTTACCTTGTGTGCGGTTTTACCAAATAAGGCGGGAAAATCGCCCGTCTGCGCAAAATATAGTGATAACAAACGGGATGCGGATAAACGCCGCGTAAATTACATTTACCAAGTTTGACGACAATCTGAACGCCGTGCCCTGCACGCGGAACCACCGCGCGAAAATGCCCTGCAAGAGATGCGATAATACGCCGCAGCGCGGCAATTTGCGGCGGTCGGAAGAAAAAGAAGAGCGCTCACCGCGCTTGACATTTCGGCGCCTTTGTGCTATCATATCCGTATATATTCGGGGTATTCTGTACCCCGTGCCCGCAAAAATGACAATAATGCGCGCGAACTCGGCACAGTGGCAACACCGCCGGCGGCGGTGCGCCTTGTATGTCGATTTTTGCCATGTATACCGGAGGCCCGGAGGGTTTGCCGGATTCTGCCGGGGCATGGCGCATTCGCGCGGGAGCTTGGCATGATATTTTCAGGAGGATGGTTTTATGATGAAAACCAAGAGGCTCTTAACATCGGTGCTTGCCGGAGCAATGGTGCTTGCATCCGCGATACCCGTGTTTGCCGCTGAGACGGACGGCACGTCCGATAGCAACACATCGGCTGTCGCTACCGTCAACTCGTTCGACTTCATTTCCTACGGCGACTACCTCGCAAAATACGAATCTGCCGAAAACGGAAAGAAGACTGTCGAGATCAAGGGAACAGACTATGACACGGACGGCACCGATGCCGCTGTGTCAGAGGCAAAGAATGTCTACGGCGACAAGGAAGCGTGCCTGCTTGTCCCTGTTGACGGCACCGCTCGGTGGAAATTTGAAATTCCCGACGCCGGACTCTACAACATAGAGATCGTATACGCTGCCGTGACTAAAGAAGGCTCGAACGGCGAGACCACGTCCAGTACGAACAACATTGAGCGTATCCTTAATGTGAACGGCGAGGTGCCGTTCCTCGAGTCCCGTCACATTGCGCTCAAGAAGTCGTGGTCGTTCAACTACACCGAGAACGAGGACGGCGAGCTGAGATTCGAGACTGACGGAATCGGAAACGAGCTCCGCCCGACGCTGAAGTTTATCGGCGGATGGGAGGATCTCACTCTCTTCGATACGTCCACGTATTACGCAGAACCCTTCCTTTATTATTTTAATAAGGGCGAGAACACGATCTCCCTTTACGGTATCCGCGAGGATATGTATATAAAGGAGATAATCGTAAAGGCGCCGGAAGCTCTTCCGAGCTACGCTGACGTTCTCAAGGAGTATTCGAGCAAGGGCTACGCTGCTGCGGACGCCGAGCCGATTTACATAAACGCGGAAACCCCCGCTGTTGTATCAAGCTCCACCATCACCCCCGGTTACGACCGTTCCTCCGCGATCTCCGAGCCGCAGGGCGCGACCACGATCAAGAGAAACATAATCGGCGGTACAAACTGGACAAACACGAGCGACTATGTAAAGTACAACTTTACGGTCGAGCGCGACGGACTGTATTCGATAGTCCTCCGCTATAAGCAGGATTCCGTTCCCGGCGTATTCGTTTCAAGAGCTGTTATGATCGACGGCGAGTACCCGTTTGCGGAAGCAAAGAACTGCCGCTTTGACTATAAGCAGGACTGGCAGGTCGGACCTCTCGCCGATAGCGAGAACGAGTTCCAGTTCTACCTCTCCGCAGGTGAGCACGAGATCACGCTTACCGCGACCGTCGGCGAGTTCGGCGAGATCCTCACCAGAGTTAACGATATCTCGGATCAGCTCAACGACGACTACCTGCAGATCGTCAAGCTGACCGGTGCTTACCCTGATGATACGCGTGACTACGGCTTCAGCCGCGTCATGCCCGACGTTATCCGAAACATCGCAAGGTGTGCGGATGACCTCCAGGACATCGTCGACACCATCGGCGAGATGTCCGGCGGAAAGAGCCAGAACACTTCAACGCTTGAGACCGCGATCCTCACCCTCCGCGCGATGGGCGAGAGCGAGCGAAGCATTGCCGAGAACCTCGGCGTTATGAAGTCGCACGTCTCGAGCCTCAGCTCCTGGTGTTCCGACCTCACCTCTCAGCCGCTTCAGATCGACTACATCATGGTGCAGTCGCCCGATGCAGAACTGCCGAAGGCAGCCGCAGGCATTATGGACAGCCTGAAGTACGAGCTCGGTCAGTTCTTCGGAAGCTTCTACGCTGATTACAATACCTTCAAAGACGACAACAACACCGACGAAAACGTCGGAACAAACGGCTCGATCGAGTGCTGGACCTCCAGCGGACGAGATCAGGCAACGATCATCCGTGACCTTACGAACAGTGGATTCTGTAAGGATACCGGAATCAGCGTCAGCCTGAAGCTTGTCGACGGCGGCGCACTCCTTCCCTCGATCCTCGCGGGAATCGGACCCGATATCAGCCTTGATGCGTCATCGCCTATCGATTACGCGATCCGAGGCGCAGTCCTTCCGCTGAACGACATGGAGAACTTCGACGAGGTATGCAAGAACTTCTACCCGTCGGCGCTCACGTCCCTCTCCCTTTACGGAAAGACTTACGCACTGCCCACCACCCTCGAGTTCAACATGATGTTCGTCCGTAACGACATTATGGCACAGCTCGGACTTGAGGTGCCGAAGACATGGGATGACTTCCTCGCACTTATCCCTGTGCTCGAGTTCAACAACATGACCGTTATCCTCCCCAATGACTACAAGCTGTTCCTCTACCAGAGAGGCGGAAATGTCTGGGATGAGACAAGCGACAATCCTCTTGAGCACGGTTGGAGAACAACTCTCGACGACAACCTGACGCTGACCGCGTTTACCGAGATGTGTAATATGTACACTCAGTATTCGCTGCTTGCACAGGCTGACTTCAGTACACGATTCAAGACAGGCGTTGCGCCTATCGGTATCACGAGCTATTCGTCATACACCACCCTCACCGTATTCGCACCTGAGATCGCCGGACTTTGGGAAATGCATACGCTTCCCGGAACCGTGCAGGAGGATGGAAGCATTGACTATACCGCGATCGTCAGCACGGTCGGTATCTCGCTGCTGAAGGGCGTTGACGATGCCGACGCAACATGGAAGTTTATGTGCTGGTACACCGGCAAGGATTTCCAGGTAGACTACTGTAACGAGCTTATAGCACTGCTCGGCGCCGCTGCGAAGACCACTACCGCAAATATCGACGCAATGGCGGAGATGCCGTGGAGCGCATCCGAGTATGCAATGCTGATGGATCAGTATGAGCATACCGTAGGTATCCCCTCTTATCCCGGAAACTATGTCATCGACCGTTATACCGGCATGGCGTTCAACGCAGCTTATAACGACGGTGCAAATCCCTCTGAGGCGCTGCTCCAGTACGTGAATGCAGCAAACCAGGAGATCACGAGAAAGCGTACCGAGTTCAATATGCCGACTTATCCGGGAAATAACTCAGATAAATCGGACGCAACCGAGTAATAAGAGCGGGTTTCCCGCAAAAATCTACATTATGTATATATGCTAACAGGAGGATACCTGCATGTCTAATAAAAAAGCCGCTGCGCGCAAGGACATATCCAAGTGGTCGTGGCAGTGGATGATGATGAAGCAGTATAAGATCGGCTACGTAATGGTCGCACCTTATATGATACTGTTCTTCATTTTCACGCTGCTCCCGGTCATCGGATCGTTCCTTGTAAGCTTCACTTCCTACAATATGATTCAGGTCCCTAAGTTCATATTCATGCAGAACTACGTGAATCTGTTCCTTGCGGATGACCTGTTCGTCGTAGCACTGCGAAACACTATGATGTTCGCTGTGGTCGTAGGTCCCGGCTCGTTCATAATCGCGCTTATCTGCGCTTGGTTCCTGAACGAAATGTCGCCCCGCGTCCGTTCCATCATGACGTTCATCTTCTATGCGCCGTCCCTTTCCGGTAACGCGTTCCTCATCTTTACGCTGCTCTTCTCCGGAGACGGATACGGCTATGCAAACAGCTGGCTCTTGCAGCTCGGCGTTATTGATGAACCGATACTTTGGTTTGCAACGCCGAAGTACATAATTCCCCTCGTAATTATCGTCGCTCTGTGGCAGTCGCTCGGTACCTCGTTCCTTGCGTACATCGCAGGTCTCCAGGGTATCAACCGCAGCCTCTTTGAGGCGGGTGCCATCGACGGCGTCAAGAACCGTTGGCAGGAGCTTTGGTACATCACGCTGCCCAGCATGAAGGAGCACCTCATGTTCGGTGCGATCCAGTCCATCACCGGATCGTTCACCTTCGGCGGAATCGTTGAGTCGCTCGCAGGTAACCCCTCGACCGATTACTGCGCATATACGCTCCAGATGCACCTTAACGAGTACAGCGGAGTCAGATGGGAGGTCGGATATGCTTCGGCAATCGCGATCGTCCTCTTCCTCCTGATGTTCTGCTCGAACCTTTTTGTCAATCATCTCTTGAAGAAGGTAGGACAGTAATATGAAAAAAATGAGAATTCGTAATCACCGCGTCGTCCTCAACCGGTCGAGGGGCGGTGACACCGGAATCACGATCGTCCTCCTTCTTTTCGGAGTGCTGATGTTCTTCCCGCTGTTCTATGTGGTGATGAACGCGTTCAAACCCCTTGAGGAATTCTTCTATTTCCCGCCTATCATCATTCCTCATAACCCGACAATGTCAAACTTCACCTACCTGTTCCAGCTCATGTCCACGTCGTGGGTGCCTTTCTCAAGGTACATCTTCAACACCGTGTTCATCACTGTCGCAGGTGTCGCCGGAAACGTCGTTATCTGCTCGCTCTGCGGATACGCACTGTCGAAGATCCCGTTCCCCGGCCGCGGAGTTTGCTTCCAGCTGATTCAGAAGTCCATGATGTTCTCGGCAACCGTTGCCGGAATCATCACGTTCATCATCATGACGCTGCTCGGATGGGTCGATTCCTATTTCGCAATCATCATCCCCGCATGGGCGTCGAGCATGAACCTCTACCTTATGAAGCAGTTCATGGATTCCAACATCTCCGACGAGATGCTCGAGAGCGCACGCCTCGACGGATCGTCCGAGTTCCGTACATTCATCTACATTGCAATGCCGCTTGTTAAGCCGGGCTGGTTGACACTTATCGTCTACTCCTTCCAGGGACTGTGGGCGACCGGTTCATCCCCCTACATCTACAGCGAGCAGCTCAAAACCATCAACTACGCGATCAGCCAGATCCTTTCCGGTTCGGGCGCGATCACAACGCTCCGTCAGGGAGCATCCGCAGCATCGAGCCTTATCATGCTCGTCGTGCCTGTTATAGTCTTCATTATCTCTCAGAGTAACATCATCGAGACGATGGGCTCCAGCGGAATGAAGGACTAAGGAGGATATATAAATATGAAGAAAATTACATCACTTATCCTCGCGGTCCTGACTGTTGCGGCAATCTTTACGAGTATCGCCTCCGCGATGACACCGTATATCACATATACGTATTCGATAGACGGCGAGATCCTCGAGTCTCCGGATGCATATGTCCCGGATAACACGATCGACTCCGATTATATCGGTCTTGAGGAGCCGATGTCCGACCTCCGCGACGTCGAAGTTGACGACGAGATGAACGTCTACATCACCGATGCCGGACAGAACCGCATCCTCGTCCTCGACCGCTACTACAAGTACAAGCATGAGATCGCCACGTTCGTCAACGAGCACGGCGTTCCCGATTCTTTCAGCAATCCCGCAGGTGTCTTCGCTTCAAAGGATTACATCTACGTCTGTGACTCCAGTAACTCGCGTATCGTCATGTTCGACCGCGATTACAACTACGTAAAGTCGGTGCAGCAGCCGTCCTCCGCTCTGTTCGAGCAGGACGATATCTACTCGCCTATTGCAGTCGCGGTTGACAGCTACGGACGTATGTTCGTCGTATCATCCACTACCTATCAGGGTATCATCGTTATGGATGAGTACGAGAACTTCTACGGATTCATCGGTGCGCAGTCCGCAACGGTATCCGCTATGGACCTCCTCTGGAGAAAGTTCATGTCCGCTCAGCAGATCTCGCAGTCTGAGCAGATCGTCTCAACCGAGTATAAGAACATCGATATCGACGACGACGATTTCATCTACGCAACCGTCTCCTCGATCGATGAGTCTACACTTAAAAGCCTTATCCAGAACAAGGATAAGAGCAGCAAGTACGCTCCTGTCAAGAAGTTCAACGCGAACGGTATCGACATCATGTACCGTAACGGCTTCTACCCGCCTGCCGGTGAGGTAAAGCTCGACGACGATGCAAAGCCGTCGCTTATCATCGACGCGGCAGTCGGCCCCAACGGAACATGGTCGATCATCGACGAGCGTCGCTCGAAGATCTTCACCTACAACTATTCCGGCGAGCTGCTCTTCGCGTTCGGCGACAATACCGGATCTCAGACCGGTAACGTCAAGAGTGTCGAGGCGATCGCATATCAGGGCTCGAAGATGCTCGTGCTCGATAAGGGCAACTCCTCGCTCGCAGTTTACAGACGTACCGAGTACGGCGATATCCTGATGAAGGCGATCGTCGACCAGGACGCAATGAACTTCGACGCTGCGTCCGATAACTGGAAGCAGATCCTCAAGCGCAACAACAACTTCGATATCGCGTATATCGGTATCGGTAAGTATTATCATTGGGACGGCGAGTACGAGACCGCAATGAGTTACTTCAAGGCAGCTCATGACACCTCGCTCTACTCCGACTCCTATGAGCAGATCAGAACCCAGTGGCTCAATAAGTGGTTCTGGACGCTCCCGCTTATAATCGTGGGCGTGCTGCTCCTCATCTCCAAGGGACTCGGCGCCGCTGCCAAGCGCAATAAGCGCGCGGCATTCAAGGTCGGACGCAAGACCCTCAAGGAGGAGCTGTGTTACATATGCCACCTCGTGTTCCACCCGTTCGACGGCTTCTGGGATCTGAAGCATGAGCGGCGCGGAAGCGTGCGTGCAAGTATCATTATAATACTTGTTACGATCTTCGCGTTCTTCTACCAGTCGATCGGTACCGGCTACATCTTCAGCGGTACGGACGCAGGCGGAGCCACCATCTTCTCGGCGGCACTGTCGGTCCTCGTTCCGCTCATGCTGTGGGTCGTCTCCAACTGGTGCCTTACCACACTTCTTGACGGTGAAGGCAGCTTCAAGGACGTGTTCATCGCAACCTCCTATTCAATTGCACCTCTTGCAGTGTTCACCATCCTCTCCACGCTCTGCTCCAACGTAATGGTCGCGGGCGAGAGTACGATCCTTACACTGTTCAACACTATCGCCTTCGGCTGGCTTGCGATCCTCCTCTTCTTCGGAACGATGATCACTCACGGCTATTCAATGGCGAAAAACGTTTGCACCATACTTCTTACAGTTCTTGCAATGGCATTCCTCATGTTCCTTGCGCTGCTGTTCTCAAGTCTTATGGGCAAGATCGTCAGCTTCATCGCGGGCATCGTGACAGAGCTGAACTTCAGACTGTAAAGGGAGGAGGAGAAATATGAAAGCAAAAAGAATAATCACCGCCCTTCTTTCACTGTCGATGCTTGCCGGCACCGTCGTAACAACGACCTCCGCTGCAAAGACGTCCGGAACAGGCAGTACCTCAAAAACCACTACGACTGCACAGACGGAGGAGACCGAGAAAAAGACTCTGTCCCACGACGACTACCTCAATGATGAGGGAGACCCGATATACGATTACATGAACGGCGGTTACGATGATCCGGAGCAGAAGATCGCTACCATGGGTCTCGTATACGAGACCGACAGGTATCAGCTCTACTACGAGTTCTATACCGGTGAGGTCATGTGCAAGGACGTCGTGACAGGTCAGATGCTCTGGTCAAACCCGTATGACCTTGCAGGAAGCAGCAGCCTTGCAGCTGCCGCTACCAAACAGCGCCTCCTTTCGCAGATCATGCTTACGTACCAGTTCAACGGAAGCTCGTATACCATGATCAGCTATAACGACGCTGCCGACAAGAACCAGATCAAGTTCAAGAAGATCAAAAACGGTATCCGTGTCGAGTACACGATGGGTGATGAGATCACCAAGCGTCTCGTTCCGCGTCTGATCGACGCTACCCGTTACGAAGAGCTTATCGCATCGAAGATCCCGAAGAGCGACGCCATCGCCTATGCGCGTATGGGTTGTAAAATGATCTACGACAACGATGACGACGGCGGTTTCTACCTCTACTACGATATCACCGATCCGTCCTACACCGAGCGTAAGATCCTCGAGATCATCGACCAGTTCCCGTATGCGGAGAGAGGTGCGTTCTACGTGCTTGATCCCGATATAAGCTCCAAGCGTCTTGCACAGCTCGAGAGCTATGTCATCAAGTACGCTCCCAACTACACATACGACGAGCTCGATTACGACCACGAGCTTACCGGATACGTCTCCAAGGATGAGAACCCGCCGCTGTTCCGTATGGCGCTTGAGTACACCATCACCGATACGGGACTTGAGGTGAGACTCCCCGCAAACGGTATCCGTTTCGACGAGTCAACGTATCAGCTCACCTCCATATCCGTCCTTCCCTGGATGGGTGCAGGCAGAAGCGGTACGACCGAATCCCCTGTAACCGGTTACACCTTCATCCCCGACGGTTCCGGATCGCTCATACGATTTGAGGATGTCTCGGGTGAGGTTTATAACGTCTCCGGTCAGATGTACGGCCCCGATTTCGCATATCACGAGATCTCCGGACAGCACGCCGAGACAATGCGCTTCCCCGTATACGGCGTGATCGAGGATACAACAAAGCTCGAGACGAGCGTTGTCAACGGCACGATCGTCAGAGAAAAGGTTGCGTACAGCCGCGGTTACTGCGCGATCATTACCGAGGGCGATACCATGGCGTCGCTTATGTCGACCCACGGCGGTAACACCCATATGTATAACTCGGTTTACCCGTCCTTCAACCCCAGACCGTACGACAGCTACAACCTTGCAGACTCCATCTCGATCGGTAAGGATGCAACATGGACCGTAACCTCTTCGCGTAAGTACAACGGAAGCTACCGTATCAAGTACATCATGCTTCTGAACGAGGCTGACGCTACAAGCGCCGGACTCAAGTCGGGCGAGTATTACGACGCTTCCTATGTAGGTATGGCTAAGGCATATCAGGATTACCTCGTAGGCAACGGCACTCTCACCAGACTGACAAACGACGACGTCGAGAAGGATATCCCGCTCTACATCGAGTCCTTCGGCTCGATCAAGACGTCCGACCGTTTCCTCACGATCCCGATCACGGTCGATACTCCTCTCACTACGTTTGAGGATGTCACCACAATGTACAACGAGCTGTCCGATGAGGGCATTACCAACATCAACTTCCGCCTCAGAGGATTTGCAAACGGCGGCATGAAGTCCACCGTTCCCGCAAAGCTGAAGTGGGTCAAGGCGGTCGGCGGCGCCGACGGCTTCTCCGATCTCGTATCCTACTCCAAGGAGAAGGGCTTCGGCGTATATCCCGACTTCGACTTCGCATATATCAACGATCAGGAGCGTTTTGACGGACTGGACCTCAAGCGTGACGCCGTCCGCACGATCGATAACCGTTACACAAGTAAGAGATACTACGACGCGGCATCTCAGACGTTCGAGAACGATTTTGCTCTCGCACTCTCACCGTCCGTGTACGAATATTTCTACGAGAAGCTTAACCGCGAGTATTCGAAGTACGAGCCTACTGGAATCTCGGTATCCACGCTCGGCTCCGACCTCAACTCCGACTTCGATCAGGATGATCCGTACAACCGCGAGGATTCCAAGAACTTCACGAACGCGCTCCTCTCCCGCCTCGGCGAGGACGGCTATAAGGTGATGATCGACGCGGGCAATGCATATACGTTCCCCTACGCCGACTACATCCTCAATATGGCTACCGAGAGCAGTAAGTACATGAAGGCAAGCGAGTCCATCCCGTTCATCGGAATGGTGCTGCACGGCTACATCCAGACCGCAGGTACCGCACTCAACATGGAGGGCGATATCGAGACCGCTGTTCTGAGAGCTATCGAGAACGGCTCTGGCCTCTACTTCATCCTCTCTTACCGCAACACCGAGATGCTGAAGGAAGACAGCGCATACAGCAGCTATTACTCTGTCGGTTACGACACATGGAAGTCCGATGTTATCAAGTATTACAATATGCTTAATGAGAACCTCGCAGACCTCCAGACCTCGCTCATAGTTGATCACGAGTTCATCCCCGGCGCACGTATTCCCGATGAGGATGAGGTTGCCGCAGATGCAGAACAGAAGGTCATCGACGACGAGGCAGCAAAAGCAGAATCCGAAGAGCAGGCTCGCCTTGCAGAGCTCGAGAGACTCCGCCAGGAGAGACGTGCAGCACTCGGACTGCCCGCAGCCGAAACACCGGCTGCATCCACCGACGACGATACGGATTCGGGCGACAATTCTACGGATAACACGACGACCGGCGGTACCGATTCGGCTTCAAATGAGGTCGAGATCATCGCAGGACTTGATTCCGATCCGAAGTATTACACCGTTTCCGGAACCGTAGTCAGAGTTGAGTATGAGAACGGCGCGTCGTTCATTCTGAACTACAACTCGTTCGATATCAAGGCAGAGTACAACGGCCAGACCTACGAGGTCGGTGCACTCAGCTTCATCCGCGTGAACTGAAAGGGGGAATCGACTGATGGATGAATTTATAAAAAGCGCCAATAAGGGCAAAAAAGGCACAGGCGTAAAGATCGATTCGCCCAAGAAGAAGCTCGGCAAACCGGTTTCACTGGACAAAAAGAAGGCGAGAGCCGGCTGGTTCTTCATTCTTCCCTTTGTGCTCGGCTTTCTTCTGATCTATCTGCCGATCATCTTCGACTCGCTGAAGCTCAGCTTCCACGAGATGGAGACGCTCAGAAGCGGCGGATACGAGCTGCACTGGGTAGGCTTTGACAACTATAAGAGCGCAGTGATGAACCAGGAGTTCATCACCACGCTCGGCTCGGGTATCAGCTCATTCCTGCTCGAGATCCCCGCGATCGTCATATTCTCACTGTTCGTGGCGATCATCCTTAACCAGAAGATGGCGGGCCGCGCAGCGTTCCGTGCGATCTTCTTCATCCCCGTCATTCTTGCAACCGGTCTTATTGCTGAGATCGACGCTACCTCCGGACTCAACTCCGTCATGGATCCCGAAAACGGTATCGACGACGGTTCGGGTACGAATCAGGTCGCGGAGATCGTGTCGGCGATGGATATACAGGCGCTGTTCTCGGGAATGGTCGTCGGAACCGACTTGCTCCAGTGGGTCGCACAGCTCGTCAACAATATCTACGATATCGTAAACCGCTGCGGCGTACAGATGCTGATCTTCCTCTCCGGACTTCAGTCCATCTCCCCCGCGATCTACGAGTCGTGCCAGATCGACGGCGCGTCCTCCTGGGAGACGTTCTGGAAGATCACCCTGCCCATGATAAGCCCGATGATCCTTGTAAACGCAGTCTATACGATTATCGACTCGTTTACGGCTCAGTCGAATAAAGTCATGAGCTTCATAAGCAGCGTATACAGCACTGATACGACCGGTCAGGTGGTTTCCTCCGCTATGTCGTGGATGTACTTCCTGCTTGTAATACTGATAGTTGCGGCGGCTGCCGGAATCCTGCGGCTGTTCATCTTCTATCAGCGCAGAGACTGAGATAGGAGGAAACATAGATGAACTACAATCCTGCTGACAATGCTCCTAAGATCAAAAAGGAGACAAAGAACAAGATAAAAGTCGAGTTCGAGCGTACACCTCTCCTCGAGAGACTGCGCGGCAAGTATCTCAGCACCGCCTTCCTCGGCAACGTGCTCTGGTACGTGTTCAGATTCCTCTTCCTCCTCGGTGTGTCTTACGTAATCCTGTTCCCGTTCTTCTCGAAGATCACCGCCTCCTTTATGAGCGCGGAGGACTTCGTAGACGTTACGGTTCAGCTTATCCCGAAATATCCGACCCTCGCAACGTACAAGGCGATCATCACGGATAACTCGTACTTCCTCGCGGTGTTCAACACCCTCCTGCTTGCAGGAAGCTGTGCGATACTCCAGACATTCGTCTGCTGCCTCGTTGCATACGGATTTGCAAAGTTCAAGTTCAAGGGTAACGGCTTTGTGTTCCTGCTCGTCGTTCTCACGATGATCATTCCTCACGCAACCGTTGAGTTCTCCATGTACCTGAAGTTCAGATATTTCGATATACTCGGAATATTCAACCTGCTAGGCGGAGGCGTGTTCGACTGGCTGCATATCATTGACAAGCCGTACATAAACCTTCTGAACACATATTTCCCGCTGTGGATACTTTCGATTACCGCACTCGGCTTCAAGAACGGTCTGTATATCTTTATGCTGCGCCAGTTCTTCAAGGGAGTTCCCGATGAGCTTGAGGAGTCCGCGTACATCGACGGATCCGGCGTGTTCCGCACGTTCATTCAGATCATCATCCCGCTTTCCGGCGCAATGCTGGTAACCGTGTTCATGTTTGCTTTCTCGTGGCAGTGGATGGACAATTTCTATACGAATATGTTCTTCACGTCGAAGGGCCCGACCCTTATGGGCTCCATCGTCAAGATCCCGAAGTCGCTGAACACGAACTACGCCGGTCAGGCGCTTTACGAGTCGGCGATCAAGAATACCGCAGGACTTATGATCATGTTCCCGCTTATCATCATGTACCTCTTCGGACAGAAGTACATCATTCAGGGAATCGAGCGCTCCGGTATTACCGGTTGATCTTCAAACAAAAAAGGGCTGCCGCACGGCAGTCCTTTTTTAGTGTGCTAATACGCGGTATCACCGCGAATTTGCGCCGAATTTGCCCCATGTGCAAAATAGACTTGAAATTTCGACAAAATAATAGTATAATATTAAAGTACAATAGGTGAAGTATAATAAAATCTGTCTTGAGGTACATATGATAAAGAATAAATTTTTGCTCGTGTTCCTTGCGATCGCGATACTCGTACCCTCTGTTGTTGCAATAGTGTATTATTCAAACAATAAGAACGGCGAGTTCATCTCGACGGCGGCGAACACGCTCACACTGAAGGATACCGACGGCGAGACGTATACCTTTGAGAAGGAAAAGAGCGACAGCGATAACCAGATGATCGAGCTCTTCCTGAAAATGGAGACGAACGCGCAGAAGTGCGTGTCACTGCCGGATTCCGTCGCGACCTCCCCGAGCTTTACCGCAACTTATAAGGTCGCCGACCGCGAGACCAAGTTTGAGTATTACCTCTCTCGCGGCGCGGACAACGCATACTACCTCGATTATTCGGGCAACGCGTATCAGATCGCTGCCGCAGATGCTGCGGAGTTCCTCGCGACACCGTATGCCGCAAGTATTTACAGCGAATCAAAAATGCCTACGATGACGCTCGGCGGTGAGTACAGAGTCAGACCCATCGCGGCCCAGTGGATGTATAAGAATTCCGGCGGCGAGTTCGTGGCAACCGACGTTTCCGGGCGCCTCTCCGACGGCAGCGACAGCTACTCGCTCGAGGGCGGCATCGCTATGGAGTTCACAAAGGAGCCGGACAACTTCACGATCAAGGTGACAGCCGGCGGCGAGGTCATCTATAACGACCTGTACTCCAATATCGGATCGCTCCATATCGACCCGGGCGTAAGCGTCGAGGTCCAGGCGGAAGCTAAGTGGTATCAGGATGAGGAGCGCGAGTATTACGGCGAGCTGTCGTATAAATTCAGCGCAACAGTCGCCGAGGGCGCCGAGTTCTATCCCGGCGTGACGTCGATCGATGCAGGCGAGTTCATATCCATCACCGGTGTCAATATCAAGGATCTCACGAAGGTGACGTTCGCGTCGGAGCCGGATATCGGGTATACACCGACATTTGTTACCGATGAGGACAATACGAAATATGTCCGCGCGCTCGTGCCGTTTGACGTGAATCTTGCGGCAGGCACGTATAAGCTCACGCTCGGCTACTCCGGCACGGTGCAGGAGATCGCAATAGAGCTGAAGGCGCGCACGATCAACACGCGTCCCTACGACGTTGACGCAGCGACCGTGGCAATGTACTACACCGACGCGACGATCGCAAACTTTGAGACCGAGACTGCTTCCGCTGCCGCAAAGATCACCCCGAAGAAGATGTGGGACGGCTATTTCCTGCAGGGTGAGGGACTTGGCGATATCACCATGGGCTACGGCCATATAAGAACGATCGCCTCGGCGGACGCAAAGTATAACCACACCGGCGTTGATTACAGCGCAGCCGCCGGAAAAGAAGTACAGGCGGCGAACGGCGGAGTCGTTGTCTACTCCGGAATCATGGAGCTGACGGGATATACCGTCATAATCGACCACGGCTTCGGACTCAAGACATGGTACTACCATATGTCTGAGGCGAGCGTCAAAGAGGGCGCAACGGTCAAGCGCGGCGACGTGATCGGCAAGACGGGTAAGACCGGACTTACGAGCCAGAACGGCGTCCATATCGGAATGTCGGTCTGCAATGTCTTCGTGTGCCCGTATTCGACGTGGAGCGACGGCGCTTGGCAGGATATCCCGATGTACAACGGATAAAACGCAAAAACTGAATTTTCGGGCGGGGAATCCCTTAACAAAGGGGTTCCCCGTATTTTTTTAGAATAGACAAATACAAACATATAATTTATAGCGGTGCATAATGCAATTATAAATGCAGTTTATGCACCCAAAGGTAAGCAAAAAAAGGCGAGGGTCAAACCCTCGCCTTTTACGTCAGCTTGTATTTATTTCAGTGCGATCGCAGCCTTTGCCTTGTCGGCAATCGCCTCTGCCGTGAGACCGAACTCCTTCAGCAGAGCCGCAGCAGGGCCGGAGTGACCGAACGTGTCGTTCACGCCCAGACGTACTACCGGTACCGGAGCCGCTTCGCAGACGACCTCGCATACTGCACCGCCGAGTCCGCCGATAACGGAGTGCTCCTCGCACGTTACGATGGCACCGCACGCCTTTGCTTCAGCGATAACAAGATCGCGGTCGATCGGCTTGATTGACGCCATGTTGACAACGGACGCGTCAATGCCCTCGCCTGCCAGAATCTCAGCAGCTGCAAGCGCCTGCTCGACCATAATGCCGGTCGCGATGATAGATACGTCGCGTCCGCCGCGCATCTTCGTACCGTGACCGATCGTCAGCGTGTGACGCTCGTCGAACAGCACCGGCACAGCCATGCGTCCGAAGCGGATGTATACCGGACCGTCCCAGTTGATAGCAGCCTCAACCGCGAGACGTGCCTCAACCGCGTCGGCGGGGTTCAGAACTACCATTCCCGGGATCGTGCGCATAAGTGCGATATCCTCGTTGCACTGGTGGGTCGCACCGTCCTCGCCGACGGTGATTCCGGCGTGGGTCGCGCCAATCTTTACGGGGATGTGCGGGTATCCGACGGAGTTGCGGAGCTGCTCAAACGAGCGACCTGCCGCAAACATTGCAAAGGAGCTTGCAAACGGGATCTTTCCCGTGAGTGCAAGTCCTGCCGCAACGCCGATCATGTTGTTCTCGGCGATACCGCAGTCGAAGAAACGATCCGGATATGCTTTCTTGAACATTCCGGTCTTGGTGGCAGCCGCAAGGTCCGCGTCCAGCACCACGAGATTTTCGTATTTTGCACCAAATTCAACGAGGGCAGCACCGTACGCCTCGCGTGTAGCAATTTTATCAGCCATAATTTTAGTTCCTTTCGAAATTCGTGTAATGACAGTCGAAATTACCGTGCAAGCTCGTCCATTGCGACCTTGTACTGCTCATCATTCGGGGCTGCGCCGTGCCAGTTCACGTTGTTTTCCATGTAGGATATGCCCTTGCCCTTAACGCTCTTCGCGATGATGACGGAGGGCTTGCCGGAGCATTCTCTTGCAGCCTTGAACGCAGCTTCGATGGAATCAAAATCGTGCGCATCCGCGTACAGTACGTTCCAGCCGAACGCCGTATATTTCGCATCGTGCGGAGTCGGATTCATGACCTCGGTCACGGGACCGTCGATCTGAAGTCCGTTCAGGTCAACAATAACGCAGAGATTGTCAAGCTTGTAGTGTGCGGCAAACATTGCTGCCTCCCAAACCTGACCCTCCTCGGTCTCGCCGTCGCCGAGCATCGCATATACACGTGCGCTGCTGCCCGAGATCTTCTCGCCGAGCGCCATGCCGCAAGCAGCGGAGATACCCTGTCCGAGCGATCCCGTGGACATCTCAACACCGGGAATGTGCTTCATGTCGGGGTGCCCCTGAAGACGGCTCGTCTGACGGCGGAACGTCTTCAGCTCTTCAACATCAAAATAACCTCTGTGCGCCAGAACGGAGTAGAGCGCAGGGGAAGCGTGTCCCTTCGAGAGAACGAATCTGTCGCGTCCCTCCATCTTCGGGTGCTTCGGGTCAATGTTCATTTCCTCAAAATAGAGATACGTCAGAACATCCGCAGCAGAGAGCGATCCGCCCGGGTGTCCGGAGGATGCGGAATGTACAGCCTCGATGATGCCTACGCGAACCTTGCGCGCAGTCTCCTCAAGAGCGGTTTTCCTTGCTTTTTCCATAAAAATCTCTTCCTTTCGGATAAGTTGTGATTGTTTTTCGGGTAATTGCCGCGCGGCATAGCCGCAAATAATTCTTTTACTTATATATTTTAATAGATAATCTCCGTTTTGTCAAATGCGCGATTTGTTAGAACTACGAAGCATTAACACTTTGCAAGACGCATTGCTGCCGGACTTTGTGAAATAATCATATATATCGCCCCTGCAATGCCGATAATTTGCATATATATTACATCGGGATCGCCGTTCTGTACAAGATTTGTTAAAATTTGTGCTGCGTCGGCGGCAGCCCGATTTGTGCAAAAGGGTGAACAAAAGCGCCCGCGCGGGCAATATATTCGTGCGGCGCGCAGGGGATGAATTTGTGCAAAAGTCTTGACACCGCAGGGCACGGTGTCGTATAATTAAAAATAGAAATAGGCAAAGATGCCGCGCAGAGCAGTATCTTTGCCTATGTTTTTACATATCCGCCCGTGTCGGCACGGGCAAAGACAGTATAACCTTATCTTAAACCTAAACTTGAAATCGAAAGGGTAAAGCTATGTCGAAAGTATCGGACATTTTTGCATCAATGGTGTTCAGCGATGACGTGATGCGCGAACGGCTGCCTAAAGAAACGTATAAAGCAATAAGACGAACGATCCGCGACGGCAGAAGCCTCGATATAAATGCCGCAAATGTTGTCGCAAACGCAATGAAGGACTGGGCGATAGAGAAGGGCGCGACCCACTATACGCATTGGTTCCAGCCGATGACCGGTATCACCGCCGAGAAGCACGACGGCTTCATATCCTTCTCCGGCGACGGCGATATGATAATGGAATTCTCCGGTAAGGAGCTTGTTCAGGGCGAGCCTGACGCATCATCGTTCCCCTCCGGCGGACTTCGCTCCACGTTCGAGGCACGCGGCTATACCGCGTGGGACGCCACATCGTATGCCTTCATCAAAGAGGGCGTGCTGTGTATCCCGACCGCGTTCTGTTCCTACGGCGGCGAGGCGCTCGATAAGAAAACGCCGCTGCTCCGCTCGATGGAGGCGCTGAACCGCCAGGCAAAGCGAGTTCTGAAGCTGTTCGGAAACGATACGCAGATTGTGCGTACAACAGTCGGTCCCGAGCAGGAATACTTCCTTATAGATAAAGATGTGTTTGAGAGCCGCCCCGACCTCGTGTATACAGGCAGGACTCTGTTCGGCGCAAAGCCGCCGAAAGGGCAGGAGCTTGACGACCACTATTTCGGCACGCTGAAGCCGCGTGTGCTCGAGTTTATGCACGACCTCGACGAGGAGCTGTGGAAGCTCGGTATCTACGCCAAAACGGAGCATAACGAGGTCGCTCCCGCTCAGCACGAGCTTGCACCGATCTTCGCAACGGCGAATATCGCGGTCGATCACAACCAGATCACGATGGAGCTTATGCAGAAGGTCGCCCGCCGCCACGGAATGGAGTGTCTGCTTCACGAAAAGCCGTTCGCCGGCGTCAACGGCAGCGGCAAGCACAATAACTGGTCGATCTCGACCGATTCCGGCACGAACCTGCTTGAGCCTGGCGATACGCCCTACGAGAACGCGCAGTTCCTGCTTTTCCTCACGGCTGTGATCAAGGCTGTGGACGAGTATCAGGATCTGCTCAGAATATCGGTCGCCTCCGCCGGAAACGACCACCGCCTCGGCGCAAATGAGGCGCCGCCCGCGATCGTCTCGATCTTCCTCGGCGACGAGCTTGAGGCGATACTCGACGCGATCGAGAAGGACGAGCCTTACGGCGCACGTGAGCGCGAGCTTATGCGGATCGGAGTCCATACGCTCCCGAAATTCCCGCGAGACAACACCGACCGCAACCGCACATCTCCGTTCGCGTTTACCGGAAACAAATTCGAGTTCCGTATGCTCGGTTCGTCGGCGTCGGTCGCGAGCACGAATATTATGCTCAATACCGCCGTCGCGGAGGAGCTTCGCGAGTTTGCGGACGAGCTTGAGTCGGCGCAGAATTTCGAGGAAGCGCTCCACGATCTCATACGCCGCACGATCGCCGCACACCGCCGCATAATCTTCAACGGCAACGGATACAGCGAGGAGTGGCAGGCAGAGGCAGCACGCCGCGGACTCCTCAACCTTCCCGCAACAACGGACGCCCTGCCGTATATGCTCGAGGAGAAGAACATCCGCCTGTTTACAACGCATAAGGTTCTCAGCGAGACGGAGATTCGCGCAAGATACGAGATCCTCATGGAGAACTACGCCAAGGTGATAAACATTGAGGCACTCACCATGATCGATATGGTGAAGGGAAGCATACTCCCCGCCGTGAGCGATTATTCGGCGTCACTCGCCGAGCGCGCGCTCGCAAAGAGATCGCTCTCCGAGCTTATCGACTGTACGTATGAGGAAAAGACCGCGTCCCGCATATCGTCGCTCTCGTTCTCGGCTTACACAAGGCTCGGCGAGCTTGAGCGCACCGTGATGGAGGCGCGCGCAATCGACGACGTCGCAAAGAAAGCCGTCTACTCGCGCGAGCACATATTCCCCGCAATGAGCGAGCTCCGCGTGGCTGTGGATGAGCTTGAGACCCTTACGGCGAAGGAATATTGGCCGTACCCCTCCTACGGGGAAATGCTGTTCAGCGTCCGCTGACATCTTACACTGCTTTTTCGGTGTATAACCGCACCGGAAAAATATAAATCTATGATGGGGTGAATATCATGGGAACACAGACAACAGACAAGAAATTGCAGAAACTCGTCATCGCGGCAATGTTTGCGGCAGTTATAACGGTCGCAACGATAGTCATACAGATTCCGTCGCCGATGAACGGTTACGTTAATATGGGCGACCTCTTCGTCCTGCTTTCGGCATGGATGCTCGGCCCCGTATACGGCACTGCAGCCGCCGCTATCGGATCCGCGCTCGCCGACATAATCACGTCATACGCATACTATGCGCCCGGTACCTTTGTGATAAAGGGACTCATGGCTCTCGCCGCATACGCGCTCCTTATGGTGCTCGTCGGCGAAAAGTCCACCGGCGTGCGCAAGATCGTCGGATACACCGTGTCTGCCGTTGCCGCTGAGGCAATTATGGTCGGCGGATACTTCCTTTACGCATCTCTCATCCTCGGTCGCGGCCTCGCTGCCGCAAGCTCGATTCCCGGCAACCTCGTTCAGGGCGCGTTCGGAATCGTGGCATCCGTGTTCGTTATCGGCGTGACCGAGCGCACCGGACTCAGACGCAGGATTATGCAGTTCAAGCACGACTGAAATTTGCTTGTATTTTTTGCCGTAAACGCTTGACCTCGGCACTCGTCGTATGCTATCATAGGGGAAAGAATCTCGATTCTTAAAATAAGGGTCTCCGCGAACGTAAGCGGTCCCAAATGAAAGGAAGCCTTACATATAAAGGTAAGGCGAGGATTATTCTGATGATCTTCATTGCAAAAGACAGAGCATCCGATTATCGGATCGTCATTCCCAAGGAAGCATCGCTTTCCCAGAAGACTGCCGCATCACAGCTCCAGTCCTACATTTATGATATCAGCCGTGCGTATGTTGATATTTCGTGCGACTGCAAGGATCCCGTCGAGCACGAGATCTGCATCGGTTTCACCAACCGTGATTCCGGCATTGACCAGTCCGAGCTTGACTCTCTCGGCACAGACGGATACATCATCCGCACTGTCGGCGAGAAGGTGTTCCTCCTCGGCTCCGAGGTCAGAGGCGCACTCTACGCAGTTTACACCTTCCTTGAAAAGTTCTGCAACTGCCGCTTCTACACCAACGATTTCGAGAGAGTTCCGAAGTCCGACGACATCACCGTGCCCGAGATCACGCTGAAGGAAGTCCCGACATTCGAGTACAGAAACGTATACTGGTACGCTCAGTCCGCCGAGATGATCAGCGCAAAGCTGAAGAATAACGGCGCGATGGGCCACGACATCACCGCAAGGATCGGCGGCGGTATCGAGTACAACGGCGACTTCTGCCACACGATCGGCTACCTTGCCGAGCTGTGCAAGCATGGCGAGGCAGCATGGGATCAGCCCTGCCTCTCCGATGAGAAGGTCTATGAGACCGTTCTCAAGAACGTTAAGGCTGAGCTTCGCGCTCATCCCGAGAAGAAGATCATTTCCGTATCCCAGCTCGACGGAAACAACGGTGAGTGCTCCTGCGAGAAGTGCCGTAAGGTCTACGAGGAAGAGCATTCCCATATGGGTACCATGCTCCGCTTCGTCAACCGTATCCAGGCTGACATCCGTGAGGAGTTCCCGGGCGTTCAGGTAGATACGCTCGCATACCGCTTCTCCCGTAAGGCTCCCGATGTAACAAAGCCCGACCCCGATCTGATCGTCCGTCTGTGCAACATCGAGTGCTGCTTCCGTCATCCCCTCGAGGAGTGCGACGATTCTCCCGCACATACCGTTGAGGACCATTTCGTACCTAACCTCCAGAAGTGGGCAAGCATCACAAACCACCTCTACGTTTGGGACTATACCACCAACTTCACCAACAGCTCCATCCCGTTCGTTAACTTTGCTGCGATCCGCAAGAACGCTCGCTTCTTCGCTGAGAACGGCGTTACCGGTATGTTTGAGCAGGGTAATATCCAGTCCCTCAACGGCGAGTTCGGTGAGCTGAGAGGCTACCTGCTTGCAAAGCTCCTGTGGAACCCCTACATGAGCGAGGAGGAGTACCAGGGCCATATGATGGACTTCCTGTGGGATTACTACGGCGAGGGCGCTCCCCTGATCAAGAAGTACATTGACATGGAGATCGATTATTCTCAGAATTCTCACTTCGGCATTTACTTCGACAATGCCGCTCACTATGTATATTATCCTTACGCAGGCGACAAGACCAAGGGCGCTGTCCAGTTCATGGAGAAGGGCTTCGAGCTGTTCGCCGAGGCTGAGAAGGCTGCCGCAAACAATCCGTTTGCGCTCGCTAACATCCGCCGTTCGAGAATCCAGCTCCACAACTACAAGTGGTTCGTTCTCAACTGGCAGATCGAGGCAGCCGAGAAGGAAAAGGACAAGGCTGCAATAGCTAAGTTCAATCAGGAACAGGCTGATAACAACAAGATCCTGTTCGGTCTTATGAGAGATTACGGCGTAAGCTGCAACAGAGAGTTCTCTACCGTAGACTTCACTAAGGATCCCAAGGATTGGAACGGCACCTGCATCTGGTGGTAAGGCGTACAGCAAATATATGAAGAAACTGCTTTTCGGAAGTGACTATGACGGTACGCTCAGACGTGCGGAGACCGTTGATATCGCTGACCTTGAGGCGCTCAGACGCTTCAGAGCCGCAGGACACCTGTTCGGCGTCGTAACCGGACGGAATTACTGCGACACTATGCGCAACGTCGCAAAAGCGCTCGCAGGCGATATCGACTTCATAATATGCGGCAACGGCGCCGAGGCTGTCCTTGCCGACGGCACGATGCTCCACCGCCATACTTACTCCGGAAGCTGTCTCTCCGAGGTATATGAGCTGTCGCGCGCCTTCTCTCCGACCGGATTCTTCTTTGACAGCGTGACCTCCGTTTGCGGGGACAATGTTGATTCCGACTCATCGCCCGCAATCGCGGCGATGTCGTATGCCGACGGCAAGATCGGCGTGCGGCGTGTGTCGCCGGCACAGCTTTGCCTGTATCCGACGATCAGTCAGATCACGATATGTCACAGAAATCACGATGATGCGCTGAGAGCAGGTCGGTTTTTCGCCGACCGCTATGCCGGCGTGTTCGCTGTCGCGGTCGCGCACACCTGTATAGATATCGTCGGTGCCGGCGTGAATAAGGCGGTGGCGCTCGGCGTCGTCGCAGATCACTTCGGCGTGCCGCACGAGTCTGTGTGTGCCGCAGGCGACGGACTCAACGACATAGAAATGCTCACGGAGTATCACGGATTCGCAATGGCTGACGGAGATCCTGCCGCGATCGCTGCCGCCGGACGCACCGCATCAAGCGTCGGCGAGGCTCTCGACAGACTTATATAATACAGTTTTACCGGCAAATTGCTTGTAAATATTTCAAAAAATATATCTTGGAGGACGTCATATGAACGCAAAAGCTTATATCTCAGATGTGATTGAGGCTGTAAGCCTCAGAAATCCCGGCGAGCCCGAATTTATGCAGGCGGTCGAGGAGGTGCTTGAGTGCCTCGCTCCCGTGCTTGAGGCGCATCCCGAATATATTGAGGCAGGGATCGTCGATCGCATTGTCGAGCCCGAGAGGATCATAAAATTCAGAGTGCCGTGGGTCGATGATTCCGGCAAGGTGCGCGTGAACCGCGGATTCAGAATCCAGTTCAACAGCGCGATCGGCCCCTATAAGGGCGGACTTCGTTTCCACCCCTCCGTATATGAGGGCATCATAAAGTTCCTCGGCTTTGAGCAGATCTTCAAGAACGCCCTGACCGGACTGCCGATCGGCGGCGGCAAGGGCGGCTCCGACTTCGACCCGAAGGGTAAGTCCGACCGCGAGATCATGCGCTTCTGCCAGAGCTTTATGACCGAGCTTTGCCGCCATATCGGCGCAGATACCGACGTTCCCGCCGGTGATATCGGCGTCGGCGGACGTGAGATCGGCTACCTCTACGGTCAGTACAAGCGCATCCGCAATGAGTATACCGGTGTCCTCACCGGAAAGGGACTTTCCTACGGCGGAAGCCTTGCAAGAACCGAGGCTACCGGATACGGACTCTGCTACTTCACCGATGAGATGCTTCACAGCGCAGGACTTTCCTTCAAGGGTGCGACTGTCGTGATCTCCGGATCCGGCAACGTCGCAATATATGCGGCAAAGAAGGCGACCGAGCTTGGCGCAAAGGTCGTCGCAATGTCCGATTCTTCAGGATATATTTACGACAAAGACGGTATCGACATCGAGTTCGTGCGTGAGCTGAAAGAGGTTCGCCGTGGACGCATCAGCAAGTACGTCGCGGATCACGCCGGCGCAACCTTCACCGAGGGTTGCTCCGGAATATGGTCGATCCCCTGCGATATCGCGCTCCCGTGCGCAACGCAGAACGAGATCGACGAGGCGTCGGCGAAGCTGCTTGTGAAGAACGGCTGCAAGGCTGTCGCAGAGGGCGCAAATATGCCCTCCACTCCCGAGGCGATCAAGGTCTACCTCTCGAACGGTATCCTCTACGGACCCGCTAAGGCTGCAAACGCAGGCGGCGTGGCTGTGTCCGCTCTCGAAATGAGCCAGGATTCCATCAGATATTCGTGGACATTCGAGGAGGTCGATGAGAAGCTGTGCGGCATCATGAAGAATATCTTCAAGAACTGCACGGAGGCTGCCGAGAAGTACGGCTTTGCCGGAAACCTCATGGCAGGCGCAAACATCACCGGATTCCTCAAGGTTGCCGACGCTATGATGGCGCAGGGAATTGTCTGATAGATCCGATTTGTCAGAGCTTTACCGCGGGTGTGGGAGTTTTCCCACACCCGTTTTTTGTCCCGCTTCGGCGCTTTGAATTTTCTACTTGCAAAACCGATAAAAATGGTGTACAATATGTACTATAAGGGTAGGTGTTTGTATTTTGGGTAAAGTCACACTTCGCGGCGGAACGCTGCTTTCGCCTGTTCCTCCGGCGATCGTGACCTGTTCCGACGGGAGCAGGGTGAACGCGCTGACTGTCGCGTGGACCGGTATCCTTTCGACAAAGCCGCCGATGACGTATATCTCGCTCCGCCCCGAGCGGTATTCGTATGCCATCGTCCGCGAGAGCGGCGAGTTTGTCATCAACCTGACACCTGCGCGTCTTGCGCGCGCCGCCGACTATATCGGCACGTACACCGGCAGAAAACGCGATAAGCTTCGCGATATGGGACTCACGACGATCCCGTCGGAGTATGTCTCGTGTCCCGCGATCGCCGAGTGTCCCCTCTCGCTTGAGTGCCGCGTCGAGCGCATCATCCCGCTTGGCTCGCACCATATGTTTATGGCAAGGATCCTTGCCGTCAGAGCGGACGAGGAGCTGATAGATGAGGCGGGACGGCTCATGCTCGAGCGCGCGGATCTTTGTGCCTACTCTCACGGAGAATATTTTGCTCTCGGCGAGCGCGTCGGGAAGTTCGGCTTCTCCGTTAAGAAGAAAAAACGCAGATAGTGGATCATATGTTTCCGATTTCAAGAAAGGTAATGCTGTGATGAAGGTTCTGATATGCTCGGTCACGGCCGGAGAGGGTCACAACTCAACGGCGAAGGCGCTGCGCGATCAGTTTGAAGCGGACGGCGTCGCGTGCGATATCCTCGATACATATAAATACGTCGCCCCGATGATCGGTAAGCTGATATCCGAGGGATATCTGTTCGTCTCGGACAAGGCAAAGATTGTGTTCCGCGCCGGCTACCGCATGGCGGAGAAGCGGCACGGCGGCACGGGAGAATTGTCCGTCGCAAGACTGTTCAACTCTCAGTTTACCGACAGCATCGGCGAGTATATAAACGATTTTGCGCCGGATGCCGTGGTGTTCACACACCCGTTCTCCGGACTAATCCTCGACGTCTTGAAACAAAAGCAGAAAATATCGACAAAGACCGTCGGTATACTTACCGACTTCACATTCCACCCGTATTGGGAGGATTGCAGACTCTGCGACCACGTCGTGACTCCAAGCCCGCTGCTCCTCTATCAGGCGCGTGAGAAAGGATTTACAGACGACGCCGTCCTGCCGCTCGGTATCCCCATAAAGGGAAAGTTTTCAAAGACCGTGCCGAAGGCGGAGGCGCGCGAGCGCTTCGGACTTGATCCGGACAAGCCGACCCTGCTCGTCATGGGCGGAAGCATGGGCCACGGCAATATGGCGGCGAATATCAAGCGTCTCGACGCACTTGAATGTGCCGACGATTTCCAGATAATCTCGGTTTGCGGCAATAACGAGGAGGAGCGCGAGAAGATCGACAAATTCAAAGCCCACGCCCGACGGACGATCCTCAATTACGGCTTCGTCGATTTTATAGACGTGCTGATGGATGCGTCCGATATAATAATTTCAAAACCGGGCGGACTTACCACCTCGGAGGCGCTCGCCAAGCGGCTCCCGATGATAATAGTCAACCCGATACCCGGTCAGGAGGCGCGCAATACAGCGTTTCTTCTGAACAACGGCGCCGCGATGGCTGCGTCAAAAACCTGCCCCGTTGATGAGCTTGTGTTTTCACTGATGAGCGACGGAGGTCGGCGGATCTCGCTTATGCGTGAAGCGATAGATATTCTGCGCCGACCGGACTCCGCGCGTGACGTGTGTCGGTTTATCGAGGGCATTTGCAAGACAGATTAAAGGAGAGATCATGTATGTCTGAATGGAATCCGTGGCATGGTTGCACAAAGATCAGCCCCGGCTGCAGCAATTGCTATGTTTACAGGCGCGACGAGGAGTTCGGCCGCGATCCTGCGACGCTTCATAAAACGAGCGCGTTCGATCTGCCGATACGGCGCCGCCGTGACGGGAATTACTCCCTGTCATCGTCGGGAGGTACGGTGTTTACCTGCTTCACCTCCGACTTTTTCCATCCGGATGCCGACGAGTGGCGCGGTGAGGCGTGGAGCTTCATCCACGAAAGACAGGATCTCCGCTTTTTCATCGTGACGAAAAGACCCGACAGATTCTATGCGTCGCTTCCCGAAAATTGGGGCGACGGCTACGATAACGTGTACCTCTGCTGCACCTGTGAAAATCAGGCGCTCGCCGACGAGCGCATCCCGGTATTCATGTCGCTTCCGCTGAAGCATTATTCGCTTATATTCGAGCCGATGCTCGAGCGCGTGGATATCCGCCGACACCTTGAGCTTTACGGCGACAGGATCAGTCAGGTCGCCTGCGGCGGCGAGTCCGGCGCGAACGCGAGAATATTCTCGTATGAGTGGGCGCTCGACCTCAGAGATCAGTGCATTGACTATGACGTCAGCTTCCGGTTCAAGCAGACCGGCTCGGCGTTTGAGAAGGACGGCAGGCTTTATATGATAAAGCGCCGTGATCAGGTCGCCCAGGCGTCCCGCGCGGGAATCGATTACAGACCGGAAAATATTTTCATGTCATAAGACAAACACAAAAAGGGAGCCGTAAGGCTCCCTTTTTCAGTATTTGCTGTTTGTATGTGTCAGTGCTGTTCCTCACCCGTGATCGCCTTTATACCGTAGTATACCGCCATTTTATCGTTCGGCCAGTCGCCCGGTTTGGGTGCGAGATACTTCAGCCCGTTCACCGCGCTGTATTTGGTTTTCGGCTGTGGAATTTTGAGCGTCACCTCGCCGTATACACCGCGCTTATCGTATGCGTCCTCGATCTGCTGAATGTTTGCGTCCGTCTCAAGACTTATGGTGTATATGTCGCTGACTCCGATGTACACCCAGTAGACCGTCCAAACGACGGTAATCATTGCCGCACCAACGGCGATGATTTGTGCAGGTCTGCGACCGCCAAGAAGCTCCGGAAGAAGGACGGCTATTGCGGAAATGAGCAGCACAACGCTCACGCCGAAGCTGCGCTCGGCGTAGTACAGCGCAAGAACCATTATCATGTCGCCGGCGACGGATGCGACAACAAGTACCGCCGAAAGAAAGAGCTTTTGTCTGTCAACGCGCATTATGATTGCAGAAACAAAGAGAATAATGAAAAGCAGGACAAGCTCCCACACGAGCCGGTATTTCATAACCGCGATCTTAATGTTTGTCATGATGACCGGGAGTGTCGGCTCTGCGCTTTTGTTTGCCCACTGTGCGGGCGCGAGATATATCGTAACATATCCGATGCACGCGATCACGATACCGATCACGGCATCCGCTGCGGGGCGTTTTTTCTGCGTTATACCGTCGAGGATCAGGAGAAGAACTGCCGCGCAGACGAAAGCGGGTGTGCCGTTTTCCGAGTACGCGCCGAAGAGAAACGCCCAGATGAAGAAGAGCAGCTTCTGCCAATTTGCCCGAAGCGGCTCCCCGCCGAGGAAACGCCGGACATACGGCAGGAGAAACACAAGTCCGAATATGTACGCCCACATATAGTTGAGTGATCCGTCAAGCCAAAGGCACACCTGTCCGAACGACGGCATAAAGATCCACGTGCAGCCGAACGTTGTGAGCAGGAGAAGGCAGTTCGGGCGCTTGTCCGCGATAAGGCAGATCATGACGCACATAAAGACGAACGCCGCAGAGTTGATTATATCGAACGCGATATCTGGCAGCATGAGAAGCAGCTGAACCAAGGCGTGGGGAACAAGTCTGCCGTTCATTTTCTGGGCGTGAGCCACGAGGGATGCGGGAATGTCGGCGATGCTTGTTATGCGCTCGCCCGTGCTGAAGCTGTACATATAGTGAAAGTCATCGCCTATTCGCGGTGTTACGATATTGCAGAACAGCATTATCGCAAACACGACTGCGAGGATCGCGCAGAACAGCGCTTTACTGTTGTTGATACTCTTTTTCATAGTCTCCGTTCCTTGAAGCTTTTAGAAAATATTATGAGTGTGCTGATGCAGCGAAAGCAGTGCCTTTATGGAAGTATTATACATCAAAGCACAACTTCTGTCAAGCAACGGGTGTGGTGGGATTTCAAGCAGGGGGACCTTTTTAGACAAAAAGGTCCCCCTGCACCCCTCCAAAAACTTTTGAACTATAAAATAGATATAGTG
>CAKSDP010000005.1 GCA_934446065.1 uncultured Eubacteriales bacterium
ACTTAACTGTAACACATTTGACTCTCATTTGCTATTCTTTTTTTGCGCTGTAACTTATCTATTGTAATCCTACAGTTGTGTACAATAAAAATAAAATTAGCGGTTGACAAAACGTCCGCACGGTGGTAGAATTTATATGGTGGAATATGTCTGTGCAAATACAGCGCACAAGAGAGAGGCGCACACGGTGCGAGCGCCTTTGCGTATGATGCATGGGTACCATCCGCTGACAGGCAGAATAAAGCATAAATGAGTTAAACGCTCGGGTGGAACCGTGCGGACGTATGTCCTCACCCCAAGCAGGAATGTTTCCTGTGGGGCGAGGGCTTTTTCGGTTTTATCTGCCGGTGGAGTGGGAAAATCTACATATGTGTGCCGCCACGGCGGCAAAATGGAGGAATATTATGATAAATGTGAAATTCAGCACGGGTGCCGCCGCGGCACTTGAAGCGCCTGCAACAGTCTACGATGCAGCGGTTGCGGCGATGGGACAGGTGCCGCGTGAGGTCATCGCGGCGAGGATCGGAGGAGACGCTCACTCGCTCACGCACGTGATCGATTCCGACTGCGAGGTGAAGCTGCTCACGTTCAAGGGCGCACTGCTTGAGGGCGGCGAGATCGACATCACGGACGACGGCGGCAGACGCACCTACTGGCACACCGCATCGCACGTTATGGCGCAGGCTGTAAAGCGCCTGTACCCCGAAGTCAAGCTGACGATCGGTCCGTCGATCGACAATGGATTCTACTACGACTTCGACTCTGAGAAGCCGATCACCCCCGATATGCTCGAGGCGATCGAGAAGGAGATGAAGAAGATCGTAAAGGAGAACCTCCGTCTTGAGCGCTTCACTTTGCCGAGAGATGAGGCACGCGCTCTTATGGAGGAGAAAGGCGAGCCTTATAAACTGCTCCTCATCGACCGTATCCCCGAGGGCGAGGACATTTCGTTCTACCGTCAGGGCGATTTCGTTGACCTTTGCGCAGGACCGCACCTGTTCTCCACCGGTGCGATCAAGGCGTTCAAGCTGACTCAGTGCACCGGCGCATATTGGGAGGGCGATTCAAAGAATAAGATGCTCCAGCGCGTGTACGGAGTTGCGTTCCCGACGAAGGAAGAACTTCAGACATACCTCGACAGGATTGAGGAGGCGAAGAAGCGCGACCACCGCAAGCTCGGACGCGAGCTCGGACTTTTCACCATCATGGATGAGGGTCCAGGATTCCCGTTCTTCCTCCCGAAGGGCATGGTGCTCAGAAACACCCTTATCGACTACTGGCGCAGCGTGCATAAGCGCTACGGCTATGTCGAGATCTCGACCCCGATGATGCTGAACCGCTCACTCTGGGAGCGCAGCGGACACTGGGATCACTACAAAGAGAATATGTACACCACCGTTATCGACGATGTCGATTTTGCAATAAAGCCGATGAACTGCCCCGGCGGAATGCTCGTCTACAAGACCGAGCCGCATTCCTACCGCGATCTGCCGCTCCGTATGGGCGAGCTTGGACTTGTCCACCGTCATGAGCTTTCGGGTGCTCTCCACGGACTGTTCCGCGTCCGCTGCTTCACGCAGGATGATGCCCACATCTTTATGACGTGGGATCAGATGAAGGACGAGATCAAGGGCGTCGTGCGCCTGTTCGACGAGGTTTACTCGACCTTCGGTCTGACGTATGAGATCGAGGTCTCCACCATGCCCGAGGATCACATGGGAGACGAGAAGGACTGGAACTTTGCCGAGGAGACGCTGAAGGAAGCAATCACAGAGCTCGGCAAGAGCTACGTCATAAACGAGGGCGACGGCGCGTTCTACGGACCGAAGCTCGACTTCCACCTTGCGGATTCGCTCGGACGCACATGGCAGTGCGGCACGATCCAGCTCGATATGCAGCTTCCCGAGAGATTCGAGCTTGAGTATACCGGTACAGATAACGAGAAGCACCGCCCCGTGATGATCCACCGCGTTGTGCTCGGCTCGATCGAGCGCTTCATCGGCGTTATCACGGAGCATTTCGCAGGTGCGTTCCCCGTATGGCTCTCGCCTGTTCAGGCGACGGTGCTCCCGATCTCCGGTTACTTTGACGATTACGCAAAAGAGGTTGCGGCAAAGCTTGATGCTGCCGGCATCCGCGTTGAGGCTGACCTCAGAAACGAGAAGATCGGCTACCGCATCAGAGAGGCTCAGCTCTCGAAGGTGCCGTATATGCTCGTCGTCGGCGAGAAGGAGCAGACTGACGGTACCGTTTCGGTCCGTGCCCGTAAGGAGGGCGAGGGCGGAGTCATGTCCGTCGATGACTTCATCTCGAAGATCACCGAGGAGATCCGCACATATAAGCTGTAATTACCAAACGATCAAAAGCTCCCCCGAATATGCATCGCACATTCGGGAGAGCTTTTTCGCAATTGTCACGAAAAGAGGTGTGTTATGAATATTTGGGACAAGATGTACAAGCTTGCGCGCGAGCAGTACCATCCGGAGGATGTTACCCCGTTCGTTTACGCGCATCACGTCGTGTGTGCGCTCGAGAGCGCCGACGGCGAGATTTTCACCGGATTTTGCATTGAGGCGTGCAGCGGGGTCATGAACCTGTGCGCGGAGCGTGTCGCAGCTCTTAATATGTATGTGAACAGCGGACAGACGAAGGTGCGCCGCCTCATTGCTTTCAGAGATGCGCCGCCGAACGGCGACGGAAGCGGAGTGCCGTGCGGGGCGTGCCGCGAATTTCTGTATCAGCTCGACCCTGAAAATGCGAACACGGAGATCATGACCGACTTTGAGACGCGAAAGACGGTGACGCTCGGCGAGCTTATGCCCGATTGGTGGGGGCACAGCCGCTACGCCGAGAGCAAGTGACGCTCACGCGAAACTGCGCTGCGAATTATTTTTCGCGGCGCTTTTTGGCTTTCGGCGTCGGCAGCAGCGACTCAAGCATCGGAACGACTCTGCGCACAAGCTCGCCGTTCTCAATGTCGAGAATGTAATGCTCCTTCGCGCCGTCGTAGGGATGTCCGCATTCGGCATCATCGAACAGCTCGGCAAGCTCCGGCAGCTTCTTTACGAATACGGTGTTGTCGCAGACGAGCAGCGCGGGCTTGTCCGCAATGTAGACCATGTATTCACCGAACATCTTGCGGCAGCGAACTCTGTCGGCAAAATGAAGCTGATCTTTGACAAATTCAATGTAATCCTCGGTTGTGGACATACGCTTTTCCTTTCATTTTTGTCAGTCGTCCGTGTCAACGACGGGCGGAATAAAGTTTTCGATCGCCCGGCAAAGCTTCGGATGATGAATGAGAAAGTGTATTGCAGGAGCCTTGTTTTTCGATATCATCGCCCACTTTCCCTCGTGAAGCTGTATCTGCAGATTGCCGAATGTGCTTGCGCGGGTCGGAGTCAGCGTGTAACCGCTGTGCGCCCGTGAAAATTCCTCCGACAGCTCCATGTGACGCGCATATTCCTCGTATGTGTAGAAATATTCCGTCTCGCAGAACATACCGGCAAGCGGCAGCGCCATCGGCTGCGCCTCAAATTCTTCGCGCGACAGGCGCGGCACCTTGTCCTCGATCGTTCCGTATTCGAGTGCCTTCAGAACTTGATCGCGGCGCCGTGCGGCGTATGATATCACATCAGCCGACAGCTTTTCATCCGCCGCGCGTGCGCGGAGAAAGTCCGACAGGAATTCGTCCGACGCGGTGAAGATCGGGGGCGCGGAGAGAATACCGCGGCGTCTCCCGTCGCTCCCCGCATCCGTCGCAAGAAATGCGTCAAGCTCATCCGCCGATCTTTCGCGGAATATCTGCATAAGCGGACGCGCACAGCCGAGCAGCGCCTCGGCGCGCCGTCTGTAATACGCGATCTCGTCGCGGTTCTTCGTCAGGTAATACCGCCCGTCGGCGTGATGCCCGGCTATCGCCTCGCCCGAGAGCGCCGCCGCACCGGATACCTTCAGCAGATGCAGGAATGTGTCGTTCTGCGGGTTTTTCAGATAGTACGGCGAGATCTGCCCGGTCATGTACATGGGAATGTAGCTTTCAAGCCCGAGCATCATCTCGTGCAGCGGTCTGTCAACGTTGTGGATCATGTTCAGCTGAAGCCCGCGCTTCAGCATCATCGCCATTCCGAACATCCATTTTTTCGGGAATTCGGGATCGCGCGACATTTCCTCCATCGGCATATCGCTGTACATGATGACGGATTCCTTTGCGCGCGAGAGCACAGTCGATTTGAGAAAATCAAGCTCGCTCTCCATCATCTCGGAGATGCCGGTGTACGTTTTCGAGGTCGGCAGCTGGAACGGCAGTGTCGGCGCGCGCATCTCGTCGAAGCGGATCGCGCGGATGTATTCTCCGAGATCAAACTCGTTCAGCTTTGCAAGAAATGCGCTGACGTCATCGTCGTGGCGGCGTTCGTTCTCCGTAAGCCAGCTCCGCAGAAGCTCAAACCGGTGCGACGTGTCGGACAGATCGTTCTCCGCACAGCCGAGCAGCGCCGCTGTCGCATATATGTCCGACGGCGAGTCGAACTCGCGTGAGATGTAGGACGCAACTCCATCGGCGAATTTTTCGGGATCGGCGGGCAGACGCGTGCCGCTTTTAATGCGGAACACGGTGGAATCGTCGTAGTTTATGTAGCGGCAGAGCTTTGAAATGTTCACCGCAAGAGCGCTCGTCAGCGCGTTGAAGTTCATTCGCAGGCGTTCGCGGTCGATCTTTGTCACATCGCTGCACAGGAGAAACTCCTCCGTCAACGAGGAGTTTGTCACGTCGTCCCTCCCGGCATCTGCGGCGATCTCCGCGATCGCGCGGCAGAGGTTCTGAGCGGCATCGCTCCCTACCTCCGGCGTTCGGTCGCCGGAGCGGTATCGGCTGAGCGTCGCGGCGGAAAGCCCCGATTTCCGGCTGATGTCCTGCGCAGTACAGCCGAGCTCATTTATATATGAGGCGAGCAGATCACAAAATTTCATTGCACCCTCCGTGAGTTTTTTCTTTTATTATACTACATTTTGCCCGAAAAGAAAAGAGTTTCCGATTTGGCATTTGCCAGATCGGAAAATATGCTGCTTTGCCCGACGACGTATGCTATACTTAATAAGTAGGATCTGCGGTGCGTACAGATTCGGAAAACAAGTATTGTCGGAGGAAGTTTTTATGACAAACAGGAGAATATTCAAGGGAAGACTGAGGCGTGCGGCGTCGCTTTTGCTGTCATCTGCACTGCTCGTCACAGCGGCGGTGATTCCGGCTTTGGCTGAGGACAGATCCGTTGTTGAGATAAACGAAAATAATTTTCCGGATTACGAGCTCAGACAGTATTATGTTACACCATACGATACGAACAAAAACGGTTGGCTTGAAGAGAGCGAGATCGCCGCAGTTGACAGCATACGTACAGGCGAGCGCGTCGCAGATCTTACGGGAATCGAATATTTCACGGAGATCACGTGGCTCCGCTGCAACTACGGCTCAAAACTGAAGTCGGTCGATATTTCCAAGAATACGAAACTGAGAGAAATACAGATCTGGGGTACGGGCATCACATCGATAGACCTGTCGCACAATACGGAGCTTGAGGAGTTCACGCTGAAGGGCAGAGGCGATGTTACCTCTGATGTAGGACTGAGCGAGATCGACTTCTCGCACAATCCCAAGCTTACGAGTGTTAACCTTGATAACAACTTCATAAAAACGCTTGATTTTTCTCATAATCCGGAGCTTGAGTTTCTCGGCGCCTCGAACAATGGTCTTGAGTCGGTCAACATCAGCGCATGTACAAAGCTGCAAAAAGTATATCTTGACCACAACTCGCTTACAAGCCTTGACCTCTCGAATAAGCCGAACCTTGACGATGTGCTTATCGGCAAAAACGAAAAGCTTCGCGACCTGAAGATCGCCGGGAACGTAACTGTTTCGAGACTGGACGTTGCAAATAGCGGACTTACTTCGCTTGATGTGAGCGGCTGCAGACTGCTTTCGGTGCTTTACTGCTATGAAAGCAAAGACCTTTCGGAGCTGAAGCTTGACGGGTGCGGATTACTCGAATTACTTCAGTGCTACGACTGCTCGATCGAGTCACTTAATCTTGCCTCCTGTGCTAATCTTTCCTACCTCAGCTGCGGCAAAAACAAGCTTGCAGTGCTTGATGTCAGCCATTGCCCGAAGCTCGAAGATCTTAAGTGTGAGGACAACAGAATAGAGTCGCTTGACGTGAGCAGTTGTCCGAATCTCAGCTATCTCGACTGTCAGAACAACGAGCTTGCAAGCCTTGATCTATCGAACAACGGCGAGATCAAATACGGCTACGGTACAACGTACGAGTCGAGACGTGTCAAGACGGACGGAAACCTCCGCACGGTCGAGCTTGCGGACGGAAAGCTTGATCTTTCGACGATAGACGGCTTTGATGTCAGCCGTGCGAGCGAGTGGAGCGGCGGCACCGTCGTGAACGGCATTCTTACGTTTGCCGACGGCTCGTCGGAGGTTACATACAGGTATAAGACGCGCGAGGGACTTCTCGAGCCGTTCGGATTCAGAATAAAGACAGATGCGCCCGCAGAGAAGATAGAGACTGCCGCGATCGAGGGAGCAACGCTGAGCTTTAAGGCCGGGGATCAGCCGAGCTTTACCGGCAAAGTTCCTGCGGCGGACGCCGACAAATACGAGATCGTGTATGAGCGGTGGGAACGCATCGACCCGAACGATCCGAACACGGTCCTTGCGGACCTGCGTTCCGACGGCGAGAGCAGCGGTATCCCCGCACTGACCGAGTTTGAGGACGGCGGCGTGTATTCTTACAGCGTTATGCTCCGCGCAAAGGACGGCTACACATTCACGGCGAGAGAGGGCGACGCGGCGCGTGCCGATGTTGTGCTCACCGTAAACGGAAAAGAGGCGGACGCACGCAATGTTACGTTTGTGATGGGCAATGTCTACGGCGCGAGGATCGCGGGAATGACGCCCGCAGGCGATGCCGTGAGCGGCGACCTCGACGGAGACGGACGAATCACCGTAAACGATGCGATAGGAGTGCTGAAGATCGTTGCGGGTTGGGACGTCAAGGATAAATTCAATTGTGACGTGGCTGATGTGGACTGCGACGGAAAAATCGCGATTGGCGACGCGATCCTGATCCTTAAATATGTAGCAGGCTGGAAGGACATAGTCCTCGGCCGGAAATAAAGCCCCCCATAAGTATATAAATACAAAGTTAAAACCGGTGTGCCGTAAGACACACCGGTTTTGACGTTCATGCATTATCTGCCGAGCAGATCGTTTTCCGAAGGCGGGAACGAGCAGAAGAACGCGCTGCTTCCCACCGTAACGGCAAATTTTGCGGCGATGTATTCGGGAGATGCGTCCTCCGGAGAGAATGAGCGCGCGAGCTGATATGCCCGCCGTCCGGCAAGCCCGCTTCCGCACAGCCATCCCGCGACGGCAGAGTCACCGCATCCGACAGCCGAGCCGCGGTGAGCGACATTCGATTTCGGCGGCGTGACATATGCACCGCCCGACTTTGACGCGAAATACGCTCCGTCTCCGCCGAGCGATACGAGAATATTCTCCGCTCCTTCGGCGAGCATCCGCTCCGCTCCGAGTTTTATAATTTTATCGCGGTACTCGCCGTCCGGCAACTCGGCGATGCTGAGGTATCCGCAAAGCTCATGCAGATTCGGCTTAATAAATATCGGGCGAAGCGAGAGCGATTCGGCAAGTGCATTGCCCGACAGATCGAGCGCAAGGCGGACTCCGTCCGGCAGACGCGATGCGATCGCCTTTATATCATCGGCATTTCGTCCCGCAGCAAGGCTGCCCGCGATCAGTACGACATCGCCCGGCACAGCTTCGGCGAGTACCCGCGACAGCTCGTCAATGTCGCCGTCGGTGACGCTCGGTCCCGGCGCGTTGATCTCCGTGTCCGGATCGGCACCGCTTGAGGCGGGGGACGTGACCTTTGCGTTTATCCGAGTCATTCCGGACGAGAGCTTTACGAAACGGCACGAAAGTCCGCTGCCCGAAAGTCCCGCCGCAAGCGCATCCCCGGTGAATCCGGCGATAAATCCCGTCGCGATGCTCTGAGCGCCGAGCGCCGCGAGCGCGAGTGACACGTTTATCCCCTTTCCGCCGAAACGTATGCTCTGCGACGAAGCGCGGTTCACGCGTCCGCCGATTATTTTATCGGGTACAAAATATCCGCAGTCGATCGCGGGATTCATGGTTACAGTGTATATCATATGCGAAGCCCCTTGGGATAGTGATTTTTTACGGTGCCGCCTGCCGCGCGGATGCCGCCGGCCGCGACTCCTCCGACGCATATCGCGCCCCAGCCGACGCTGTCGGAGGGGAGTCCTGCTTCTTCAAGCGTCATTGTTTCGCCGTGAAGATATTTTGCGACGCGTGCGTCGTCCGGCGCAAAGTCCGGCTTTATCCTTGCCGCGTTTCCGTATGCCGAGAAAAACTGATGGTGCGGCGTGAGTCTGCCATCGCGCTCAAACGAGCCTACGCGCACTCCGGGGGAGAGCAGACCGTCGAGCGATAGCGTCGGCGCTCTGTCCGGCAGAAGATACACGCTGCCCTTGAACATGACCGGCGTGCCGCATATCTCGGCATCGGTGAATTCACGGAAAAATTCACGTACAGTCGCAAGCTCCCCGCCGGAGAGAGGATATATTCCGGGTGCGGCGCTTTTGCGCGCCGAGCCGCGTTTTCTGTTGTCAGGTTTTGCCGCAGAATGTACGGGTACCGAGCCGCGCCGCATTACGGCAAAGAATTGCCCCTCGCCGGGGAAAAGATGCGGGTATGCCCTGCGGCAAAGCGCGGCGTCTATTCCGTCGGTCGGTATGCCCGGTGACAGTCCCGGAATGCCGTCCGGTACGCGCGGCTTTGTAAGCTCGAAATCTTCATGGCGGGCGAGAAACGCCGCAACGTTGTACTCATCCTCCTCGGGTGAGAGCGTGCAGGTCGAGTACACGAGGTATCCGCCTGCCGCAACGGATATCGCCGCCATATCGAGAATGTCGCTCTGCCGCTTCGCGCATCCGGCAACGGATTCCGGCGACCATGCGGCAACGGCATCAGGCTCGCGGCGGAACATTCCTTCGCCGGAGCACGGCGCGTCAACGAGCACGAGGTCGAATACTCCGGCGTACGCGGGGCAAAGCCTGTCGGGCGAGTTGTTTGAGACAGCGCAGTTCTTGAATCCCATTCGCTCGATATTGCCGACGAGCGTCATTGCGCGCTTGTGCGAATATTCGTTCGAGAGGACGAAACCGTCCGCGCCGACCGCTTCGGCAAGCTGACCGGTCTTGCCCCCGGGAGAGGCGCACAGGTCGAGCACGCGCATACCGCGCTCTGTCGGTACAGACAGAACAGGCATTGCCGCCGCAGGTTCTTGGATATAGTACGCGCCTGCGTGGTGCAGCGGATTTTTGCCGCCGGCGACACCGTCGAAGAAATATATGTCGTGCCCGAGCGGTGACGGTGTTAGCGTGAGCTCGGGCATATGGGGCAGGTCGCCGACGAGCTTTTCGCGGTTCAGGCGAAGCGCCTTTACCGGCGGATCGTCGAGAGATGCGAGATATGCGTCGGCATCAAGCCCCGCGAGTGATCGGATCTTATTTATGTATTCCTGTGGCAGTTCCATTGATCTTTCCTTATTTACGGATATTTTGCGCCGGGGCGGAGTACCGCGCCCGCATCCTGCGCATCCTACATATATATTATACAATAATATGCGCTCCGTTGCAAGGCGGGGAAATTTGTGGTATAATGACTTCATTAAAACATCGCGGGGCGATGTTTTAAAGGCTGCGCCTTTACCCGTGCGTTCGCACGGACTCGTCATTGACGCCCTCGGCGGAATGATCGTGCAAGCACGTCATTCCTTCTTCGTGGTATAATGACATCACAAAACAAGCGGGCGATGTTTTAAGGCTGCGCCTTTACCCGTGCGTTCGCACGGACTCGTCTATACCTTTCATGAAAATGTGATCCCGACACAAGTAACTTGCTTACAGGTGATATATATGAAAATACTGATGCTGACAACGAAAATGGATATCGGCGGTGCCGAAACGCACATTGCCGAGCTTTGCCGCGGGCTGAAGGCCGCAGGACATGAGCCTGAGGTCGCGTCCGCCGGCGGCGCATATGCTGATGAGCTTGCGGCGGAGGGCATCGTACAGCACATAATGCCGCTCGACAGCAAATCCCCGGCAAATGTGCGCCGCTGTCTATCCGAGCTTCGGCGTCTCATTACGGATGGTGACTATGATGTAGTCCATGCTCATGCGAGGATCCCCGCGTTTCTCTGCGGAGTCCTGCGCCGGAAGATATTCTTCCGTTATACGTCAACTGCGCACCTTGATTTTGCGGTCAACGCCCTGTGGCGCAGAATCACCGATTGGGGTGAGGCCACGATCGCGGTCAGCGATGACCTGAAGGAGTACCTTATCCGCGAATACGGCGTTCCCGCCGAACAGATCAGTGTTACCGTAAACGGCATTGATATGAAGCGCTTTGCGCCGTCGGAGAGTCTTGATTCCGAGGTCCGCAGCGAGTTCGGGATCGATGCTTCGGCGCAGCTCATCGTATATATCAGCCGTCTCGACGAGGATCGCAGCGCACCCGCGAAAATGCTGTGCCGCGTTATGCCGCAGATCCGTGAGCGCTTCCCGGATGCACGGCTGATAATTGTCGGCGGCGGCAACGATTTTGAGAATGTCAAAGCAGAGGCGGAGCGCGCCGGAGATTCCGTCATTCTTACGGGTCCGCGCTATGACATTCACAGATTTGCGGCGGCAGCTGATGTGTTTTGCGCAGTCTCGCGTTCGGCGCTCGAGGCTATGGCTGCCGAATGCCCCGTAGTGCTTTCGGGAAATCAGGGACACATGGGCGTGTTCACCGAGGATAAGCTTGATTCGGCGGTTCTGACTAACTTCTGCTGCCGAGGGTGCGAGCTTCCGTCGGAGGAGCTGCTGCTTCGCGATGTTCTGTCGCTGCTCGAGGCATCGCCGGAGGAGCGCGCCGCCATGGGCAGATACAACCGCTCGGTGGTTGCCGAGCGCTACTCGCTTGAGAAGATGTGCGGCGACTATATAAGGGTTTACGAGACGCTGTCGCCGCCGACCGAGTTTAGTGAGAGCGACGCTGTGATCTCGGGATACTTCGGATACGGGAATTCGGGAGACGATACTGCGCTCGACTGCCTTGTCGCGGCGATACGCGAGGAGAAGCCCGGCGCGAGGATATCCGTACTGTGCCGCGATCCGGAGAGATTCGGGCGTGAGCACGGCGTGCGCGGCGTAAACAGAGAGAGCTTCTTTGCGACAAGGAACGCGCTGAAGAAAACGCGTCTGCTCATAAGCGGCGGCGGAAGCCTTCTGCAAAATTCCACGAGCGACAGAAGTCTGCACTACTACGCGGGAATAATAAGATACGCAAAGCGGCTCGGCGCGCGTGTGTTCGTCTGCGCGAACGGCGTCGGACCGATCACCGGTAAGCGTGCGGAAAAGCTTGCTGCAAAGGCGGTGAATGCTGCCGACCGCATCAGCGTCAGAGACGAGTCGTCGCGCGAGCTTCTTCGGTCGATCGGCGTTGACGGCGCAAAGATCAGCGTCACTGCCGATCCGGCGTTCCGCCTTGCTTTGACCGAACTGCCGGACGTTCGCGATATGTGCCGATCCTTCGGCATGAGGGACGGCGAGCGGTATTTTGCCGTGTCTCTCAGAGGTGCGGCTGCGGCGAGCGCCGACGATATCTGCCGTGCGCTGCGCGAAATATATTTGACGCTCGGACTCACGCCCGTGTTTGTGTCGATGCAGGAGAGCGAGGACAAAGCGCTTTGCGAGCGCATTGCCGCGGAGACCTGCGGAGAGGCGATATGCGTTCCCACACTCCCGCCGCGCGAGATGTGCGCTGTCCTTTCAAAAACGGAGCTTGTTCTGTCGATGCGGCTGCATCTAATGATATACGCCGCCGTCGCTGGCGTTCCCGCCGTCGGGATATCGGTCGATCCGAAGCTTGATGCCGCGTCCGGCATTCTCGGAGAGGGGCAGTGTATCCCGTTTGACGGGCTGAGCACCGATGCGATAGTCCGGGGAGCGGAGCACGCGCTCCGACTTGACCGTGCCGCACTGAAGCAGACTGCGGCAGAGCAGGCGTCCCGCGCCAAGGCGGATGCGCTGGCTGCCGTGGCGCTGATGGGGAAATAATTCTAATAATATTAGAAAAAATGCAAACTGAAATAGACGGTATTGTGTAAAAAATTTGAACATCGGTGTCAAGTTGCACAAATACATTCGCTGAATTTTGGGGAATGTGGCTCTATCATTTTTGTGTTTCTTCTGATATAATATACGTTAGTAAATCAGCGGTATTCCCGCTTAAACTCAATTCATACATTTTTGGAGGAAAAAGATGGCAAGTCTGTCTTTCAAGCATATTTACAAGAAATATGCCGGCGGCGTTACCGCTGTATCTGATTTTAACCTTGAGATCAAGGACAAGGAGTTTCTGATCCTCGTCGGTCCTTCCGGATGCGGAAAGACCACCACCCTGCGTATGATCGCAGGACTTGAGGAGATCTCCGACGGTGAGCTGTTCATCGGCGACCGCCTTGTAAACGATGTAGCACCGAAGGACCGCGATATCGCGATGGTGTTCCAGAACTACGCTCTGTACCCGCACATGACCGTGTTTGACAACATGGCATTCGGTCTGAAGCTGAGAAAGACTCCGAAGGAGGAGATCAAGCGCCGCGTTGAGGAGGCTGCCCGCATCCTCGACATCACTCACCTGCTCGACAGACGTCCGAAGGCTCTGTCCGGCGGTCAGAAGCAGCGTGTTGCGCTCGGTCGTGCGATCGTCCGTAATCCTCAGGTATTCCTTCTTGACGAGCCTCTGTCAAACCTTGATGCAAAGCTCCGTGCTGCCATGAGAACCGAGCTTACAAAGATCCACCAGAGAGTCGGTACGACCTTCGTATACGTTACGCATGACCAGGTCGAGGCTATGACGATGGCTACCCGTATCGTCGTTATGAAGGACGGTCTTATCCAGCAGGTAGACACTCCTCAGAACCTGTACGACAAGCCTGTCAACCTCTTCGTTGCAGGATTTATCGGAACTCCTCAGATGAACTTCCTTAACGGTTCTCTCGAGCAGAAGGGTAACGATATCTACCTCGTTGTCGGCGAGACCTACCTGAAGCTGCCCGCCGAGAAGGCAAACGATCCTGTTGTAAAGGATTATGTCGGCAAGGAAGTTATCGCAGGTATCCGTCCCGAGTGCATCCACGATGAGGCGCAGTTCGTCGAGTCTATGCCCGACAGCGTTATCGAGACCGAGGTCGAGGTAACCGAGCTTATGGGCGCCGAGATTTATCTGTACATCAGCTTTGAGGAGCAGAACATGATCGCGCGCGTATCCTCCAGAAGCACTGCAAGAGCAGGCGACAAGATCAAGGTCGCTCTCGATATGTCGAGAGTTCACCTGTTCGATAAGGATACCGAGAGATTTATCGTTCACTGATAAATACATAATAAAAAATATAGGGGTCTGCATTCTGTGGACCCCTATGCTTCTATATTCCCATAATTTTTACCGGAGGTTGGTTTGAGATGAAAAGACCTATAAAAAAATTTTTGTCCGCGCTGCTTGCGATAACAGCTGTGACCGGTTCGTCTTTTGCCGTTTCCTCAGCTGTTCCGAATCCCGATTCCTGTACGTACGAAATGAATCCCGGCGATGCAAACGGTAACGGTGTCGTGAATATAGATGATGCCATTATGACGCTCAAGTACATAGCCGGATGGAAGGATGCAAAAAAGAAGATCCACCCCGATGAGGCTGACGTTGACCGCGACGGAAAAATTACAATTTCCGATACGATCAAATTGCTGAAGTACATTGCCGGTTGGAGCGGCATCCGCCTCTGCCACAACGATGACGTTGAGATACTGAGCGAGGCGAGCGCCGATGAATACGGCAGAATGCGCCTCACCTGCAAAAAATGCGGCGACAGCGAGGAGGTTCTCTCTCCGAAAACGTCAAAAACTTCCGAGTCCAATATAAAGGGCGTGCCGCTGACCGAGTATACGATAGTGTTCGGCACCTGCCCCGGCGGCAAGCTTCAGCCGATCGCCGTCGAGATGTCCGATACCCTTTACCGCATTACCGGAAAGAAGCTTTCGGTCGCGAGCGCAGATACGAAGTACGAACACGAGATCCTCATCGGCTCGGCAGACCGCGATGGCGTGCCCGCGCTCGATCCTAAGAGTCCCCGTGCCGGTATGACCGAGGACGGAACGCTCTACATTCTCGCGTACAATGCCTCAATGGCGAGATACTTTATTGATGAGTTCATACAGCATATGTTCGGCGGGAATTTCAGTGCGACGCTCGGCCGTGATATGCTCCGCAATCCGTGGGGCGAGGAGTGCACCGAGTACGAGAGCGTGATCGAGCCGCTTGATATCGATAGCGCCGGATATTCTCTCAAATTCGAGGATGAGTTTGAAGGGGATTCGCTTGATTACGACGTGTGGATGGATCGCGCCCCCGGACTCAGACGTGACGGTTGGAACGATCCCTCGGTCGTGCGCATCGAGGACGGAAACCTTGTCATCGGAACCGGCTATAAAGAGTACCCCGATGGCAAAAAATATTGGGCGGGCGCCGCGATCGCGCTGAACGAGTGGTATTCGCGCGGATATTACGAGATCAAGGCAAAGTGCGTTGACCCGAGCTACGGATATTGGAGCGCGTTCTGGTTCCAGGGCAGAGATCCGTATATTCCCGACCGTTCGCAGGGCGGTATAGGCCCCGGCGGAGCCGAGCTTGACATTCTCGAGAACAACTGCGAGACCGGAAAGGTGAACCACAATATCTACTGTGCGGGGGTTGACGGTATGTACGTCGATCCGGCGGAGAAGAACCAGTATACGGCGTATAACTCCGGACAGTATTACATCGGCGACGTCGTAAACGAGTACCATACGTATTCTCTCCTGTGGGATGAGAATTGGTATACGTTCTACGTTGACGGAATTCCGGTAGGCCGCTCGAATTACGGCAACGGTACTTCTTCCTCGCTCGAGCAGCTGATCCTTTCCGTTGAGATCGGCGTATCCATGCCGAATCCCGACGATGAGGATTTCGAGGAGCTGACGCAGAAAACGAACGAGTATTACGTTGACTACATTCGCATCTGGCAGAAGTGAGAGCTTTGCCCAATGTAAAACAAAAAGTGCAGGATGACTCCTGCACTTTTCTTTTTTTCGTGTTTTATTCCGCAAACATGGGAGTTGAGAGGTAGCGCTCGCCCGTGTCGGGGAGAAGTGCTACAATCAGCTTGCCGCGGTTCTCGGGACGGCGTGCAAGCTCCGTTGCGGCAAATACCGCAGCACCGGAGGAGATTCCGACAAGCAGTCCGTCCTCGCGTGCGAGAGCCTTGCCGGTGGCAAATGCGTCCTCGTTTTCAACAGTGATTATCTCGTCGTAAATTTTGGTGTTGAGCGTATCCGGAACAAAGCCTGCGCCGATTCCCTGAATCTTGTGCGGGCCGGGAGTTCCCTTCGAGAGCACAGGCGAGGTCGCCGGCTCGACCGCGACGATTTTCACGTTCGGGTTCTGAGACTTCAGGTACTCGCCAGCACCGGTAACAGTTCCGCCGGTGCCGACGCCCGCAACAAAAATGTCAACCTTTCCGTCGGTGTCAGCCCAGATCTCGGGACCTGTGGTTGCGCGGTGGATCGCAGGGTTTGCGGGGTTTGTGAACTGACTCGGGATAAAGCTGTTCGGCGTCTCTGCCGCAAGCTCTTTCGCGCGCTCGATTGCACCCTTCATGCCCTTAGCACCCTCGGTCAGAACAAGCTGTGCACCGTATGCCTTGAGAAGATTGCGGCGCTCAACGCTCATCGTTTCGGGCATCGTCAGTATGACTTTGTATCCGCGGGAAGCCGCAACGGATGCAAGTCCGATTCCGGTGTTGCCGCTTGTCGGCTCGATGATCACGGTGCCCTCGTGAACGAGCCCCTTTGCCTCGGCGTCGTCAAGCATTGCCTTTGCGATTCTGTCCTTTACGCTGCCAGCGGGATTGAAAAACTCAACCTTTGCCGTGATCGTCGCCTCAAGCGAGCGCGCAGCAGAATAATTCTTCAGCCGTACAAGGGGGGTCGAGCCGATAAGATCGGTGATTTGTTCATAGATTTTCATGTCATTATCTCCTTTGATTTCTGCCCGCGACGCGGGATGAGCTTTAATTTCTTATGAAACCTACTAACTTCGTAGGCTTACTGTGGCTATTATATCGCATAGGGGGCATCCTGTCAATAGTTTTTTGATAATTTTTTGAATTTTTTTCTGACGGGCAGCTGTTTTTGCGCCTGCACTTGACGAATCGGGGCGGACTTAATATAATTATTATACCTACCGTGCAGGTAGGAATTGCGATATTAACGGGGGAATCAAGTATGGAAAAATGTATTACAAGAGACGAGGCGTGAGCGCTGCTCTGCGAATATAATCATGAGCATTTTCACCTGAAGCACGCGGTGACGGTCGAGGGCGTTATGAAATATTTTGCGCGCGAGTGCGGATATGCCGACGAGGAGGAGCTTTGGGGAATCGTCGGGCTTCTCCACGACCTCGATTTCGAGATGTACCCGAACGAGCACTGCATAAAGGAGCAGGAGATCATGCGTGAGCGCGGTATCGACGAGCGCATAATCCACGCGACCGCGAGCCACGGATACGGAATTACCGTGGACATTGCGCCGGAGAATATGATGGAGCGGGTGCTGTATGCGGTGGACGAGCTCACTGGGCTTATAGGCGCGGTCGCGATCATGCGCCCGTCAAAGAGCGTGTCTGATCTCGAGCTTAAGTCTGTAAAGAAGAAATACAAAACCTCAAGCTTCGCCGCAGGCTGCTCACGCGAGGTGATCGAGCACGGAGCGGAGATGCTCGGCTGGACGCTCGACGAGTTTATAGAGAAGACGATCCTCGCCATGCGGAGCTGCGAGGCGGAGTACGAAGCCGTCTGATGTGTGCATTGTTACAAAGGTATTGCGTTTTCACTGCGTGTTTGTTATAATATATTCATAAATATGGGCTATCGAATGTGAGGTGCAAATTCAGTGAAACACAGTAAACTTTTGTCCGGAATACTCAGCGCGGCGATCATTTTCGGATCAGTGCTCAGCCTTCCGGCGGCAGGCGCCGACGAGGCGCTGACTCTGAAGGAGGGATCGCGGCTTACGCTCGACCGTGACGGCGGTGTCGTGCGTGGTATCTACGGTGAGATCACAGTCGAAACGCTTTGCGATGAGTTTGAGAACAGCGATATTACGGTGAGCGCAGGCGATCGTGAGCTGACAGGCAGCGCCCTCGTTCCATCCGGTGCCGTTGTGAGATCCGGTGAGGACGAGCTTCGCACCGTGATCTACGGTGACGTGAACTCCGACGGGAAAATAACGGTTGGTGACGCGATAATCATTCTGAAAAGCGTCGCCGGATGGGACGTGTCGTTCGAGCTTGATACGGGCGACGCCGCACCCGACGGAAAAATAAACGTTTCCGACGCGATCGCAGTCCTCAAGTGGGTTGCAGGATGGGACGTGATGCTCGGCGGCGCGGTCTATCCCGCGATCGATTTCGAGCTTGGCGATTTCTCGATCGTAGTTCCCGCAGATATGACCGCATTTGAGCGTGAAGCGGCAACGCTTCTCTGCACGGCGATCGACAGCGTGTACGGCACGGATAAAGGCAAGGATCGCATGATCACCGACGCCGGCAGCGCGTCATACGAGATCCTTGTCGGCAATACTTCGCGCGAGAAGTCGAAGACTGCAAAAAAGAACCTCGGCGAGTTCGACTGGAGCTATGACGTCCAGACGAAAAAGAGCATCGTTATTGCCGCAGGCGATGACGTCGGAATTTACGAGGCTGTGAAAGCGTTCCTTTGGGACAGCTTCGGATATATAAACAAGTTCAACCGCCTCGGCTCATACATAAAATGGACTGGCAGCGAATATGTTACCGTTGAGGCAACGAAGAACGTCACTGCCGGAATCGCGCGCACCTATACGCATGAGACTTCCTGCGAGAAGCTTGAGCTTTGCGGTGCGCCGGTCGAGGACTTCACCATATACTCGTCAAACCTTGACTATGGCTCGGCTGATATCATGCGCCGCAGCATTAAGAAATTGTGCGGCAAGACAGTGAGCGTCGCCGATATTTCCGCGTATAACGGCGGAAAAGCGATAATCCTGAAGGGCGACGGCGATGAGCATGACCCTGATGTCAGCATGGATACGTTCGTCGTATCTTCATCTGACGATACCATAGTTATCGACGCGATGACAAAGAACGGAAGCCTGTTTGCCGTCCGTGCGTTCTCCGACATACACCTCTCATCCTTTAATTCAACCGAGAGTTCGCCGGATATTGCGGATCGCAAATTGTACGGCGTCGATTCAAACCTGCTTGATCTGAGAGCGTGCGGTACGGTCGAGTACGCCGACGGCTCCGTGTACAAACGACTCGGATATGCCGACGCGCGTGAAATGCCGGTGTGGGCGTATCTCCTGATCGTGCCGAACGGCGCATCAAGGCTCGTGATGGGCACTCCCGACGGCGATACGATATCCGGAGTCAGCGCGACGGTGCTTGAGGAGATGAACTCCGTAAAAGCATCCGGTAAGGATGTCCTTGCCGGAATCAACGCGGATTTCTTCCATATCGAGTCTGACAATACCCCGCAGGGACTCTGCGTCAAGGACGGCAAGATCCTCAGAAACAACGTGGAAAACCGCCCGTGGATCGCCGTTATGAAGGACGGCACGCTCGACTGCGGAATCGCCGGTGAGGCGCGTGCTAAGATATCGAATATGCAGACCGGCTTCGGCGCGTCGCACGTGCTGCTCAAACGCGGCTCGATCTATCAGGACGGTCAGGGTTCGTCGTTCGGCGAGATCCGCCATCCGAGAACGGCGCTCGGCTACGACGGCGACGGAAACCTGTACATGATCGTCGTGGACGGCAGACAGCAGGGGATCTCGAACGGCGCGTCACTTCTCGATCTGTCGCTCATGCTGAAGGAGCTCGGCGCAACATATGCGGTCAACCTCGATGGCGGCGGATCATCGACCATGATCATCGATAACGACGGCGAGTTTGAAGTGGTGAACAGTCCGTCTGACGGAAGCCTGAGAAAGGTGTTCAATTCTGTTATAATCACAAAGTGAGCTTAACGTATGATGAATATATTTGACTACCTCACGTGGAGGGGCGATCTGTCGCTTGAGGCATCGCCGTTCTGCGAGGTTGACGGCGCGGTGCTTGCGAGGATCTCGTATCTGCCGCTCGAGCACGTCATGTCTGACGGCGAGCGTATCACGCTTGCCGCAGCGGCAGAGAGAATGCTCGCTCTGCCGGACGTTGAGAATACGGTATTGCAGCGCGAGGACGTGGAGTTCATGCGTGCGCTCGCGGATACGGTCCGCTTCGGGCGTGCGGAGCTTTTCATGTGCGAGAGCCGGATCGACACCGAAACGCAGACGCAGTTCTCCGCCATATCGGCAGATCTCGGCGACGGTGCGCTCTATATCGCCTTCCGCGGCACCGACAATACCCTTGTCGGGTGGAAAGAGGATCTCAACATGGGATTCGTGTTCCCGGTCCCGTCGCAGACGGCAGCGCTTGACTATACCGTCTCCGCCGCAGAAAAGCATAACGGGGACATCGTGCTCGCCGGACATTCAAAGGGCGGAAACCTTGCGCTGTATGCGGCGGTGTTCTGCCCGGCAGAGGTGCAGGATCGGATACGCGCCGTATACAACTACGACGGTCCGGGATTCGACGGCAAGGTAATTGATACGGACGGATACAGGCGCGTGAGCGAGCGCGTAAAGACGTTTGTCCCGCAGTCGTCCGTGGTCGGAATGCTCCTCGGCCATGAGGAAGACTATATCACCGTCCACAGCGAGCGCGTCGGAATAATGCAGCACGACATATATTCGTGGGAGGTCGTCTGCAACAGATTCGTGTATCTTGAAGGAACCGACAGCAGCAGTGTGTTCGTCGATCATACGCTGAAGGCGTGGATCGCGGGAATGGATCACGCGGAGCGCGAGAAGTTCATCGACGCGATCTACAACGTCATAACCGACACGAACGCGAGTACGCTTCGCGATATCAGCGAAAATCCGTATGCGAGCGTGCGCAGCATGTTTTCATCGCTGAAGAACCTCGACGAGGAAACAAGAAACGTTGTCACGCAGGCGCTCACGCTTCTTCTGCGCAGCACCAAGGCGGGATTTACCGGGCTTCGCGAGAGCAAATAAAAATAACACGGGGATCGCCTGTACGGACGATCCCCTTTTCCTTTGTTTCAATATCCGTGCCGCCTGCATAAAATGATATTGCTGGGCGCAAAATTCAGACCGCAGCGTTTAGACCGAGCCGAGTCCGGCAATAATAGGAAAGGACGCGCGGGCACCGCGCCGCGCAGGAGAGAGAAAGCAAAGGAAAGGATGAAATGAGCGTGAATGTCAGACGAGGGGACATATACTATGCGGATCTCAGTCCGGTTGTCGGCAGTGAGCAGGGCGGGCTGCGTCCCGTGCTGATCGTGCAGAACGACGTAGGGAACCGTTACAGTCCCACCGTGATAGCGGCGGCAATTACAAGCCGTATGGGAAAATCAAAGCTTCCGACGCACATAGACGTGATCTCGGGTAATGTAGGGCTTGCCAAGGATTCCGTTATTCTTCTGGAGCAGATACGTACTATCGACAAGAAGAGACTGAGAGAGAAAATGGGACACCTTGACGAGAGACTCATGCATGAGGTGGATGATGCAATATCGGTGAGCTTCGGACTTGCCGCAGCGACAAACGCCGGCGGCGTCGCCGACAACGGAGCTATCGGCTGAAAAACAGAGGACTGCCGCGCATTCCTGCGCGACAGTCCTTTGCGATTTTGTGCGGTCATTCCTTTACGACGAATGCCACCGGCATACGCCATGAGTTGTTGGAGTAGTAGAACGTTACGCTCGTCATGAGATACTCGCCGCCGTAGTACATACAGGACGAGCTTCCGCCGTCGAGGTTTGCGGCGTTCACCGCGCCGTATTCCTCCATGACGCTTATGAGGTCGGACGCCGATGCGCCGAGGTGTCCGGATTTGCCGCGTCCGTCGGTCACGAGCATCAGGACTGCTCCGTCGGCGCGCTGCCCGATGCACGTGCGGGGGTTGAGTCCGCTTCCCGCACCGTTCAGCTCGCGCGCAACGCCGTTTATCACGAGCTTTACAAAGTGGTTGTTCTTGTCGCTCGCTTCCTCCTGGAACGTCACGGCATCGCGGATGTTCATGTCGTGTATGAGCGACTCCGTCTGTGACGGAGTCATGCCGTCAACATCCACTATCTGTAAGACGTTGTTTGAGTCAAAGCCGATCAGCACAAGCCCCGCGAACGACTGCGGGTCGTTCAGCTGGATCTCGCCGTCCTTTACAACGATACCGTACGGTCTGCCGCCGGAGTTGTTGCCGGAGTTGTACAGACCGCCGTTGATGCCGGCGACGGAGCCGGAGTCATTTACGAGAGCGTCGAGCGTCACGCCCGTCTCTCGCCACGGATAGATCGACGCAAGGCTCACCTTTGACGGATCCTTTACGATCATAAGCGTGCCGTAGAACGTGCGGCCCGAGATTTCCTTGATCTCGATCGGCTCGGTGTTGTCGGAGGAGTTGTTGTTGTCGGATGAGTTGGACGAGCCGCTGTTGTCCTTTATAGAAATAAGTGACGAGTCAACGTTGGAGTCAAGCGACGCCATAGTGTTGTTTTTGACGATCTCCTGTCTCTCGTCGTACGGAACAAGTAACTTGGCAAGGGGCTTTAGCTGTCCCGTCTCGAGAATGGTGGTGACAAATGTGACCTTTGCCGCAGGGGATGTGCTGCCGCATATCATCTTGAGTGAGATGAACAGCGTCGCTGCCACGGCAATGAGCACCGTGAAGAATACGAGGATCACATGCCCGATGATCGCGCCGACACCGGCATTGCGGCGGCGACGGTGGGTCGGACGCTTTCTGTATATGATCTTTTCCATCGTTTGCGCCTCCCTCAGTCGATGATCTCGATGATGTCGGCTACGAGCCAGCCATCACCGCTTCGTACAAGATAGAATCTGCTGTTCAGTACATCGGTCACGTTCGCGCCCGTATTAAGATGCATCACCTTCGTGAGGTATACGTCGCACGAGAAGCAGTCGTCACCGTAGATCGTGAAATTTCGGGCTGACACATATGAAAACGGCGGGCGGTTCAGCGTGTGAACGCTTGTGAACGTTATGTCAACGCCTGTCGCCCAGCTCTTCGCAACGCCGTACAGGTATGAGTCCGGCATGAGGTAGCTTGCCATCGTGTCAAAGCCGTACATTTTTCCGCCGAGATCGGCGGTCATGAAAAGGCTCCAGTTTTTCGCAGCCTCGAGAACGTAGTCCACCGAGCAGCGCCCGTCTGGCAGTGCGTCTGCCGACGACACAAGCGACGACGTGATAACGTGATCGGCTTCGCTCCAGAGCACATCCGCACCTGATTCATCGGTAATGCGTATCTGCGGAGTTTCATCCGACAGAAGCGGCAGCTTGAACGTGAGCAGCTTCGGCATCTCAGCGTATTCCGAAACGTATTTGTATTCCGCAATGTCGGACACGTCGGCGTCCGAGGTGTCGATGGCGTTGCCCTCCGCATCGAGCAGACGCATATTCGACGGCATCTTTACGGTGTAATTTGTGACCGATACGCTTGTTTTTCCGTCGTATACAACGCTGTTCCCGGAGGCATCGCGCACGGTGACATCCGGCTTTGCAACAGATTCAATGTTGTACTGCACAAATCCGCCGTCGAGTGCCACAGCCTCGGCTGCAACCCCATCTACATAAACGGAAAGTCCGCGCGGCAGCTTCAGCGTGTAGTCAAATGTGGACGGCGTCACCTTCGCGACAGACCAGTCGGTGATCGTGAAGATCGTGAGCTTTGTTTTGACGCTGCCGCTCTTCAGCGTTACGTCGCATACGCGCTCGTCGCCCGACATTACGGTGTAAACGAGCGTCGCACCGCCGTCCGTCGTTTTCTTCAGCTTGCATGAGAGATCACTGCCGCGCGCAAGTGTTTCGAGGTGCGCCGTCTCCTCCGCCGTGAGGGAGGATGTGTCCATAAGATCTGACAGCGGGCGGTCTCCGAGCGCCTGAACGCGGGCGAGCGCGACGTTTTCGGGCTGCGAGTTTTCGTAATTCACGAGGATGGAGTGAACGTGGATCACGCAGAGAACGCAGATCACGGCAAGCGCCGCGAGAATGCAGAGATATACTGTTTTGAAATTGAATCTTCGTTTCATTAATACGTCTCCGATCGAAGCTTTGTTGTAACAATAATAGTATACAATAATTGTACAGGCTATGTCAATAAAACGCGTGTATTATTTGGAGTATTGCGGGGACAATAGTAGAGAATTGACAAATCAAAAACAAACGGCGTCACGCGCCGGATACGCGCGGCGTCACATAAAAAGGAGATCGGTCTTATGAAAAATATCAAAGCATTATTTGCGGCTGCCGCACTTCTTGCGGCTCTGACATTATCCCTCACCTCGTGCGGCGGAGACAACAATACCGCAAACGGCGGAAACGGCACCGGAAGTGCCGGGATCATGGATCCCATAGAGTCCGCCATAAGCTCTGCCGGATCGGCAATGAGCGCTGCGGAGTCCGCAATGCATCCCTCCGAATCGGGCAGCAGCGGCACGTCTGTCGATACCGCTGCGGTTTCCGCAAGATAACCATTCGGCAAAGTGAAAGAATAGGGTGTAAAGAGACCGGTTCGGCTTCTTTACACCCGTATTTTCAGTCATAACCTCTCAGCGTGAATCCGACAACGGTGTCGAGTGACTTGCTGTACTCGAAAATGAGCGACGGCGGCCCGTACAACGACAGATATACCGTGTCGTCAAGCTCGATCGTGTAATGCTCGTACGAGCTTACAAGAGCAATGATCCGGTATTTCATATCGAGATTAACATAATTGTCGGATATGATCGCACCGACCGTGCGCAGGATCGGATTTTCGCTTTTCATCGCATACGAACCGTCGAGATAGGGATATTCGCTCAGATAGAGCTCCTCGTCCTCAACGTTAAACCCCGCTTCCGAGAAATATCTGTTGATCGTTGCGACGGAGCCGCGATTTTGCGACACCGCAGGCTCGATGTTGTCAAACGACACGGATATGACGAACCAGTTCTTGAGCACAAGACTGACCGTTACGGAATCGCCCATGTCCGTTGTGCACGGGAGATCGCGCAGGTAGCAGTAGGTTTCGTTGTTCTCGTTGTGCCAGCGCATCCTCAGCGATGCAGATTCGTCAAAGCTTATTCGGGTGCCGAGCCACGCCAAGGCGTAGTTGTTTATCAGCTCCCGAAACTCATCTTCAATATAATCATCTTCGGATACTGTATACACTTCATCGTCTGCTCCGAACATATTCCACGGGTACATAGTGCCGCTGTCGCCGATGAAGCTGACCATGGACGAGACGTTTGACTGGATCTCGGTCACGTCGGAATTTACCTGCGAGAACTTTTTGGTCAAAAACAGCGCGTACCATCCGCAGAACAGTATGGCAATCGCTATCACATACGGCAATATGATGCGCACGGCGCGTCTTATATACTTCATACTGTGCGCGTCTCCTTTCCGCTTGTGAGGGCCGCAGCGAACACTGCTCTGACGGTCGTTCCTTTTCCGGGCGTGCTCTCGATCTCGAGCCTTCCGCCGTGGATACGTGCGATCTGATCGCACAGCGACAGTCCAAGCCCCGCGCCGCCCGCGCTGCGTGAGCGGGATTTGTCAACCATGTAGAACGGCTCGGTCAGACGGCGCAGATGCTCCGGCTCGATCCCCGATCCGTCGTCCGAAACATACATGACGATATTTCCGCCCTCGGCAACGCATCCCGCGCGTATCTCCTTGCCGGGAGACGACGCCTTCGCCGAGTTGTCAACAAGGTTGTAAAGAAGCGATTTTATAAGCTCGCGGTCAAGCGGCATCACGATCCCGTGTGTGTCGAGCGTCAGCGTCAAGTGCGCCTTCGCAAGTATCGGGAACACTGTCACGTAGATTTCGTTGAACAGCTCCGTCGTGTCAACGTCCGTAATGTCGAGTCGAACGCTCTCCGTCGTTGCAAGCTCAAGCAGCTTTCCCGACAGACTGCGAAGGCGCTTCGCCTCCTCGACGATGATCCCCGCGAATTCCTGACGCTGCCTTGTCGTCACGTTTTTCTTTATCCGCAGGATGTCGGCGAATCCCATGATCGACGTGAGCGGCGTTTTCATCTCGTGCGCAAAGTTGTCGATGAACTGCCTTCGCCCATCGGCGATGGAGCGAAGCTCGCCCATGCTCTTCTCGATTGCCTCCGCCATCGTGTTGATGTTGTGCGACAGCTCAGCCACTTCGGCTCCGCCGCGCTCGTTGAGGCGCTGCGAAAAATCGCCCGCCGCAAGAGAGCGAAGCCTGCGGTTGATGCTGCCGATCGGCCGCAGCAGGAAATAAACGGAGATGAGCAGCACAAGCCCGCAGATGAACGACGACGCGGTCGAGAGCATCATGACGAAATCGAGCTGCGAGTTGTAATTGTCGTAGAGCTTTGTGATGTCGCGGAACGTGCAGAGCCTGTACAGCTCGCCGTCAAGTTGCATCGGGGACACCGTGCAGATGTATTTCTGTGCGCCGGAGCTTATAACCGTGGAATACAGCTTGCCCGTGTCCACAACGGACGCAAGACTGTCCGGCATCTCCGGCACGACGTTTGTGCTCTTCCCGACGACATATCCGCCCGAATCATATACTGCCGCAAGCTGAATCTTGCCGTTTGCCACAATATTCGAGATCACGTCCGCGCACTCATCGCGGTCGATGAGAATGCGGTCGTTCTTCAGCTTCTCGTATGCAATGCCGGTGATGATCGACGCGGCTGTGTATTCGTGCCTTTCTGCGGCAGCGTTTATCTCCTGATCCACTCCCGATGAAAAGTTCTGCCGCGATATGGTGGATGCCGTTATGCTTACGGCAGCCATGACAAACACGAGCGCCACAAGGAACACCTTGTGCCACAGCTTGAATATCGGCACTCTGTCCTTCTTCATTTGTCGTCCCGCAGCTTTTCAAGCCTGTACCCGAGCTTCGGTATCGTCACGAGCCGTCCGACAAGTCCCATCTTGCGCCGTACCTGCTGTACGTGAATATCGACCGTACGGCTCTCTCCCGCAAAGTCATACCCCCACACCGCAGACAAAAGCCGCTCGCGCGTTATCGCGATGTCCTGATTCTGAAGGAAAAACAGAAGCACGTCGAATTCCTTCGGCGTCAGCGCGACCTCTTCGTCGCCGCGCTTTGCAATGTGCCTGTCCGTGTCAAGTGTTATGTCGCCGTATGTGAATACGCGCTGACCGGCGCCGCGCCGCCTGAGCACGACCTCAATGCGTGCGAGCAGCTCGACCGCCTCAAACGGCTTGACAATGTAGTCCTCGGCTCCCGAGCGCAGACCGCGTACCTTACTTCCCACGTCCTGAAGCGCCGTCAGAAATATCACCGGCACATCGCAGTCGCGTATGTGCTCGTTAAGCTCAAATCCGTCCATGCCTGGCAGCATTACGTCGAGAAGTATAAGGTCGAACCTCTCACGGTGGATGCGCTCAAGCGCAGCGATGCCGTCGCGCTCCGTCGCACATTCGTATCCGACGATCGAGAGCGCCGCCTCTATCATCTTGGCGATGTTTGCCTCGTCCTCAACGATCAGTATTTTAATCACTGTGCAAACCTCCTTTGTCTCTCGGGTCTATTGTAACCCGCACCGTTATTTTTGTCAACATACGCCGCAGGGGCGTCACGCACCAAATAATTTTACAAAATATGCGCCGCCGCCCCTTTATTTTCCGAGCAAAACACGATATAATGTAGAAAAAGACATACCGCCGCCGCGCGATATTTTTGCAAAAGTTTTGCACGCGCCGCGGGATTTTTTGAGATAGGCGGAAGCGTCCTGCGCCTGCCGCCGGAGGGAGTTTCAATATGTCGTTTGTCGAGTTTGACAATGTTTCAAAGGTATACAGATCGGGCGATGTCGAGGTGCGCGCGCTCCACGATATGACGTTTACGGTCGAGCGCGGCGAGATATGCGTTATCGTCGGACAGTCGGGAGCCGGAAAGACGACGCTTCTCAACATTCTCGGCGGAATGGATACGCTGACGTCGGGTAGAGTGACGCTCGACGGGAGCGATATTTCGTCGTACAGCAAGCGTCAGCTTGCGGGATACCGCCGCCGCGACGTAGGTTTTGTGTTCCAGTTCTACAACCTGATCCCGAACCTCACCGCGCTCGAGAACGTCGAGATCTCGGCGATGCTCTCGCGCGATCCGCTCCCGGCGGAGGAGGTGCTCCGCGAGGTCGGGCTCGGCGATCGTATGAACAATTTCCCCGCACGCCTGTCCGGCGGCGAACAGCAGAGAGTGGCGATCGCCCGTGCCCTGGCGAAGAATCCGCGCCTCCTGCTCTGCGACGAGCCCACCGGAGCGCTCGATTACAAGACAGGTAAGTCGATACTTTCGCTCCTCCAGAAGCAGAGCCGAGAGAGAGGGATGACAGTCATCATAATCACGCACAACTCCGCGCTGACTGCGATGGCGGATCGTGTGATCCGTGTGAAGAACGGCACGGCGGAGTCGGTTGAGGTTCAGCCGAACGCCGTTCCCGTGGAGGAGCTGGAATGGTAATACGTCAGCTTTTCCGCAATATACGCGCGAGCTTTGCAAGATTTTTCGCCATTATGGCGATAATCGCTCTCGGAGTCGGCTTTTTCGCCGGTCTGACCGTCACAAAGGATGCGATGATCGTTACGGGCGACGACTACCTTCGCGAGCACGCGATGTACGATTTCAGACTGATTTCGACGCTCGGGATCACAGACGATGACGCAGCGCGTCTCGCCGGCGCGAGCGGGTATACGGTGCGCGGCGCGTACAGCGCCGATATCGTGTCCGACGCAGGCTCGAGCGGCGACGCGGTCATGCGTATCCACTCGATCACGGACGGGGTCAATACTCTGTCGCTCAAGTTTGGTCGGATGCCGGAGAGCGCCGACGAATGTGTTGTTGACGCGCGTATGTTCGGCGAGGACGAGATCGGGCGCGTAATCTCCGCCGTCTCCGATGACGGCTCGGCGTCGCTTGCAGTGCGGTCGTATAAGGTTGTCGGCATCGCAAATTCCGTGATGTATCTGAATCACGAGCGCGGCACAAGCACGCTCGGCGGCGGAAAGGTCGCAGGATTCATGTTCGTCCTGCCGGAGGCGTTCGATTCCGAGGTCTATACTGAGGCGTACCTCTGCGCGGACCTTCCCGGAAAAATATACACCGACGAGTACGACGACGCTGCGGCGGCAGCCGAGGACGAGATCACGCCGATCTTTGAGGATCTCGCGCGTGAGCGGTATGACACGCTCGTGTCGGATGCGACCGATGAGGTCGATTCCGCCGAGGCGGAGTATGAGTCGTCTCTTGCCGAATATGAAAAAGAGAAGAGCGACGCTATGACGGCGCTTGACAATACTCTCGCGCAGATAGAAGCCGGAGAGAGCGAGGTCGATGCCGCCGCGGCGATGTACGGGGAAGATAACCCGATGATCGCGGGGAAGCGTGCGGAGCTTCGCTCGGCGAGAGATGCATATGAGTCTGCAAGAGCCGACGCCGAAGCGGAATTTGCCGATGCCGCAGAAAGGCTTGCGTCGGCGAAAGACGATATTGACGACGCGCGTCTGAAGATCGCCGATATAAAGGAGCCTGACACATATGTGCTCGGGCGGAACGCAAACACGGGATACGTCTGCTTTGATACGGATTCGTCGATCGTCGAGGGAGTTGCGCGCGTGTTCCCGCTGTTCTTCTTCCTTGTGGCGGCGCTTGTCTGCTCGACCACCATGACGAGAATGATCGACGAGCAGAGAGGAAAGATCGGCACGCTCAAGGCGCTCGGCTATTCCGATGCTGCGGTCATGTCGATCTACGGCGCGTATTCCGGAAGCGCGGCGCTTATCGGAGCCGTCGCCGGATTTTTCGTCGGAACATGGCTGTTCCCGTATACGATATGGACCGCATACGGTATACTGTACGGCTTTGCCGAAATACACTACCTCTTCTCACCGATCCTTTTTGCGATATCACTGGCGGCGGCGCTCGCCTGCTCGCTCGGCGTAACTCTTGCCGTCGGTGCAAGGGAGCTTCACGAGTTTCCTGCGGCGCTCATGCGGCCGAAGGCACCCGCTGACGGCAAGCGCATCCTTCTTGAGCGCATCACACCTCTGTGGAAGAGGATGAAGTTTCTGCACAAGGTCTCTGCGAGAAATATTTTCCGCTATAAAAAGAGGCTCGTCATGATGATCGCCGGCATCGGCGGATGCATGGCGCTGATGCTAACCGGTTTCGGCATCTCCGATTCAGTCAAGAATATCGTCGCATATCAGTACTACGATATAATGAAGTACGACTTCGAGGTCTCGTTTGCCGACGGTCTGTCGTCAGAGGTCTGCGGCGAGTTTGCGGACTCCGCCGCAGACCTTCTTTCCGGCATCGGATTTCTGACCGAGAAGAGCGTCGATGTGACGGGTGACGAGACAAAGAGCGCAACGCTCATCTGCGCCGACGGCGATATATCGGAGTTCTTCGATATGCACAGGCGCGGCGAGAGCGTGCCGTATCCCGGCAGCGGCGAGGTCGCAATGAACGAAAAGCTCGCGTCTATGGTCGGGGTCTCGGTCGGCGACAGCATTACTCTTGCGGTCGGAGACCGCGACAGCGTGAGCGTTACCGTATCGGGAATATTTGAGAACTACGTGGGGAATTACGTCTGCGTCGGAGCGGACGTGTATGAGAGCGTGTTCGGCGAGGAGCCGACGGTGAACGCGGCGTTTGCCGTTTCCGTCGCGGACGGCGATCTGCACAGCATTGCCGCATCTCTCATAAACGACTGCGGAGCCGACGGCGTGTCGGTGTCAGCCGATCTGCGCGAGCGCGTGGACGGCATGATGGCGAGTATGAACTACATCATTCTGCTTGTAATAATCTGCGCGGGCGCTCTCGCGTTCATCGTCCTGTTCAACCTCGGCAATATCAATATAACCGAGCGCGTGAGGGAGATCGCGACGATCAAGGTGCTCGGCTTCTATCCGGGCGAGACCGGGGCGTATGTCCTGCGTGAGAATATCGTTCTTACCGCGATGGGCACGGCGTTCGGTATTATTCCGGGAATCGCGCTGCACAGGTTCGTTATGGCGCAGATAAAGATCGATATGGTCAGCTTCGCTGTGAAGATCCTGCCGCAGAGCTACCTCTATGCGGTGGCGCTTACGTTTGTATTCTCGATCGCGGTCGATCTTATAATGCGCCGCAAGCTTTCGCGGATAAGCATGACGGAATCGCTCAAATCGGTGGAGTAATTTTTCAAATCCGTCAATATATCGGCATTCGAGGTTGACAAACCCTCGGGCTGTGGTGTACAATATTATGTAGGCAAAAATTGAGTATTGAAGGGTGGCGTGACAGATGCTCAGGAGCATGACCGCGTTCGGACGCGCAAGAGGCGTGAGCCGATCGGGCAACCGCGATATTACGGTTGAAGTGAAATCGGTCAACAGCAGATACCTCGACCTGTCAATAAGACTGCCGAGGAGCCTCTCCCATCTCGAGGACAAGATCCGCACCTATATATCGGAGCGCGGTATCGTCCGCGGCAAGGTAGAGCTTTCCGTTACGGCTGACGTGATATCTCAGGACGGCGGGGACATAATCCTCGACGAAGGCGCCGCAGAGGCGTATATCAGAGCGCTTTGCGCACTGAGGGACAGCTTCTCCCTTGCGGACGATATTTCCGTCATGACCGTGGCGCAGAATCACGAGCTTTTCCGCACACGCCGACCTGCCGATGACTGCGAGCGGGACTATCTCGATGTGCTGCCGATAATGTCGGAGGCGCTCGATGTGTTCTGCCGTCGCAGGGAGGACGAGGGAGCGGCGCTCGTGCGCGATATCCACCTGAAAATGGACAGGATCCGCGCTCTTGCGGAGCGTGCAAAAGCTCTTTCCGAGGCGGACATTGCCGATTACAGAGAAAGACTCTATACAAGAATAAAAAAGGTGCTCGACGAGTCCGGAATGGAGGTCGCCGAGAGCCGCATTATTACCGAAGCGGCTTTGTATGCCGATCGTGTCGCCGTTGACGAGGAGACGGTTCGTCTCGAGAGCCATTTTGCGGCGATGGATGAGATGCTTGCATCTGATCAGCCGTCGGGACGCAAGCTTGACTTCCTCATTCAGGAGATGAACAGAGAGGTCAACACGATGGGCTCCAAATCGAATGTGACTGAGCTTTCGCTCATCGTCGTCGAGATGAAGAACGAGCTGGAGAAGATCCGCGAGCAGATCCAGAACCTTGAGTAGGAGACGCGCGTGAGATTTATAAATATAGGCTTTTCAAATATGGTGTCGGCTGACAGGATCGTCGCGGTAGCGACGCCGGACAGCGCACCGATCAAGCGACTGATACAGGATTCCCGCGATTTCGGACGGGTCATCGACTGCTCGTGCGGCAGAAAGACGCGCTCGGTGATCGTCACCGACAGCGACCACGTGATCCTCTCCGCGATCCAGGCGGAGACTATCGCCGGACGTCTCGACGGTGAGTGCGCCGACGATTTTGCGGATGACGCCGAGCTTGACGAATGATCTACCCCGTGAAAGGATACACAAATATGAGCGAACGCGACGGCGTTTTAATGGTAATATCGGGCCCCGCCGGCAGCGGCAAGGGTACTGCGGTGAAGCTGCTTTTTGACATCGTGCCGGAGCTGACTCTGTCGGTCTCCGCAACGACGCGGTCTCCGCGCCCCGGTGAGGTTGACGGAGTACACTACTTCTTCATCTCGAAGGAGGAATTCCGTGAAAAGCTCGCCGCAGGCGAGATACTCGAACACACCGAGTATTGCGGCAACTATTACGGCACGCCGGAGAAGGCTGTGCGCGACACGCTCTCGCGCGGACGCGACGTGATCCTCGAGATCGAGGTGGACGGTGCGTCTCAGATAAAGAAAAAATTCCCCGATGCCGTGACGGTGATGCTCTTGCCGCCGGACGGCAAATCCCTCGAGGCAAGACTGAGAGGGCGCGGCACCGAGACGGACGACGTTATAGCGGCACGCATGGCTCGCGCCAGAGCGGAGATCGCGCTCGCAGACTCATACGATTACATCGTCGTGAGCCGCGACGGCGAGGCTGAAAAATGTGCCGGCGATATCGCGTCGATACTTGTGGCGGAGCACGCAAAGAGAGCGCGGATGAAGTCGGTGATCGAAGGCTTCTTCGCCTGATAATGCCAAACCCTATCCGGACAACCGGAAATTATATAAAGCTATATATGCGAAAGGACAGTGACGCTTATGGATATGATATATCCCTCTATCGGAGAGCTTACGAAAGGAAATGTGAACAGATATGCGCTCGTCATCGCCACCGCAAAGTGCGCGAGAGCCATTACCAATGAGTACGTGAGACAGCGCGAGCGCGCCGAGCGGCTCATTGCAAACAAGGACACGGACAAGAGCCTTTCATCCATGATCAGCAAGGAGTTCCGCGAGGACAAAGCCGTTCGTACTGCAATCAACCGCATCTATGACGGTGAGTATCAGATCGTTGTTGACGGTGAGGATGAGGACGCTTCTGCCGCATCTGAGGAAGCAAAAACCGAGGAAAACTGAAAATTAGCCGCTGAAGTGCGACTGTCGGGGCTGTCACGTAAGGCGTGGCAGCCTCTTGAACTTTCGGCGGATCATTTGATTTTTGACGGAAAGGAGGCAGAGACGTGGAGTTTGCGTCGGTCTATATTCTTGAAGCGCCGTATCACGCCGACCGCGAGTACGACTATTTTGTACCGCCGGAGTTTGACGGCGTTACGGTCGGCAGCGCGGTCACAGTTCCGTTCGGCCGTTCAAACCGCAAGACCGCAGCGATAGTCGTAGCGCTGAAATCCGAAGTGGAAAGAGACAACGTCAAGCCGATCTCCTCCGTTACAAGGCGCGATCTGTTGTCGGCGGAGATGATATCCCTTGCCGGATTCATGCGCGAGCACACGCTCTGCACCTTCGGCGACGCGGTGCGCGCGATGATCCCGACGTTCGCACTGTCGAAGATCTGCGAGTATTACCGCGCGGCGGACGTTTCACTCGACGGGATCGGCGAGCGTGCCGGGATGATCGTGTCCTATATCGCCGCTCGCGGCAAGGTCTCGGCTGCCGCCGTCAAACGCGAATTCGGCGCCGAGGCGCAGTCCGCACTGAACGATCTTGTCCGCGCGGGCGCGCTGATAAGAGAGAGAGAGGATTCGTCGGGCGACCAGGTCCGGCGTAGACTGGTGCTCTCTCTCAAGATCACGCCTGAGGACGCGGAGCGCATCGCCGACGGGCGCGATCCGGCAAATCGGCTGAGAAGCACCGCGCAGGCGGCAATGCTCCGCGCTCTCGCCGCACACGGTGACGGAAGCGTCACGCTAGACGAGCTTGTGCAGGAGTGCCCCGATGCCGACAGAGTCCGTGCGCGTGCTCTCGAGCGGCGTGGGCTTGTCGCACTCTCTGAGGAGGAGGTCAGGCGCGACCCGTATATGGGACGAGCTGTCCGACACTGCGAGCTTCCGCCGCTGACGGACGAGCAGACAGCCGCCGTCGCGACGCTCTCGGAGCTGTACTCATCGGGTGAGCCGCGCGCGGCTCTGCTGCACGGTGTGACCGGCTCCGGCAAAACGCGCGTTATAATTGAGATGATCCGCCGCGTGAGCGCGGATGGGAGAGGTACGATCGTGCTCGTGCCGGAGATAGCGCTGACGCCGCAGACTGTCGGTGTGTTTGTCTCCGAGTTCGGAGACAGGGTAGCGGTGATGCACTCGCAGCTCAGCTCGGGCGAGCGCTTCGACGCATGGCGCAGGATAAGATCAGGCGATGCCGATGTTGTCATCGGCACGCGATCCGCCGTGTTCGCTCCGGTTCGCCGCCTCGGCATGATCGTGATCGACGAGGAGCAGGAGCACACGTACAAATCGGATATAAGCCCGAAATACCTCGCGCACGATATCGCGAGAAAAAGATGCGCCGACAACGGCGCGCTCATGCTGCTCGCCTCGGCGACTCCGTCTCTCGGAAGCTATTATAAGGCTAAATGCGGCACCTACACCCTCGTTGAGCTGAAGCATCGCTGCAACGGCGGAGCCTTGCCCGAGGTCGTTATATGCGACACGCGCCGTGAGTTCCTCGAGGGAAATACATCGCCATACGGAGCCGAGCTGCGGCAAAGACTTGTCGATAACACCGCCGCCGGAATGCAGTCGATCGTTTTTCTGAACAGGCGCGGTTACAGCAGCATCCTCACTTGCCGAAGCTGCGGTGAGCCTGTGAAGTGCCCGCACTGCTCGGTCTCGCTCACGTATCACACGCACAAGCACCTGCGCGACGGTGAGGGCGAGGATTACCTCCGCCGCAGAGCGGAGAGCGGCAACCTCACTTGCCATTACTGCGGATTCACCGCACCGGTGCCGAGCGTTTGCCCGGAATGCGCATCACCGCATCTCGCGTTCATGGGCTACGGTACACAGAGGGCGGAGGATGAGCTGTGCTCCATGCTGCCCGAAGGCTCGGTCATCCGCATGGATACGGATACCACGAAAACGAAGTTTTCTCACGAGGAGATACTCTCCCGCTTCAAGCGCGGCGAGGCGAAGGTCCTCGTGGGAACGCAGATCGTCACAAAGGGACACGATTTTCCCCGCGTCACACTTGTCGGTGTGCTCAACGCCGACGCGTCACTCTACCTCGACGATTACCGCGCGGGCGAGCGCACGTTCGCCATGCTCACTCAGGTGATCGGCAGAGCGGGACGGGCGGATGCTCCCGGCGTCGCCGTCATACAGACGCAGAATCCCGATTCCGAGGTGATACAGCTTGCCGCCGCGCAGGATTATCCGTCGTTTTACGACCTCGAGATCCGCATGAGGCGTGCGCTCGTGTTCCCGCCGTTCTGCGATATTGCGGTGTTCACGCTGACATCTGCGGATGAAGCGCTGCTGCATACAGGAACCGTGCGTCTTGCCGAGCTTGTCAGAGGCAAGCTTGCGGGCGAGTTCTCCGACGTAAAAACTGTCGTGTTCGGACCGTTTGAGGCGCCGATATACAAGGTGCAGAACAACTGTCGGATGAGAATGGTCATAAAATGCAAGGACAATCGCCGCACGCGGGAGTTTTTGTCGTCCGTGATGTGCGATTTTGCAAGGAAAGGTTCGCACCGGCTGACGCTCGGCGTTGATATAAATCCGTCGTCGCTGTGAGACGGCGCAAGTGTGAAAGGAGACCCGCGCTGCGGGACAGATAAATATGGCAATACTGAACATTGTTAAAGAGGGAGATCCTATCCTCAGAAAGACGAGTCGTCCGGTGGACGAAATTACGCCGAGGATCATCAGACTGCTCGACGATATGCGTGAAACGCTTGCTTACGCCGAGGGATGCGGCCTTGCGGCAGTGCAGGTCGGCGTTCTCCGCCGCATTGTGCTTGTCGACACCGAGGAGACGGGACTTCTGGAGCTTATAAATCCGAAGATCACGGCATATGCCGGCGAGCAGGAGAACGTTGAGGGCTGCCTCTCGATTCCCGGCGTATGGGGCATCACGAAGCGCCCCGCATCGGTGACCGTTACCGCGATGAACAGACGCGGCGAGACATTTTCGGTCACAGGCTCCGATCTTGCGGCGCGCGCGTTCTGCCACGAGCTTGACCATCTTGACGGCAAACTGTTCACGGATAAAATGATCCGTCGGATCGATCCCGACGAGATAGGCTGAGGTGTGCGATGAAGGCACTTTTTATGGGAACGCCGGATTTCGCGGCAGCGTGCATGACGGCGCTGATCGCCGACGGCGAGAATATCGCTGCGGTCGTAACACAGCCGGATAAGCCGGTCGGGCGCGGCATGAGACTTACGCCGTCGCCGGTGAAGGTCGCGGCGCTTGAGCGCGATATCCCGGTGTATCAGCCGGAAACGCTGAAGGACGGAGCGTTCGCGGACACGCTGTCCGAGATCGACCCGGACGTAATATACGTCGCCGCCTACGGCAAGATATTGCCGGAATACGTGCTGTCGTATCCGAAATACGGCTGCATCAATGCGCACGCGTCGATCCTCCCGAAATATCGCGGCGCGGCTCCGATACAGCGTGCGATAATGGACGGCGAGAGTGAGACCGGAGTTACCGCGATGATGATGGAGCGCGGGCTTGATACGGGCGATATGATCCTCTGCGAGCGCGTCACAATAACGGATGAGGACGATTTTGAGACGGTGCACGACAAGCTGTGCGTTGCCGGAGGAGCGGCGCTGTGCCGCGTTGCGCAGATCCTGCGATCCGGCGAGGCGCTGCCGCATACAAAACAGGATGATGCACTTTCGACATATGCCGAAAAAATAACATCTGCCGATACAAAGATAAACTTCAGCGAGAACGCCGAGCAGCTCGCGCGCCGCATACGCGCACTGTCTCCCGTGCCGCTTTGCCGAACGACAACAAAGGACGGACGAGGACTTAAAATAGTCCGCGCTCACGTGTGCAAAGACGCGGCTGTGCCGCCCGAAACCCCTGCGGGACAGGTGATCGCACTCGATTCCGACGGAGACGGGGCGATCGTTGTTAAGGCGGGAGACGGCGCTATTGCGATCACGAGCCTGCGCCCCGAAGGCAAGGGCACGATGAGCGCCGCTGATTTTATCCGCGGCAGACGGATCGAGATCGGTGACGTGCTCGGGTGTGATTCGACAAATGCATAAAATTGCGGATTTAAGGCGTTTGCATAACAACACTGAATTTCAGAAAAAATCGGGGGATATCGACTGCCCCGAAAAGGGGAGGCTCTGCCTTGGAGAATAATAAAAAGAATACAAAACAGACGGCAGTTGCCGATCCCCGCAAGCTTGCCTTGCATTCGCTCGAAAAGTGGGAGAAGGCAGGCAAGTACGTGCCGATCGAAACGGCATCGACCTTGGCTCGCGCCGAGCTTTCGGACGCCGACCGCCGATTCTATACGGCGCTCGTGTACGGAGTGGTCGAGCGCGCGGTCACGCTTGATTACGTGATCGGCAAATTCTCGAAAAGGACTGCGGACGAGATCGAACCCGCGGTGCGCACGGTGCTCCGGCTCGGGCTTTATCAGCTCATGTTTATGGACAGGGTGCCGGATCACGCGGCTGTGTCAAGTACGGTTGAGCTTGCGCCGCGCCGTGCCGCCGGATTCGTCAACGCGCTGCTCAGGAGCTTCATCCGCGCCGGCGGGCAGTACGAGCTGCCCTCGAGGAACGAGTCACCGCTGTCGTATCTTTCGGTGAAATATTCAGTTCCGGAGGAGCTGTGCGGATTTTTCGTCGAGGCTTACGGCGAAGACGTGGCGGAGAAGATACTCGCATCCACCGCCGGCGACGGCAGGATCTGCCTCAGAGTGAATACGCTGCGGACCACGCTTGACGACGCAGAAGCGCGTATCCTCGCGCAGGGCGGCGAGTGCCGCCGATCGGCGCTGTCTCCCGAGATCCTCGTCCTCCCGCACGGATCGGAATTCCTTACGGGGATATCCGATGGATCGTGGTTCGTGCAGGACGAGGCTTCAAGCGCCGCGATAGATGTGCTCGCACCGACGCCCGGCTCGACGGTGGTCGATCTTTGCTCGGCGCCGGGAGGGAAATCATTCTCGGCGGCGATGCATATGCAGGGTCGCGGACGGATATATTCTTTTGACATTCATGAAAACAAGCTTTCGCTTGTGCGAAGCGGTGCCGAGCGGCTCGGGCTCGGGATCATCACGACATCTGCGGGAGACGCAAGACACCCGACGGATGAACTATGCGGTGCGGCTGACTATGTGATCTGCGACGCGCCGTGCTCGGGACTCGGCGTGATCGCAAAAAAGCCCGATATCCGGTATAAGTCGGTGAAAGATATCGCTGCGCTTCCGAACGTACAGTACGAGATACTCTGCGGCGCGGCGAAGTGCGTAAGACCCGGCGGCGTGCTGCTTTATTCGACCTGTACGCTTGCTCCTGCGGAAAACGGAGGTGTGGTCGAGAAATTCCTCGCCGCACATCCGGAGTTCGAGCCGGAGGATTTTTCGCTTGCGGGCGAGGTGCACAACGGCAGCGTCACGCTGTTTCCGCACATACACGGGTGCGACGGCTTCTTTATATCAAAAATGAAGCGCAGAGCAGAAAAATAGAAACCGAACACAAAACGGCGTCGGAGCCGTGTGCTGTTTTGAGACCGCATCTGTGCATTTTTCGGCCTGTCTGCTGAAGGAGCCGCAGGTGCAAGGAAAGGATTGGTCATAATTATGACAGATATTCTGTCAATGACGAAGGCGGAGGTGCGCGATTACGCCGTATCTCTCGGCGAGAGCGCGTTTCGCGGCGATCAGATATTCGGCTGGATGCGGCGCGGCGCCGAGTTTTCGGAGATGAAGAACATTCCCGCCGCGCTCAGGGAAAAGCTTTCGGAGAACGTCGATTACAGGCTGCCGCACATCGCCGAGAAGTACACGTCAAAAATCGACGGCACGGTCAAGTACCTCATGGAGCTGACGGACGGCGAGTGCGTCGAGTGTGTTCTGATGAAGTACGAGCACGGGAATACGCTCTGCGTTTCGTCGCAGGCTGGATGCCGCATGGGCTGTACGTTCTGCGCATCAACACTGAGCGGCAGAGTGCGCAATCTAACCCCGTCGGAGATACTCGGGCAGGTGATCGTCGCCGCTCGCGATTCCGGCGAGAGAGTGGACGGTGTCGTCATGATGGGCATTGGTGAGCCGCTCGACAATTACGAATCGACAGTTCGTTTTCTGCGCCTTGTATCGGGCGAGGGCGAACCGGGGATCGGACTGCGTCATATCTCCGTCTCGACGTGCGGCGTTGTGCCGAGAATACGCGATCTTGCCGACGAGGGAATGCCCGTTACGCTTTCCGTCTCACTCCATGCGTATGATGACGCGGTTCGCTCGCACCTGATGCCGGTAAACCGAAAATGGGGCATCGGCGAGCTTCTTGGCGCGTGCCGGTATTTCTTTGATCAGACCGGGCGGCGCATATCGTTTGAGTATACGCTGATCGCGGGCGAGAACGACTCTGCGGCGGGTGCTGCGGCGCTCGCAAAGATGCTCCGGCGTGAGATGGCAGGGCGCCCAGTGCACGTGAATCTGATTCTTCTGAACGAGGTGCGCGAGACCGGATATACATCCTCCGCAAGAGCGGCGGCAAAGGAATTTGCGGCGGTGCTTGAGCAAAACGGAGTCAATGCGACGATACGCCGCAGGCTCGGCAGCGATATTGACGCATCATGCGGACAGCTCCGCCTCAGACACCTCGAGGGCGGCCGTTTGTAAATATTTTTAGAATCTCGTTTACTTAGACGAACAAATATATTATAATATACAGTGATATCGCATGATCCTGCATAAGTGTCGCGGATCGCGGTATTGCCCTGCAAATGTCGGACTGTACCCGCCGATGCGCGGGAGGTGCCGCTATACTGCCGTTCTTCGGCAGAATGGAGACTTGATATGGATTTCTTCGGTACAACCAATATCGGAATGAAAAGACAGGTGAATCAGGACAGCTTTCTCATCCGTGAGTACGGCTGCGGACTGCTTGCTGTGGTCTGCGACGGAATGGGCGGAGTGAGCGGAGGCGGAGAGGCGTCGTCAACGGCGGTTACCGCTTTCACCGGATACACCGACATCAATTTTGACGATTCCTCGGCTGCGGGCGTACACCCGTCTGAGGAGTATTGCCGCGATGTACTTTTGTCCGCCGTCAGGGCGGCAAACAACGCGGTTTATTCCGCTGCTGCCGAGAACCGTGAACTGCACGGAATGGGAACGACGCTTGTCTCTGCGCTCGTTACGGACGATAGGATCTACGCCGTGAACGTCGGAGACAGCCGTATGTACATGATCGACGACGCGGCAGCGACGCAGATCACACACGACCACTCGTATGTGCAGTATCTTGTGGATATAGGGAAAATAACGAAGGACGAGGCAAGAAACTCAAACAACAAGAATATCATAACCCGCGCGGTCGGAACCGAGGAGAATGTTGAAACCGATTTCTTCACCGTCGCGCCGAGACCTGCGAGCGGCCACGTGCTGCTGTGCACGGACGGACTCACGAACCATATCACGGAAAGCGATATGGCACAGTGCGTGAACTCGGCGGAGAGCACGGAGAAGGCGTGTGATGAGCTGATCTCAAGGGCGAACCTCGGCGGGGGCAGCGACAATATCACCGCAGTCATCATTTCTCTTTGAGACAAAACTATATTAAAGTATAGGATCGCTGAATATGGAAAATTACGAAAGATATGTCGGAGCCGTCCTCGATAACCGATACAGGATCGAAAAGGTCATAGGTATCGGCGGAATGGCTGTCGTGTTTAAGGCTGACGACCTTCTCATGCGCAGACCCGTCGCGGTGAAGATCCTCAAGGACGAGATCGCCCGCGATGAGCCGTCGGTCAAGCGCTTCATAAATGAATCCAAGGCTGTATCAATGCTCTCGCACCCGAATATCGTTAATATATATGACGTTTCAATGAAGAACGCCGAGAAATATATAGTCATGGAGTACATCGAGGGCATCACCCTCAAGAACTACATGACGAAAAAGGGCGTCCTTTCTCTGCGAGAGATTATCGGGTATACCGAGCAGATACTGCGCGCGCTGAGCCACGCTCACGCCAAGGGTATCGTGCACAGAGATATAAAGCCGCAGAATATCATGCTGCTGAAAAACGGTATCGTAAAGGTGACGGATTTCGGAATCGCAAAGCTGCCGAACGCCGAGACGGTCACGATGACCGATAAGGCGATCGGAACTGTCTACTATATCAGTCCCGAGCAGGCGAGCGGCAACGCGATCGACGCGCGAAGCGATATTTATTCGCTCGGCGTCATGATGTACGAGATGGCGACCGGCAGACTGCCGTTCACGGCGGACAGCCCGGTTTCCGTGGCGCTTATGCAAATAAACGAGGCGGCGACGCCCCCGCGCGAGATCAACAATCATATGCCGAGAGGACTCGAGCAGATAATCGAGCGCGCGATCGAGAAGTCGCCGGAGAACCGGTATCAGAGCGCCGATGAAATGCTGCGGCAGCTGATGAAGCTGAAGCAGGACCCCACCGCAACATTCAAGGCTCCGCCGAAGAAAAAGACGCATACGGGCGAAAAGGGAAAAACAACGAGCAAGGCGATGCTGCCGATAATCCTCGGCGTAGTCGTGCCGTTCCTGCTTGTCGCCGGAATCGCCGCGTTTGTGATAATATCAAGCGTTTTCTCCGGCTCCGAAGCCAACATGGAGACGATCACCGTAAGGGATTTCGTCGGTCAGACGTATACCGATAAAATGGCGCAGTTCTTCCAGGAATCGGAATACTATAAGCTGACGCTGAAGCAGATCTATACGAGCGACGCCGAGGCTGGCAAGATCGTCGAGCAGTCGCCAAAGGCGGGCGAGACCAGAAAGGTCAGCAAGGGCAAGCAGCTCTGCGAGCTGACGCTGACAGTCAGCCGCGGAATGAAATATGTCGAGATGATCGACGTGACTGCGCTCGATTACAGAGACGCAAAGATACAGCTCGACGCACTCGGCATGGATCTGAATATCGTAACCGAATCGCAGATTAACGCCGGACTTGACGTCGGGCAGGTGATATCAACAGTTCCCGCCGCAGGAGAAACTCTGTCAAGCGGCGATACGATCACGCTGTACGTCAGCGCGGGACCCGAGGCCGAAACGGTGACTATGCCTGATTTTGTCGGCAAATCCGAGGGAGAGACGCTGAAGGGACTCGTCTCGGCGAAGCTTTTCGTCGGAAACGTCAAATACGAGGCGTCGGATAAAGAAAAAGCAACGATCCTCAGCCAGAGCGTGCGCGCGGGCGACGAGGTGCACGCGTATGCGTTTATCGATTTTTCGATCAGCGGCGGCGAGGATTACGGTAAGCCCGTGACGACTGCCGTTACAACTGCGGCACCCGAAACAACAAAAGCTCAGACTACAACGAAAGCCGAAACTACTAAGGCTCAGACAACGACGAAGGCAGAGACGACCGTCCCGCGCGAGACCGAGGAAACGGAGCCTCATGCACCCGAGACGAGAGGACCCGATGAAGACTGACATTTTTGATGCTTCCGGTATGCATGCGATAATAACCAAGGGAGTGGGCGGACTGTATACGGTCCGTCCGCTTTCAGATGAGCCTTGCGAAGTGAAATGCCGCGCGCGCGGAGTTTTGCGTCACGAGGGGATCGTCCCGACTCCGGGCGACGAGGTCATCGTTGCATACGCGGCGGACGACGGCTCATACGTGATAGACGAGATCTGCGAGCGCGAAAATTGTCTTATACGGCCGCCGGTGGCAAATCTCACGCATATATTTGTGGTGGTTCCGGCAGCACGACCGGCACCGGACCTCTTTTATACGGATAAGCTCACGGTGATCGCCGACGCACTCGGCATCGGGTGTTCCGTTATCGTGAACAAATGCGACAGTGACCCCGAGCGCGCCGCTGAGATCGCTGGGGAGTACCGCCTCGCGGGATTTACCGTGTTCGAGACGTGCGCCGTTGCCGGCGACGGCTGTGCGGATATCAAAAGCTTTGTTGAGGGGCTCGCCTGTGGGCGCGGATTTGCGATCGCGGCGCTCGCCGGTGTGTCCGGCGCGGGAAAGTCGTCGCTCACGAAAGCCGTGTTCCCCGATCTTTCCGTTGAGATAGGTGATATCAGCCGAAAAACGGAGCGCGGGCGCCATACGACCCGAGCTGTCGAGCTTTACGAGGTAGGAGATCGGGTGTTTATCGCTGATACGCCCGGCTTCTCAATGCTTGATTTTGAGCGCTTTGACTTCTTCGAGCCGGAGCGCCTTGTTGACGGATTCCGCGAATTTGCGCCGTATATCGGACATTGCAGATACGCCGGATGCACCCATACAAAGGAGGACGGCTGCGCCGTGATCGACGCGGCAGAACGCGGCGAGATCAGCCGCAGACGGCACGAGAGCTTTGTCGCGCTGTATGATATTATGAAGAAAAAGCCGGATTGGCTGCGACGGCAGCAGAAGAAAGGTGCGAGGTAGAGGTGAAGGCACTGATTTTGACAGGCGGCAGCTGCGCCGCCGATGTACGCGTCCCCGAATACGATATCTGTATTGCGGCGGACTGCGGGATAGAGCTTGCGGACAGGCTCGGTGTCACGCCCGATCTGACCGTCGGCGATTTTGATTCTGCCGATACGGCAAATCACGCCCCGAAGGGGGAGATCATACGCCATCCGTCGCACAAGAATCAGACAGATACCATGCTTGCGTGCGATCTTGCGGTCGAGCGCGGCTGTGACGTGATATACATTCTCGGCGGACTCGGCGGCAGAGAGGATCATTCGATATCGAATATATTCTATATCGAATCCCTCGCGGAGCGCGGGATCCACGCCGTAATGTGCGACGGCACGAACGAGATCCGCGTAATCTGCGGCGGCGAAAGCGTGGAAATCCCGTTCGGGGAGTATAAGTATTTTTCGCTTTTTGCGCTCGACCGGTGCGTCGTCACAGCCGAGTGCTGCGAGTATCCGCTCGACAGGAGTACACTCGTGCGAAACGATCCGTATGCGGTAAGCAATGAGCCGCACCCCGACGCGGCACGAGTGATATGCCACAGCGGCAGCCTGCTTCTCATGCGGTCGGAGCGGCTTCGGTAGCAATGTGCACCTCGCGTGAATATACTGCTCATGCAGGCATATTTGCCGAGTACAACATACGAGGTCGCAAAATGAAAATAGTTGTTGTGAAGCCGTCTACGGTACTCTCTTTTATACTGAAAAAGCTCTACCACATCGGGTGAGTTATCAGTGCGCGTACATGATATGTCGAAAAAAGGCGAAAAAGGGAGCGGCAGCGCTCCCTTTTTGCAGGAATTTTGCAAGTTTGTGCGGACTTCATGACGAAGTGTGATATAAAATGTCACTATGGAATACCGAAAATCGAAGGAATTATATAGATGAATTACGGACAAAACGAAAAAGTAAGACCGGATCCGGAACGCACTCCGCAGTCATACCCACCCGACCGACGGGAAGTGCGCGATCCGAGAGCCGCAGGTGGTCCGCCGAGGCGGCGCCCGCAGAATGTTCCGCAAAGACCGCGCGGAGAAGGACAGCCGCGCCCGCAGCCTCATCAGGGGCAGAGACGCCGCCCGATGGGACAGGCGTATGCTCCGCGCCCCGCGAGACGCGGCGGATATTACGGACAGGGAAGACCCGGACGTTCTCCGAAGAACAGCGCGGCATACGCCGTAATCGCGGTTCTGCTTCTGGTGATCGTCGTGTCGCTTGTGTCGATAATCCGCTCGTGTTCGAGCGCACGGCACGGTGATGCTGCGGACACGGCATCAACCTCAGGCGGTGCGAACACTGCCGAGAGCGTGCCGCCCGAAACAGAAACCGTGACCGGCGATTATGACCAGTCGATCTCGATCGTGCGCGGCAAGGAAAACGGAAAGATACGTATTTGCGTCGATGCGGGACACGGCTATGACGATGTTGGTGCGCAAAGCCCGAACCTCGGCTCGAAAAACGAGGAGGATATAAACCTCGCGGTTGCGGAAAAGCTCGTGCCGCTTCTGACATACGAGGGCTATGACGTGATAATGACGCGCGAGAGCGACACACCGCCCTCAACGCTGAAGCCGAACAAGAACGGGCAGTATCTGATTGACCCGAAGTGGCGTTCCGAGTTTGCAAACAGGAACGATACCGATCTGTACATATCGCTTCACTGCAACTCGTTCGACGATACGTCGGCGAGCGGCATCAGGCTCTACTATTGCAGCGACTCTACCTACGGCTCGGACGAATTTGCATCGAAGCTTTCGGCAGCGATGGCGGGAACGTTCAATATTGCCGCGCCGAAGGCGATCGGTATGACCACCGCGAATGCATATGTTGTTACAAAGTTAGTGAATGCTCCGTCCGTTCTTGTTGAGATGGGATTCATCACGAACAAGACCGACGCCGAAAATCTCCTGAGCGAGGAGTGGCAGACGCAGATGGCGCGCGCCGTCGCACGCGGAATCAAGGACTATCTCTCCGCCGAGTGAGAGGGAACGCGCAAAAGAACCGTTATACCGAATACAAAAAACGCACTCCGGAGCGATCCGAAGTGCGTTTTTGCGGTTGTCCCTATATAATTATATGGAAGCTTTTGAAATGCTCTAAAATTACAGCTCGCACGTGCCGACCGTGCGGGGGAAGGGAAGCACGTCGCGTATGTTCTGTACGCCGGTCAGATACATAATGCATCTCTCGAATCCGAGACCGAAGCCCGCGTGCCGAGCCGATCCGTATTTGCGCAGATCGAGGTAGAAGTCATAGCTCTTGCGGTCAAGCCCAAGCTCGTCGATACGCGCCTCAAGCTTTGCAAGGTCGTCCTCACGCTGCGAGCCGCCGATGATCTCGCCGATTCCGGGAACGAGACAGTCCATCGCCGCGACAGTGCGTCCGTCGTCGTTCAGCTTCATGTAGAACGCCTTTATCTCCTTCGGATAGTCGGTCACGAATACCGGGCGCTTGAATATCTGCTCGGTGAGGAAGCGCTCGTGCTCTGTCTGAAGATCGCAGCCCCAGAACACCTTGTACGCGAAGTTGTCGTTGTTTTTCTCGAGGATCTCTACCGCTTCGGTGTATGTTACGTGTCCGAACTCGGAGTCTCTTACGTGGCAGAGACGGTCGATAAGCCCCGTGTCCACGAATTTGTTCAGAAACTCCATCTCCTCCGGAGCGTTCTCGAGAACGTAGGAGATAATGTACTTTATCATGTCCTCGGCAAGGCACATATCGTCTGCGAGGTCTGCAAACGCCATCTCCGGCTCGATCATCCAGAACTCAGCCGCATGGCGAGTCGTGTTCGAGTTTTCCGCGCGGAACGTCGGTCCGAACGTGTAGATGTTCTTGAACGCCATCGCGAACGCCTCGCCGTTGAGCTGACCGCTGACGGTCAGGTTCGTGCTGCGTCCGAAGAAATCTTTCGAGAAATCGACAGTGCCGTCGTCGTTCTTCGGTACGTCGTTGAGGTCAAGCGTCGTCACGCGGAACATCTCGCCTGCGCCCTCGCAGTCGCTGCCGGTGATGAGCGGTGTGTGCGTGTACACGAATCCGCGCTCGTTGAAGAATTTGTGGATAGCAAACGCTGCAAGGGAGCGGATACGGAATACCGCCTGGAACAGGTTCGTTCTCGGACGAAGGTGCGAGATCGTCCGCAGATACTCCGTGGTGTGGCGCTTCTTCTGAAGCGGGTAGTCCGGCGTGGACGCACCCTCGATCGTGACCTCGTCGGCGTGAAGCTCGAACGGCTGCTTTGCGTCCGGAGTCATCACAAGCTTACCCGTGACGATGAGCGCACATCCGACATTAAGCTTGCCGATCTCGGCGAAGTTTGCGAGCTTGTCGTCGTATACGATCTGGAGCGGCTCGAAGAACGTGCCGTCAGCCATGACGATGAATCCGAATGTCTTTGATGCGCGGATGCTTCTGACCCAGCCGCCGACCGTGATTGTCTTTCCCGCAAAGCTTTCCGTCTCCCTGAAAACGGAGCGGAGTGGTATGAGTTTTTCCATTTTATTTAACCTTTCTTTATTATATCTGTGTCAGTCGATGAAGTCGAATTCAAGCTCGTACATACGGACGGTGCAGCCCTCGCGGCATCCCGCCGCACGCAGCTTGTCGATGACTCCGCCGCGGTTGAGCGAGCGCTCAAAGTACATGAGCGATTCTCTGTCGTCAAAATTGACTCTGCCGCACAGCTTCTCAAGCCATGCTCCTTCGCAGACGAACGCGCCGTCGTCGGCCCTCGTGATCCGTGTCTCCTCGGCAGTGCAGCCGTCCTCGTCGGAAACGGGAGCAGCCTCGGCTTCGTAGGTCAGCGTCGGCGGGAGCGTCTCGAGCATTTTTGCGATCTTTCGTACAAGCTCGTCAAGCCCCTCGTGCGTTACCGCCGAGATCGGCACGATCTCGTACCCCGTGTCGGCGATCTTCTCACTCAGCTCCTTCAGCGCCGCCTCGCGCTCTTCATCCGTGAGGAGATCGCATTTGTTTGCTGCGATTATCCTCGGACGTGACGCCACGGTGGCGGAATATTTTTCAAGCTCGCCGGCGATCGTGAAGAAATCGTCTGCCGGTGCACGTCCTTCGTATCCCGAAAGATCGACTACCTGAACGATCAGGCGGCATCGCTCGATGTGACGCAGAAACGCGTGACCGAGCCCCGCGCCGTCGGAGGCACCCTCGATCAGTCCGGGAATGTCAGCCATAACAAAACCGGACTCGGCTCCGGTGGAGACCACGCCGAGGTTCGGCTCAAGCGTCGTGAAGTGGTATTCCGCGATCTTCGGGCGCGCCGCCGATACTGCGGCAAGAAGCGATGATTTGCCCGCCGACGGCAGTCCCGCAAGACCGACGTCCGCGATCATCTTCAGCTCGAGCAGAACCTCGCCCTCCTCGCCGGGAAGGCCGCTTTTTGCAAAGCGCGGGATCTGCCTTGTCGCGGTGGAGAAATGCTTGTTGCCCCAGCCGCCGCGTCCGCCTTTGAATATCACGAAATCCTCTCCGTCCGACATATCGTGAATGACCCTGCCGGATTCGGGATCCTTTATTACCGTTCCGCGCGGCACCTGCACAATAATGTCGGTGCCGTTCTTGCCGTGGCATTTCCCGCCCTCGCCGGCACCGCCGTTCTCCGCGAGAAACTTTCGCTTGTAGCGGAACGCGAGCAGCGTGTTCGAGCCTTCGTCCACGCGCATGATGACGCTGCCGCCACGACCTCCGTCGCCGCCGTCGGGTCCCCCGCGCGCAACATATTTTTCGCGTCTGAACGAGACGCAGCCGTTTCCGCCTGCTCCCGCTTTCAGGAATATTTTGATTTTGTCAATAAACATAGTGTCTCCGATAGATTTATTTTTCGCCGAATTTCATCCGGTACGACTCGATCGCGCTTTTTATTATCGACTCGGCATCCTCCCTGCCGCAGAGATTGTTCACGGCGGTCTCCTTCTCCTCGAGTTGCTTGTACACTTTGAAGAAGTGGCGCATTTCGTCGAAGATGTGGGACGGCAGATCGAATATCGACTCGATCGTGTTGTAGGTCGGGTCGGTAAAGGGGATCGCGATGATCTTCTCGTCGAACCTGCCGCTGTCGCTCATCTTGATAACACCGATCGGGTAGCACTCGACGAGCGTCATCGGAAGCAGCTCCTCCGAGCAGATCACGAGCACGTCGAGCGGATCAAGGTCGTCGGCATAGGTGAGCGGAATGAATCCGTAATTCGCCGGGTAGTGCGTTGAGGTGTACAGTATGCGGTCGAGACGGATGAGACCTGTCTCCTTGTCCATCTCGTATTTGTTTTTGCTGTTCTTCGGGATCTCAATAACTGCGGTGAATCTTTCGGGTGTTACGCGGTGAGACGGCATATCGTGCCAAATGTTTCCCATAGTCAAAGAATCCTTTCACGTAAATCTTGATTTATCCTATAAATTCGCGTGCCGCATCGGCGAGGATCTTCACTCCGCGCACGATGTCCTCGTCGGACGGAGTTGCATAGGTTATGCGGAACGACTGCGACGGAGCTTCGGTGTCGCAGTTGAACGCAATGCCGGGAACGGCGGAAACGCCGAGAGCCGACGCTCTCTTTATATATGCCGTCATGTCAACGGAGTCCGGCAGAGTGCACCAGATGAACAGACCGCCGTCGGGACGGGTATACGTCACGCTTTTCGGCATATTTTCGTCAAGCGTGCGGAGCATCAGTGCGCATTTCTCGCCGTAAAGCTTGCAGATCCCGGCGATGTGTGCGTCAAAATCATATTCGTTGATAAAACGATGGCAGAGCATCTGGAAGAAGATGTTGGTGTGAACGTCCTCGCACTGCTTTGCAACGACCATCTTCTGTACGACCGGTACGGGGCCGCAGACGTATCCGAGGCGTATGCCCGCCGACAGAATTTTCGAGAACGAGGAGCAGTACACGACGATGCCCTCGGTGTCGATAGACTTCAGAGTCGGAATATCCTCGCCGGAGAAGCGAAGCTCGCCGTAAGGGTTGTCCTCAAGGATCATCAGCCCGTGACGGAGCGCGATATCGTATATCTTCTTTCGCTTTTCGAGCGATGTCGTGATCCCCGACGGGTTCTGGAACGTCGGAATGAGGTACAGAAGGCGTGCGCGAGGCTCATGTGCGAGCACCTCTTCAAGAGCCTCGACGGATATCCCGTCGTCCTCCATCGGAACGCCAATCGTGCGTGCGCCCATCGAGCGGAACGCGTTCAGTGCGCCGATAAAGCTCGGGTTCTCGCATATTACAGCGTCGCCCTCGTTTGTGAGCGCCTTGCAGCAAAGCTCAATGCCCTGCTGACCGCCGGAGGTGATTATGACCTGATTTGCCGATGTGTCGATTCTGAACTTTGCTCTCAGCCGGGCTTCAACGTCGGATATGAGCGGAGCATAGCCCTCGGTCACGCTGTACTGGAGCGCCGCCGTTGAGTCGTTTGCGAAAATATCGGCGGAGATCTCACGGATCGCCTCAACGGGGAACGAAAGCGGTGACGGATTGCCCGCGGAGAACGCTATCGTGTTGCCGCCGCTGTTCTTGAGAATCTCACGGATCGCAGACGGCTTCAGCGCCGCCAGCCTGTCGGAAATCTTGTATTCCATATTTCACCTCGCGAATGGTTACCATATTATTATAATATAATATTCTAACACATATTCCCCGAAAATACAACTGCGAATTTGCGATTTATGCGGCATCGCGGAAATATGCCTTGCATTATAAAATATTTGTGGTAGAATATATGTATGTAATTCTGTAAGGGAGTGATTTTCTGTGATTAAAGGCGCATCTGATAAAAATAAAGTGTTTGCATATTTCGAGGAGTTGTCCGCGATCCCGAGAGGATCGGGCAATACCGATGCCGTAAGCGCGTACTGCATGGCGTTTGCCGAGGCGCACGGGCTTGAGGCGTCGCGCGACAGCTTCAATAACGTTGTGATAAAAAAGCCTGCATCCGCCGGATATGAAGGACACGATACCGTGATACTTCAGGGACACCTCGATATGGTGTGCGAAAAAACAGCCGACAGCACGCACGACTTTCTGCGTGACGGAATAAAGCTCGTCTCCGACGGAGAAATGCTTCGTGCGGACGGAACCACGCTCGGTGCCGACGACGGCATTGCCGTTGCGATGACGCTTGCCGTGCTCGATGACGACAGCCTGCCGCATCCGCCGATAGAAGCAGTTTTCACCACTGATGAGGAGACCGGAATGTACGGTTCGGAGGGGCTTGACACGACGAAACTTGACGGTCATATTCTCATTAATATCGACTCCGGCGAAGAGGGCGTGCTCACCGTAGGCTGCGCCGGAGGTGCCAAGACTACGACTGTTCTGACTCTTCACCGAGCGCCGGATGACGGTCACCTCGTCCGTATCAGAGTCGACGGACTTCTCGGCGGTCACTCGGGAATCGACATCGACAAGGGAAGGCTTAACGCCGACGCGACCCTTGCGGATTTTCTCGCGTCTCTCGATATGCCGTTTCGCATAGTCTCGATCAGCGGCGGATTCAAGGACAACGTGATCCCGTGCGCTGCGGAGTGCGTGATCTCCTGCGGAGCTGATGCGGAAGAGATATGCCGCGCCGCTTCTGCGTATGCCGATAAGATCCGCCCCGACACCGATCCGAACCTTGCAGTCTCGTGCGAGGATGCGGGCGAGGATGCGGAGTCGTTCGACCCCGATTCCACCGCCGAGATACTGAAATTCATCCGTGAGACGCCGAGCGGCATAATCAAGATGAGCGAGACGATTGACGGAATGGTGCAGACTTCGCAGAATCTCGGAATACTTGAGACGTCGGGCAATACCGTGAAGGCGGTGGTGTCTGTCAGAAGCAGCGTTGCCGCAGAAAAGGAAGAAGCTGTCGAAAAGCTGCGCAGGCACGCGAAGGAGTACGGAGCCGAATTCAGCGTGCACGGTCACTATCCCGCGTGGGAGGTGGTCGACGATTCGCGTCTCCGCGAGACGATGGTTCGCGTGTACGAGCGGCTGAACGGCAGATCTCCGGTGATAACCACCGTGCACGCCGGACTCGAATGCGGGCTTTTCGGCGGAAAAATCCGGAATTTCGATGCAGTGTCCATCGGACCGGATATGTGGGATATCCACACTGTTTCGGAGCATCTTTCGATAGCTTCGACCGAGCACACATACGATTATCTGTGCACGGTGCTCGCTGAGCTGTAATCCCCGAAAATAAAGGCGTCCGCAGGAATTTTTCGTTCCTGTCGGGCGCCGTTTTGTTTATCGTTTGTACACAAATTGAAGCGGATTTGAAAACAACTATTGATTTTTCCGACCCGGTGTGCTATAATACTGTGTATCTACATAAAAAATTCTCCAAAAAGCAAAATTCTGGTTAAATCTCGATATTATTCATCCGGACGCTCGGCTGTCGCTGTGTGCACCGGTTGTATGGTACACAGCAAAGAGAGACAAGCAAGAGGAGCGTGAATCTGTTGACAAAGTATATCATAAAGCGCGTCGCGATGGGACTTCTCAGCATATTTATCGTCGCAACGCTTACATTTTTTCTGATGAATCTCGTCCCCGGCGGCCCTTTCACCGCCGAGAAATCCATCAGTAAGGCTGCCCAGGAGGCACTTGCCGCGAAATACGGCTTGGACAAGCCGATCATGGAGCGCTACATTACATACATGACCGATTTCGTGAAAGGAGATATGGGCTTCAGCCTGAAGCAGCGCGGTCTCACCGTAAACGAGATCATCGCGACTAAGTTCCCGGTCTCCGCAAAGCTTGCGGGTATTGCGGTTGCGGTTGCGCTTCTTGTCGGAATACCGCTCGGATGTATCTCCGCATACAACCGAGGCAAATTCGCCGATAACTTTATAATCGTGCTTGCAACGTGCGGTATCGCGATACCAAGCTTTATCAGCAGCGTTCTGCTGCTCTATGCGTTCGGATGCAAGCTCAATATTCTGCCGACTGTCGGTCTGAACACGCTGTCGTCATACATAATGCCGATCACGGCGCTTGCGATATATCCTACGGCTTACATCACCAGACTAATGCGCTCGAGCCTGCTCGACGTTATGGGTCAGGACTATATCCGCACCGCCAAGGCGAAGGGTCTTTCCGGATTCCGCGTACTGTTCAAGCACGCGCTCCGCAACGCCGTCCTTCCGATCGTCACATATGTCGGTCCCATGCTTGCAAACATGATGACCGGTTCGTTCATCGTTGAAAAGATCTTCACCATTCCGGGACTCGGCCGTGAGTTCGTTTCCTCCATCACCAACCGCGATTATACTATGATCATGGGTACAACCATAGTGCTGGCGACGCTGATCATAACGGCAAACGTGATCGTCGATATCCTCTACAAGGTCATCGACCCGCGTATAAAACTGAAGTAAGGAGCCGGTACTGAAGTAAAAATGAAAAATAAAATTCCGAGTCTTCATCTTAACGCCGACGATTTTATTCCTGCAACTCACGATGAAAAAGAAAGCCTTGTTGTGATGCGCGAAAGCGTGAACTTCTGGAAGGACGGTCTCCGCCGCCTCCGGAAGAACAAGATCGCAATGGTCAGCCTTATTTTCATCGTCCTCATTATGATTTTTGCATATGTTCTGCCGAGTTTTTGGCCGTACACGTATGAGCAGCAGATCAAATACAGCGAGAACCTCAAGCCGTTTGAGTACGGCACAGCCGAGCAGGCTCGCATTGACGCCGGAGAGAGCGTGTTCCCGCACATCTGCGGCACCGACAAGCTCGGACGTGATTTCGCCGTCCGTCTCATGATGGGTACGCGAATCAGCCTTACGGTCGGTCTTATCTGCGCGGCGCTCGTCCTCATTGTCGGCGCGACATACGGCGCGATCGCCGGATTTGCCGGCGGCTGGGTCGATAATATAATGATGCGAATAACGGATATCCTGTACACGATACCGGATATTCTGCTGATAATCATACTTTCGATGACGCTGAAGCCGCTCCTTGATACCTTGTCGGAGCACGCCGGATTCATGTGGATGCAGAAGGTCGGTTCCGGCCTTATCGCGATCTTCATCGTGTTCGCCCTGCTTTATTGGGTCGGAATGGCGCGTATCACCCGCTCTCAGGTGCTTATCCTGAAGGAGTCGGAGTATGTCACCGCAGCCCGTGCGCTCGGCGCCGGCAGCGCCCGCATAATCAGAAAGCATCTGCTTACAAACTGCATCGGTACGCTTATAGTTACGACAACGCTTCAGATACCGTCCGCGATCTTTACCGAGAGCTACCTCAGCTTCCTCGGACTCGGAGTTGCGGCACCTATGCCGTCTCTCGGATCGCTTGCAACTGACGCCGTGAAGGGTATGAATACGTATCCTCACCTGCTCCTGCTTCCCGCGGTTCTCATAAGCGTGATCATCCTTGCATTCAACCTTTTCGGCGACGGTCTGCGCGATGCGTTCGACCCGAAGCTGAAGAACTGAGAAGGAGGACGATCTGATGGGAAAATTACTTGAAATCAAGGACGAAAGACTGTCCTTCTTTACCCCTGTCGGCGAGGTGAAGGCGCTGAACGGCGTCTCATTCTCGATGAACGAGGGCGAAGTCCTCGGCATCGTCGGAGAGTCCGGTTCCGGAAAATCCGTCACCGCATATTCGATCATGGGTCTGACCGCATACCCCGGCCGCCTTGTCGGCGGAACCATTTGGTTCAACGGACATGAGGTCGAGAAGATGACCGAGAAGCAGTTCCGCCGTATGCGCGGAAACGAGGTCTCGATAATCTTCCAGGATCCTATGACGAGCCTTAACCCCGTTTACACTATCGGAAACCAGATCACCGAGGTGATCCTGCTTCATACAAACAAAACAAAGAGCGAGGCGCACGCCCGTGCCCGCGAGCTTCTTGAGCTTGTCGGAATAAACGAGCCGGATAAGCGCCTGAAGCAGTACCCGCATGAGCTGTCCGGCGGTATGCGCCAGCGCGTTATGATCGCGATCGCTCTTGCGTGCGAGCCGAAGCTGCTTATCGCCGATGAGCCGACGACGGCACTCGACGTTACCATTCAGGCTCAGATACTTGAGCTTATGCAGGAGCTTCGCGAAAAGCTCGGCATGAGTATCATCATGATCACGCACGACCTCGGCGTCGTTGCAAGTATGTGCGAGAAGATCGCCGTCATGTACGCCGGTCATATCGTTGAGTACGGCACAGCCGATGAGATATTCTATAATCCCTCGCACGAGTATACGAAGGGTCTTATCAACTCGATCCCGAAACTGAACGTTGAGGAAACGGAACGCCTTGTTCCGATCGAGGGTCAGCCCGTCGATCTGCTCAATCCTCCCGCAGGATGTCCGTTCGCACCCCGCTGCGATCGGTGTATGAAGATATGTTTGCGAGAGATGCCGCCCAAAACGGAGCTGAGCGATACCCATTACAGCCATTGCTGGCTGCTCCAGAAGAATGAGTTTGAAAAAGGAGGCGGCGACAATGTCTGAGAATAAAGTCCTTGTAGAAGTACAGCACCTTCAGCAGTATTTTCCTGCCGGCGGGCACGGAAAGAACAAGCGCTTCGTGCAGGCGGTCGATGATGTTTCGTTCTCGATCATGCGCGGTGAAACGCTCGGCATCGTCGGCGAGTCCGGCTGCGGTAAAACGACTGTCGGACGCACAATGCTCCGCCTGTATGAGCCGACCGACGGCCGCATTATCTACGACGGCAAGGTGATATTCGACAGCGGTAAGACACCGCTTATGAATCCCGACGGAACAGATGTAACGGATGCCGACGGCAAGCTTGTCTACGGCGCGAAGACCGCAGTCAATATGCTGCCGTATCGCCGTCGTATGCAGATCGTGTTCCAGGATCCTTACGCGAGCCTTGACCCGCGTATGACAATCGGTGATATCGTCGGCGAGTCTATCGACATTCACAAGCTCTGCCAGAATAAGGACGAGCGCCATGATAAGATCATTTCTCTGCTTGAGCGCGTAGGCCTCAACAGCGAGCACGCCAACCGCTATCCGCACGAGTTCTCCGGCGGTCAGCGCCAGCGCGTGGGAATCGCACGTGCGCTTGCAGTTGATCCCGAGTTCATCGTCTGCGACGAGCCTGTCTCCGCGCTTGACGTTTCGATCCAGGCGCAGGTCGTCAATATGTTTGAGGATCTGCAGAGCGAAATGGGTCTCACCTATCTGTTTATTGCGCACGACCTCAGCGTCGTTCGTCATATTTCAAACCGCATCGGCGTAATGTATCTCGGACGAATGGTGGAACTTGCGGACAGCTATGAGCTGATCTCGCACAGCGTCCATCCGTACACGAGAAGCCTTATTTCCGCGATACCCGTGGCAGATCCGAAGCAGGCTCGCGCCTCCAAGCGTATCCCGCTTCAGGGCGACGTTCCCAGCCCGCTGAATCCGCCGAGCGGATGCCGATTCCGCACACGCTGCCCCTACGCGGACGAAGTGTGCGCTGCGGAATGCCCCAAGCTGCGCGAGGTGTCCCCCGGACATTTTGCGGCTTGCCACCACCTTGACCGCTTGGTCTGATTATCTATGGTATTCTTTGTGTTAGCGGCACAATGGATATAGACCCCAAAAAATAAAAAAAGGAGAAGAATCAATGAACGCAAAGAGACTGATCGCACTTGTGCTGGTCGTCGCTACGGTGTTCTTCCTCGGCGCCTGCGGAAAGAAGCAGACTAATGACGGCATTACCGTACAGATCGGCCCGAACCCCGAGACTCTTGACCCCGCACTGAACAGTGCAGTTGATGGCGGTAATATGCTCATCACGCTGTTCGAGACGCTTCTCATCATCGATGAGGACAACAAAGTTCAGCCCGGCCAGGCTGAAAAGTATGAAGTAAGCCCGGACGGCCTTACCTGGACCTTCACCATGCGTGACGGCCTGAAGTGGAGCGACGGCACCGAGCTCAACGCTAAGGACTTTGAGTACTCTTTCAAGAGACTTACCAAGGAAGAGGTCGCAGCACCCTATGCTGAGACTGTTATCGGTATGGTCGAAGGTTACACCGACGCTATCGGTAATCCCGATGCTGAGGGTAAACCCACCACTACTCCTGATCCGGATCTGCTTCAGGTAAAAGCAAGCGAGGACGGCAAGACCCTTACCGTTAAACTTGCTTACCCCTGCTCTTACTTTGATAAGCTTGCTGCTTTCGGATCCATGAGCCCTGTTCAGAAGGCTACCGTCGAGGCAAACGGCGATTCTTGGGCAACTAAGCCTGAGACCTACGTCTGCAACGGTCCTTACATGATCAGCGAGTGGACCTCCAGCGAGCGCATCGTCTGCAAGAAGAACCCGAACTACAAGGGTGGTTGGGATTCGAGCCGTATCGTAACCGATCAACTCACATTCCTCCTCCTTGAGGATTCCTCTGCTGCATACACTGCATACCAGAACGGTACTGCACAGCTGATTAAGGGGGTTCCTACCGAGGAGATACCCAGTCTCAAAAAGGCTGAGGACGGCGGCGATTTCTACATTGATACCATTCTCGGTACCTACTACCTCAGCATGAACCTTGAGAAGGAAGTCTTCCAGGATGTCAACGTCCGTAAGGCTCTCTCTCTTGCAATCGACCGTGAGTACGTTGCAAACACCATCATGCAGGGCACTTACACCGCTGCATACAACTATGTCGGCCCGAACGTAGTTGACGCCGAAGGCATGTTCTTTGACAACGCTGTTAAGGCTAACGACGGTAAGACCTACCTGCCCCAGGATCACGCAAAGGCTCTCGAGGAGGCTAAGGCAGCTCTCGCAGAGGCCGGCTATCCGAACGGTAAGGGCTTCCCGAAGATCACCTACTCCACCAACGATGCAGGCTACCACAAGCCTCTCGCAGAGTATCTGCAGCAGTGCTACAAGGAGCTCGGCATCACCATGGATATCGACATCGTCGAGTGGAAGGCATTCACTCCTCAGCGTCGTGCAGGTGAGTACGAGATGGCTCGTAACGGTTGGGTTATGGACTACAACGATGCTTCGAACATGATCGAGCTTCTGTACTCCACCAACGGTAACAACGACGGCAAGTACAACAATCCCGAGTTTGATGCAGCTCTTGACGCGTCCAAGGTTGCTGACGCTAAGACGCACTTTGAGGCTCTCCACAAGGCTGAGACCATCATGATGGAAGACTACGCTATGATCCCCGTCGCTTACTACAACGACTTTTGGTTGCAGAGCCCCGCTCTGAAGGGAACATGGCACAGCCCGTACGGCTACTGGTACTTCCAGTATGCGTACATCGATGAGAATGTACAGGTAACCACCGGTGCTGCTGTCAGCACTACCGGCGCTGTAACCACCGAGGCTACTGATACCGCTGCTGCAAGCGCTACCGCTGCAACTGAGGGTAAGTAATCAAAAGCTATAAAGAAAAGGCTGCCGCATTTGCGGCGGCCTTTCTTTAGATTATATCAGGAGATAAAACTAATGAATGTCATTGAACGCTTCCTTAAATACGTTACATTTGAAACGACCTCCGATGAGGATTCGGAAACCTGCCCCTCCACCGCGTGTCAGCTTGCGCTTGCGGACTATCTCGCAGAGGAGCTGCGCGGGATCGGCGTTGCGGACGCGGCGCGCGACGAGCTTGGCTATGTCTACGGCCACATCCCCGCGAGCAAGGGCATGGAGAACGAGCCTGTGATCGGGCTCATCGCGCACATGGATACCTCGCCTGACGTGAGCGGTAAAAATGTTCAGGCGAAAATAATCAAGTACGACGGAACAAACGCCGGTATGCTCGACGATTCACACATCGGCCACGAGCTTATAGTCACCGATAATACAACGCTGCTCGGCGCAGACGATAAGGCGGGCGTCGCCGAGATCGTCGCGGCGTGCGACCGTATCATTTCCGACTCGTCGCTTCGTCACGGCAAGATCTGCATCGGATTTACCCCCGATGAGGAGATTGGGCGCGGCGCCGATCATTTTGATCTCGAGCGCTTCGGCGCGGACTTTGCGTATACCGTGGACGGCGGCGAGCTTGGCGAGATCGAGTACGAGAATTTCAACGCCGCCGCAGTCAAGATCACGATACACGGTGTGAACACCCATCCCGGCTCCGCGAAGAATAAGATGCGCAACGCCGCGCTGTATGCGACGGAGCTTGTATCAATGCTTCCGCCCGCAGAGACACCCGCACACACCGAAGGCCGCGAGGGCTTCTACCACGTCTCCGGGATAACGGCTGACGAGACAACGGCGCAGATCACGATGATCGTGCGCGATCACTGCCGCGAGACATTTGAGCAGCGTAAGAGCTTTGTCTCCGCGATCGTCCGCTTCATGAATGACAAATACGGCTGCGGTACCGTCGAGCTTGATATGTCCGACAGCTACTACAACATGAAGGAGATCATCGACGAGCATCTCGATATCGTCGAGCGTGCAAAGGCAGCCATGGCGGCAGCGGGCGTTGAGCCGATCATCGTCCCGATCCGCGGCGGCACGGATGGAGCAAGACTCTCGTTTGACGGACTTCCGTGCCCGAATCTCTCTACCGGCGGACTCAATTTCCACAGCATTTACGAGGCGATACCGACTGAATCTCTCGTGAAGATGGCAGACGTTCTCGTGAACCTCACGTGCCATTAAACAATTAGGACCTGAAATCTTGTGAACGCACTGTAAAATTTGCTGAATTGATAAGTTACGCCTTGAAAACGCCGCCCGATTGCGGTATACTCATAAAGTAAGACTAAATGAGATTTTACTTAACGGGGTACTTTATGGCGGATCTGTTTTCAAACGTTCTGAATATTACATGGCAGCAGATAGTGATGTGGGTCATCGGCGGGATCCTTATTTATCTTGCGATAAAGAAGGACATGGAGCCGACGCTCCTCCTGCCGATGGGCTTCGGCGCGATCCTCGTGAATCTGCCGCTCTCCGGCGCGGTCAATCAGGTGTACGACGGCGTGACGGAGCCGGGCGCGCTCGACGTCCTGTTCAGCGCAGGAATTGCGAACGAGCTGTTCCCGCTTTTGCTGTTCATCGGTATCGGCGCGATGATCGATTTCGAGCCGCTGCTCACCAACCCGAAGCTGATGATATTCGGTGCGGCGGCGCAGTTCGGAATATTCTTCACGATGAGCCTTGCGGCACTGTTCGGCTTTGACCTGAAAGATGCCGCGTCGATCGGCATAATCGGCACCGCAGACGGTCCGACTTCGATATTTGTCGCGAACTTTCTCGGCTCAAAGTACACCGGCGCAATAATGGTCGCAGCGTATTCATATATGGCGCTTGTGCCGCTTGTGCAGCCGCCTGTGATAAAAATGCTGACGACCGAGAGCGAGCGCCGCATCAGAATGACGTACAAGCAGCGCTCCGTTTCAAAGCTGACGAAGATACTGTTCCCGATAGTGATAACGGTTATCACCGGAATCGTGTCTCCGCGCAGCGTGGCGCTGATCGGATTTCTTATGTTCGGCAACCTCATCCGCGAGTGCGGCGTGCTTGATTCGCTGTCAGAGACGGCGCAGAAGGTTCTGTCAAACCTCGTGACGCTCCTTCTCGGCATTACGATCGCAACGAAAATGCAGGCGGAGTATTTCCTCCGTTGGGAGACGCTGCTCATCATCGCGCTCGGACTTGTCGCGTTCATATTCGATACGGCGGGCGGCGTGCTGTTTGCAAAGCTTATAAACCTCTTCCTGCCGAAGGAGAAGAAGATTAACCCGATGATCGGCGCGGCAGGAATATCGGCGTTCCCGATGTCGGCGCGTGTCGTCCATAAGATGGGTCTGAAGGAGGATCCGCAGAACTTCCTCCTGATGCATTCGGTCGGAGTGAATGTCTCCGGACAGATCGCCTCGGTGATCGCCGGCGGAATCATCCTCAACATGATCGGCTGAGAATAACGGGAGGTTTGTATGAATATTAATGTCGATTTGTTTCTCGAAACTCTGCCGATGATGGCAAAGGGTATGGCGGGCATATTTATCGTCGTCGGCGTGATCTACCTCGCAACTTTTTTGATCCGCAAACTTACAACGAAGTATAATTGACAGCCACATAAAAAAGTGCAGGGCATACGGATTGCAGATTATCACACGGATATCTGTGATGACCGTAGCCCTGCACTTTTATGTGCTCAGAATAAACGGATCAGACTCAGCCGAGCTGCCCCGGCAGCCGCAGCTTTTCGCGTGGAGGAAATGTCTTGTCGAATTCCTCAAGCGCAGCCTCATCGGGAAAATAGCCGTCGGGATCGCGGTATGTGCCGCGCACACCGGACAGCGCATCTGAACGAAGCTCAAGCGCGAGGAAATACTCCGCATCTGGATCGTCGGCGTATGTAATACCGAGATCCTTGCCGCAGACAAAGCCGAATCGCTTGTAGTAGTTGAGATCACCGGTGATCATGACCGCAGAGAATCCCATCTCCGACGCCATCCCGAGCGAGTGCGAGATCAGCCGTTCACCAAGCCCCTGCCTGCGATAATCCGGCAGTACGGACACAGGTCCGAACGTCGCGACGGGAAGCTTTTCTCCCGACTCGGTGACTATCGCAGCGCGGGCGTACATTATCTGCCCGATGATCCTGCCGTCCGTCTCAAGGATGAGGTCAAGCTGCGGTATAAAATCGGCATTTCCACGGAAACAGTGCAGAACAAAACGTTCGGCGCAGCCCGGACGGTAAACGTTCCAGAATGAGTCGCGGACAACTTCCTCAACAGTGCGAAAATCGGCGGCGGTTTCTTGTCTGATAATTATGTTATTCATTTTTACACCTCTCAAAATTCAGAAATTGATTGAAATGCGAGAGGAGCTGTGGACTGTAATGCAGCGTCTCCCGCTTACATTACAATCTCCGAGGTGTTGTTTTTCTTCAAACAGCAGAGTCTCCTGTAAATTAATTTCGGGCATTGCCCGTGTGTCTATTATATCACATCGGCGCACCCGCATCAATACTCTGTTGACAAACAAAGACGCCGGGAGTAAAATAGTTTTAGAAAACGGGTACGGAGGACACTTATGGAACACGTGAAAAATTATCTGCTTACGCCGAAGCCGTGGGTCAGCCTTGCGGCGATCGGTTTTTGTTTTCTCGTATGGATCTTTGTCAAGCGCGGATTTGAGCATTTCCTGAGAAAAGGGAAGGGGCGTCACTCCGTAAATCTCCGCGTCGGCGAGAATATTATAAAGTATATGATGATCCTTATGGCGGTCATAACAGTGCTTCAGATAAACAACGTGAACGTGACCTCGCTTATAACCGGCCTCGGAATCGCCGGAGTTGTCGTCGGCTTTGCGCTCGAGGATCTGCTCCGCGACATAATCAACGGCGCGAATATCGTTTGGGATGAGTTTTTCTCGGTGGGCGATGTCGTCCGCTATCACGGGCAGGGCGCGATGATCGAGGGAAAAGTGATAGATTTCACGCTGAAGGCGACGAAAATACGCGATCTGAACACCGGCAACACCGTTACCGTCAGCAACCGTAATATATCGGAGATAGAGGTGCTGTCCGATTGGGTCGGGCTTGTCGTCCCGTCGCCGTACTCCGTCCCGGCGGACAGAATGCGGAGCATATGTCAAACGATGTGCAGCCGTATCGCGGAATTGCCGGATGTGTATTCGTGCGATTTTCTCGGTACGGATGAGTTCGCCGAAAGCCAGATCTCGTATAAGCTGCTCATGCACTGCGATCCGGAGCGAAAAACGATCCTGCGGCGAAAAGCCCTCGGAACGATACAGGGTATTCTCGCGGAAAACGGCATAGACGTGCCGTTCAACAGGGTGGACGTGAGCATCGTCAACGAATAATAGGCGTATGTATAAAACGTGAGAATTTAGTCAAATGACGAAAATATAGTGAAAGAGGAGGGTGTAATACCCCTCTTTTGCAAGAAAAAAGCAAAAACATGGGTGCTTCCTTGACAAATGTTCATTTTTGGAGTATTATATATACAAAATGAACACGGAGGCATACCATGCAATATTTTTCAACAATAGTCGTCGGGATCATGACGGTTTTTGCGTTGGTCGGCATTATTGATATGCTGTTCCTGAAAAACCGTCTCGGTCTCGGCGCGGAGTTTCAGCGCGGAATCGAGATGATCGGTCCGCTCTGCCTTGCGATCGTCGGAATCATCGCCCTTGTTCCCGAGATGAAGGTCGTGATAGAACACACGCTCACCCCTCTGTACCAGTCGATCGGGCTTGATCCGTCGATGGCGGTGACCTCGATCCTCGCGATCGACATGGGCGGCTTTCAGCTTGCCGAGTCTGTCGCGATCGATCCGCTCGTCGGTGAGTGGGCGGGAATAATCTATGGCTCAATGATGGGTGCAACGATCGTATTCACGATCCCCGTAGGTCTTGCCGCGATTGAAAAGAAGGATGTAAACGCATTCTCAAAGGGCGTACTTTACGGTATTGCGGCGATCCCGTTCGGAACATTTGTCGGCGGGCTTGTTATGGGAATCCCGTTTATGACAGTTCTCATGAACCTGATAATTCCCGTGATCTTTTCCGCGGTCATCATCATTTGCCTTGCGGTTTGGCCGAAGCAGACAACGGCTGTGTTCCGCGTATTCAGCGTGATCATCAACATCATAGCGGTGGTAGGCCTCGGTCTTGCAATGGTCAAGGATCTCGTGCTTTCTCCTCTTGCCGCAGGCGGTGCATTTGACCTTGACGCCGTGCCGTTCTTCGGAATTCTCGGCTCGACCGCCGAGGGCATCGGAGTCGCCGGTTCGGTCGGTCTTGTGCTTGCCGGCGCCCTGCCGTTCGTCTACTGCCTTAACCTTTGGCTCAAGCGTCCGCTTGCAGGTCTGTCGAAAAAATTCGGTCTGACCGATGCGGGAGTTACCGGATTCCTCCTCAGCAGTGCAAACAATATGGCTATGTTTGCGACGATGTCCAAGATGAAGGAGAAGGAGAAGATCGCTAATACGGCTTTCGCCGTCTGTGCGGCATTCATCATCGGCGACCATCTCGCGTTCACCGCAGCCAACGCTCCCGACTGCATCGCTCCCATGATGCTTGCGAAGTTTATTTCCGGCGTGATCGCAGTGATTTATGCTCTGCTGTTTACCCGAACCTCGAAAACTGAAAAATAAATCGGAGAATATATCATGACAAGAAACGAATTTGATCTTCTGTATGCAATAAAGAACAACGGAAAAAAGAGCGTGCGAGAGCTGTCCGAGCTGTCCGGCACGTCTACGGGCTTTGTCTCTGAGAAGCTGAGAGCGTTTGAGGAGCAGGGGCTTGTCGATGAGCACGGTATCACCGACGGCGGCGTCGATGCGCTCGCGCCTTATAAGGTGCGCAACGCGATAATAATGGCGGCTGGTATGTCGTCGAGATTTGTGCCGATATCTCTCGAGAAGCCGAAAGGACTGCTTGTCGTGAAGAACGAGGTTCTCATCGAGCGTCAGATCGAGCAGCTCCGCGAGGCGGGTATCGAGGAGATCGTGATCGTCCTCGGCTATAAGAAGGAGTCATTCTTCTACCTCGAGGACAAGTACGGACTCAAGGTCATCATCAACCCCCTCTTCCACCTCAAGAATAATCTTGAGACGATATTCCTTGCCCAGAAGTATATCGGCAACAGCTACATATGCTCTTCCGACGACTATTTTGTCGAGAATCCGTTTACCGATTACGTCTATCAGTCTTACTATGCGGCGCTTCACGTCGATGAAAAGACCGACGAGTGGTATATGCACAAGGACTCGAAGGGCAATATCGTCAAAGTAATGCGCAGCGGTGTCGAGGGCGATGTCATGCTCGGACACGTGTATTGGGATAACGCGTTCAGCGAGGCGTTCCTGCGCCTTGTGAACGAGCACCACGAGCTTGGCGATTACGATACCGAGCTGTGGGAATCGCTGTTCTCCGACAATATTGCAAAGCTTCCGCCGATGCAGGTCAAGGTGTACCCCGCCGGAACGATCTACGAGTTTGACTCGCTCGATGAGCTTCGTCAGTTTGACACATACTACGTCAAGGATACGCACAGCCGTATCATGAAGAATATCTGCCGCGTACTCGGATGCGGTGAGGAGAATATCATCAACTTCAAGTCGATCAAGGAAGGTCTGACGAACACGTCATTCGTGTTTGAGGTGAACGGCAAGAAGTACGTTTACCGTCATCCCGGCGACGGCACCGAGGCGATCATCTCGCGCAAAAACGAGAAACGCTCGCTCGAGATCGGCAAGTCCGTCGGCGTTGATCCCACCTATATATATATGGACGACAAGGAGGGATGGAAGATCTCGTCCTTCGTCGAAAACATCCGCATTCCCGATTACAACAGCTTCGAGGATTCAAAGAGGATACTCGCGGTCCTCCGCCGTCTGCACGAGCAGAATATGCAGGTTGAATGGAGCTTCCTGCCGTGGGAGGACGCGCTTGATATCGAGAAGATGCTGCGCGAGAGTGGCGAGATCGCCGTTCCCGATTTTGATGAGCTTAAGGGTAAGGTAGAGAAGTGCTACAACGCCGTACAGGGCGACGGAGTTGAGATGCGTTTCTGCCACTGCGATACATACGCGCCGAACTGGATGCTCACTGATACCCAGACGATCCTGATTGACTGGGAGTACGCGGGCAACGCGGATCCCGGCTGCGACCTCGGCGCGTACATCATGGACGCAATGTGGGACGTTGACGTGACGGAGAAGTTCGTTCGCGAATACTGCGGCGACGAGTACAACGACCGTATGCTGTTCCACTACTTTGCGTATGTCGCGCTCGTGTCGTACTATTGGTTTGTATGGGCGCTGTACCGCGAGTCCTGCGGCGGCGTCATGGGCGAATCCCTGCACAACTGGTACGTGATGGCGAAGCGCTATTCCGATTACCTGAACGAGAAATTCAGCCTTTAAGTCCACACTCAACTCGAGGATTTGAGGCAAAAAAGAGCGTAACAAAAACGAAAAACTCCCGACCGCGAGGTCGGGAGTTTTTTTGTATCTTCGATTACTTTTGCTTTTTTGCGAACAGCTCTTTGAAATCGGCAGCCGCGAGAATTCCGCAGACGATAACGATGAGCGCGCACGCGACGGTCACGGGCGTGAGTACGCTTGTGTCGCGCAGTATCACTACGGTGAACAGGATCGCCCACGCTGCGTAGGTGACGTTGAGCGCCATTGATTTTGATGCGCCGATGCTGGAGATCGCCTTGTAGTAGCAGAGGTACGAGAGCGTTGCAAAGAATGCCGCAAACGCTATCGTCGGGATAAGCCATCCCGTTCCCGAGGTGAACAGGCTCACGGTGAATCCCCATCCGCGCAGTATCGGGAGAAGCACCACACCGTAGACGATCGCCGAGGTGGTCTGACGGATCTGGAGCGCGTATTCGTCCTTTACGTCGGGATCCTGCATACATTTTGCGAGGATGACCGCCTCAATGCCCCAGCCGAACGCGCACATCAGCGCGCCGATTATGCCGAGCCAGAAGTTCTTTACGTCAATGTCGGGGGAATAGCTGAGTCCGTAAACGCCGAGGAGCGTCGCTACAAGGAACACCCAGCGATACCACTGCATCTTCTCCTTCAGGAAGATGTACGCGAGTATCGCGCCGATTGCGGGGAAGATCGCACTTGCGACCGCGCCGATCGACGCGCCCATGTAGTTGACCGCCATGACGTAGCCGGTCATGCCGATCGGACCGCCGATGACTGCGGCGAGCATGACGAACTTTCCGCCCTTGGTGCCGAACGCCGCGTGCCAGACACGGCCGAGGTTTCCGCGCACTCCGTTGTAGATGGTCGCCCAGATCGCCGAACAGAAGTCGTGGATGAACGTGCTTACAAACGGCGCAAGAAATATTGCCTGCTCAGTTGAAACGAACGGTGTCATAGCGAGCGCGATTCCGAGGATTATCGTCTCGAGCGCCCACGTCACACCTGCTGTGATTCCGAAAAACATAGATGTCGTCCTCCGTCTTATTATATTCTTGTGAATTCTTCGATGTTGTGCTTGAGACGTGCGTATCGCTCTGCCGCCCAGTCCTCCATTGGCTGACCGTCGAACGGGACGCGGGTCTTTGCCCACAGTGTCCACAGATAGTCAACGTACAGCTTGTTTGCGAGGAAGTGACGCATATCGTCGTCGGTCGGCGTGCGTCCGAGATATGCCGAGAGAAGGATCGCGTCGTACTCGCGGTCGAACACCGCCTCGATCGAGAGGTCGGCGACGTCCCACAGTGCGTCGTTCATTCCGGCGTATTCCCAGTCAACAAGGTACATACGGTCGTCGGTCGCGGAGACGATCCAGTTCTCGCAGAGAACGTCGTTGTGGCACGGGACCTTGACGATCTCGCCGGCGGCGTCAACCGAAGCCTTGATCTTCATGACGGTCGCCTTGACCTCATCGTAGTCGGCGAACATGGGAACGTTGTTTTCGTGAATGATGTCCTCGTAGCTCTTTGCCATGTCAAACACCTCGAAAGGAACTCCCGTGTTCTTTGTGCAGTCGTGCAGCGTGCGCATTATCTCTGCCGCCTGCGCGATACGGTGAGCGTCGTGGAACGCGTCTGCCGACATCGTGACGGCTTCTGGGATGAACTCTGTCACCTTTGCGCCGTCCTTGCCGAAGTAGAGCAGCTTTGCGTCAATGTCAAGGCTGCACGCAAGCTCGGTGCTGATCTGTTCGTCTCCGCGAACGATCATCTCCTCCGTACCCTCGCCGGGGATGCGTACTACGTAGATCTTTCCGTCAGCGAATTCCACACGGTACGTGCGGTTTGTGAGCCCACCCATGCGGCTGAGATCGGTGTAATCGCTTCTGCCGACAACGCGGTCAAGCAGTGCGCGGACCTCTCCGATGTCCGCTGTGACAATTTCCTTTGCCATAGTGATTTTCCTTTCTGTCAAATTATTTTTCTTCCGTGAGGACTGCGTCCTCTGATATGAGCTGCCAGTTTGATGAGTCCCAGATATTGTCGTGTACGGTGTACCACTTGCCGGGACGGAATGTGTTTCCGTCGTTCTCGGACGTGTTCCATATGTCGGACAGGAATATGTACTGATCGTGGAGCGTCTTGTCGGCGGAGTTTATCGCGTTTCCGGTGAACGGGTTTGTGGGGTTGTCGATCACGCCGTCTGTCGCAAGCGTGGGAACGTCGGCGTTCGTCATGAACTCATCGGAGAACGAGAACTCGGTCGCTCCGAAATCCTTGACCATCAGAAGCGGGTATACGTTCATGACGTTAAATCCGTCGGGATTGATCAGCTCCTCGAGCTGCTCCATGCTGTGACCGTGGTCGGACACGATGATGATGCGGGTGTTGTTCCACACACCGCAGTCTCTCATGTAATCGAACCATTCGCCGAGGCGGAGGAGGGACGCCATGTTCGCCTGATAGTGGATGAAGTCAACGCTTGATTCCATCTTCAGCGTGCGTCCGTCAAGCGTGAAGCGGTCGGAGTGAGATGCCTCGTATTCGGTGTTATCAACGGTGTCGGACGGGGTGTAGTCCGGCTCCGAGAGCATCATCGGTTCGTGCGTCGTGTCGTTCGTCATCATGAGGAAGTTGTTTGATTTTTCGGTCGATATCTTCGTGATGTTCGAAAGACTTGCGAGCACGTTGTACGGCTCCATGAACTCGCGGCTGAGCCCGGTGGATTTGTATGAGTCCTCAACTGTCTGACCGACGTAGCTCTCGGTCTTGCCGAGATCGCCCTTGTTGTAGTTGCCGTAGTCGTACAGCGTCATCTGACAGAACAGCGGCGCCGCCTTTGTTATGCCGAAGCAGAAGAAGTTGCGCTTGTTGTTTTCGATCGCCTCACGCTTGAGGTCGGGATCGGTGAACTTGCCCTTCGTGATGTACTTGTGGATCGTCGGGTGATCATCGTAGATCGACAGATCGGGGATCCACTGGTATCCGGCGTAGGTCGGATCGAATACGGTTGAGTTGTAGCCGTTCTGATCGAACAGTACGGGCATCACCTTCAGCGACTCGTTCTGCTTCTCCATGAGAGACATATCCGAGCGGCTGTTCAGCTTTGCGGGAGTGTATTCGTATCCGCCGAACAGGGCGGGAGAGGCGAAGTTCGTTTTCTTTCCGAACGAGATCGTGTTCGAGTATACGGTGAAGCCTGCGAACTGCTCCTTAAGCTCGGGCTTTTCGTTGAATATGTACGGCATATATGCGCCCATGCCTCGGTCGAGCATCAGCACGATGACGTTCTTGCCCTTGCGGCTCATTGTGAACTCGGGCATCTCGTCCGCAGCGGCATTCGCGGTTTGCAGCGCCGATACGGATGATGCGATACCCGCAAGATTAACGCCGGACATACACATGAACGCGGCAACGCCTGCCGCAACGATCATCGTCATGTGGCGGCGGAGCTTTATCGCGAGGAATATGAGAAGTGCCGTGACCGCGCAGAGAACTGCGAGGTTTATTAGCTGATCGGACAGATCAAAGTTCAGTCCCTCGTCGTACTTGAGGTTTGCGCCGAGGTTTCCGAGGTCGCGCCCGAAGAACATATAGTTGACGGTCGATGCTCCGCACAGGACGAGCATTGCGCGGTCGAACCACACCTTCGACGACGGTTTTGCAAGCCAGTAGAATATGCCCATCCAGATCACAAATGTGCCGACGGCAAAGCAGAATGCGCTTACGACGTACCACGTGGGATGGCAGAACAGCGTAAGATCAACAAACTCCTGCGGCGACGCCTTTATCATCGTCGAGGGGATCACGGCACCGGTGAGCACCGCCATGAATATCGCGCAGGTGATGAACAGCGCACGGTTCGGCTGAGCCTTGCGCTCCTTCGGGCTTTTCTTTGCGCGGCGGATGAGCTTTGTGAGAAGCGGGAGCTGGAGCAGCAGCGCACCCGCAATGAAGAAAGCGGTGCGTCTGAGCGTCGGCATATGGTAGAAGCCGATTCCGTACACAGCGGCGGCAATTCCGGCGACGGACGCCATGATGCGGAGAATTATGTCCGCGTGCTTCAGTTTATAGAATATCGTTTTTACAAGCGAGAACGCGTTGTTCAGCGTCCAGTAGAATACAAGTCCCGCAGGGGAGGTATACAGGAAGAACAGGAAGAACACAGCCATCGAGTAGAGCTGTATTTTTGTCTTGAGAAGCGAGCCTTTGGTGAAGATGACGCACGAGATAAGGTTTATGAGCGTCATGATTATCGGCAGGACATTTACGGTGTAGCCCGCGATCGTCAAAAGTCCGTCGGGGCGACCGAGGTCGGCAATGGGACCGAACGAAACTCCGTGAAGCAGCTGAAGTCCGGACAGGAAGCGGTACGCCGCAATGAAAAACGGGATCTCAAGGAAAAGCGACGTTGCGCCGCGCAGAACGTAGGTCGGCTTGTAGTTGTTCTGACGGTAGTACGTTTGCAGGATCATCATGCGTTCGTCACCGCGGAACGTTTTCTTTATGTGCGACACTCCATCGTGCAGACGAAGCTCCATGTCGCGCTCCTCCTCCTGCATCGCGTCTGCTCTGCGGTAGAGAGGGAGTACGAGGAAGTTCATCGCAAGGCTGAGCGCGATGATGGAGAGGCCGGGATCGCCGACGACTCTGTTGGCAATAGTGAATATAACTTCAAAAACGAGCTGGAGCGGCCGTATGAGAAGTGTTCCGAGAATGCTTGCAAATGACATTATTTATCCGCTCCTTTCTGTATTTCGTCAAGCTTTGCGCAAATATAATCGGCAGCGCGGACAGCGCCCTCGCCGGGGTGCTCCCAAGTTTCGGCTCTCGCCTCGCGTCTGCCCTCGGCGTATCTGGGATCGGTCAGACAAGCGTCGATCATCTCGCGCAGGTTTGACATATTGTCTGGGGTCAGTTTCTGTCCGATCCTCGGCAGCGCGGTGAACGTCCAGAAGGGAGTGTCAAGCCACCACGCGTCGTAGGGGCTTGAGTCAAACTCGGTGTCGGCGTAGATCACCGGCTTGTCGTAAACGAGCGAGAAATCGAAGATTACGCCGGAGAAGTCGGAGATGAGGATGTCCGCGCGGCGGAGCACCTCATAGTTGTCGTTGTCGCGGTTCCATTCAAGCTGATCCGAATCCGGATATGCCTTCATTATGCGCTCGATCATGTCCTTTTCGGACGTGAAGGACTGCGGGTGCGGACGCACGATCACGTGGTAGCCCGTTGCGAGCAGCACGTCAAGTATCTTTTCGCCGTATTTCTTGAGGATGGCGCTCTCGCCCCACGAGGGAGCAAGGAGGATCGTGCGCTCGTGCTCGGGCAGAGGAGTGTCCGCCTTCAGGCGTGCGAGCATATCGTCCATGTAGGGTATGCCGATCTTGACGCATTCCTTCTCGGGCAGCCCGCGAAGCGACTCAAGCGCACGGATGTCGCGCACCTGATATTCGCCGGAGAGCAGCATCGCATCGTAGTAGTCGATACCGAACATACGGTAGCCGGTGACATCGCTTGCCGCGTGCAGCATATGTACGTAATAGCCGACTTCCTTTGAGCGCTTCCACTGGTATACGTCAAGTCCGGGCGTGGTGGAGAGAACGACCGACGCCGAAAGAAAGTTGAGCTTTGCAAACGCGCGGTTTCCCTCGCCGATGAACTCGCCGTGTACGTGCTCAAGTCCGGATTCAAGGGCGGGGTCGTCGGGGGACGCAGTCATGTACGTTACATCGATACCGCGGCGGTCAAGCTCGCGGCAAACCGGACGGAAAACATTCCAGTACCGCTTGTCGTCAGAAAAAATGACAAGTCCGAGCTTGCCTGTGTCGGACTCGACCCTCTTTCCGCCGTGCAGGATAAAGCGCAGCTTAACGAGCCACGACTTGAACAGATACATCACGGCGCTTATAATGCCGATCAGTATTGCAAACAGCATACTGCCCGTTCCCGGGTCTATGTACAGCCTCATTATATGATAGGTCTCCTTTGTTTTTTGAGATGTTGTTGCAAGTGATTTCGGGTTTGCGCGTCGCTCTATAAAAGAACATTACATCTATTATATACTATTTATATATTAATTGCAACTTTTAGCGAGAAAAACGATCGCAAAAAAGACAAAAAATATGCAAAAATACGTAAAACATACCGTGTCTGCGAGCTGTCGTGGCGGCATTTTGCCTGCTTGATTTGTTTACAAATGCGGTGTATACTTTATGTATGCGCTCCGGAGGTGCCGTATACGGACGGCAGACACGGAGCTGCGGCACAAATGCAAGGGAAGGGATGACTGTAATGAAGACAGGACTTATTCTTGAGGGCGGTGCCATGCGCGGGATGTTTACCGCAGGCGTGATGGATGTGATGATGGAAAACGGGATACGGTTTGACGGGATCATCGGAGTTTCGGCGGGTGCCGCGTTCGGATGCAACTACAAGTCGGGGCAGATCGGGCGTGCGCTGCGCTATAATACGCGCTTCTGCCGCGACAAGCGGTATTGCTCCGTGCGCTCACTTTTGCAAAGCGGAGATATTTTCAATACGGAATTCTGCTACGGCGAGGTTCCGCTTAAATACGATGTGTTTGATTTTGATGCGTTCGAGCGCGATCCGGCAGAGTTCTACGTGGTTTGCACGGATGTTGACACCGGCAGACCAGTGTATCACAAATATACCGGCAGGTCGGATCACGGCTTTGACTGGATCCGCGCGTCCGCGTCGATGCCGCTCGTCTCAAATATAGTCGAGATCGATGGCGAACGGCTGCTCGACGGTGGTATCGCCGATTCGATCCCCGTGAAATATTTTGAGGGGATAGGGTACGACCGGAACATCGTTGTGCTTACAAGACCGAAGGACTACCGCAAGGGCGAGAATCGCGTAATGCCGCTCATCAGGCATAAATACAAGAGGTATCCTGCGCTCGTCCGCGCGATCGAGCGGCGTCACATCGTGTACAACGAGACGCTTGATTACATCTGGAAAAAGGAAGCGGCGGGAGAGCTGTTCGTTCTCTGTCCCGATGAGCCTCTGCCGGTCGGGCGTATCGAGAAGGATCCCGACAAGCTCTGCACAGCATACGGTATCGGGCGCGAGGCGGCATCGGCGAAGCTGTCCGCAATAACGGATTTCCTCGGAAAATAAACGATTCCGGCTGACGTATTCGGCGTCAGCCGGAATTTTTTGTATTATTTTGCATCTGCGAGCGTGTCGCCGAGCGGCATAGAATATATCAGAACCTCATCGGGCCGCCGTCCGAAAAGCCCCTCGCATACGAGTGCGTAGTATCCGAGCTGTCTGCGATGCCTGTTCCACAGCTTTTCCCTTGCGGCGTCCCTGTGACGCAGCTCGTAGTCTGTCAGGCGATCGGTCTTGTAGTCTGCAAGAACGAGACGACCGTCTGCGTCGGTGAACACTATGTCGATGACGCCCTGCGCCGTGACGGAGGTTCCTGCCGCTTCGAGAAGCTTTGCACGCTCGGGATCGCCCGTGAGCGTGTGCGCCGGGATCAGCGCGTTGAATCGGAATTCCCTGCGCACTTCTTTCGCATTCAGTATACGATCGAAAAATGCGCTGCGGCGGAATTTTTCGATGTAGTCGAGGTTCGCGGCTTCGGCTTCCGCGTCTGAGAGAAATCCCGCATCGCGAAGGCGGCACAGCTCCGCACCGACGCCGTTATGGCGCAGCTTTTCAAAATTGCAGAACTGAAGTATCAGGTGCGCGGCGCTGCCCGCATCGGCGGGGGAGTACGCCGTGCCGCGTATGAACGCGGGCACCGATATTTCGGGTTCGTCATTCTCCTCGGGGAGTGCGGCAGAGGTGTCGTCCTCGTCGAGGATCTCCGGATACAGCTTTGATATTGTGAGCTTCGACGGTATGCCGCGAAGAAAATCCGCCGGGTACCTGAACGAGAGCCTTTCTCGAAGGAGGTCGGCGAGCTTTTGAGCTTTGCCGTCGTCGGTCTCCTGCGCCGGAGCTGCCGCCGTGATCCCGTCGGAGGATGCGCGGGCAGCCTCAACGCGGATCTTCGCAAAGCTTCTGCCGAATGTGCAGAGCGCCGAGAGGATCGTCTCGATGTAGTTCTCGCGCGGCACGGAGTATGCCGAGGCGTATCTCGAATTCATGCGGCACCTTGCGAGAAGCCCGTCGGGATCCTTGTCCGTGCAGGTTACGATCAGCTGCTCGCGTGCGCGTGTCATCGCAACATACAGGATGCGCATATCTTCGGCTGCCGACTCGCTCTCCCTGCGGAGAAGCGCCGTGCGGCGCAGAATGTTGTCGCAGCGGACAAGTCCGGTACTGTCGCAGAGCTTCAGCGACGGTCCGTATCCGCGCTCTATCAGGATGGAGCGCCGTTTGTCGCTGCTGTTCTGAGCGCTGTTTGTCAGCGCAATGAAGCATACAGGAAACTCAAGCCCCTTTGATTTGTGTATCGTCATGATGGATACGCCGAGCGAAGATGTGCCGCCGACGGATGCGATCTCGCTCCCGGCGGAGGAGATGTATCCGAGAAAATCGAACAGGCTTCCGCCGCGCCGCCGCGCAAGCTCGTAGAATTCGTCGATGGCGGGAGCGCCCGCCGCTTCAGCCATAAGAGCCGTGCGGATCTGCGGCATATTCCGCAGGCGGTCGATCACCGCAGCGCAGTCGAGCGTGACTGCGGCGGTGGACAGCTCATCTTCAAACGTGCGAAACGCGCGGCATTTTGCGATAAGCTGCGCCTGTTCTGCCGCACCGTCCTTCGAATCCGCTGCCGCCTTCACCGAGTGCCAGAGAAATTCGGCGGGGAACAGCTTTTTCAGTACGGCAATATCTCCGAGTGTGAAGCCGAACGCTGCCGAGCACATTGCTCCCGCGAGGTACGTGTCGCGCATGGGATTGTCAGCCGCGCGGAGCACGCACACGAAAAACAGTATTTCCGGCCGCTCAAACAGCGGCTGTGTGGTCTCGCTTTTGACCGGGATTCCGCGTCGCGCGAGGGCGGCGGCGAATTTTTCGCCCTTGCCTCCGGATACCTGCCGCATGAGGATCGCAATGTCCTCCGGACGGGTACCTGCGTCGATCATGGCGCGGATCCGCTTCGCGACGTATTCCGCCTCAATCGCGACCCTGTCAACTGTCTCGCCCTTTTCCGCGCTGTACGGAACGATGCAGACCTCGCACGGCTCGGCATCGTCACCTCTGCCGCAGCGCAGCAGATCGTCGTCGGAAAACGGGATCTGCCCGAATCTGAACATATACCGCGATACGGCGTTTGCGAAATCTATGACGGGCGCAGACGAGCGGAAGTTCTCGCTCATGAATATTGCCTGCCCGCCGTCGCCCTCCTGCCAACGTTCTCTGTATCCGGCGAAAACGGACGGCTCGGCACCGCGAAAGCCGTAGATGCTCTGCTTTATGTCGCCGACGAGGAATTTGCCACACTTCGACGCAACGGCGGCAAATATCCTGTCCTGAAGGTCGTTTGTGTCCTGGTATTCGTCTATGAATACGTGAGTGTACCTGTCGGCGACGCTCTCGCCGTACGGTGTGAGTGTCCCGTCGGGCGATAGCACAAGCGATGATGCGATCTGCGAGAGATCGGAGAAGCTGACGACCCCGCGCCGCCGCTTGAGATAGGTGTAGTTGTCCCGGAATCTGTCAATAAGGCTTGCCGCCGCGCGGCACACGAGCGCCGTAGCCTTCATTACATCGGCGGTGAGCTTTGGGTCGGCTGAGAGATATTCCGCGTTTATTTTTTTGAGAAGCTCGGAAAGCTTCTTCCGTATTTCCTTGAAATACAGTGAGTCGTCGGTGTGGTTCTCGCTCTTGAGGCTGATATGAGTCGTCGGCGCGCCTTCAAGGCACAGACTGCGTACCGCGTCGCAGTCGCCCGCATCCGCCGCCGCTTTGAGTCTTTTGCAGTATTCGCTCATTTCGATTGCGGCGGGGACGTACTTGTTCTTCATGCATTCGTCGGCGCACATCCTGTCGGCGAGGTCTGCGGCTGCATCGGCGTAATGCCCCGCCGCGTCGGCGATGGTGCGGAGTATTACGCTTCCGTATCTTGTGGAAAGAAAATCTTTGCCGCACGCTGCTTCAAGCTCGTCCGCCGAGCGGCGCAGCTCATCCGAGCCGATCCCGTAGCTTTCGACGGCGCGCTCGAATGAGAGCAGCTCCTCGTCAAGAAGATCTTCGTTTCTCGATCCGCCGAGCGCGTCGGCAAGCGCAAAAAAGCCGTCGGTCTCGTCGCCGCCCTCGGTGTCATAGAAGAAGCTGACCGCCTCCTCCATCGCTTCGCGCCGCATCGACGAAAGCTCTGTCTCGTCGCCGACTCTGAAATCGGCTGCAAGCCCCGCCTCGGCGAACATCGGCCGCACGATCGACAGGCAGAAGCTGTCGATCGTTGATATCTCGGCGCTTCCGACGAGCGAGAGCTGTTCTCTTATGTAGGCATCGTCCGGGGCGGCTTTTGCCGCAGCCGACAGCGCCGAGGATATTCGCTCGCGAAGCTCCACTGCCGCCGCCTTGGTAAACGTGACGATCAGCATTTTTGAGATGTCGGCGTGAGGCTCGCCGCAGATCAGCCGTATTATCCTTTCGGTCAGGGTCGCGGTCTTGCCCGATCCCGCTGCCGCAGATACGATGATGTTCCTCTCGCGGCTGCCGATCGCGGCTGTCTGCGCCGCAGTCCATTTTCGTTCAGCCATCCCGCTCCCCCTTTCTGCACATCGGATAATATGCGCAGTAATTGCAGGGCGATTTTCCGCCGTGCGACTTCGGCTCGGCTTCTGCGTGCCCTGCGGCTATGTCCTCGACGATCTTTTTTATTACGTCGCATATGTCAATGTAAAGCTCGGAAAATTTCTTCAGATCGGCGGTGCCGGTGCCTTCCTTGATCCCGCCTTTTCCGTCGGATTTGACGGGCGCGTATTTTCCTGATATCATGCGGTCCATCGCCTCGATTATCCGCTTGTCCGACAGAACGATACCCGTCCGCGATACGTCGGCAAGCGCCTGAACGAAGCCCTCGCCGTCCGGTATCGGGTCATCCGCCGAAGCCTCTCCCGGCCGTGCGCTGAAATACAGCGCCCCTGCGGGGATGATCTCGCCGTCTCCGGCAAGTGCGTCGCGGAATTTCGACGGCGGGCATTTCCATATGGTGAACAGGTACAGCAGAAGCTGAAGATTTATGCCCTCGTATATGTCGGCGAGCCTAAATTCCTTAGAGGATGTTTTGTAGTCCACAACACGAACGTACGTGTCGCCGCCGTCGCGCATTACGTCGATCCTGTCGATCCTGCCGCGCAGCCGTATCTCCCACCCGTCGGGCAGGATTATCGTTGGCGCGGGGACGGATGAGTCGTCTCTGTATCCCACACCCTGCTCGAATCGCCATGGGCTGAACAGACTCTGTGCGAACTCGAGGCTCAGCGAATGGATGAATACTCCGACACTCGCGCGCAGTCTGCGGAGCAGATAGCGCTGGCGCTTTGTCCGTGCGCCGCCGTCCCAAAGACGTTCTGCCTCCGTTTCGCAGATCCTGTCGCAAAGAGCGCGTTCTTCATCCTCGGGCAGGGGCAGATCCCTGTCCTTCACGGCGCGGAAGAATTTTTCGAGCACGGCATGAATGAATGTTCCGGCATCAGCCGGGTTCAGCCGTGCGATATTGTCCTCGGACAGACGCAGAACGAACTGCGAGAAGTATTTGTAGTGGCACGACGAGTATGCCGTCATGGCGCTCTCGCTGAGATTCAGGCGGCCGCCGAATATCTCGTCGCTGTCGGCGCGGCTGAACTGCTCCGCAGATGCGTCGGAGGCTTCGGCATATTCCGGGAATATCATTCGCGCAGCGGCGCCGCCCGCGCCTGCGGAATATGCAAGCGTTCTGACGTCGCGCTCGTTCCACGCGCTCATTTCCGGATCGTTGGGGCTGAAGGTGTATTCCGGTATATCGCTGAATAGCTCGCGCAGGCGAAGTACGCCGAGTGACGGACGGCACACGTCTCCGCCCGATGTCTCCGGCACGATCACCGTGACACTTTCGGAAGCTGCACACACAGCCTTGTAAAACCAGAACAGCTCCTCGCCGATCGCCCGCTTTCCGCCCGCCGCAAGCTCAATGCCGCAGCCCTCAAGCATGATCCGCTCGCTCTCGGAGAGGATGCCGCCGTCTGTTGCGGACGCGGGAAACTCGCCCTCGACTGCCCCGAGTACGATCACGTGACGTACATCGTCAAGGCGAAGCATATCGGCAGAGCCGAAGTTTACGACGTCAATGCCCGTCGGGATCGTTCCGACGTCGGTCGCGCCGATGATCTGAGCCATCATGAACGTAAAGCTTTCGGCATCTCCTGCGGCGTCCGGAATGGTCTGCGCGAGCGTGTCGAGCGCCTGCATCAGTGCATCCCACATACGCAGGCTTTCCGCCGCCTGCGTTTCAAACCCGAGCGATCTCAGCCGCGCGGCAAGAGATGCCGCCCCGGCGGGAATATCGAGATCGCAGAGCAGCCGATACAGAGCCGTCGCAACGTCGCGGCTCGCGGCGATCCCGCCCGAGAATACCTCGGAGAATGCGGAAAGCGGGCGTGCCAGCGTGCGGCGAACGGTGTTCACCGCTTCAAGTGCAGCTGCGGCTGAGTCGGTGCGCGCCGCCCCGTACCCGTTCGGATTCATGCACCAATCCTCGTCGTCGAGAAATGCATGGCGACCGCGCAGCCGCCACGTCTCCGCATATTTTTCAAAAAGACAGCACGCTTCCGTGTCGAGCGGAAGAAGTCCGGTCTTTGTTATCGCAATAATGTCCTCGCGCCTGTACCCGAGCGAGACCGCGCGCAGCGCCGACATCACGAGAGTCGCCGCGGGTGAGTCGGACAGTCTGCCCCTGCGTGAGGTGTAGAGCGGAATGCCCTTTGCCGCGAACACGGTGTCGGTTATTCCCGACAGGGTGTCGGCACTCCGCGCAATGACGGCGATCGAGCCGTAGCGCTCGCCCAAGTGAACAAGCTCGGACACACGGGCAGCCGCCGCGCAGGCTTCGGAATATCTGTCGGCACAGCCGACGATCCTCAGCGACTGTGCGTCACGCGCGTCCTTGGCATCTGACACAGCGGCGCTGTTGTTCCACAGGTTTTCCTCAAGCACCGCAAGTCTGCGACACGATGCGCGGTGATTTTCGACAAGACGCTCTATCTCCGCGCCGCCGTATTCTTCGGCGATCCGCGAGAGCTTCATAAAATTCTCGCGTATGTGCGAGAGATGCGGCGCGTCCTTTTCCTCGGGCAGGCAGGGAATCGTCACCGTGACATTTTCGGCATCTCGCATAGCCGCGCGTATCATGTCGAGCTGAGCCGGCGTAAAGGAGTAGAAGCTGTCGATATAGACATCGGCGCCCGCAAAAAAAAGGTGCTCCGAAACTGCCTTTGCCGTGTGCTCGGGCATATCGTCGCTGTCGCTGAAGCTCGAGTGAAGCAGCTCCTCATACGCCGAAAAGATCACCGACAGATCGGATAGTTTGTCGGACAAAAGGGATGCGGCGCGATCCCCGTCCTCCGCAAGCTCGCGTGCCGCAGATTCAAGCACTGCCGGCGTCACGCGGTACGTGTGCAGCTCTTTCACCGTCTGCATCAGCGACGGCACAAGCTTTTCCGTCCGCACCGATGAGTAATACGAAAGATTTCCCCTGACTGAATTCAGCGCCGCCCACATGAGCAGCCGAAGCGAAGCCTTGCCGGCGATGTTCGTGAAGAATCCGCCGTATTCTCGCGCCGTCCGGTTGAAAAGTCTTGTAAACGTCAGAACCTCAAGCCGCAGATTTGCCGCAGGCTCAAGCTCGGCGGCGCACCGCCTTTCCCATGCGACCGCCTGCTGCTCCGGTACGATCAGGAATATACGATCCCCGCCGCCGCGCAGCATCTCCAGTATGCGTGTGCTTTTTCCGCTGCCCGCTCTGCCGCATATAAAACGTATCATCGGAAGACATCTCCTTTCTTTCGGTCACTCTGATTTTACCACAAATCCTGGCGTATTTCAACAAAAAAACAGGGTGCCGCACGGCATCCTGTCTTTGTAATAATTTTATCTCTGCGGAATATAATCTTTTGAGATTATTCGGACTTGCCTTCCTTGATTGCAGCAAGGCACTTGCGGCAGATGCGCTTCTCCTTGAAGAAGGTGACATCCTCTGCGTCGCCGCAGAAAATGCAGCAAGGCTCGTACTTCTTCAGGATGACTCTGTCCTTCTCAACGAAGATCTCAACGCCGTCTTTGTCCTCCAGCTCGAGCCTGCGACGCACCTCAATCGGCAGAACGACACGACCGAGTCTGTCGATTCTACGTACAATTCCAATAGACTTCATATGTTTTACCCCCAAAATATATTCGAAGAACAGGGAACTGCATGCTTCCCCGTTAATCGCTTTTTATACCTCATTTTACCATTGTTTTTGGCGCTTGTCAATAGTATTTTTGCAAAAGAAATCATTATTCTGCTTTTTCCGCGTTTTAGACTACGTTTTGCAGGGATAACTCGGTATTTTTAGGGAAGGATGAACGATTTTATGATAGGCAAATGCTTTTTTGTGCTCTGTGCGCTGTCGCTTGTCTTCGGCGCCGCGTGCGGAAATATTACCGAGGTGTCAAATGCCGCGCTCGACGGAGCTGCTGCATCAGTTGAGCTGACGCTGACTCTCGTCGGGAATATGTGCCTGTGGTGCGGGATCATGGAGGTTCTGCGCCGCGCCGGAGCGATACGCCTGCTCAGCCGTATGCTTTCGCCACTGCTCAGGCGCATTTTTCCCGATGCGTGGCGAAAGGGAACCGCCTCGGACGAGATGACGACCGCTCTTTGCGCCAATATGCTCGGCATTGCAAATGCCGCAACACCGCTTGCGCTCGAGGCAATGGCGAAGCTGGATGCCGAAAATTCCGTTCCGGAGCGGGCGACGGACGATATGGTGACGTTTGCCGTCCTCGGCGCATCGTCGGTCAATCTTTTGCCGACAACACTTGTCGCATTGAGACGGAGCGCGGGTTCTGCCGCACCGTTCAGAATAATAGTTCCTATATGGATCTGTTCGGCGACGTGCGCCGCTATTGGCGTGATTTTGTCGAAGCTTTGTGCAAAAACTGTGAAATAGACAAATGCATAATATTTATACGCAAATGCATAAAACGGAGTGCGTATGATCGAAAAAATGTCGTCGTTTGTGATCCCGATAATAATAGTTCTGAGCGCAACGTTTATGCTGTCGGGAAAGCACGATTATTTCGGGGATTTTTGCAGCGGCGCAAAGTTCGGGCTTAAAACCTGCGTCGGACTGTTGCCCTCGCTTTGCGCTATCATGGTCGCCCTGCGGATGTTTGCCGCATCCGGCGCGCTTGAAATTACAACAAATGCCATAGCCCCGCTCGGCGAGAGGATAGGCGTCCCCGCCGACCTGTTTCCGCTGCTCGTAACCCGACCCATCTCCGGCGCCGCGTCAAACGGGGCATTCGTTTCGCTTATGGAATCGCTCGGACCGGACAGCTTCCCCTCGCTTTGTGCGGCGGTGCTGATGGGCAGTTCGGATACGCTGATCTACGTCATAGCCGTGTATTTTTCGGGTACATCTGTGAAGCGAACAAGACATACACTGCCTGTCGCCGCAACGGTAATGCTGTTTTGCGTGTTCTTTTCGTGTTTGCTTTGCCGCCTATTTTTCGCGTAACCATTCCGAAAGTGTGCAGGCGAAAAGCGTTTTGTATTGACAATGCGTGTTTTCTTTGATATAATACAAAGGTAGTGCTTGCAGAATAAGAATTTGGCGATAACACGGCAAAAACGCAGCAAAACACAACTTAGTCAAGTGCGGAATATGCGCATGCGATTGCCTAAAATGTGCTTTGGGTGAGCGAGGGGACCGCCGCCGGTGGCGGAGCAAGGGAGCCGAGCGAATCGCAGCGGTCGAAACATCGAGCCGATAGGCGGAAGGATGTTTCGGAAACCGCAAGAGGGCGAGCAAAGCAGAGCGAAAAAATAATAACGAGATGTGGCGCAGTTGGTAGCGCGCTTGCTTTGGGAGCATAGACGGTGTTCGCACCGTGCAAAAGCGAAAACCGCCGAAAACCCTTCAACCGTGCGGATTTCGGGCGTTTCGGAAAATGATAAAAGGCAGTCAAAACTGTGTTTGACCACAGATTTGACCACCTACACGACCACAATTTAATAACTATCGGGGTGTAGCGCAGTTGATAGCGCGGGTGATTTGGGTTCATCAGGCCGCGGGTTTGAGTCCCGCCACTCCGACCAAAAACGGGACTGTCTAACAAAAAAGTTTGACAATCCCGTTTTTATTGTTTTAAGTCGGCTATTATTCCGTCGGGCAATATTTTATCATATTTTGTGTTAATTCGAGATCCTTCTTGTCGTGCAAGTAATATTTTATATCCCTGATCAATTTTCTCATTAGGGAAAAAGTTTTCCATGCTAATTAATTCTCCATTACCAAGCATTTTCTTAGCCAAATCAATATCCATTCTAACTACGCATGCAATTCTTTCGTCAAAATCATAACTATTTTCTTTTCCTCTAACAATCCAGCCGTGCTGTGCACAAGGTCTTAAAAAATTCGAAGGTAAGGCCTTCCTTAAATCTACAGTATACGAATTTTCAGCTATGTAAAGTCCATTCACCTGAGGTACATTTGTATCTGCAACAAACAAAAACAAAAAAAGATGATCTGTATTTTGCATATGAATTATATAATCGTTTTTTGCCTTTATGTTCTCACATTGACGTTCCCAAGTAGCTAGAATTCGCTTATACTTTGTTGCAATACACCTTTCTACTAAAACATCAAAAGGAATATCACCTTTTTCTGCACACTCTCGTAGCTCCTCAATTTTTGAATCATCAAGAGATATTTCTGTTTTTTTAGGCTTCTTAGGAGCATTTATTGTTTTTACAAAGTCACTTTCTTTTACATATTCTTTATCTTTTTCGCCTTGCATACCATTGTTCCGCAAATAATATGTTTTTTCAACTTCATCCCAATGATATAATCCGAACCACAATGCAGTCCAATGATTATCAACAAAATCGACACAATATGTTTTCGCACCATAATGTTGGAACGCTGCTTCAGTGATAATTTTTTGATATATTTCCCAGCCATTAACATTGCTGTTTCTAAGTCCTAAAAATTTTCTAAAGGCATCATCTTTAATAGCTGATGCGATTGCTGTCCTCAACTTTCTATCATTAGAAGTTTTGTTGCCAATATCATGCTTTATACTCGGTATTACATGCGGATAGAGTTTACATTGTCCCCGATACAAAACTGTTCCATTCCCAGAATTTATATGTTTTACATAACCAACCAATTGATTCAACGAATGCATACTAGGAACATCATAAATGGGAATTTTAGAATCCCCCCAAGTACCAATAAAAATCGCCTTTTGCAAATCTGCCGCTTTTGGATATACAACCATTTTCATTCTCCTGCCATTTCAATTACTTTTCTTTGTTTACTGCGGGTCAAATATAGAGCCTTGCCATTCTGTCACTTATTTTCGATGTTTGTTATAAAAATCAATCATCATCTGTTCTATGACTTCAAAATCAAATGTTGGTACAGGACAGTGATTACTTTTGGACATTCTCCCGCCGATGTTATGTCCAGCGGCGGTTAATGCCCAATCACCGAACTTGTCCTTTACGACCAAGCCCATATCCTTCCACATTCCATACACCCATTTAGTACTCATGCCGACCGCGCGTCCCACAAATCTCGCAGACATTCTACTCATAGATAAGCCTCCAATCAATCATCATCATTGGGAAGATACCAACCATGTTCTCTATGAGGAAGTTTGAGCGGGAATCGGCTAGCTATGGTATTAACCACATCAATCCGCTTAAGGTCAAGCTGTAAATATTCGTCTGAATCGTAGTCCATATCGCCCAACGCAGAGCACATCTCGTCTTCTGCGGAACGAAGCTCGTCTTCGGAAGCGGAAGCCATCCAAGAATCGGTTATATGTGAAAATTTCATATCAGTTCCTCCTTCATCCTCCTCATTAGGTCGGGGTGTATAATCAGTCGTTTCGTATTCATTATCAGTTGCTGATGCCACACCGGTAACGACAGCAACTCCAGCCACTACTTTTAGCCACTCCTTTGCCTTTTCGAGACGGGCTTGTCTGCAATCCGAGCAAAGAGTAGCATTCGGGTTAGGAAGAACCTTTCCGCAGTCCGAGCAAATACCTTTAATATTGTTGAATGTGGTATCGTTCTCGTATCCACAATTACGACAAATATGTTTTGCTGATTTTTTATTAAAACCTTCTTGGTTGTTGAGGTAAGCTTCACACTCATCACAAAACCAAAAGACACAGTCGTTCAGAAAATACTGTTCAGAGAAATGATAGCCACAATCCTCGCAAGTCCACAACGACTTCTTTTTATTGAAAGTCATTTTACCGCTTTTGCAGGCAGGGCAAAACATACACTTCTTAATGTTCTTAATATAGAAATATGATGCTCGATCACCCAGGCTGATTTTCTTTTTTGTTCCCATTGAACTTTCCTCCTTTTTAAGCATCCAGGTTATAGCCGCCAAATGTCGCTATGGCTTGAGCAATAAATAAACATCCGTCTTTGCCGTAATTTCGCTCATTCATAGCGGCAAAACCGCTGTCGATAAAAGATGAAACTTGTCGGTCGGCAAAGTATAGCGGTGTGAATTTTTCTTTAAATTCTGGTTCTATGTAAGTGAGCATATACTCATAGAGGTATTTTACCACTGTTTGAACAGTATCGCACGAATACCCCAAAGGTTTCATATCTACGATAACCCGATAGTAGCCGCCTATGGTCTGTATGTACACCATCTCCTCCGGGTCAATATCACCGTAAATGTCCATAATGCGTTTTACATCTGATGCATCCCATTCCTCGGAGTGTTTATCAAGGATGGTGTCTGCCGCATCCATAAATCGTCTGTCTTGTGGGTCATTAAAGGCATTCCAGTTTTGACGTGAATGCTCAATGAAATCATCAAACTTCATCGACTCAACTCTCGTGGTATTTGGAACGCGCCCAGTCATCTGTATTGTCTTGGCAAAACCGAGGTAGGTAAGGATTTCGTCGCGTCGTTTTTCAAGCTGCTCAACTTTACCGGTCATTACCTCGTAGAAGCTAAAATCCGGATTGCTGCCGAATTCACGGATTTCTTTAGCTGAGAAGCCTATGCCAATAAGCAACTTGATACCCCATATCCTCTCAATGTCTTCTTCGCTGTAATCACGATATTTGTTTGTGGGGTTTCTGGTTTCAGCCACCGGGAGAAGCTTTTCTTTTTCGTAGTAGCGTAGCATATCACGAGTTATGCCGAGGTGTTCATCCACCCATTTTACCGAGTATCCCACACGATCACCGCCTTTCACCTATATTATACACATTGGGGTCACACCCATGTCAATGGTTTTTTGAAGAATTTTTATTCTTTTTTCAAAAAACCATTCTTTGTCTACAGCACCTCAAATTTTGACAGGGTGACTTTTTCGGTCACCCTGTCATTTTCTCTTTTTCCGCCTT
>CAKSDP010000006.1 GCA_934446065.1 uncultured Eubacteriales bacterium
CCCCCGTACGTGCAGGTACGGGCGAGCTTCTCCTGCGAATGGAGAACATTGATAAGGTTTTCCCGGGCGTCAAAGCACTGGATCATGTATCACTGAACGTTAAGGCGGGCACGGTCCACGCTCTCATGGGGGAGAACGGCGCGGGAAAATCCACTCTTATGAAATGTCTTTTTGGGGTTTATAACAAAGACGGGGGAAAAATATACCTTGAGGGACGCGAGATCGATTTCAAAAGCCCGAAGGAGGCTCTTGAAAACGGTGTAGCCATGGTGCATCAGGAGCTGAATCAGGCTCTGAAGCGCAACGTCATGGACAATATGTGGCTCGGTCGTTTCCCGAAGGTAGCGCCGTTTGTACCGCTAACAAGCGAGCGCAAGATGTACGCTGAGACGAAGGCTGTTTTCGACCGCCTCGGAATCGACGTTGACCCGAAAACGGTCATGTCGAAGCTTTCGGTCTCCAAGCGTCAGATGGTTGAGATCGCGAAGGCTGTTTCGTATAACGCGAAGGTCATCGTGTTTGACGAGCCTACCTCATCCCTTACGGAGGACGAGGTCGAGCATCTCTTCCGCATCATAAATATGCTGAAAAGCCAAGGCTGTGCAATCATCTATATTTCTCATAAGATGAAGGAGATCCTCGAGATCTCGGACGAAGTTACGATCATGCGCGACGGCAAATGGATCGCGACAAAGGAAGCCAAAGGACTCACAACCGGTGAGATCATAAAGCTCATGGTCGGACGCGAGCTTACGAATCTCTACCCGCCGAAAACGAATGTTGTGGGGGATGTTCTTCTTGATGTAGAGCATCTGAGCGCAGAGTATTCAAAGCTGACCGACGTTTCGTTCAAGGCGAGACGCGGAGAGATAATCGGTGTCGCGGGACTTGACGGTTCCGGAAGAACCGAGCTTCTCGAAAACCTGTTCGGTACGGCTACGAGAAAGAGCGGAAAGCTCACTCTCGACGGAAAGCCGATCCGCAACAGATCTGCACGCGAATCCATTAAAAACGGATTTGCCCTCCTCACTGAGGAGCGCCGCGCGACAGGTATATTCGGAATTCTGAATATACGTGAGAACGCGACGATATCGAGCCTCGATAAATGCAGGATCGGGCCGTTCCTCAGCAAGGAGAAGCTGAAGAAAAATACGGAGTGGTGCATTGAATCTATGCACGTCAAGACTCCGACCCAAGAAACGAAGATACGCACTCTGTCCGGCGGAAACCAGCAGAAGGTGATCATCGGACGGTGGCTGCTTACCGAACCCACGGTTCTTCTTCTCGACGAACCGACAAGAGGTATCGACGTGGGTGCGAAATATGAGATATATCAGCTTATAATCGACCTTGCCGAGAAGGGCAAGACGGTAATAATGGTGTCGTCCGAAATGCCGGAGCTGCTCGGCGTGTGCGACCGGATACTCGTAATGTCCGGCGGCCGCCTTGCAGGTGAGGTGGACGCAAAAACGACAACGCAGGAAGATATTATGGCGCTTGCTGCTAAATATGCTTAATCGGGAGGGTAACAATGGCTGCCGCAACTACTAAAAAGAAAAACCGCTTCGCCGCATGGATCGACGACTTCAGGGCAAAATCCGGTGCGGACAAGCGCAGAGCAATCACCGATCTGCTCTTCAACAACGCCATGTACATAATAATCCTTATCGCGATCGTCTATATCGCAATAAGAGTACCGGCGTTTCTCTCGACATCGTCAATCGTAAACATCATCTCGCTCACAGCCGCAAAGCTGCCGATCGCACTCGGCATCGGCGGCGCGATAGTCCTCACCGGTACCGATATTTCGGCAGGCCGATGCGTCGGACTTACAGCTTGTATCGCAGCGTCTCTGCTTCAGATGACGACCTACTCGAACAAGATTTTCCCGAATCTCGGCGTAATGCCGCTGTGGGCAGTGCTCCTGATCGTTATCGCGGTCGGTGCGCTCATAGGACTTGTCAACGGATTCTTCGTTGCAAAGTTCAAGCTTCATCCCTTTATCGTAACGCTTTCAACGCAGCTCATCGTGTTCGGTGCAGTTCTTATGTACCTCATGATCGGCGGCAACAACGGTCAGACCCTCTCCGGCCTTGATCCGTCCTACACCGATTTCGTCCGCGGCACACTCTTCACCATAGGCGGTGTCGCAGTACCGAAGTATGTTCTGTATTCGATAATCCTCACCGCAGTGATGTGGGTCATCTGGAACAAGACCAAGTTCGGTAAGAATATGTTCGCAGTCGGCTCGAACGAAGAGGCTGCAAACGTATCAGGCGTAAACGTATTCTGGACGATCGTCCTTGTGTTCGTGCTCGCAGGTGCAATGTACGGCATCACCGGATTCATCGAGGGTGCACGTATCGCTTCCTGCTCGGCTAACACCGGTCTTAACTACGAGTCCGACGCTATCGCAGCCTGCGTCATCGGCGGTGTCTCGTTTGTAGGCGGTACAGGTAAGATCAGCGGCATCGTGATCGGAGTATTCCTCCTCCAGATCATCTTCGTCGGACTGAACTTTCTCTCCGTTGACCAGAATATGCTCTACATCATCAAGGGTCTTATCATCCTTGTAGCGTGCGCTATCGATATGCGCAAATACCTCAGCCGTAAATAATAATTCCCGAAGGGTGGTTAACCGTATGAATGATATGAACGGAAACGAAATGAAAAAGGAAGCACCGGGCACGCGCCCGACCGGCGGGCTCTACGCCCGGGTGAAAATGTCAATGCGGACTGCGAACATCATCGTCGCGTCCCTCATCGCAGTGCTCGTCCTTGCATCGGCGTTTCTTTTAAGTCATAACGGCTTTACGGTATCGTTCGATACGGACGGCGGGTCACACGTGGACAGCGTGCGGGTAATGCACTCGGATGTGCTCAGCCTCGACTGTGATCCCGTAAAAGAAGGCTTCACCTTTACCGGTTGGTATACGGATCGCGACTGTACCAATGAGTGGGATATGAGTACCGATACCGTTACGGGGAGCATGACTCTCTACGCCGGTTGGAGCAAAAACAAATAACAGATGGGACGGGACTGTCACGCATTGCGAGGCGGTCCCGCCACTCTTGCCTGAGGCTTGTCTATTGCAAAAAGTGCAGCGCGATGGTATAATTATTGCAGCATTACTCGAAATTATATATGACACTGTAATTTTCGGAGGATATACTTGTGAATTATACCGTACTTGTGGTCGATGACGAGCACGATCAGCGCCATGCGCTCGTTGAGCGGGTGAATTGGGAGGCTGCCGGCTTCACTGTCGTCGGTGAGGCGGAGAACGGCGTCGAGGCACTTGATCTCGTAGAAACGCTCGAGCCCGACTTGATACTTACAGATATAAAAATGCCGATGATCACGGGACTTGAGCTTGCCGCGCGTGTGCGCGAGCTTCGTCCCGCAACGCAGATTGTCATTCTCAGCGGTTACGACAGCTTTGAGTATGCTCGAACGGCAATTGACTACAACATAATAAGCTACCTTCTGAAGCCCATATCTTCAAGTGAGCTGTCTGAGGAGCTGTTTGAGATACGCCGCCGCATGGACGAGCGGCTCGGAGGGGTGATCTCGGGATCCGACGAGGATCTGCAAAAGAGAGTGCGCCGGCTGTCGGTGGATGAGTTCCTGTTTCCTCTTATGCTCGGAAGCAACGAGAAACGCCCTGCCGAGAGCGAGCTTGCGGAGAAGGCGCTGAGTCTCGGAATCGTAAAGGAGATCGTCGATAATCCACGTTTCTGCGTTATGATATCCAAGTTCAAAAATTCCGAGGGCGTTTTCGTCACCGATGTGCAGCATATAGACTTTATCGCCAACGTTATGTCGCGTTACGCTCACTGCGATAGCTTCATCGCCTACGGACGCGTAGTGACGCTCGTTGTGCTCGAGGGCAGCGGCGACGTGCCGATCCTGCTTGATCTGCCGCTCAAGGAGATCGTGCAGACGGCAAAGAGAATGCTCGGCGAGCGCTGCACGATCGGCGTCAGCCGCGAATTTTCAAGCCTTACGCAGTGCTCGGAGGCGTATTTCCAGGCGATCACCGCAAGACGCTACACATCCGACGGCGCCGGTGAGATAAGATTCATAAACGACCAGGAGCGCGATCCCGAATTCGAGCTTGAGAACGTGGAGAAAACGGTGCTTAAGCTTGAGCAGCTTCTGAAAGTCGGGCAGAAGGACTCTCTCTCCGAATTTGTCAACAGCTTGTACGATGAGAGCACACCCGAGAGCGCGAATGTTCTTGTGGCACAGATCATCGCTACCGTGTACCGCGTTGTGAGCTCCGTCTCCGATAAGTCGGACGCGATGCGTCTGCTCAGCGAAAACCCCATATTCGCACGGATAACCTCATACAGCAGCGAGAACACGATGAAGGGCGAGCTGATAGATTTCTGCGAAAGCGCCAAAACGCTCATATCGCAGTCGCAGAAGCGCGATTCCGACGTTCTGTGCGACAGAGTTGTCGAGATAATCGACGAGCGCTACGGCGACGAGAATCTGTCCCTTACCGAGGTGAGCAACATTCTTGCGGTCAGCCCAAATTATCTCAGCGCGCTCATAAAGAAGACGAAGAAAAAGAATTTCATAACTCTGCTCACGGAGCGCAGAATGAAGGCAGCGTACGATATGCTTGTCTGCACCTCGATGAAGGTGCTTGAGATATCGGAGAAGTGCGGATACAGCGATCAGCACTATTTCAGCTATTGCTTCAAGAAATTCTACGGCGATTCACCGAACAAGGTGAGAAGCGAAGCGCGTCCCGACGCCTGATATTTAAGTGAAAGGAAACCGACGATGGAGAAAAAGAAGCGATCCTTTTCGATCAGCCTCTACGCACTGACCATAGGCTCGATCGTTCTCGCAACTCTTGCGGCTGTCACAATATGTATTGCGATCTTTGCCACGGTATACAGTCAGTCGCTGATCCGCGATGCAAAGCTCAGTGCTGAGCAGGCGACGCGTCAGACGAACATCGCTATCAGCGCGAATCTCGACAACATGAAGGACAGGCTTACCTCTGTCCTCAGCTTTATTCCGGAGAGCAGGGATGCCGAGGATTTCGCGGACAAGGTCACTGCGCTCACAAAAATGCAGAGTGATATTTTCTCTGTCACGGTGTACGACGATGACGGAAATATTGTTACCTGCGCAGGCAGCGGCTACACCCTCAAGGATAAAATATACAGGGATCTTTCTTTTAACAAACCGCTCTTTGACTCGGCAGTCGATTTTTCTCTATCATCCCCACACGTGCAAACTATCTACGAGGGCGTGTATCCGTGGGTCGTGACGCTCGCCGCCCGCACGGATTCGGCGGTGTTCGGCAGCGGCAGATACATAGCGATTGATTACAGCTTTGCCGATATCGCTAAATATATCGACGAGGTCGGCGTCGGCCGCCACGGATACTGCTATATCACGGACAGACAGGGCAATATAGTCTATCATCCCCAGCAACAGCTGCTGTTCTCCGGACTGAAATCCGAAGTCCCGCTTAAATACGACGTCGCGGACGGCGTGCATTTTGACGATAACGTAATTCGTGCCGTTGCAACGACCACCGATAATCAGTGGAGGATCGTGGGCATCAGCTTTACCGACAGCCTCGCACTCGAGAGACGCACACAGATAATCATAAGCATCTCGCTGACCCTTGCCTGTACGGCGGTGATTGCGGGGATCGTGCTTCTTGTCTACTCGCGTATAGTTACCGCTCCGGTGCGCTCCCTCATCCGTGCGATGAAAGCATTTGAAACGGATGCCGACAACTTTACGTATTCCGGAGGACGCGAATCCGTTGCGGAGCTGCAGACGCTTTCATATTCATTTGAGCATATGTCAGAGCGGATAAAGCGCCTGATGGAGCGTGTGCGCAAGGAGGAAACGGAGCTGCGCAAGACGGAACTGCGTGCGCTTCAGGCGCAGATCAATCCGCATTTTCTCTACAATACCCTTGACTCGATCCAGTGGATGTGCGAGCAGGGAAAAACGGAGGACGCCACAAAGATGGTCGGTGCTCTTGCAAGGCTGTTCCGCATCAGTATCAGCCGCGGTCACGAGCTTATAACGATCAGGGACGAAGTCCGCCACGCGCAGAATTACCTTGTGATACAGAGCTACCGCTACCGCAATCAGTTCTCGTATGAGTTCGACGTTGATCCCGCGCTTGAAGGATATTTCTGCAATAAGATCACGATACAGCCGCTGATCGAGAACGCGATATATCACGGAATCGACCGCATGGTGGACGATGGCAGGATCACCGTCGCAGTGAAGGATGCGGAAGATGATCCGAACGACATAATTATAACCGTGGCGGACAACGGAGTCGGCATGACCGACGAGCAGTGCGAGCGCGTGCTTCACAAGGAGCGCAGCGACTCGAGCGGTATCGGCGTGAAGAATGTTAACGACAGACTGAAGATATACTTCGGGGAGCGCTACGGAATATCTATCGAAAGCGAGCTTGACGTCGGAACGACGGTCAAGGTGCGTATTCCGAAGGTTGAAAAGGAGAGCGATTATGAGATATAAGAGAATATTCTCGCTTGTCCTTGCCGCAGCCATTGTGCTGTCTGCGGCATCTTGTGCCGCTGAGGAGACCGATGACAAAAAACGCGTTGCCGTTATCGTAAAAGCTGTGGATTCCGACTTCTGGCACAACGTGAAGAACGGCGTTGACTCGGCGGCGATCGAGGACAACGTTTCCGTGACCTTCAACGGCCCCGAGAATGAGGAGGATTTCACACGTCAGAACGAGATGATCTACGATGCCGTGGAGGATAAGGTGGATGCCATCGTCCTTTCCGCGATCGATCACGCAGAATCGGTTGACGCGGTGAACTTTGCCGTGCAGAAGGGCGTCAAGGTCGTCCTGATCGACAGCGGGATCGACTCGACTAACGTCAGCCAGTTCATCGGAACGGATAATATCGCGGCGGGTAAAGCGGCGGCGCGCGCGGCGATTGGACTTTTCCCCGAAAAATCCGAGGTTTGCATCGGCATTCTTAATTTTGCCGTCGGCACCGATAACGGTGACAAGCGCGAAACCGGATTCCGCGACTATGTCGATACGATACCGAACGCGCGCATCGTCGCGGCAGCCACCGCCGATTCAAATGTCGAGAGCGCGACAGCCGCAGCCGTCGCAATACTCAAAAACAATCCGCGAATTGACGTTATTGTCGGATTCAACGAATGGATGACGCTCGGCGTCGGCTACGCCATAGAGAAGCTCGGGCTTGCCGATAAGGTGCAGGGCGTCGGATTTGATACAAACCTTGTCTCCGTCGGTATGATCGAGACGGGCGAGATGGACGCGCTCGTGGTTCAGAACCCGTTCGCGATGGGCTATCTCGCAGTAAAGAGCGCCGCCTCGATCGTTTCGGGCGAGACGCCGCAGGAGAGCGTTCTCTATACCGACGTCACCACGGTCACACGTGCAAATCTGTTCGATTCCGATATACAAAAACTTCTGTTCAGATTCAATTAAGGAGGTATATATGTACACAGCAGATAATTCAAGATATGAAAAAATGACATACGTGCGCACGGGCAACTCAGGTCTGAAGCTTCCCGCCGTCTCTCTCGGAATGTGGCACAATTTCGGCGATACGTCACCGTATTCCAATATGAAGGAGCTTTGCTTCACCGCGTTCGATTGCGGAATCACGCACTTCGACCTTGCGAATAACTACGGCCCCGAACCGGGCAGCGCCGAGCGCAATTTCGGCAGGATCCTCCGCGAGGAGCTTTCGTCCTACCGCGATGAAATGATAATCTCGACCAAAGCGGGATATACGATGTGGGACGGTCCCTACGGGGATCACGGCAGCAGAAAGTATCTGCTTGCAAGCCTTGATGCGAGCCTCAGCCGCATGGGACTTGATTACGTCGATATTTTCTATCACCACCGTCCCGATCCCGAGACACCGCTCGAGGAGACAATGGGCGCACTCGCTCACGCCGTTGCGAGCGGAAAGGCGCTGTATGTCGGACTCTCGAATTACGACGGCGCAAGACTCCGCGATGCCGCAGCGATCCTTCGTGAGCTGCACTGTCCGTTTATCATAGCGCAGAACCGCTACTCCATCTTCGACCGCACGATCGAGCGAAACGGGCTGAAGGATACCGCCGCAGAGCTTGGCCGCGGTATAATCGCATTCAGCCCGCTCGCGCAGGGAATGCTCAGCAACCGCTATATCAACGGTATTCCCGATGACAGCCGCATCCGCACCGACGGAAGATTCCTCAAGGAGAACGCGATCACGCCGGAGCGTATCGCTCAGATAAAGAAGCTCGCTGATATCGCGGCTTCTCGCGGACAGACGCTCGCCGAGATGGCTCTCTCGTGGATACTTCGGGACGGCATCGTGACGTCCGTCCTCATCGGCGCGTCAAAGCCGTCGCAGATCCTCGATAACGTAAAAGCGATAGAGAATACGCATTTCACCGCGGAGGAGCTGTCCGCGATCGACGAAGCGTCTCTGTAATCTTATGCTTGATTATTTGCGGAGTATGTGGTACAATATCCCTGCATACCAAAATGTTTACCGTTGAAAGGCTGAATATATGAAAAAACACATACTCCGCATTGCGGCAGCGGCGCTCGTCGCAGCTATGGCTGTCACATCACTTGCATCGTGCAAGATGAAGGCGTTTGACGGCGATCTCCGCGAGCGCTATGACTACGACGACCTCACAGAGTACATAAAGCCGGGCAAGTATAAGGGGCTCAAGGTCTACACCGGAGACACATCCGTTAAAAAATCCGAGGTTGAGCGCAGCATACTGCGCAACCGCTCGTATTATCCCGCAGAGTTCTGGGAAGACGTCCCCGCTGATACACCCGCTGAGTTCGGCAATATCGTCGGACTCAAGTATCAGGGATACCTCGACGGCGAGCCGCTCAAGGATATGTCAAATCAGAAGGAAGAGGGATTCAGCATAGTCCTCGGCACGGAGATGATATTCGTCGGCGTTGACGATCAGGTCATCGGAATGAAGGCGGGCGAGACCAAAACGGTTGAGCTGACCGTTCCCGAGCCGTGCTATGAGTATCCGATGTACGCCGGAAGAACCGTCAAACTCGACCTCGAGGCAACTTATATACAGTCCGCTGTCTATGCGGAGTACAACGACGAGTTTGTTTCTTCAAACTTCGGCGTCGCCACGGTCGCTGATTTCGAGAGCGAGATCACGAAGAACCTGAACGACAAGCGCTCCGAAGAAGTCGAAAATTACGTGAAAACTCGTGCGCTCATGCAGATCGAGGAGAATTTCGAGCTGAAGAAGTGCCCCGAAAAGGAGTACAACGAGGTATATGACTCGCTTATAGCCAACGCCGAAGCCGAGGCGAAGGAAAAGGAGCAGACGCTCGCAGAGTATGCCGCTGATAACGGCATGACCGAGGACGAGCTGTATAGCAAAGCAAAGCAAAACGCCGAGCAGATCGTGTTCGAGGAAATGATATTCTACTATATCGCCCGCAAGGAGCAGATCGCCCTGACCGACGCCGCGTTTGACGAAAAGGCTGAGGAGCTTGCCGCCGACAATAACCTGAACGGCGTCGATGAGTACGTGTCGTTTATGTATTATTACTACGGTTACAGCAACTACGGCGTGCACGAGCAGGTCTGGTACAGCCTCGTGTATGACTTCATTGTGGACTCGACCGTCCGCACAGAGACAAAATAATGTAAATAAAAGGGCTTGGGAAACCAAGCCTTTTTGTTTTGGGAAAACGCCGTTTTTCGCACTTCCTGCAAAATGTGAAATAATTGTTTACAAAACGTCGTCCGTGTGTTATAATGTGCTTGCCACACAAGTTAATATCGAATTGTATCTTGAATAGATAGAGAAAACATTTTTATTTAGGTAAAAATGCGTTCTCTCTTTTCAACTTCTCTATCTATTGCAGATACGGTGAGTGGAACTTGTGTGGCGCAAGCGGGAGTTATGCATTTTTCGGTGCGTAGCTTCGGCTGCGCACTTTTTTATTTTATTCTATTTTTATATTTCGGAGGATGACAGACAATGAAAAAACGAATTCCGGCATTTATTCTGGCAGTTGTTGTTGCGTTATGTTTGATTCCGGTCGCAGCAGACAACGCGGCAAACAGCGGGTACACGTACACGGTTCTCAGTGACGGTACCTGCGAGATCACGGGCTATTCCGGCAGCGATACGAAGCTGACCGTCCCGTCAAACCTCGACGGGTACGCCGTGACAAAGATAAGATACAGGGCATTTGAGAGTTCAAACATTGGAGAAATAGTGATACCGGAAGGTGTTACAACAATTGGAGTGAATGCATTCAACAACTGTCACACGCTGAGTAAAGTCACGCTTCCCAGTACGCTTACTACCATAGCATCAGATGCTTTTTGTGCGTGTTACTGCTTGTCGTCAATTGTAATTCCCGAAAATGTTACAAGCATAGGAGATTCTGCGTTTTTCTCCTGCTACAATCTTCCATCGATAAATATACCTGACAGCGTTACTTCTATTTCTTCAAGTACGTTCAGCAGTTGTAGTAACCTTGCATCAGTAACCTTGCCAAGCACATTAACGACGATTGGTTCATCTGCATTCAGTGGCTGCAGCTCACTTACATCAATAACTCTCCCCGATACTGTAACATCGATCGGCTCATATGCATTCAATGAATGCAGCGCTCTTTCAAAAATAAATTTGCCAGACGGATTGACACGTATCGGAGATAGAGCATTTTACTACTGCACCGCACTCAGCTCGGTGTCCATCCCCGGCAGTGTTGTTGCAATAGGATCACAGGCGTTTGAAGGCTGCGAAAACATCTCGCGTCTTACCCTCGGCGACGGCGTTGCGACTATCGGCGATTCCGCGTTCAAAAATTGCAGCAGTATCGCCTCGCTTACGCTGCCCGAGAGCGTCACCGGAATCGGCGCATCGGCGTTCTACTATTGCACCTCTCTTGCGCGCGTGACGGTTCCCGATACGCTCACAACGATCGGTGAGGGCGCTTTCTACGGCTGCTCGGGTCTCACAAACTTCAAGATCCCGCAGAGTGTTTCGATCATCGGAAAGGATACCTTCCGCAACTGCACGTCACTTGTGCGTGTGACAATTCCCGACGGTGTAGTAAAGATCTGCGAATACGCATTTTCCGACTGCACAAGCCTTACAAGCGTAAGTCTTCCGGACAGCGTTGTTTCTGTCGGTCGCTATGCATTTTCGGATTGCAGCGGTATGGCAAGCGTAAAGCTTCCGCCTGATCTCACAAGCATCAGCGAATACCTCTTTGACGGCTGCTCCAGCCTTGCATCGGTTACGATCCCCGACGGTGTAACTACGATCGGAAACTACGCTTTCGACGGATGCAGCGCACTTTCAAGAGTGAGCGTTCCGGACAGCGTAATGAGCATCGGCGATGGGGCGTTCAGGGACTGCTCAAGTCTGCGCAGCTTCACGGTTCCCGCAGACGTGACGAACATCAAGCCCTACACATTCTATAACTGCTCCGGACTCTCATCGGTCAAGCTTTCCGAAGGTACAACTGCTATCGGAGAGAGAGCATTTCAGTTTTGCAGCGGGCTTTCCTCGATCGATCTGCCCGACGGGCTTACAAACATTGGAGATCAGGCGTTTGCTTCCTGCACAGGACTCAGATCGGTATCGGTTCCCGACAGCGTTGCGAATATCGGTTCAGAAGCATTCCTCAACTGTACCGGAATGTCCTCGATAAAGCTGCCCGCAGAGCTTTCAACACTTAAGAGATACGTATTAAGCTCATGCACGGGTCTCTCGTCTATCGAGATTCCTGATACGGTTACTACAATTGAGGAGGGTGCTTTTGATGATTGTTCAGGACTTACCAAGGTTGAAATTCCGGAAAGCGTAACGAGTATCGGACAATATGCATTCTTAGGCTGTGACAATCTCACTGACATTCTTATACCGGACAGCGTTGTAAGCTTCGGCAGTGATGTGTTCAATGGAATTACCAAAACCGTAACCATTACCTGCAACGAGGAAAGCGCGGCATACAAATACGCCGCAGATTACAACATCAAGGTGCTGACGATCTGCCCGCACGACACGACCGAAATAAGAGATGCCGTTGAGCCGACGACCGAGAGCGACGGCTACACGGGAGATACATACTGCATCGCCTGCGGACGCAAGATCGCAGACGGAAAGGTGATACAGAAGTCCGAACCGTCACGCCTCGTAGGCGATGTGAACGGCGACGGCATTGTAAACGCAGCTGATGCACAGCTGATAACGCGCCGTCTTGCCGGATGGGACGTGACCTTCAAATAAACCACACAAAAAAGACCGCCTGCGGCGGTCTTTTCTCTTTTATTTTTATCAGAACTCAGGCTCGAGGATGATGACTGCGGTGTCGTGGCGCGCGATCTTCTGCGAATACTCGCCGTTTCTTATGTGCGCAACGACCTCGCCTGTCCATGCGTCGGTTGCCTTCATCGGGACTTCCTTCGAGAGCGATACGTCCTCAAGAGTGAAGCCGAACGTTCCTGCGTCACCGGTGCGGTTGGTCACAGCCACAGCCCACTTGAAGTCGTTGAGCGGACGGACCCAGATGTCGTGGCCGCCGATATCGTGATATACACGGCGTGCGGGGACGCAGAGCGGATCCTGGTCGATCGCGATGATTCCGGGGTTCTTGAGGATATCAAGTCCCGCCTTGTCGATCTTGCGCAGGTCTGCGCCGATGAGCAGGGGAGCTGCAAGCATCGACCAGATCGCCATGACAGAGCGGTACTCCTCGGTCGTGCATCCGCCGCCCATCCAGTCGTTCTGCTCGCGCATACCGCAGACGATCATGTCGGGATCGTTGAAGCCGCCGCTGTGTCCGTAGGGCGAGATGTCGGCAACGAGAAAATCGATTATGTCGAGCACGCCGTAGCCGCGCTCGGGATCCTCAGCGTATCTCCAGTTGTCGCGGATATCCTTGCCGGTGCGCCAAAGCTGACCGACGGGGGATGCCCACAGCCACGGGGAAGTGGTTCCGTGCTCGCAGAGGTTGTAGACGATGTCGCGTCCGCATTCCTTTACGGCAAGACCCATCTTGATATACTCGGATACAGTATCACGCGGGGGATCCTCCTGGGTAGGATGGCGGTCGTACTTGAGATAGTCGAATCCGCACTCGGCAACGTATCGCGCGTCCTCGAACTCGTGTCCGAGAGAGCCGGCGTCACCGTTCCAAGTCGTGAGTCCGCAGCCGAGATACGTTCCGGCTTTCAGCCCCTTCGCGTGTATGTAGTCGGTCAGGTATTTCATTCCGTGCGGGAAAATGTCGTCGCGGTGCATAAGACGACCCTCGGCGTCGCGCTCCTTCTTGAGCCAGCCGTCGTCGAGGTTTACGTAAACGTATCCGGCATCGGCAAGACCGAGATCAACGAGCAGGTCTGCCGCGCTGAGCATGATCTCCTCGGTCGGATCGCAGTTTACGGTACAGTATGAGTTCCACCCCATAGGAGGCAGAGGGCATTTAACGCCCTTGATTTTTTTATCCATGTTGAGATTCCTTTCACGAATTTGTGCAACAACATCATACCATACTTTTTGTGCCAATGCAAGGTGAATACGCTGATTTTGACTATATCATTGCAGGAAAAGTGTAAAGCACTTCGCGCAGTCCGGCATATATTTTGAAATAATCGGCGAGGGGCAGGGGATTTTGCCCTCGCCCGCATTCGAGCGTGAACGCCGGACGGGCGAATTCGGCGGTGTACCAGTCGCTCAGACCGCCGTAAGCGGCAGTGCCCTCCGGTCGGCATAGCTCGTAGCCGCACATCTGTGATATTATCCTGCCGATCCTGAGCGTTTCCGCGCCGCCGGAGCCGCAGTATATCTCCTCGCCCTGCGTATGCAGTGTCAGAAGCGCCTTGGTTTTTCCGTCGTAGCGAAGAAGATTTGCAAGCGCTCCCGTTTCAGGCTCGGATTCCGGATATTCTCCGCTGAATTTTGTGGCGCAACCGCCGTCTATCCCCGCTTCCGCTTCGATCACCTTGTATTCCGCAAAGCCTGCGGCATAATTGTGATTGAGATCGACACCGCGTGCGTTTGCCTGCCACTTTTTGAAATTCTTTGAGCCGTTCATGCGAAGCAGGCGATCGCCCATCGGGCAGTCGTCGGGAACTCCAGTTATCTGTATGTTGACTCCGTCGGGATTCAGCATCGGGATCACGGTGATGTGCCGCGTGCGCACAAGATAGCTCATGTTCAGACCGTACATCTGCTTTGATGTTTCAAGATTTTCGCAGAATTCGTTTATGAATCGCAGAAGCAGCACCGATGTGATCCACTCCATCCCGTGATGAGCACCGACATACAGCACGCCGCTGTCAGTGGACGGATCACCGAGCGTTACCGCAGGTATCGCACGTCCGAGAATGCTCTCGCCGATGTACGCCACGGCAATATTTTTATAGCGTTCCGAAAATACATTTATATATTCCATCATGAGTTCATACGTGAGCGGTGAGCGATAGTCGAGGATCGGGCGTTCCCACTCAATGGATTGCGTTTTTTTCATACAGGTCGTCCTTTCGCTTCTGGTTTTGATAAATCTATATGTAAGCGCGCTGTCGGTTAGACATAAAATTTACAAATATATAAGGCAAAAGAGCGCAGTTTGTGCTATACTTGAGTCACAAATGTGATCGGAGCTATGATTATGACAGAGAAAAAATTTGCGGGCAGGGTAATGCTCACGGGATTTTTGCTTACGCTTGCGCTGACGGTGCTCGCGCGCATCTGCGGGATCGTGTATTCGTATTTTGCAACTGATATCCTGTATTCCGAAAGCGCGTTCTTGCCCTATCTCCCCATAATTAAGAGCATACTTTCGTGCGCCGCATACGGCGCGGCTGTCGGAACGGTAGTTGCACTTACCGGTCGCAGACGCAGCGGCGCGATCGGGCTTTATGCCATTGTCCTTGTCGCCGATTCCGCAGCCGCATTTGTGTTTGATCTTCTCTCCGGCGTGCTTCGCGGGCGCGTTCTATTTGCCGTACTGTACGCCGTCATGAAGGCGGCGATGCCGCTTCTCTGCATCCTTCTCGGACTGCTCATATCGCGAAAGCTTATCCGAGACGGAAGGATCCCGCGCGCGGCTGTTGTCGTGTCGCTCGTATATCCGGTGCTGAGCCTTGTCGAGCTTATGCGTGCGGTCATCTCATATCTGATCGAGGTCGATTTTATGCCGTATTCAAGCGAGATCGTCTCGATCGTGATCGATCTTGCGGGAGTCGCGGGATCGTTTGCCATGTCGGCGGTAATTTCATATTTTCTGTGCCGGAGCTTCATCCGGAGAGGTCAAAACTCTCCCTCAGAGTCGGACGCGGATGTGCAAAGTGACATATAACCGTCCCCCGTACCCCTCATCGGACAATAATTTGGAAAAAAATAAATAACTTTCACAAAACCGCTTGTATATTTGCTCCATATGTTATAAAATAATGTATGGCACAGGGAATGTGCCGAATCTATGTCCAAAATAATTTATATAAAGTGGAGGAAATTATGTCAGTTAAAGTTGCGATTAACGGCTTTGGCCGTATCGGACGTCTTGCATTCCGTCAGATGTTCGGAGCAGAGGGTTATGAGGTAGTTGCTATCAACGATCTTACCGATCCCGCAATGCTCGCTCACCTTCTCAAGTATGATACCGCTCAGGGCGGCTACTGCGGAAAGATCGGTGAGAAGTCTCACACTGTTGAGGCAGGCGAGAACTACATCGTAGTTGACGGCAAGAAGATCACTATATACAGCGAGAAGAACGCAGCTGATCTGCCCTGGGGCGAGATCGGTGTTGACGTTGTTCTGGAGTGCACAGGTTTCTACTGCTCCAAGGACAAGTCTCAGGCACATATCGATGCAGGTGCTAAGAAGGTTGTTATTTCCGCTCCCGCAGGAAACGACCTCAAGACCATCGTTTACAGCGTAAACGAGAAGACCCTGTCCGCAGACGACAAGATCATCTCCGCTGCATCCTGCACCACCAACTGCCTTGCTCCCATGGCTGATACTCTTAACAAGTATGCTCCCATCCAGAGCGGTATCATGTCCACCATCCACGCTTACACCGGCGACCAGATGATCCTTGACGGTCCTCACCGTAAGGGCGACCTCCGCCGTGCTCGTGCAGGCGCTGCAAACATCGTTCCGAACTCCACCGGTGCTGCTAAGGCTATCGGTCTTGTTATCCCCGAGCTGAACGGCAAGCTCATCGGCTCTGCTCAGAGAGTTCCCGTTCCGACCGGTTCTACCACCATTCTTACCGCTGTTGTTAAGGGTAAGGACGTAACCAAGGAAGGCATCAACGCTGCTATGAAGGCTGCTGCTTCCGAGTCCTTCGGTTACAACGAGGAGCCTATCGTTTCCTCCGATGTTATCGGTATGCGTTACGGCTCTCTGTTCGATGCAACTCAGACCATGGTTGCAAAGATCGACGACGATACCTATCAGGTACAGGTAGTTTCTTGGTACGACAACGAGAACTCCTACACCAGCCAGATGGTTCGTACCATTAAGTATTTCGCAGAGCTTAACTAAGTTCGATTTCGCAAGCGGGGAGGGGGAGGCTCAGCCTCCTCTCTTTGCTATGCGGAGACATCATCCGTTCTCCCGAAATTATGTCATTATATCCGCGTACGCGGGATGGAGATTTTTATGGAAGCAAAACGTAATCTTAAGTATTTTACGCAGAAACTGCTGACTCCGGTCAGCATCGTCGGTGCGGTGCTTCTCGTTATCGGTGTGATACTCACAGCGATCTTTGCAGGCTCCGACGTTAGGTGGGTTTCCTTCATCGGTATCGCCGTTGCAATTGTCGGTATTGTTCTTGTGTACACCGTGATCGGCGGCAGAACCTCGCCCTCCGACCTCGATTATCAGGTCTACGAGAGAGTAAAGTTCCTCGATGAGACTGCTCAGAAGCGCCTTGAGGTCTATGAATCTCACTTCAGCAAGGTCATAAATCCCGTGACGATCAAGGGATATGACTATAACACCACCGAAGGGCTCTACTTCAAGAAGGGCACTGACAACAAGAACCGTACCAACATCTATAACACCGCCGTGATCTACTTCACGAAGGATAAGATGCACATTTACGGCAAGCACTTCTCCCTTACCGACGACCTTTTCGATAAGGAGATCATGGGTCATTACAGATTTGTCGATGTCGACCGCGCGGAGATCATTGACAAGGAAGTTGCATTCCAGGAGGGCAAGTATACCCGCCGCATCATGACCCACACATTCAGAATCGTCAAGAACAACGGCGACGTCATTCTTAATATGAGCGTTGATTACGGCGCTGATATTGATAAGGCTGTTGAGGATATCAACAGAGTTATCTCCGTTGCAAAGGACGAGGCTGCCGCTAAGGCTGCTGCCGAGAACTGATTTCGGCATTTGCAGTATACTTAATAATTGCCGTCCGAGGCTTTTTCGGACGGCTTTTTGTATACATCGGAGAATTTGCAAAATAGCGGCAGTGCTGCGCGTCATCCCTCTTGACAAAAGTCGAAAATCGCGATAAAGTATTGTCAGAAGCACAAGAAATGCAGGTATTTCAGATGAAATTTATCGATTTCCATACGCACATCTACCCCGAGAAGGTCGCGCGCAAGGCAACGCTCAGCATTTGCGAGTTTTACGGTCTCGAAAGCGACCGCAGCGGAACAGCCGAAGAGCTTCTCAATCTCGGTTCCAGCGTCGGAATTACCGACTACGCGATCCTGCCGGTCGCAGTGAAGCCGGACGGCGTCGGGCATATCAATGATTTCATTGTCTCCGAGTGCGCAGCACATCCGGAGTTTCACGGCTTCGGCACAGTTCACGCCGGGATGGCAGGGCTTGTCGAGGAGGGCTGTCGCATCGCATCTCTCGGGCTTCACGGAATCAAGATGCATCCCGACACACAGCGATTCGCAATTGATGATGAGCGCCTGTTTCCTCTGTACGATGCCGTCGGCGACAGACTGATATTTGTGTTCCACACCGGCGATAAGCGCTATGATTTTTCAAGTCCCGCAAGACTCAGACGCGTCCTTGATATGTTCCCGCATATGCGGGCGATCGCGGCACACCTCGGCGGATATTCGGTCTATGATGAGGCGGAGGAGTGCCTCCGTGATACGAACGCCATCGTCGATGTCTCGTCGAGCCTGATGTTCATGCCGCCCGAGGCGGCGGTGAAGCATATCCGCGCATACGGCACAGACCGCGTTCTTTTCGGCAGCGACTATCCGCTTTGGAATCCCGCACGGGAGGTCGAACGGTTCATGCAGCTCCCGCTGACCGACGATGAGCGTGAAAAAATCGCGCACGTGAACGCTGAAAAATTGCTCGGGATCTGATAATACGGAAAAATCTGCACAAAATAAAATTATATATAGATTGGGGGAAGTATGAAAAAGTATAACGTAACCGGAATGAGCTGCGCGGCGTGCAGCTCGAGAGTTGAGAAAGCGGTTTCAGCTGTTGACGGCGTTCAGTCGTGCACTGTGAATCTGCTCACGAATTCCATGATGGTCGAAGGCACAGCCGCGCCCGATGCGATAATTAAGGCGGTGACTGACGCGGGTTACGGCGCGAGCGAGGCGGGAAAGAAATCCTCGTCTTCCGACGACGGTACAAAGGAGATACGCGCGGCTGAGTCCGCACTCCGTACAAGGCTTATTGTCTCGGCAATATTCCTCGTTGTGCTCATGTATTTTTCAATGGGTCACACAATGTGGAATTTCCCGCTTCCGTCACCCCTTGCCGAAAATCATGTCGCTATGGCGCTGATCCAGCTTCTTCTGACGACGGCGGTAATGGTCGTGAATCAGAAGTTCTTTATAAGCGGTGTGCGCGGGCTTATCCATCGCTCTCCCAACATGGATACGCTTGTCTCGCTCGGCGCAGGCGCAGCATATGTGTACAGCCTTTGGGCAATGTTTGAGATGACGTTTGCCGCCGCTGCGGGCGACCACGCCTCTGCCGTGCATTATATGCATGAGCTGTATTTCGAGTCGGCTGCCATGATCCTGACGCTTATAACGGTTGGTAAGGAGCTCGAGGCACATTCCAAGGGAAAGACCACCGACGCCCTGCGTTCGCTTATGGATCTTGCTCCCAAGACCGCCGTCCTTGTCGATGAGAGCGGTGCTGAGCGCGAGGTTCCGATCGAGGATGTAAGCGTCGGCGACATTTTCGTCGTTCGTTCGGGCGCGTCAGTGCCAGTTGACGGCGTGATCCTCGACGGCTCTGCTGCAATCGACGAGTCTGCCCTCACGGGCGAGAGCGTCCCGGTCGAGAAAGGCGAGGGAGATCGCGTCTCTGCGGCGACCGTCAGCATGACCGGGTATATCCGCTGCCGCGCGACGGGTGTCGGCGAAGATACGGCGCTCGCACAGATTATCAGGATGGTCAGCGATGCGTCGGCGACAAAAGCGCCGATTGCAAAGGTCGCGGACAAGGTGTCGGGCGTTTTCGTGCCTGTTGTGATCGCAATTGCCGCTGTGACTATCGCTGCATGGCTTATAGCAGGTGAGAGCGTCGGATACGCCCTTGCGCGCGGAATATCCGTGCTTGTCATAAGCTGTCCGTGTGCGCTCGGACTTGCCACTCCCGTTGCGATAATGGTCGGCAACGGCGTCGGTGCACGTCACGGAATTCTCTTTAAGACAGCCGAGATTCTTGAGGCTGCCGGCAAAGTGAAAAATATCGCGCTCGACAAAACCGGTACGATAACCGAGGGCGTACCCGAGGTCACCGATGTTGTTCCGATAGGGAATAATAGCGCGGATGAGCTGCTCCGCACAGCGCTTTCGCTTGAAGCGCGAAGTGAGCATCCGCTTGCAGGTGCCGTAATGCGCGAGGGAGAGCGACTCGGCGCCGTCGTTCCCGAGATTGAAGATTTTAAGGTCGCGCCCGGCGGCGGTGTCAGCGGCGTGCTTGACGGCGAAGCCGTGTTCGGAGGTAACGCACGATATCTCACAGAGGTGGGATGCGACGTATCCCCTGCGGCACAGTCAGCAAAGGAGCTTGCCGACAGCGGCAAGACCCCCCTTATGTTTGCGAAAGACAGACAGATCATCGGTATCATTGCTACGGCTGACCGCATTCGTCCCGACAGCGCCGAGGCTATCGGTGAGCTGAAGGATATGGGCATCCACGTCGTAATGCTCACCGGCGACAATAAAAACACAGCCGCGCTCATCGGTCGTGAGTCTGGAGTTGATGAGATTATAGCCGATGTCCTGCCGGACGCCAAGGAAGCGGTCGTAGCCGAGCTGTCGAAGAAGGGCAGTACAGCAATGGTCGGCGACGGTATCAACGATTCGCCGGCGCTTACCCGTGCGGATGTCGGTATCGCGGTCGGCGCAGGAACGGATATCGCCATTGATTCCGCCGATATAGTTCTGATGAACAGCTCGCTTGCCGATGTCCCGGCAGCAGTGCGGCTCAGCCGCGCGACACTGCGCAATATTCACGAAAACCTGTTCTGGGCGTTCATTTACAACGTGATCGGAATCCCGTTTGCAGCGGGCGTCTTTGTGCCCCTGCTCGGCTGGGAGCTGAATCCGATGTTCGCGGCAGCCGCAATGAGCCTTTCGAGCTTCTGTGTCGTGACAAACGCCCTTCGCCTGAATTTTGTAAAGCTTAAAAAGAACAATAACACAAAGACTCCGAGCGGCGGTAAGTCCGCACTCGGAAATACTGAGATTAGATCAAAAGGAGAGAATGAAACCATGAAAAAGACACTGAACGTTGAGGGAATGATGTGCGCGCATTGTGAGGGACGCGTTAAGGCTGCTCTCGAGGCGATCGACGGAGTCGAGTCCGCCGTAGCGGATCACAACAGTGCAACTGCCGTTGTGACGCTGTCACACGACGTTGCGGATGATGTGCTCGTCGCCGCTGTAACAGAGCAGGGCTACAAGGCTAAGATCGCATGAGGGCATTTATGAAACTTTTCGATATCGCTGAAAGGAGATCCACCGTGCGCAGAACTGTAAGAGCTATTGCAGCCGCTTTGTCCGCAATACTGTTTCTTGCGGTGCCGTCCGCAGCATATTCGCCGCTTCCGCCGTCCGATACGATCGCGGCAATGTCGAAATACGACGGCAGGGAATACGGCATCGTGACGCCGGTACGCGACCAGGGATCGACGAATCTCTGTTGGGCATACTCATCTATCGCAGCCGCAGAAACGAGCATTCTGCGCTCCGGCATCGCCGAGACGACACCGACACTGAATCCCCTCGCCGCCGCATACCGCACAGTCAGACGCGGCGAGGATCCGCTCGGAAATACGAGCGGCGACTGGCAAAGCGTTGATTTTACCGCACAGACCGGCAGTGCGTTGAAGATCGCAAAGATATTTTCGATGTGGTGGGGACCTACGACCGATACGCGCGCCGATGCCGATCCCTTTGCCGATCCCGCATACAGATTTGAAAACGCATTTTATATCCCGGAGAATAAGGACGACCCGAACGCCGGTATTGCTGCCATTAAATCTGCAATAGCCGAGTACGGTGCGGTAACATTCCAGTATAACAATCTGCGTGAAACGCAGTATTACAATCCCAAGAATGAGCGCGGAGCGTCGTCGTCTCCGCACGCCTGCACTCTCATAGGGTGGGACGACACGATTCCTGCGGAGAAATTCGTACCGGACGGCGCATCGTGTGACGGCGGATGGCTCGTCAAAAACAGTTACAGCTCCTGCGAATACTTTTGGCTCTCATACGATAATACGAGTACAAACACATATGCATTCACCTTCGCCCCGGCGGATAAGTATGACTTCAACTACTATTACGACGGGAATATGGATGATTTTGCGCTGAGAAGCGACAAGGTCTGTGCCAATGTTTACAAGGCTGCGGGCGCGACAGCAGGGAAGTTTGAGTACCTTCGCGCTGTGAATGTCGCAGTTTCAGGAGAAAATGTTCGTGTCGAGGCCGAGATATACAAAAATCTCGACTACCCGTTCGGCGGGCAGAGCGATGTTCCCGTGTCCGGCGGAGTGTCAGCCGCAAAAATCGTGAAAGAGTTCGAGCACGGCGGATACGTAACGCTCGAAACGGAAGAGCCTGTGCGGCTCGATCCGGGCGAGTGGTTCTCGGTCATTGTCAGAGTATCAAATCCCACCGGGGTTGCAAGGATCGTCACCGCCTATAAGGGCACGAAGAATCTCTCGTATGTTCCGAGCGGAGATAATTGGAACAAGCTCGGGAATTTTGTGGCACGGATCAAAGCATATACAACACTTGAGGAGGAGACTAAGATCGTCGGCGACGCAAACGGCGACGGCATCGTCGATTCGCGCGACGCGGCACAGATATACCGCAGACTTGCCGGATGGGATGTAACCCTTGACTCGGAATCAGCCGACGTTAACGGTGACGGCGAGGTAAACTCAAAGGATGCAGCGATGATAAGCCGCAAGGTCGCCGGCTGGAGCGAGAACTTCGGATAAGGATATTGTCAGTAATACTATGAAATATATAAAGCAGTTCTGTATAATACTTGTGATCTCCCTTGCGGGGGAGATCTTCAACTACATCATACCGCTCCCGATACCGGCGAGCATCTACGGGCTTCTCATCATGCTTGCGTGCCTTTGCACCGGCGTGATCTCGCCGACAACGGTCAAGGATACGGCGCATTTTCTTATAGAGATCATGCCGCTCATGTTTATTGCTCCTGCCGTCGGGCTCATAGCGTCGTGGGACGTGATCCGTCCGAAGGCGCTATGTTATGTCATTATAACCGCTGTGTCTACATTCGCGGTGATGATAGTCTCCGGGCGCGTGACACAGGCGGTTCTGCGCCATGAAAAGCGGGGGGACGACAAGTGAAAGAACTGTTTGAGAATTCGGTGTTCTTCGGCGTTACCGTGAGCCTTCTTACCTATCTCGCCGGATCGTATCTGCACAAGAAATTCAAGCTTGCAATATTCAACCCGCTTCTTGTTTCCATCGTCTTAACGATCGTGATACTCCTCGTCTCTCGCATAGATTATGCGGCGTATAATGAGGGCGCAAAGTATCTCACCTATCTTCTTACCCCGGCAACGGTCGCTCTTGCGGTTCCCCTGTACGAAAAGCTCAGCCTCTTGAAGCAGAACTGGAAAGCGATATTCTGCGGCATATTGTCCGGTGTCTTGACGACGCTGTGTTCCGTATTTGCGATGAGCCTTGCTTTTTCGCTCACCCATGCGGAATATGTGACGTTTCTGCCGAAGTCGATTACTACTGCAATAGGTATGGGAGTGTCGGAGGAGCTTGGCGGATACGTCGGGCTTACCGCCGCGATAATTATAGTGACCGGAGTGCTCGGAAATGCGACTGCACCTGCAATATGTAAGCTGTTCCGCATTACCGATCCGATTGCGAAGGGAATAGCAATTGGTACCTCATCGCACGCCGCCGGTACGGCAAAAGCGATGGAGATGGGCGAGGTAGAGGGCGCAATGAGCAGCCTCGCAATCGTCGTTGCCGGTATACTTACAGTTGTCGGCGCGTCTGTATTTGCTGAGTTTCTGTAATAGAATACATCCATGACTATCAAAAAAATGCAAATCACCGGGATCGTCCGCTGTGGGCGTTTCCCGGTGATTTTTTGTACAGCGTTTTTTCGGATAGCAGCGTAAATATCAGCTCTCGAGCTGGCGTCCGAGAAATCCGGCAGCAGTCTGTATCAGCTTTGATTCAAGCTCCGCGTTCAGAGACTGAGCGGCATCTCCGCCTTCCGTGTAGACAGATGCTACGACACCTGCCACATCCCCCTCGGCAATAATAGGCATCGCACAGCTGATACGCGCCGCGCCGCCCTCCGTGACCGATACGATCTCCTCACCGTCGGATACAAAGAGCGCACGCCCTTCAATGATAGCTTCAAGCTCAGGCGTAAGCTTGTGTTCAAAGTATTCCTTGCGCGGTACGCCGGCGCACGCGATCACAGTGTCTCTGTCACAAATGACTACCGCAATGCGGCACGTCTTGTGAAGTGTTTCGGCATATTCTCCGGCGAACGAGGCAAGCTCGCCGATCGGCGAATACTTCTTGAATATAACTTCTCCGTCACGATCCGTGTATATTTCAAGCGGGTCGCCCTCGCGAATACGCATAGTGCGTCTGATTTCCTTGGGGATGACAACGCGCCCGAGGTCATCAATTCTACGCACGATTCCGGTTGCTTTCATATATAAAATCTCCTGTATTGTAAAACTGTTTCCGCTGTTATTGTTCGTATTTATTATAAAATTATACCTTTGAAGCCATGTCGCCGCGCATCGGAAAAACAAGGAAATTTTATAATATGTCACCGCAAAACAAAGAACCCCTGCAATGTGCATCTTCGCATTACAGGGGTGAAAATTTGAAGTTGTCTCAGACCGTCAAGCTGTAAAACAACGGGACGAGCGTTATTATAAGCGCGTAGTTTATAACGTCAAGAATAAAATTGTGCTTAAAGTAGTCGTTGAATCTGTATCCTGCGACCATGGACATACCGAGCGTTGAGCTTGCGAGCGGGCAGCTGAGCGCCGCGCCCGATGCGATTGTTATTCCGAGTGCAAAAGGGTACGGGTCAAGCCCTATCTTCGGTGCGATCGACAGCAGGATCGGCAGGACGATCATGATCGCGGTTGAGTTCGAGATAAACTGGCTTGTGAGCTGCACCAGCAGAACGAGAATACAGAACAGAAGATACGGATCAATCGAGCTGCCGACTATCCTCTCAAATGATTCCGAGATCAGCTTTGTGCCACCGGCAGATTCAAGTGCCTTCGCGATACCGAGGCATCCGGCAAGCCTGCCGACAATGTCCCAGTTTACCGCCGCCACCGCTTTTTTCTGCGTGATTCCGCTTGTTATGATGCACAAGAGCGCCGCAGATGTGCTTGTCACGGCGAGCGGCAGCCACTCTGTAATATAGAGTACCACAGTTAAAATAAATATCACAGCGACTGTGATCATCCGGCTTCGTTTGTATTCGTGAGCGCGGCTACTCGTCTCGTAGTCACTGTTTTCCGGGCGATCGCCCCAGACCTTTTTTGCAAGAACACGACCGATCGTAAGACAGTATACAAGTCCTGCCATAACGATGATACCGCCGATGGGAGTGAAATCAAATGTTTTGAAAAGCCGCACGCTCGCATCTTCGAGAAGCCCCTGCGCGGTCATCTGCTGCGTTGATCCGACAAGCGTTGATGTTCCGCCGAGAACGCAGCCGATCGCGATCGGCATGATGAGGTTGCGTCCGCGCACTTCACCCGACATGGACAGTCCCATGACTATCGGGATGAACACCGCGAGTACAGCCGAATTTGTTAGAAATGCGGACATCAGCGCCGAGACGATATACGTTCCTATAATGAGTTTGGTCTCGGAGCCTTTTGCAACATTGATGATCCAGCGGCCTACCGTCGCGGCAAGCCCGGATTCGGATATAGCCGCTCCGATCACCATTACACCGATGGTAAGGATGACTGTGCTTGACGCCATCTGACCGAAAGCGGTCTTGAAGTCGCAAACTCCGAATACCACCAGGAGAACGCATCCCAGTATGGCTGTCGTTGCCATGGGGAGCTTGTCAATGACAAACAGCACGATACAAGCGGCAAATATTATAAGGGAAATCACATCGGTACCCATTCTCGGATCCTCACTTTCGTATGTGTTACAGTCATTCTGAACGAGGTACAAGGGAATACCGGGGAAATTTGCGGGGCGGGGAACAGGTGCGCTTTACGATTTCATGTATTTGTCCGCACGCTTAAGCGTATGCGCGAGGAATGTGGAGCTGAGCGCAAGTGAAACGGTCTCGGCAATCGGGAACGCAAGCCATATAAGCGTGAGATTGCCCGTGCGCGAGAGAAGCCATGCGGCGGGGAGGAGCACCACGAGCTGACGGCACACGGAAACGATGAGACTGTGCAGCGGGTTTCCGATCGCCTGACATACCGATCCTGCGATAATGCAGAATCCTGCGAGCAGGTAGTGCGTACCGATAATGCGCAGCGCAGGCACACCGATCCGCAGCATATCGTCTGACGCGTTAAAAATAAGTAGCAGCTTGTCCGGTATCAGCTCAAAAAGCAACATTCCGACAAGCATTATTGCAATAGCGGTGATGATCGTAAGCCTTATCGTGCGTCTGACGCGTTCTGCGCGCTTTGCGCCGTAATTGTACGCGATAATCGGTACCATGCCGTTATTAAGCCCGAATACGGGCATGAAAATGAAGCTCTGGAGCTTGAAGTACGCGCCGAATACAGCGGTAGCAGTTGTGGTGAAGCCGATGAGTATTTTATTCATACCGAACGTCATGACCGATCCGATGCTCTGCATGATTATCGTCGGAAGACCTATGCGGTATATATTCTTCACCGTTTCTCCGTGAAAACGGATCTCGCGGAAATGTATGTGAATTTCCGGGTTTTTGAAAATGTTGAAGATGATCGCGACAATAGCGGCGATGATCTGTCCCGCAACCGTGGCGATCGCGGCGCCGGCAACCTCAAGACGAGGAAAGCCGCAGAGACCGAATATCAGGATCGGATCAAGAATAATGTTGATCAGCGCACCGATGAGCTGCGTGCACATTGCGAGAAACGTCCGTCCGGTCGATTGCAGCAGACGCTCAAAGCAGAACTGAAAGAATATTCCGATGGAGAAGCACAGGCAGATGGATGTATAGCTCTCGCCGTAGGAGATGATCGCGGGCACGTCGGTCTGAAGCGCGAAAAACGTGCGCGAGAAAAAGATTCCGATAAGCATGAATACAACGAAGTTGCAGATCGCGAGGAAAATTCCCGTATTTGCAGCTTTATCGGCAGCCTCCTGTTCTTTTGCACCGAGTGCGCGTGAGAGGATCGCGTTCATTCCGACGGCTGTACCGCCGCCGAATGCTATCATAAGGTTCTGAAGCGGAAAGGCGAGCGAGATCGCGTTGAACGCGTCCTCGCTGAGCTTTGCAACAAAAAAGCTGTCAACAACGTTATAGAATGCCTGTACGAGCATGGAGATCATCATAGGGATCGCCATTGAAAAAAGCAGCTTTGCTACGGGCATTGTGCCCATTTTATTTTCTTTCGGTGCTAAGGTATTGTCCATTGGTTGCTCCTTCTGTAAAGTGAAAAGACGCACAAAGGCAGACCGCCGCGTCTGCGTCCGGTCTGCCTTGAGTGACGCATAAAATATTTTTATTTTTTCGGTACGCCCGCCATCTCGGGATGAAATTCCGGAACAATGCGCATCATGAGAGCGCGCAGCTCGTCCGGATCGGCATAAAAGGCGTTGTGAAGCTCCTCAAGCTCCTTTTCAAATACGGCGTCGTCTTTCTTCTGCGGACGTCCGATGTAAATGAGGTTATTCGGCGTTTTGCCGAGCCCCTCGCCCGAGAGGAGTATCTCCTCATAGAGCTTTTCGCCTTCGCGAAGTCCGGAATACTCGATCTTGATATCGACATCCGGTTCAAGTCCGGAGAGCCTTATCATTTTGCGTGCAAGATCGTCAATCTTTACAGGCTCGCCCATGTCAAGCACGAACACTTCGCCGTTGTTTGCGTATGCTCCTGCCTGAAGCACAAGTGAAACGGCTTCCGGGATGGTCATAAAGAAACGGATAATGTCGGGATGAGTTACCGTGACAGGTCCGCCGCGCTCGATCTGCTTCTTGAACAGCGGGATCACGCTGCCGTTCGAACCGAGCACGTTTCCGAAACGAACAGCTGCAAATCTCACAGTCGATCTCGATGCAAAATACTGAACTACCATCTCACACATACGCTTTGACGCGCCCATGACGTTCGTCGGATTTACGGCTTTATCGGTCGAGATGAGAATGAATGCCTCGGCGCCGTATTTGTCGGCGGCAGCCGCAGTATTGTATGTGCCGAATACGTTGTTCTTTATTGCCTCGTTCGGGGAGTTTTCCATGAGGGGAACATGCTTATGCGCAGCGGCATGGAAAACAAGTTGGGGATGGTAGTCCTCGAATATTTGATCAACACGACGGGAATCGCGGACAGAGCCGATGAGAACCGTGAGTGTGAGAGACGGGAACTTGTATTGCAGCTCCTGCTGAATCGCGTATGCGTTGTTCTCGTAGATATCAAAAATTATAAGACGCTCCGGCTTTGCTGCGGCGATCTGCCGGCACAGCTCAGAGCCGATCGATCCGCCGCCTCCCGTGACGAGAACGGTTTTACCGACTATGTATGAGGTGATCTCGTGCAGATCGACCTTCACGGTGTCGCGCCCGAGCAGATCGTCAATCTCGACGCGGCGCAGCTTCTGTATGCTGACCTCGCCGTTAACAAGCTGATATATACCGGGCAGCGTCCGAATGGAGCAGTTTGTCTTCTGGCAGATCTCGATGATCTCGTGACGGTTTTTCGGTAAAGCGCTCGGAATTGCTATTATGATCTCCTCGATCTGATATTTGTTGACAAGCTCGGGGATCGAGAAACGGTTTCCGAGAATCTTTACTCCATAGATCGAAGAGCGAAGCTTGTACGGATCGTCGTCAACAACACAGATGACTTTGTTCTTCACAGTAGGGTTGTTCTGAATCTCACGGATAAGAGTTGCCGCGGCAACTCCGCCGCCGACAATAAGCGTGCGCACCTTTTCGCCGGAGTGCTTCTGCACGTTGTTCTTCAGCGAACGGATAAATCTGTAACCGAACCGGAGCGCAAGCATAAAGAAGCACAGGAAAAGCGCGTTTGTAATAGGGAACGTCAACGGAAGAATACCGTCTGTAATGTGAATATAGACGAGATTCAGTATGTTGAAGACGAACACAGCAGCAACGATCTGTATGGCTTCGTTTACGCTTGAAAATTCCCACAGGCTGCTGTAAATGCGGAAAGCGTGGAAAATAGCAACTGCGGAAAGCGTGAAGATTATTATGTGCGAATAATAATTCGTTGCGTATTTTTGAAAGAGTTCGGAGTGAATATTGAAATCAAAATGAACAAAAAGAGTGAGAAACGCGGAAAGGTTGACGAACAACACGTCAACGAGCATGAGAAGAGAGATTTTCAGATATTTGTTAATATACTTCTTTGTATTTTTAATATTAGACATTATATTTTTCTCCAATCAAACATACGAATTAATTATACCACCACAATGGAGAAAAGGCAATAGAAAAATGTCCGAAATATTACAAAATTCGGGGATAAAAATATATTTTGTCTGTGCAAAACAGCGCCGCTTATGCGGCGCTGTTTTAAGCTGTTTATTTGTCCCAATCCGTGCCCCACCACGAAGTGGGTTTGTACCAATGCAGAGGGCTTACGGTGGTGTCGAGCGTCTCGGGGATCTGATCATCCTTGAAGATCGCAAGCATTATGCTGTCCTTGTACTTTGTCATGCGATCAAAGAGCAGCTGATATCTGCGCTCGGTCTCAGCCTTTTCCTCGGGTGTGCCGTTCTTGTATCTCTCAGTGAACGTAGCCGAAATACCGTTGAAATACATATGACATGAGAGCATCTCAAGACGGCGCTCCATCTCTGCGTATTCCGCCTTGGTGATTGCTTCCTCAAACACCTTGCTCGACCAGTCAAAGTTTTCGGCGATGTATTCGTAATCGTAGATATCGAACGGGGGAGACGCAAGTGCGGTCCAGCAGTTGTTCGTGCTGTCGCCCGCCGCCTCAAGCATCATAATGTAGTCATACAGTCCGTCCGCGGCAGCGTCACCGTAGAACACCGTGAGGAACTCGCGGATAGCCGCATCGTACTCATCCTCGCTCATATACGGATCCCAAAGGAGACGCGCGAACAGGTAAGACGTGAGATCGTCGAAGCCGAGTGTCGTGTCCTCGTTCTGAATGAACATACCCTTGACACCAAGCTCTGCGAAATATCTGAGATCGCGGCGCATCTGACCGATGATCGGCACGGGGGCGATCGTCTCGGCAAAGTTGTTTGCATAGTACCAGACGTGCACGTTCTCGGTAAGCTTCAGCCAATTTTCAAGATTGCCGATGTGGTCAAAATTCTTGTATCCGCCGGTCTGCGGAGGGCACTCGGTTCCGTCGACCGAGTGATTGTTGCACGCGAGATAGTAGCAGAAGCCGATGTAGAGATTGTCGGCGATATCCATGCTCTTCGGTGCTGCCTCGGTCGGTTGATATGCGAGAGTCCAAAACTCTATTCCCGGATATTCCGGCGTAAGCTCAGCTGAAATGCGATTGATAAAGTCTATGAGCGTCGCGGATTTTGAACCGTATTTTGCGATGGTCTTCATGCAGTCGCGGCAACTGCACCAGCCCTCACCGTCGTTCTGCGATATCGAGATCTGAGGGAAGTTCACGCCGGGAGTGAGCCCGGAAGAAATCAGACTGTCAATGTACTTTCTGAGGTTTTCGATGCACTCGTCGTAAATATCCGGATCGGAGTAGCACGGCGCCTGAAGATCGGGAACGGAAGGATTAAGGCGATATGCCGAGTGATTTGAGTCTGGACCATAGCCGTAACCGTAGTCTTCCGACTGGATCCACTCCTGCCCCCACAGAGCGTTAAGCTTGCGGGCGATCCTGTTCTCGGCGTATTCTCTGCCGTAAGCCGAAGCAGGGTAGAGCCCTGTTTTTCCGTCGATATAGGTGAATGTATCGCGCCAAGCGAAAGTAATATCCGTTTTTTCGTATGAGGTCCCCTCATCAAGGGAGATCATATCTGCATCATAAATATATGTAACGCCGCGTGAAAGGAAACGGAAGCCGAGCACATTTTCAAGAAAATCGTATGCGGCGTAAATGAGTCCGCGCTTGAGACCGCCGGTTATAATGAGGTCGCCGTTCTTCACCTCATATCCGACGCCCTCGTCACCGTATTTCGTTCCGTCATCAATTATGAGCTGAATATTGTGCTGTCCCGGCTTGTCGGTGATTTCGAGATCAAAGCCGCAAGCGTCAAGAATATAGAAATTAAGTATATCCGACGCGCTTTCTGCGGTGTCTTTGTATGAGCCGTCGGGATAGCTCTGCGGCATGACGATACGGTATTCGGATATATCGGTCCCCGCTATGAGAAGCTGCCCGATTCTTTCGTTCTCGCCGTAGACCACATTTGAGCAGTTTTCCGTGTTGTTCGCGAAATATCTTACGGCGCGGTCGAACCCATCGTCGCTTTTCGCAGCGATTACGGTCTGATCTCCCACATTTTTGATCACGTAACCCTCGCTGCGGAACATGGCGAGATCGATACCGTAATCTGCGGTTCTCTCCGCGTCGCAGACGAGAACCTTACCGTCAAAATCCCCGATGCGGTTCTGAAGCCATTCGGCGTACTTTTCACAGTCGCTCGAGGTCGAGCTGATGTTTGTCCGGTCAGCCGCATCCTTTGAGCCGCATGAGACAGCCGAGGTTATAAGGAGAGCTGAGAGAAGGACGGCAGAGATAATTCGTTTCATTGATGAACCTCCGTTGGAGTGTCGATGACACAATTCTACGGATGGATTATAGCACAAATTGCCTAAAATTTCAATACCAACATCCCTTTTTTGAATAAACATTTGACAAACCGCCGCCGGTGCTGTATTATACTTGTAGAATAAATTACGGAGAGACATATGACGACGGCGATAATTTGCGAGCTGAATCCACTCCACACGGGGCACGAGTACCTGATCTCGGAGGCGAAGAAGAACGGGCGCGTTGTGCTTGTGATGAGCGGGAATTTCTGCCAGCGCGGCAGCAGCGCTGTCTATAACAAATATCTCCGCGCACGCGCCGCCATTACGTGCGGTGCAGATCTTGTGATCGAGCTGCCGTTCCCCTGGTGCGCGGCGGGCGCGGCGGATTTTGCCCGTGCGGGTGTTCACATTGCGAACGCGGTCGGAGCCGATCGGCTTATGTTCGGGAGCGGGAGCGGCAACGCCGATCTGCTTGCGCGCGCAGGTGCGCTTATGGCGCAGGGTGATTTTGACACGATGTACCGCGATGCCGAGCGGGAAAATCCCGATATGGGCGCCGGAGCGCTGAGGCAGATGCTTCTTTGCAGACTGCTCGGCGAGGACGCCGCCACGCTCACAAATCCGAATGATATACTCGGCGTCGAGTATTTCAGATATGCCGAATTGTCGGGAGGTCTGCAATGTGCGCCGATTCCCAGACGCACAGACGAAACGACATCCGCGACCGAGCTTCGGCGTATGATGACAGACGGCGATCTATCATCAGCCATGCCTTTTATCCCTACCGCCGCGCGTGAGATATTCACAAAATCCGATCTTCTGCCGGAGAATCGGCTGTATGATGCGGAGCAGCTGTATTTCAGGCTTGCGGACCCCAATCCCGAAAACATCGCCGAAGCGTCCGGAGGGCTGGGCTTTCGCCTGATCCGCGCCGCAAACGAAGCCGAAAGCGGGGAAGCGATGCTCGCGGCTGCCGCAACCAAAAAATTCACGGTTGCGCGGCTACGTCGTGCTGCTTTGTACATGACGTGCGGGATCACACGCGCGGATATAAGAGAAGATCCGACCTTCACCACCGTCCTCGCGATCGGGCGTGAGGGACGAGAGATACTGAGAGACGCTTCAAAGCGGGGCGATATCCGGATCGTGACAAAGCCCTCCGATCCGCCGGATGGCTGCGCCGAGCAGTATGAGCGAAGCTCTGCCGCAGACAGGCTCTATGCAGCCTTGCCGCAAAATCGTCTGACATCCGGATATTTTTCGGCAGCGACACCGTATACGGAAAAACAAAAAATGCGGCACCGCCGCGTTTGATATAAAGCACAGTTTATGCTATAATAAACAAAATTCCCGCAGGGATTCAAACAGGAGATTTACTATGATAGTTACAAGACCGCCGCTCGGGTGGAACACGTGGAATACATTCGGCCCGAACATAAACGAGGAACTGATAATGCAGTCTGCCGACGCAATGGTCAAAGAGGGACTTCTTTCTGCCGGCTATGAATATGTCGTCATCGACGATATATGGGCGCTCAAGGAGCGAGATGAGAACGGACGGCTTGTCCCCGATCCCGAAAAATTTCCGCACGGGATGAAGTATCTCTCGGATTACATCCATTCAAAGGGACTGAAATTCGGTATGTATTCGTGTGCAGGTTATCAAACGTGCGCAGGTTATCCCGCTTCGTTTGAATATGAGTGGATAGACGCCGCTTCGTTCGCTGAGTGGGGCGTCGATTATCTCAAATACGACTACTGCTACCACCCGACGAATGTTCGTGGAGATATCCTCTATAAGCGGATGGCGCTCGCGCTCGCGAACTCCGGACGCGATATCGTGTTCTCCGCCTGCTCTTGGGGAATTGACAACACCCGTCAGTGGATAAAGGAAACCGGTGCGCACCTGTGGCGATCGACCGGTGATATCTACGACGGCTGGCCGAATATCAGAATGCTCGCGCAGAAGGAAATGCAGGAGATGGAGTATAACGGCAGCGGCTGCTTCAACGATATGGATATGCTCGTCGTCGGAATGAACGGCCAAGGTAACGTCGGCGTCGGAGGATGCACATTCGAGGAATACAAGACACACTTCTCGCTTTGGGCGTTTATGGGATCGCCGCTTATGATTGGCTGCGATATACGGAGCATGACCGATGAGACGAAAAAGATACTGACAAACAGAGAAGTGCTCCGCATAAATCAGGATGCGGCGTACCGTCAGCCTTTCTTCCTCAATTCCATCCTGTACGAGCCGAAGACGAGCCGCGGTCCCGGCGAGGCATTCTGGAGCAGCTATCCCCTTGAGAGTCCCATAATGGCTCGGTTCCTCGATGACGGCGAGATCGCGATCGGATTCTTCAATCTCTCCGACGACACGCGGAGCAACTGGTTCACGCTCGACAATCTCGGACTGCCGATCACCGCCGGAAAAACCATTGAGGCGACAGACCTGTGGACAGGTGAGGTCAGACGTCCCGAAGGCGGCGTGTTCAAGTTTGACTGGGTCGAGGGACACTCCTGCCAGGTCTTCAGAGCGAAGATAGTTGATGTGAAATAATAAAATCGCTCACTGACAAAATGAGCAGTCCGAACACATCGGACTGCTCATTTTTATAAGCGCTATTTATTATCAGATATATTCCCGGATGCGGAACTTGATTCCGAGCCCACGCGCGACCTCGGCGCATCTCGCGAGATCCTCCTCGGATACAGTACCTCGCACCGCTGTAAGCACTACATTCGGCACATGGCGCGCGACATCGCGAGCAAACTTGAGAACTCCGGCATACGTGTCCTCGCCGAATTTCGGAACGCAAAGCTTCATGTATGTCTCGGAATCGGGGGCATTGAGGCTGATTGAAATCGTATCGAACAGTCCTTCAAATAGCGGAGTCGTATCCTCGCCCATGATCATGGACGCATGACCGTTCGTGTTAAGACGGATCGGAATATCCGGATACTTCTCGCGGAGCTTCTTGCAGATCGTCAGCATATCGTAAAGTCGGCACGTCGGCTCACCGTATCCGCAGAATACGATCTCCTCGAATTTCTCGGGATGAGCTTCGATGATTGATTCGTATATCTGATCGCGTGTCGGCTCCTGTTCAAGCCAGAGATTACCGTAAATATCGTCTCCGTGACTGCGGACGCAGAACGTGCACTTGTTCGTGCAGAGATTTGTCATGTTTACGTAAAGGCCGTCGCCCTGAGTGTATGTGATGATCATGGTACCTGTCCTTTCGGTTAGAGATTTCAGCCGCCGATCCCGAAAAATTTTTCGGTGTTGCGCACAGTGATGTCGCAGAACTCGTCAAACGGGATCCCTGCGGCATCCGCTGCGGCTGCGGCTGTAAATCTGAGATATGCTGATAGATTGATCTCGCCCCTGTGCGGCTCGGGCGGGAGATACGGCGCGTCGGTCTCGACTAAGATCCGATCACGCGGAACGGCTGCTGCGGCAGCGCGGACATTCTTTGCGCTTTTGTAGCTGACAGTTCCCGAGAAGGAGATAAAGTGCCCCATCGAGCAAAGCTCGCGTGCCATCTCGGCGCTTCCGCTGAAGCTGTGCAGAACGGCTGTGACACCCTTGTGCGCCTTCAGAATATCGAGCGTGTCGCCGTGCGCCTCACGGTCATGTATTATCACCGGATAGGAAGTCTCTTCGGCGAGCGAGAGCTGCGCGTCAAAGAAATACTTCTGCCTCGCCTCATCCTCGCGACCGTAGTGATAGTCAAGTCCGATCTCGCCTATCGCGAGTACGCGCTCGTGATCGAGCATCGCACGGATTTGGTCAAGTGCGGATTTTTCGCTGCCGCACGGGATGAAACGTGAATCGCCGGGATGAATTCCTGCTGCGGCGTAAATGCGGTCATAGGCTTCGGCGAGAGCAATGCACTCGGCGGAAGTCTCCGGAAGCGTTCCGACGCACATGATGCCGCATACGCCGGAATCAAACGAATCCTTTATCGCACCGGCAGCACCGCCGGGATAATCGCCGAACCGGCTGTCGTTGTAGTGCGCGTGTGAATCAAACAGTCGGGTCATCTGATGCGCTCGCCCGGCTTCGTGTTCTCGTCGAGGAATACGACCTTCGGCGACTCCTCACCGCACGCGAGGATCATGCCGCAGCTCTCGACTCCGCAAAGCTTCGCCGGTGCAAGATTTGCGACGACGATGACATTCCGTCCGATAAGCTCGTCCGGCGTGTAATACTGCGCGATTCCGGAGGCAACCTGACGGCGCTCGTAGCCGAGGTCAAGCACAAGGCGGAGAAGCTTCTTCGATTTCGGAACCTTCTCGCATTCGACAACCCTTGCGCAACGAAGCTCGGTTTTCATGAAATCGTCAATGCCGATCTGCGCGAGTCCTTCGGGCTTCTCGGGTGCAGCCGCCGCCTTTGCCGCTGCGGTCTCAGCTGCGATCTCGGCAAGCATTTTTTCCTCGTCGATGCGCGAGAAGAGCATCTCGCACTCGCCGATCTCGTGTCCTGCCTCAAGCCCGCCGAATGCTTCAAGCGAGTCGTAGCCGCGGGCATCGGTTTTCAGCATTGCAAAGATCTTGTCAGAGGTCTCGGGAATTATCGGCGCAAGCAGGATCGCACCGATGCGTATCATCTCAAGCAGATTGTAGAGCACCGTACCGAGACGCTCCTTTGCGCTCTCATCCTTCGCAAGCGCCCACGGCATCGTCTCGTCAATATATTTGTTTGCACGGCGGAGCATGAGCATCGCGCATTCAGCCGCGTCGGCAAGATGATATGTGTCCATAAGGGAGCGGAATTCCTTTACGGAATCCATTGCGACTGCCTTGAGGTCTGCATCCGGATCGACCTCGCCCGCAGGAGCGGGGATCACGCCGCCGAAATACTTCTTCGTCATTACAGCAGTGCGACTGACGAGATTTCCGAGGTTGTTCGCGAGATCCATGTTGTAGCGGCTGATGAACGATTCATATGTGATAGAACCGTCATTGACGTAGGGCATCTCGGAAAGTGCGAAATATCTCACGCCGTCAACCGAGAAACGCTCGGCAAGCTTGTCCGCGTAGATAACGTTGCCGCGTGACTTTGACATCTTGTCCTCGCCGAACTTGAACCACGGGTGCACAAATACCTTTTTGGGGAGGGGAAGACCGAGCGCCATCAGGAATATCGGCCAGTAGATCGTGTGGAAGCGCGTGATGTCCTTTCCGATCACGTGGACGTCGCACGGCCAGTATTTCTTGAATTTTTCGGGCTGTTCTTCATTGTACGGATCGTATCCGAGAGCGGTGATATAGTTCGTCAGCGCGTCAAGCCATACATATATTACATGCTTGTTGTCGAACGGAACGGGAATACCCCATTTGAATGATGTGCGCGACACGCACAGATCCTGAAGTCCGGGGATGATGAAGTTATTCAGCATCTCCTTTTTCTTCGTTTCCGGTTCAATGAACGTGACGTTTTCCTCGTAGTATTTGACGAGCCTGTCGGCGTAGGCGCTCATCCTGAAGAAGTATGTCTCCTCGCGCGTCTTCTGAACCTCGCGTCCGCAGTCGGGACACTTGCCGTCAACAAGCTGAGTATCGGTGAAAAACGACTCGCACGGCGTGCAGTACCAATCCTCGTAGTAACCCTTGTAAATGTCGCCCTGCTTGTAGAATTTCTCGAAAATGTGCTGAACGGCACGCTCGTGATGATCGTCGGTCGTGCGGATGAAGTGATCGTATGTCGTGTTCATCGCGTCCCATACACCGCGTATCTCGTCGGCAACGCCGTCAACGAACTTTTTCGGTGTAACGCCTGCCTCATTCGCCTTATTCTCGATCTTCTGACCGTGCTCGTCTGTGCCGGTGCAGAAGAATACGTCATAACCCATCTGCCTCTTGTAGCGCGCGATGGCATCCGTCAGGATGATCTCGTATGTGTTGCCGAAGTGCGGTTTCTGCGATGCGTATGCAATCGCGGTAGTTATATAAAACTTTTCCTTATCCATTTTTACCTCGAAAATATTATTTTTACAGTCAGAGTTCAACCGTTTTGCCGGCAGCGACAACGGATTCGATCACGGGATCATCTTTGTCGGAGATGACGATGAAGTCGGCGCGAGCACCCTCGCGGATTGAACCGCATTCATCGGCAGCACCGATCATTCTCGCGGGATTTGACGTTGCAGAGGGAAGTGCCTCTTCGAGGCTGAGACCGCAGAATTTCATGAAATTCTTGAGCGCCGTGAACAGATCAAGCGTGCTTCCCGCAAGTGCCCCCTCATTATTCACCGCAAGCCCGTCGCGGACAAACACCGGCAGTCCGGCAATCGAATATTCGCCGTCGGGACAGCCCGCCGCCTCCATCGAGTCCGTAATGAGCACAAACCGGTCAGGCACTTTCGCACGCCATGAGAGCTTTATTATCTCCGGCGCAATGTGATGACCGTCGCAGATGAATTCGGCATAGCATTCGTCGAAAAGCAGCGCGGCACCGGCGCCGCCCGGATCGCGGTGGTGGATCGGACGCATCGCGTTGAACGTGTGGGTAAATCCCGTGACACCGAGCGCGACCGCGTGTGAAAGCTGTGCAAAATCCGCATCGGTGTGAGCCGCCGTGACAACGACTCCAAGCTCGCGCGCCGCGCGGATCATGTCGTCACCGCCCGGAAGCTCGGGTGCCATTGACAGGCGCATTCGTGTGTCAGGCGCGATCTCCCTGAAACGGCGTATCTCCGCTGCGGACGGGTCGGAAAGAAACTCCGGCGCGTGTGCACCGCGCTTTTTCGGCGAAAGATAACGTCCCTCAAGGTGAACTCCCGCAAATGCCGCCGTACCGGGAATATTCTTCCGCGCGGCGATTGCCGCGGTAGAACACTCAAGCGACTCAAGCGTTGCCGAAGCAAGCGTAGGCATCAGCGTTGTCGTTCCGGTTCGCGCATACGAGAGTGCGATCTCATCATATTTTTCAGCCGGAGCGGTGTTGAAGTCGTATCCGGCGCGACCGTGAGTGTGGACATCGACAAGTCCGGGAATCACGTATTTTCCGGTCATATCGATCTTCTTTACACCCTCGGGAGAGAGCGAGATGTCGTCGGTCCGCATCACGCGCGCAAACTTGCCGTCCTCAATGAGGATCGCACCGTGAACGAACGTTTCGTAATCACTGTCGTAGATATCACATCCGTGAAGAATGCAGCTGTTTTTGTTCACACGAATGCCCCCTTATTAATATAAGTATGGTATTATCATATTATAACAAAAAAACGCCGTATTTACAAGGCGTTTTTTATGTGCAATATGAACATAAATGGCGTATTAGCAGCGCCGCAATGTGCAAAGTGCGACAAATTTCATTCGTCCAATCCGTCGTTTTCGGCGATAAGCATCGCGTAAAGCTCACGCTTTGTCATTCCGCGCTCGGCAGCCGCTTTTTTGATCGCATCCATTTTCGCCATTCCGCGCTCGGTGTAAAGCCGAACGTGCTCCGCCGGATCGTCGGGATAATCAGTCGCAGGCGGTGCGGACTCTGCTGCGCCTTCAAGCACGAGGACGTACTCTCCGCGCGGCGCATTGTCTTTGTAATACTCAACAACACCGCTGAGCGTTGTGCGCATGACCTCCTCGTTGAGTTTTGTAAGCTCACGGCAGAGCGATATGCGCCTGTCCCCGAACGCCGCCAAAAGATCGTCAAGCGTCGCGCGAAGCTTGTGCGGCGCTTCGTAGAATATCAGCGTGTGCCGGTCATATTTAAGCGAATCAAGATGTTCGCGCCGGTCGGTCTTGTTGGTCGAGAGGAATCCTTCAAACGCGAATCTGCCGGTAGGCAGCGACGAGAGCGTGAGCGCCGTCACAGCCGCGCAGGGGCCGGGGATGGATGTAACTGGAATACCGCGCTCGGCGCACAGGCGCACGAGATCCTCGCCGGGGTCGCTGATCGCGGGTGTTCCCGCATCGGTGACAAGCGCACATGATTCACCCGCCTCAAGCCGTGCGGCGATGATCTCACCGCGCTCGCGGCGATTGTGCTCGAAATAGCTGATGAGCGGCTTTGATATTCCGAAGCGGGAGAGGAGCAGTCCCGAGTTGCGTGTGTCCTCGGCAGCAACGAAATCAACTTCTGAAAGAACCTTCAGTGCGCGCTCGCTGATGTCGGAGAGATTGCCGATCGGCGTCGGAACAAGGTAGAGCGTCCCGCCGACCGTGCGGTTTCGCTCAGTTTCACCGATTGATTTTTTAGGATAGCTCATCTCGGTTTTCTCCTTTGGCGTAAAATATGATCAAGTGAAAAGTCACGGTATATACGTGCGAAGCTTTCGGTGTATCCGAGATCGCGCTCACCCGCGGGTAGCGGTGCTTCGGGCGGCGTTCCGCGCTCGCGGTAGATTATGAGCGGCGGCGCGATCTTTACTCCCGGACGACCGAATTTCCGTGCGCGTACAAGGACGAGCGACGGCGCGGACACGGCGGTAGGGCAAACGAGCACTAGATCCTTTGGCTCAAGCGCGGCGTGCCGCAGGGCATCGGTAAGCTCGCACAGACGCTCCGGGCGATACACAACGTAGAAATCCCCGCCGTAGCGCAGAATACGCGCAGCTGCCGCCGCAAAATCCGATATTGTGCCGAACACCTCGCGGCGGGCAATGTTCTTCATGTCGGACACATTTCCCCTGCCGGAGTCGGCTGACATATACGGAGGATTCGAGATAACAAAATTGACCTCTCCGCCGGTGTCGGCAGGCATGATCTCGCGCACATCCTTGTTTATCGGAATTACTTTGTCGTGCAGACAGTTAAGCCTCGCGTTGCGCTGACACAGGTCAAAGAATTCATCCTGAATCTCGACAGCGTATATCTTTTCGCATTTGCCGGATGCGGCACAGAGAAGTGAGGCGATTCCCGTTCCGGCGCCGAGATCGCATCCGCGCCCTTTGCCCGCAGCCATTGCCGCAAGAAGATATGCATCCGTCCCGAAGGTAAGTCCGTCGCTTTTCTGTATCAGCGAGATATTCTCATTTACAAAATCGAGCCGTTCTCCCGGCAGAATCCGTGTATCCATAAAAATCTCCGTTATATTGAAAAATCCGCACACCGAGATGTGCAGATTTTTCAATCTTATTTGGTATGCAGTATGTAGTTGACCGCTTACTCAGCAGCGGGAGCATCTACGGGACATACGCCGGCGCAAGCGCCGCAATCAAGACATTTGTCTGCGTCGATCACGTACTTGTCAGCACCCTCAGAGATAGCCTCAGCAGGGCACTCGGCAGCGCAAGCACCGCAGGAAATGCAGTCATCACTGATCTTATATGCCATGACAGTAAACCTCCGTAAATTTAAGTTTTAACCATTGTATCACAAAAACTTCGGTTTGAAAATACTTTTCGGAAAAAATTTAAGAATTTCCGGAATCTTTTTCTTTTTCCTGATTTTTCGGCTGTTCGGAGTTTTTTTGCTTGTCGTTTTTGTCATTTTGACGATTCCGCTCCGCGCGGCTGCGGCGCGGCTCTATCTGCGGACGGGGCGTACCTTTTTCGCGGCGGCCGATTACAGTGACCTTGTCACGGTGATATTCCGTCAGCTTGTCAGGCTCGGAATCGAGAATAACGCGGACGGTTCCAGCAAGTGGGTTTGTCTCCTTGACGTATCCCGTTCCGTCGGGAGTCTTGACGCGGCTGTCAACGGGCGGGGTCAGCTTGATCTCCTCCTCGTAGACCTCATGCTCGTATTTGAGGCAGCACATGAGTCTGCCGCACGTGCCGGATATCTTCGATGAGTTCAGCGACATATTCTGCTCTTTTGCCATCTTTATCGAGACCTGCACGAACTCTGACAGGAACGTCGAGCAGCAGAACGGTCTGCCGCATACGCCGAGTCCTCCGAGAAGCTTTGCTTCGTCGCGGATTCCGATCTGCCGCAGCTCTATTCTCGTGCGGAATACGGATGCAAGATCCTTCACAAGCTCGCGGAAATCGACGCGCCCGTCAACCGAGAAATAGAACGTGAGCTTGCCCTCGTCAAAGGTGTACTCGGCTTCGATGAGCTTCATTCCGAGACCGTGTTCGCGTATCTTCTCAACGCATATCGCATACGCCTTTTTCTCTTTTTCGGCAAGAGCGGCGCGGTGAGCGATGTCCTCCTCGGTCGCAATGCGAACGACAGGGCGCAGGGGCGGGATCACCTCCGACGCCGGAACGTTTTTCACCCCTCCGGATGCCGTGCCGAACTCGATCCCGCGCGTCGTCTCAACGATAAGCGGTGAGTTTTCGGGAATGTCAAGCCCCTTCGGGTCAAAATAATACATTTTGCCGGAGTCCTTGAACTTCACCCCGATAACATCAACGGTCGCAGGCGTTTCGGTGACTGCACTCACCTCGGTGACCTGCGGAAAACCGTCGATATTCGACGGAACAAAGTCGGATATTATGTTTTCGTCTCTTGAAAATTCGCTGTGTTTTTCCATATATAAATGCGGCTGTGCCGCCCTTTCAGAGTATTCAGATTTTGTGCATTATAAGGCGCTCCGCCACAAGCAGAGCAGAAGCGTTGCCCGCAAGCTCGCGCTCCGAGCGTTCAAGCAGTGAGTAAAACCGATAAAGCGCGACCGCGTTATGCGATATGTACGGACGCACTTCTTTCGGCTCGGCGAAAAACAGCAGCTCCGCTCCCGCGCGTTTTTTCTGTGCGATAATGTCTCTGACCGCGACCTTGCAGTCGGAAATGATAGCGGACAGCTCATCGCGTGAGCGCGTGACAGTTGCCGCATAGCGTGCCTTCGCCGATAAGTCTCCCGTAAGCGACACCCGCAGGAATTCTTCGGCGGCAGCGTGTATTTCGGGAGATTTGCCGGCACCGGAGAGAAGAGCAACGGCACGTCCGGCTATCCCGTCGGAATCGCGCGTGATCTCGCGGATCCGCTCATCGGAAAGTCCGTCTGCGAGTGAAAGTAACTCAAGGAATTCACGCATTTCGTCGGGTTCGAGCGACTGCATCCTTATAAGCTGTGCACGGCTGCGTATAGTTTCAAGCAGAAGCTTGTGGTCGGCAACAAGAAGAATGAATGATGCAAACGGCGGCGGCTCCTCAAGGGAGATGAGCAGCGCGTTCTGCGCTTCCGGCGTCATCGTCTCCGCGTCCTCGATTATAAAGAACTTGTGTTCCGCCTCATCCGGAGTTATAAAAAGCTCGCTCTTTATCCGTCGCACGGTGTCAACACCGATCGTCTTGCGCTCGCCCCGTCTGACAACGATCACATCCGGGTGGATGTCGCGCATAATACGGTCGCACGCCGAGCAGTGACCGCAGGGAAGTGGTTCTGCATCGTTATGGGAATTCTCGCACAGAATCGCCGCAGCGATCTGATGAGCCATAAGGGACTTACCGATCCCGTCGGAGCCTGAAATAATGTAAGCATGAGATGCCGTACCCTCGGCGATGTCTCTGCCGAGACGCTGTTTTGCGGCAGTATTGCCGATTACCGATGGAAAAAGCTGTTTCACCGCACCCTCCGCTGTCTCATTACTTTCACTATATTATATCAAGAAGTTTTCCGGTTGTCAATAAAGCTGCGGGAGGTATTCCGCTTTTCGCTTCACGTATTTCGCGTTCCACCTCTTGAAAAATCGCAGCATATGTGATAAAATGTATAATGTATATCTATCCGAACCGGCATGTGCCGTGAGAAGTCATATTCATGAAAGGAACGGTCATATTATGAAGGACAGAGGTATGGGAAGAGTTGTCGGGATCTGCGGCAGAAGCGGTTCCGGCAAAACTACTGTTTGCAAGGCGTTTGAGGAGCTTGGCGCAAAATCGATCGACACAGACCGCGTTTACCGCGACCTTACGCGTGCGGATGACGACGGTATGCCGTCGGAGTGCGTGCGAATGATCGCCAATAAATTCGGCGGAAAGGTCATCGCGTCCGACGGATCGCTCAATCGCGCTTATCTTGCGAGAATAGTTTTCGGCGATAAAGAGAAGCTTTCGCTCCTGAACTCCATAACGCACAAGCGTATAATGGAGCGCACAGAGGCAATGATATTTGAGTATCTTCGTATGGGCACGACGTGTGTGTTGGTCGATGCGCCCGCGCTTTTCGAGAGCGGATTTGATAAAAAATGCGACGCCGTCGTCTGCGTTACCGCGCCCGAAGATACGCTTGTCCGCAGGATCGTCGCACGCGACGGAATCACGCCGGAGCAGGCAATGCGCAGACTCGCGTCACAGATTCCGGATGAGGAGCTGCACGCACGCGCCGATTTCGTATTTCTGAACGACGGCGAGTCGCCGATCGGGAAGCAGGCTGAAATGATTCTCGGAGAAATTCTTGATGGCGAGTGAGGATTTGAGGCATAATGAGATATAAGAGCGCCCTCAGGCGCAGTGCGGTGATACTTGCGATACTGTCGCTGTCGGTGATAATAGGATTCCTGTATCAGCTAATATGGGACAATATCGACCGCAAGAACTATCCGCAGAGTTACAGCGAATATGTTGAGAAATATTCCGAGATGTACGGCGTGCCGGAGTATATAGTCTACGCGACCATAAAGGTGGAGAGCGGTTTTTCATCAAATGCGGTCTCATCCGCCGGAGCCGTGGGACTCATGCAGCTTATGCCGGATACATTCCAGTATCTGATGGCGGAGAACAAGGAAGCGTATGAACCGGATCTCATCTACGGCCCAGAGACCAACATCCGCTACGGCACATACTACCTGTCAAAGCTCTATCTGAAATATCAGAACTGGGACACGGTGTTTGCCGCGTATAACGGAGGATCGACAAACGTTGACGGATGGCTCGCCGACAAAGAATATTCCGAGGACGGCGTTACGCTGAAGAAAATACCGTTTCCGGAAACCTCAAAGTATGTCGCAAAGATGAACCGCGCTATGAGCATTTATATGCGGCTGTACTACTGAACTATCGAAAAATGAACCTTAACGGAGGAATATAAAAATGGAAGAAACAAAGAAATCCGAAAAACTTGCAGAAAAGCTTCTGGCAAAGAAGAAGAGCGCCTTTGAGGTGCTCGACGCCGAAACGCTTGACTGCGCTATGAAATATGCAGAGGGATACAAGGACTACCTTGATTCCGGTAAGACCGAGCGCGAGATCACAAAGAGCACCGAAAAGATCCTGCGCGAGCACGGATATACCGAATACACCATCGGCGACGATCTTCACGCCGGCGGCAAGTATTTCTACAACAACAAGGGCAAGAACATCTATGCGTTCCGCATCGGCAGCCGCCCGGTGAGCGAGGGCATACGTATCCTCGCAGCGCATATCGACTCGCCTCGCCTCGACCTCAAGCAGAATCCGCTGTATGAGGATTCTGGCATCGGATATCTCAAGACACATTACTACGGCGGCATACGCAAGTATCAGTGGGTCACGCTTCCGCTTGCACTGCACGGAACAGTCATCCTTTCCGACGGCACATCCGTTGACGTGACCATCGGCGAGGACGCGGGCGATCCCGTGTTCTGCGTGACCGATCTTCTCCCGCACCTCGGACGCAAACAGTCCGCCGAGCCTCTCGGCACCGCTTTCAAGGGCGAGAATCTCAGTATCCTTGTGGCTTCGGCGCCTTATATGGAGGACGGAGAAGCCGTCACCGACAACGGTGTCAAGCTTTCAGTCATGAACTATCTGTTTGAAAAGTACGGCATGACCGAGGAGGACTTCATCAGCGCCGAGCTTTGCGCTGTTCCCGCAGGAAAATCGGTTGATGTAGGTCTCGATCGCTGGATGATCGGCGCCTACGGCCACGACGATACCGTGTGCGCTTATCCCGCACTCACCGCACTTCTCGAGAGCGATGATTCCGAGAACACGGTGCTGTGCGCACTTGTAGATAAAGAGGAGACCGGCAGCGACGGCAACACCGGTATGCAGTCGCGTCTGCTCTGCGACATAATCGACTGCATCGCATCCGCAATGGGCGAAAAGGGAGCCGTTGTCCGCGCCGCATCTATGTGCTTGTCCGCAGACGTTACCGCGTGCTACGACCCGCTCTATTCCGACGTGTTCGATAAGATGAATTCGGCATACGCTTCATACGGCGTCGCAATGTCAAAGTATACCGGCGGCGGCGGAAAATCCTCCACGAACGACGCATCAGCCGAGCTTGTCGGCTACGTACGCCGTGTTTTCGCGGAGCGCGGAGTGCTTTGGCAGACTGCCGAGATGGGCAAGGTTGACGCAGGTGGCGGCGGAACCGTCGCGAAGTATATCGCAAATCTCAACATCAGCGCAGTTGACATGGGTGTGCCGGTTCTCTCAATGCACGCTCCGTTTGAGCTGATATCAAAGGCTGATCTCTACACCGCACACCTTGCATTCAAAGCATTCTGCCTCGCATAACGGAGGTAGACTCTTGCTTGAGAAACTGAAGGCGGCAGAAGCCCATTATAAGGAACTTGAGCGCGAGCTGTTCGACCCGGATGTAATGGGCAATATCGAAAAGTATACCGCAGTCACCAAGGAATATAAGGATATGTCCCCGCTCATGGAGAAGTACGCCGAGTATAACCGCGCGCTTGCCGTTTGTGAGGATGCAAGATCAATGATGAACGACGAGGAGGACGCCGAGCTGCGTCACCTCGCCGCCGAAGAATACAAAAGTGAGTCGGAAAAGCTCGAGCGGCTTGCGGACGAGCTTAAAATGCTCCTCCTGCCCGCCGATCCCAACGACAGCCGCAACGTCGTCGTCGAGATACGTGCAGGCGTGGGCGGCGAGGAAGCTGCACTGTTTGCAGGCGTGCTGTACCGGATGTACTGTATGTATTCCGATTCACACAAGTACAAGATTGAGCGCGTCGGCGAGAACGAAACGGGACTCGGCGGCTTCAAGGAGATCACGTTTATCGTAAAGGGTGAAGGCGCGTATTCGCGCTTCAAATACGAGAGCGGCGTTCACAGAGTCCAGCGCGTTCCGGAGACCGAGACCTCCGGCAGGATCCACACCTCCACTGCGACCGTCGCGGTCCTTCCGGAGGCGGAGGATGTCGAGGTCGAGATCGCGCCCGGAGACATCGAGATCGAAACGATAAAGTCGAGCGGAGCCGGCGGACAGCACGTCAATAAGACGGAGTCCGCGATCCGCCTTCTCCATAAGCCTACGGGCATCGTCGTCGAGTGCCAGGATGAGCGCAGTCAGTACAAGAACAAAGACAAGGCGATGAAGATCCTTCGCACAAAACTCTACGATATGAAGCAGAAGGAGCAGAGCGACAAGATTGCGGGAGAAAGACGGCTTCAGGTCGGCAGCGGCGATCGCAGCGAGCGCATCCGCACATACAATTTTCCGCAGGGACGCGTCACCGATCACCGTATCGGTCTGACGCTTTATTCACTTGATACATTCGTTGACGGGGACATCGATCGCATGATCGATGCACTCGCAACTGCCGATGCAGCGGAAAGACTGCGCGGCGAGGATTTGAAATGACAACCACAATATATAAGATCGAAAATACGGAAAACCCTACTGCGGCGGATAACGAGTGCCTTGCCCGCGCCGGCGAGATAATACGGGCGGGCGGACTTGTCGCGTTTCCGACGGAAACAGTGTACGGACTCGGAGCATCCGCATACAGCAGCGAGGCGGCAGGAAAAGTCTATTCCGCGAAGGGCAGACCGTCAGATAATCCACTCATAGTCCATGTTGCCGACCCTGCCGAAGCCGAAAGGTTCGCGCACATCACACCTGTGTTCCGCGATCTCGCCGAGCGTTTTATGCCCGGACCGATCACGGTCATTATGCAGAAGCGTGACTGTGTGCCCGACGGTGTGACGGGCGGACTTGATACGGTAGCGATACGCTGTCCGTCGAACAGAGTCGCCTCGGCTCTCATACGTCATGCCTCAGTTCCCGTTGCAGCTCCGTCAGCAAATCTTTCGGGAAAGCCGTCTCCGACTGTCGCCGCTCACGTGATCGACGATCTGTCGGGCAGAGTCGATATGATAATCGACGGCGGCGACTGCACATTCGGGCTTGAGTCTACCGTTATAAGGCCCGAGAGTGACGGATCTCTGAGACTGCTCAGACCCGGAGCTGTAAGCGCGGAAATGCTGAGGGACGCCGGATATATCGTAAATGTCGATCCTGCAGTCACTGATCCTGCTGCCGCAGGCGATCACCCGCAGTCACCGGGAATGAAGTACAAGCATTACGCCCCTGCGGCGAAGCTTTACCTCATTGATATGTCGCAGACTCGACGCAGCTATGCCGAAGTCGTAGCCGAAATGGAGCGCGGCAAAAGCGGTGCTTTTTCCGTTGTCGCATACGATGGCGATACCGACGGACTCCCTGAGGGTTGTGAAGTATTCCCGTGCGGCGACAAAGCTTCAAGCAGTGAATACGCACACGGACTTTTCGCGTATCTGCGACGCGCCGACAAGGACGGATGCAGCCGCATATATGCGCCGCTCCCCCGGAAGGACGGGATAGGACTTGCGGTATACAACCGCATAATCCGTGCCTCCGGCGGGGAGATCGTCAGACCTCTATAACATATTATTTATTCGGAGCGAGTATAAGAAATGGCGAAAAAGAAGAAAACGACAACATCGGCGATAGTTGAGGCGGAAATTGAAAATCAGCCGATAACGGATACAATTGAGAAAAACTATATGCCGTATGCGATGAGCGTTATGGTGTCGCGCGCAATACCGGAGATCGACGGTTTCAAGCCGTCGCACCGTAAGCTCCTTTATACGATGTACAAAATGGGGCTGATGACGGGACCGCGTACCAAGAGTGCGAACGTTGTCGGTCAGACGATGAAGCTCAATCCTCACGGCGACGCGGCGATCTACGATACGATGGTGCGCCTTACGCGCGGCAACGAGACGCTGCTTCATCCGTTTGTAGATTCCAAGGGAAGCTTCGGCAAGCATTACAGCACCGATATGGCGTGCGCCGCCCCCCGTTATACCGAGGTAAAGCTCGACTCCTTCTGCGGTGAGATATTCCGCGGGATCGACAAGGACGCGGTCGATATGGTGCCGAACTACGACAACACCATGACCGAGCCGACGCTGCTTCCCACATCATTCCCGAATATTCTTGTATCACCGAACGTCGGTATTGCGGTAGGTATCGCATCGAAAATCTGCTCGTTCAATCTCGGCGAGGTCTGCGATGGAACGATAAGACTCCTCCGACACCCGAATCTCACCGCAGAGAAGATGCTCGATTACATCAAGGCTCCAGATTTTGCCGGCGGCGGCTACCTCGTCTACGACCGCGAGAAGCTTCTCTCCGTGTACAAAACCGGAAAGGGAAATATCACGCTTCGCGCAAGATACAGCTACGATCGCGACAACAACTGTATCGATATACTTCAGATACCGTATTCCACTTCGATCGAGAAGATCATGTCACGCGTGACGGAGCTTGTCCGCGACGGCAAGCTGCGTGAGATTACCGATTTCCGCGACGAGATCGACCTCTCCGGCTTCAAGCTTACATTCGACCTGCGCAGCGGAGTCGATCCGGATGCCCTGATGGCGAAGCTCTACAAGCTCACCCCGCTCGAGGACGATTTTTCCTGCAACTTCAACCTGCTTATCGACGGCTCGCCCCGCCTGCTCGGCATCATTGACATACTGCGCGAGTGGATCAGATTCAGAGTGGGATGTATCCGCCGTGAGCTGACGTTCGACCTCGCAAAGAAAAAGGACAAGCTTCATCTCCTTCGCGGACTCGGCAAGATTCTTCTTGATATTGACAAAGCGATAAAGATAATCCGCGAGACCGAGCGCGAAGCCGACGTTGTTCCGCGCCTGATGGACGGATTCCGGATCGATCAGATACAGGCTGAATACATCGCGGAGATCAAGCTGCGCCACCTCAACCGCGAGTACATCATAAACAAAATCAAGGAGATCGAGTCTCTCCAAAAAGAGATAACAGACCTCGAGGAGACGATCGGCGACGAGCTGCGGATCAAGGAGCTGATCATATCGCAGCTTCAGGAGATCAAGAAAAAATACGCAACCCCGCGCAAAACAATGTTTATTGATCCTGCCGATATAACCGAGGCTCCCGATGAGGAAGAGGAAGAGAATTACGAGTGCCGCATAATCCTAACTGAGCACGGCTACTTCAAGAAGATCACAATGCAGTCGCTCAAGCGGAGCGAGGATCACCGCTTCAAGGAGGGTGATTCGATACGCAACTCCTACGATACCGACAACCGCGCGGAGCTTATGATATTTTCCGACAGATGCCAGTGCTACAAGGCAAAAGCATCCGATTTTGAGCCGCAGAAGGCGTCCGTACTCGGAGAATATCTCCCCGCAAAAATGGGATTTGACGACGGCGAGCGCGCGATAATGCTGCACGCATATTCCGAAATATCGGACAGCGATCACGTCATATTCATCTTCGAGAACGGAAAGGGCGTTCGCGTACCGCTGTCGGCGTATCTGACAAAGGGCACAAGGCGCAAACTCACCGGAGCATATTCCGATGCGTCGCCGATCGTCGCCGTGATCTACGAGCGCGAACCGACCGATCTTCTCATCTATTCAAGCGAGGGAAGAGCGATACTTATAAAGTCTGAGCTTATCCCCATAAAGACAACGCGCACCGCAGCGGGCGTGCAACTAATAAATCTCAAGAGCGGACAAAAGGTCGAGCACGTCTACATCGGCGATATGATCGCGGGTGTCGGCGACACATCAAAGTGCCGCAAGCATAAGATCCCTGCCACAGGCGCCGCCTTCACTCCCGGAGACGGCGGTCAGCTCGGCATGATCGTAGAATAAACCGGCAATGTCCGGATTTTTCAAAGGAAAAAGGAACTACCTAAAATGAAAAACGAAAAGAAACTGAGAGTAATTGCAGCAGTGTGCGCGATAGTTGTCAGCAGCGCCGTAACCGTCTATGCCGCATACGACAGTTCAAAGGATCCCGTAGTCTCGCTCAGCTACCTGACCGAGGTATTCAAGCCGAGCGTCAAGAGCGATCTGAAGTCCGAGCTTTCCGGAGACGTCAAAAATCAGGTCGCCTCCGCAAAAAACGATCTTTCGGGCGAGATTTCACAGATGAAAAATTCGATCTCGGATGAGCTTTATTCAAAGCTGTCTGATGATTACGCCGCAACGATCGCCGCTCTGCAGCGTCAGGTTGACGCGCTGTCCAACGTCTACGCCGAAGTTGCAATGCAGAAGAACGCAAGACTCACCGCAGATGCGGCGTCTGAGATCGTCGTGCTTTCAGGCTCCGTTACAGTCCGCTGCAGCGATCCCGATTCCGGCATCATCGACTGCACCGACGGCGTGATCCTGTATGACGGTCAGAGCGTTCCCGCAAATCACAAGCTGCTCGTGCCGCAGAACGGTGACGGACGCGGAGTTACGGCTTCCACCGCCGTAACTCTCCTTGTAAGAGGAGGCTACACCCTTGGCTGAGAAACACAGAGACAGGACTGAGCGGACGAGACGCGTCGTCTGCCTCATCCTTGTAATACTCATGGTGCTCGGGTGTGCTTCTTATACCGTGATGTTCCTCATAGCAGGTGCAGTCTCCGCTTCGGCGGCTGACAACAACCCGCTCATGAGTATCGGAATAGCATACGGCGACAGCGCCGCCTCGAGCTTCCGTACATACTCCGATTCCGGTCATCTCGTGCTTGCACAGAATCCGGACGGCGCAAGGGAAAGCCTTGCGATATGGGAGCTTTCCGACAAAACTCTCATTACGGTTCCGCATAAAGAGCTCAACAGCTTTTCCGGCATGAGCTTTGCGGGCAACCGCGTCGAGCTTTCGAGCAAATTCAGCTCCATCTCCGATGCAAAAGCAATGATGTCGCGCCTTTCCGGCGTATGCTCTCAGAACGGATGGTACACCATCCCCGCATACATTGACGGATATTTTCGCGTGCGCGTCGGTACGTTCCGCACGTATTCGGCAGCGGAGAGTGCCGCCGCAACGATCAGATCGTCCGTCGGCGAGGACGCATATGCGCTTACCATCTCCGATACGGAAGTCTCTATTCTCTCCGAGGACGGCTCCACAAAATTTGAATTTGACGGACGGGGCGCGACAAACGTCGGGCTGACCCCGCTCGGCAGCAGCTACATCCGCACCGACGCGGGCTACAATTATCGCGGAAGCCTTATGCTGCGCCGTGACGGATCGGTCCTCACCGTTATAAACATACTTGAGCTTGAGGCGTATATCGAGGGCGTTCTGCCTTATGAGATCAGCAACTCATGGCCTGCGGAATCGCAGAAAGCGTTCGCCATAGCCGCACGCTCCTACGCGATCGGCAATCGCGGCAAGCACTATAAGTCATACGGCTTTGACCTCTGTTGTACGACCAACTGTCAGGTCTACCGCGGACACGGCAGCGTAAACGATGCCGTAAGATCCGCCGTCGCGGCAACTGCCGGTCAGGTGCTCAGCTATAACGGACGTGCAGTTTCGCTTTTTTATTCCTCGAGTACCGGCGGATGCACCGTCAGCGCCGAGGACTGTTGGGGCGGCACAGGCGCACCGTACCTGACTGCCGTACAGACTCCGTGGGAGAGATATACCGAATACTCCAACGGTGTGTGGGCAACGGAGGTAACACCCGCTGAGCTTTGCACATATCTTAGGAATAAAGGATATACGACCCTCTCCGGCGAGATCTCGAACGTCAGCGTCACGTCCCTCGCCAAGGATTCGTCGTATGTGAAATCAATCACGTTTACCGATACATATGGAAACAGCGTCACCGTTACCAATACCGATAAAGTAAGAACAACACTCGGCGCATACGTAAAAAGTGCGAATTTTACGGTCGCACGCGGGAAGAATAACTACGTGGTGCAGATCGTAACGCCGAATACCGAGCGAATCCCATATAATTCGTTCAATCCCGGATCGTTCAACCTCATGACCGCATCCGGTCAGATATCGTCCGGCGGTGCTGCTGCACGCGTCATCTCCGGTTCCGGTATGTCGGATCTCAGCTGCAGCGCGTATATCATTACCGCTGACGGCGGATCGAGCGACGTTGTGAACGGATATAAGGTTTCGTATGAGGATCGCTCGTACACGGCGTCCTCCTCCCAGAATTTCGTATTTGCCGGAAAAGGTTGGGGACACGGCGTAGGTCTGAGCCAGTGGGGCGCACATGATCTCGCCAACTTCGGATACAGCTATAAGGATATCCTCAATATGTATACTCCGAATCTTACGATAACGTATGTATCATCGGTTACCTGACACGGAGGTCATCTTGCAGAATCCACATACAAAAAACAGACTTACGTACAAAAGTACGCTTTACGCCTGCTATCTCGGATACATCACGCAGGCGATAGTCGTAAATCTCACCCCGCTTTTCTTCGTTATTTTCAAGGACAGCTTCGGTCTTACAAACGGGCAGATGGGTACGGTCGTGCTTGTGCTGTTCGCAGTTCAGCTTGCAGTTGACCTCGCCTCGGTCTGGTTTGTCGATCGCGTCGGCTACAAAAGATGCGCCGTCACCGCGCATATATTTGCCGGTGCAGGGCTTATCCTCCTCGGTATACTCCCGAGGATCATGAGCAACAGCTACGCCGGGATCATGGTGTCGATCGTGGTCTCATCAGTCGGCGCAGGACTCATCGAGGTGCTTATCAGCCCGATCGTCGATCTGCTTCCGGCAGAATCGAAGGCATCGGCGATGAGCCTTCTTCACGCATTCTACTGTTGGGGACAGGTCGCGGTCGTCGCCGTATCAACACTTGTCTTGACCGTGATCGGACACGGTAAGTGGTACATCCTCCCCATCCTCTGGGCGATCGTTCCCCTTGGCAATTCCGTGTTCTTCAAATTTGTGCCGATTCCCGATCCCGTTCCCGAGGAGGAGGGCGGCAGTCTCGGCAAACTTGTGCTCACGAAAACGTTCATGCTGTCGGCGTATCTCATGCTTGCCGCAGCAATGTCCGAGGTCTCGATGTCGCAGTGGGCATCGTACTTCGCTGAGCGCGGTCTCGGTATACCGAAGGTCATGGGCGATCTTCTCGGACCGTGCCTTTTCGCTGTCTGTATGGGTACCGGACGTACTCTCTACGGTATATTCGGCGCGAAACTGAAGCTCGCGCGTGCGCTTACATCATGCGCGCTGATCTGTACGGTCGGCTATCTTCTCGCTTCTCTCGTACCGAATCCGGCAGTCTCTCTCGCAGGCTGTGCACTCATCGGACTCGGCGTCAGCCTCATGTGGCCCGGTACGCTCAGCTTTGCTTCGGCAGCTATTCCCGGAGGAGGCACAAAGCTGTTTTCGCTGCTCGCCCTCTCGGGTGACATCGGCTGTTCACTCGGACCGTGGCTTACGGGTATTATCTCTGATGCCGCAACATCATCGGGACTTGCCGATCAAATGGCGGGCATATTCGGCATCGGGGTCGAGCAGGCGGCACTTAAAATCGGGCTATTGCTTATCGTAGTATTCCCGATCACCGCTGTGATCGCAGTCAGACTTCTCTCAAAGCACACAAAGGAACAGCACTGATATACTGATTAAAAAGGAGCGTATCAAGTGAGTAAAAAAGAAAGATCATCCGAAAAGAAAAAGAGAAAACCCGGCTCCCTCATCGCGGAAATGCGTGAGCACAAGGTCACCTTCACCGTATATATCATCCTGCGAATGCTTGTCATCGCGGCAATTGTGATATCGGTCCTGCGCGGCAACTATGAAAACGTTTTTGTCTGCGTCCTCACCCTTGTCCTGCTCCTCATCCCGCAGATAATAGAGCGCAGCTTCAAGGTGAACCTTCCGGACGTGCTCGAGGTGATAATACTCCTGTTCGTATTCGCCGCCGAAATTCTCGGCGAGCTTCAGTGCTACTATATTAAGTACCCGTATTGGGATACGATGCTTCATACCATAAACGGATTCATATGCGCTGCGGCGGGCTTTGCCCTTGTGGATGTGCTCAACCGCAACGAGAAGATCAAGCTTTCGCTAAGCCCGATCTATATGGCTATCGTCGCGTTCTGCTTCTCGATGACTGTCGGCGTGCTGTGGGAGTTCTTTGAGTTCGGGTGCGACAGACTGCTTCTCACCGATATGCAGAAGGACACCGTCGTACAGACAATCTCTTCCACAATGCTCGATCCAACCGGTTCTAACAAAGCCGTGATAATAAGTGATATAAACGAGACCACCGTGAACGGGGAAGTGCTCGGCGTCGCCGGATATCTCGATGTCGGTCTTTACGATACGATGAAGGATCTGTTTGTAAACTTCATCGGCGCGGTCGTGTTCAGCGTGATCGGTTTTATCTACGTTAAAAATCGCGGTAAAAAGAAGAGCATCGCCGCTCTCTTTATCCCGACGCTGAAGGAAGGCGATGACGGCGAGAATAACACCTCCGACAGTGACAAAAACGAATAAACAAAAGGGTATGTCTCACACAAACGCGGGACATACCCCATTTTTATCCGGCTCCTCCGAGCTTTTCCCTCAGATAGGTGAATATTTTCTTTTCCTCGCGCGATATCTTGACCTGCGTCAATCCCAGCAGCCGCGCAGTCTCCTTCTGTGAGAGATCGCGGTAATATCTGAGCGTTACAATGCGCCGCCAAAGGGGCGGAAGCGTGGAAAGGCTCTCTCGCAGCGCTATCATCTCAAGCGCCGGGTCGATTGCGTCATCGGCGGGAATAGTGTCCCCGAGCGTCAGCTCGCCGTCGCCGCCGATCTCATCTGAAAATGATTGAACGGGGCTTTGCGCCTCAAGCGCCTCTGCCGCCTCGAGTACGCTTATCCCGCATCGCTCGGCAAGCAGCTCAAGGTTCGGGGCAACGCCAGTCTCCTTTGTGATCGCCTCATTCTCGCGCATGAGCATCGCCGCGCACCTCTTGAGATTGCGGCTTACCTTGATCGCCCCGTCGTCTCTCAGAAATCGTCGTATCTCGCCGAGGATCAGAGGAACGGCATACGTTGAAAACGCCGTCCCCCTTTCGAGATCGAATGTGCGCACCGCGCGCAGAAGTCCTATCGATCCTATCTGCACAAGATCCTCAAGCTCTATCCCGCGCCCGATAAATTTCCGTGCTATCTTGTGCACGAGCGGCGAGTTTGCCTCGATCATGCGTGCGAGTGCCTCACTGTCGCCCGCCTGCACGAGCTTTATTGTCTCAATATTGTTAAGATATGCGGGTGCATTTGTGCCTTGGGTCAACTCATCACCCCCGCATCACTCACGCCTGTGCAGCGTCGGGCGCATCCGCTCCGTGAAGTGTCCTGCGTCTGATCGGCGACAGGCGTTTCGTCATAACAAGTTTTGTTCCCTTGCCCGGCGTCGACCGAACCGAGAGCGTGTCCATAAAGCTCTCCATGATCGAGAATCCCATTCCGCTCCGCTCATCCTCGGGGTCTGTCGTGAAAAGCGGCTCCATAGCAGCCGAAATATCGGGGATCCCGACGCCGCGGTCGCGAATCTCCACGCGGAACACGCGATCCGGAAGCTGCTTCATCGTCATATGTATCTCGCCGAGCGTGTTCTTGTACGCGTGAACGATGCAGTTCGTCACTGCCTCGGATACCGCGCACTTTACATCGGCAAGCTCCTCCACAGTCGGGTTCATCTGCGACAGGAATATTCCCGCAAACGAACGCGCCGTTCCCTCGTTTGCCGAGAGGGAGGGAAGGGTTATGGATACTTCGTTCTGTGCCTTGCATTTCATTTTTATAGTTCCTTTCACATTTCAGTTTTCTTCGATTTTTATGATCCGTCCCGCGCCCGCCGCTTTTATGATTCTTGAGGCTGACTGTGACGGCTTTTTAACTGTAAATCCGATGCCAAGCTCCGTTGCCTTATTGTATCGCCCGAGTATAAGCCCGAGCCCCGAGCTATCCATAAAACTTACGCCCGAGAGGTCGAGCGCAAGCGTTGCAGGATGCGCTTTTGCCATCTCCATATCTATCATATAGCGCACATCGCGTGCTGCGTGGTGATCTATCTCACCGCACACAAATGCCGTCAGACATTCGTTTTCTGCCTTGAATGTAACATCCGCAGTTTTTCTAAGCATTTTTACGTCTCCTTTTCGGTTCTGTCTCTATTTTATCCGAGTGTGTATGTAAATTCTGTCGAAAGGGGGACAGCCGGTAAAAAAACTCAACTTTCGGTATAGCGGCAGCTATTGCCATGTTAAGGCCTGCGTGTTGACAAAAGTTATAAAAAATGATAGAATATACTCATCGGCTGTCGTAATTGCGCCGTATCGCTTGTATGGGGGTAATTTTATGAAAAAGGTACTTTGTTTCTTGCTTTCCGCCGTTATCATCTCCCTCGCAATTCCGTCTGCTGCGGCAAATGAATCGCTGTACGGATGTGAAGAATTATCGGACGGAACGCTCAGCATAAATACGTATCTCGGAAACGAGCCTGATATAACTCTCCCGACCGTACTGTTCGGTCATAACGTAACCCATGTAGGTTCCAATGCATTCAAAAGGCACCGCACGCTTCACAGCATTACGATGCCCGTAGGATATAAGATTGTCGGCGAATACGCCTTTATGAACAGCCCTGTTGAGATCGTAAATCTCCTGGAGGGACTGACGGAGATCGGCGGAAGCGCTTTCCGCGGATGCATTGCGCTTAAAGAAATAACTATACCCGGAACGGTTGAGACTATCGGCGGCGGATCATTCAAGGAATGTACATCGCTGGCAGCTATCCGCATCGGCGAAGGCGTGAAAACCATCGTCCCTGCGATGTTCGCAAAATGCTCCGCTCTCACCGATATTGTGATACCAAGTACCGTGACCTCTATCGGCGGCAGCGCATTTTCCGAGTGTACGTCACTCACTATGATAACGATCCCCGAAAGCGTAACGTCTATTGCCGACAACGCGTTTCAAGGAACGCCCTCGGTCACCATAAGATGCCCCGTAGGAAGCACCGCGCACGACTATGCCGTAGCAAAGTCAATCCCCGTATCGCTTATATGCGACCACGTGCACACCGAACAGCGCGACGCAGTCGCTCCGAGCTGCACTGCTCCCGGCTATACCGGCGACACATGGTGCCTTGACTGTAATACAAAGATCAGTTCCGGCTCACCTATCGACAAGCTCGATCATGTTGATGCCGACGGCCTTATCCACTCGGATGATGACGGTCACTTCTACATCTGCTCCTGCGGAGCCGAGTTCGATCGTGAACCCCATACAGGCGGCGAGCCTTCCTGTGTATCCGGCGCTATCTGCGACATATGCAAAACCGAGTACGGCGCACACGATCCCAACAATCACAAGAATACCGAGGTTCGCGGAGCGGTTGAAGCCGTATGCGGAGTTTCCGGTTATACGGGTGACACCTGGTGCCTCGACTGCGAGACGATGATAAAGGAAGGCGAGAGCACAAACCCCGAGAGGGAACACGTCGACGCCGACGGTATCATAAATTACGATGATAACGGTCATTTCTACATCTGCTCCTGCGGAGCCGAGTTCGGACGTGAGCCGCACACAGGCGGCGAGCCCTCTTGCGTATCCGGTCCTATCTGCGACATATGCAAAACCGAGTATGGCGAACTCAATCCCGACATCCACAAGAATACGGAGACCCGCAATCGAGTGAGTCCTACATATACATCAGAGGGATGGAGCGGTGATATCTACTGCAAAGACTGCGAGAAGCTCCTCCACAGCGGTTCAGTGCTACCGAAGCTCCACCTTCGCGGTGATGCAGACGGTGACGGTAAAGTTTCGGTCAGCGACGCGATCGTTGTCCTCAAGGCGGTCGCAGAATGGGATATAGAATATAATTCCGAATTCTGCGACGTGAACACCGACGGTACCGTATCAGTGCTTGATGCAATAGTTATTCTGAAAATAGTTGCAGGATGGGATATATAAAAAAATGGCTGTCGCGGCACACAGTCTGCGACAGCCATTTTTACGCGGTCATTTATTTATATAACAGTTTGTTGATCTCAGCTCCGGCAAGCAGAATTATCATACAGAAGTAAAGCCAAAACATAAGGAGCATGATCGCAGCAAGGCTTCCGTAAATGTAGGATGCGGAAGGGAAGTATTGCAGATAAAGCGAGTAAAAATAAGAGAACAGCATCCATCCGGCTGACGCAAACGCCGCGCCGGGCAGCTGCGAGCGGTATTTTCTAAGCGTTCCAGAGGAACGGATTATACCTTTTGATACCGCAAAATACACAAGCGAGAAGAAAAGTGACAGAACAACAAAGAAAAATACACCGCGAAGCGAGAGGATGAGCGACACAACATTCTCAAGTCTCGGAAACTTGTATATAACGATGTTCTTAATCGTCGCACCGAATACGAGAATGACGAGCGCGCCGAGTATGATCGCGACAAACGCGAGCGTGTATAGGATAGAGTAAAGCAGATCGCGCATAGGCGTTACCTTACCGTCTGTGTCGTAGATGAACGCAACTCCCCTGACGACCGCCGCGACGCTGCGGCTGCTGCTCCACAGAGCAGTGAGCGCCGTGATCGACAGGATCGAGATCCCCGCATGATTGTTTATCTCATTATATATAACGGTGAAAAGGTCCGTGAATTTGTCGGGAATTATCTGACGCACCGCCGTGAAGAGCGAATCGATCGCCTCCGGGATCACATACCGGCTGAGAGAGATCAGCAGCATGAGAAACGGTATCGACGACATGATTATATAAAATGTAGCCTGCGCGGCGTAAACCGTAACGCAGTCCGCGGTGAAAGTGCCCATGATCTCAAACACCTTTGAGACAGCAAGGCGCAGGTTCACAACAAATGAATTCTTTTCTGATTTCATATATATCCTCAAATCCGAACGCAGATATAAAAAAGCATATAAACCATTTTACGTAATTATACACCAAAGTGGGGTCAAAGTTCAAGCCTTTTTGGATATCTGTGTCCGCAGTGGCATAAAAAGTGAAATATATATTGATTTTTCAGAGGAAATATTGTATAATAACTAAGTATGTATACAGTGGGAAATATTATATGTGAGGTGGGAAGCTTTACGTGAATAGAAATACCGGTGTAAAACGGACACGGCAGAAAAGCGTGATCATATCAGCGCTTGACTCCGTCGCCGATAAAATATATTCAGCTCTGCGGAACGGTTTTTTCGGAAGGATCTTTACATCCTACACCGGAAACGTCGGAACCATCGCAGCAAAGGTAACGGGGAAGAGCGCGTTTTCGGACAAGCTCGATTCCGCACGCCGCACCGTCGCGAAAACCATCGAGAGTTCGCTTGCGGCAAAGCTCTACGCGTGGCTCGTGCATTACCTCCTGTCGTGTCGGGTCAAGGTGTACGGCACGGTCTTTGAAACGTTCTTCATCTATTCTGCCGTAGTGCAGGTATATTCGTTCTACAAGAGCGGCTTTTCGGGAATCCCGTTTGATCTGATATCGACTCTGCTCGCGGCGATAGCGGTATTGCCGTTGCTCACGTCAAATCTGCCGCTTTTCACGCTTCTTGCAAAATCGCCGGTAGGGCGCCGCGTTCTTGTGGTGACGGGCAACAGGTGCGAAGGCGCCGATGAGTACGCTGCTCGCGGCAGGTGCAACATCGGCTTCGTTGTCGGAACAGTCCTCGGACTCGCAACATTTTTCGTCCCGGCTGATCTTATGATCAAGCTTGCGATCCGCGGCATCTGGGCAATGCTCGTTTTCCATTCACCCGAGTTCGGTATCGTCTCTCTCGCGTTTATGATGCCGTTTGATAAAACGATGATGCTCGTCGCGGAGACGGCGATCGTCATCCTTTCGTTCGTGCTCAAGCTGATCCTCGGCAAGCGCACGATAAAGCTTGAGGCTGTTGATATTGCCGCTCTCCTCTTTGCGGTAATGATGCTCATCGGCGGCGTGTTCTCAATGTCGCGTGCGTCACTCAAGCCGATGCTTGTCTACCTCTGCTTCATGGCGGTCTATTTCCTCATCGTGTGCCTTATACGCACGGGAGAATGGCTCAGCCGATGCGTTATTTCCGCAGTGGCATCCGGCACCGCCGTCGCCGCATACGGAATCTTCCAGTACCTCACCGGAAGGATCGGCTTCTCTACGAAATGGCTCGACTCCGAAATGTTCGAGGACATAAGCGGACGCGCGATCTCCACACTTGAGAATCCGAATATGCTCGGCGAATATCTTGTAATGATAATCCCGATGGCAGCGGCGCTTATGCTCTGCTCCGAAACTCTCAGACGCCGCGCAATGTATTTCCTTGCGTTCGGCTGTCTCGGCTGCTGTCTCATCGTAACATGGAGCCGCGGCGCGTGGCTCGGCATGATGTTTGCGGCACTTGTGTTCTGCCTTATTTGGAGCAAGCGCTGCCTGCACCTGTTCTGGGTGCTCGTTCTCTCCATCCCTTTTCTTCCGATAATATTACCGCAGAATATCCTGCTCCGCTTCGCGAGCATCGGTAATGTCGCGGATACATCCACGTCGTACCGCCTCAATATTTGGCTCGGCACCGTGAAAACGCTGCCGTCCCGTATCCTCTCCGGAATCGGAATCGGCGAGGGCGCGTGGAAGCTTGTCTATCCGCACTACGCGCTGACCGGAGTTTCCGAGGCTCCGCATTCCCACAGCCTGTATTTTCAGATATGGGTCGAAATGGGGTTTGTCGCGCTTGTAATATTTGTGATCTTCCTCGGAATGATGTTTGCATCGAACTTCTCAATGTACGCAAAGCTGTCAGACGCGGGCGATTCGCTCATCTCAAGGATCACGCCCGCTCCTCTCAAGGATGCGCCGGCAAGCGAGCGCCGTATTTCTCCCGAGGAATACGAGGATCGCAGACTCCGCCGCTCACGCAATTTCTTCAGGCTTATGGCAGCGGCACCGCTCTGCGGAATATCCGGTGTTCTTGTACAGGGATTCACGGATTATATGTGGTATAACTACCGTGTGTATCTCATGTTCTGGATATGCCTCGGTCTTACTGCTGCGTTTGCAAGATTCGGCCGCGAACGCATTGCCGCCGGGGAATCGCTTATGGATGACGACAGCTCCACCGCAGTGGCGGACATTACACTTGCTAAATCAAGAGAAAAAGCCGGGCAGGAGTGTGCCGGAGAAGAAGGACGGGTTTGATTATGCAGAAAAAGAAGGCTTCATTCAATATTATAGACGCCCTCATTATAATACTTGTGATAGCCGTGTTTGCAGGAGGATATGTTATGTTCTTCCGTGATCGCGGTACCGTTACGGAGGAGTCCACCAAAAAGGTCAGATACGTGATCCAGGTGTCAAACCTCCCCGCGGAATTTGCGGATAACGCAAAGGTGTCCGAAACTGTCTTTGACACAGGCACAAAAACCGCAGCCGGAGTTATCACCGCAGTCGATTTTGAGCCTGCCACCCATATCGGACACGATAAGATCAACGGCAAGCAGACCATCTCTCCGGTCGACGGTTACGTTAATCTCTACATAACCATCGAGGGTGATGCCGTAGAGAAGAACAATACCTACGTTGTCCAGGAGACGAGCGTCTACGTCGGAAAATATCTTGAAATGATGCTGCCTGATCTCAGCTGCTCCGGAAGCTGCATCAGCCTCGAAGTGGTGCAGTAACGCTGTCGCGTTTATCGCGCACGTGAAGTAAGAAAGGCATTCTTTATGGAATTACAAACATTTATGTATGTGCTCGCGGCGGCGCTGTGCGCAGCACTCGTCTCTTTTACGATGACACCGCCGGTGCGTGTGCTCGCGTACAAGATCGGTGCCATTGATGTGCCGCTCGACAAGCGCAGAATGCATAAAAAGCCTATCCCTCGCATCGGCGGGCTTGCAATATTCTCGGGCTTCCTTGTAGCAAGCCTGCTGTTCTGCCCGATGAGCGCTCCGCTCAAATCCATTTGGATCGGCGGCAGCATACTTGTGATAATCGGTGTGCTCGACGATATCTTTAGACTGTCGGCACTTCTCAAGCTTGCGGTGCAGATCATAGCAGCGCTCGTTCCCGTGTTCTTCGGCGTAACGATCAACCACATAAGCCTGTTCGGACACGTGTTCGTCCTCGGCGTGTGGGGCATCCCGTTCACCGTACTGTGGATCGTGGGACTGACAAATGCAATCAACCTCATCGACGGTCTTGACGGCCTCGCCTGCGGCGTATCGGCGATCTGCTCGGCATCGATCCTCGGTGTCATGATAATCGTCGGCGATACCGCATCGGCACTTATTACCGTTCTCATCACCGCTTCGTGTATCGGATTCCTGCCGTTCAACAAGAATCCCGCCCGTATATTCATGGGCGATACTGGATCGCTGTTCCTCGGATATTCACTTGCCGTCATCTCAACAAGCGGTCTGTTCAAGCTTCACACGGTGATCTCATTCCTCATCCCTATCACGGTCTTTGCGCTCCCGCTCTTTGATACTATCGCGGCGATCCTCCGCCGTGTTCTCAGCGGCCGCAGCCCGTTTGCACCGGATAAGGGACACCTCCATCACAAGCTTGTCGATATGGGATTCACCCAGAAGGAATCGGTCAAGATCCTGTACGCTATATGTTCACTCATGGGCATCGTCGCGATCGTATTCACCGATACAATGTTCGACAGCTCACGCCTTGTAAAAGCACTGCTTCTGCTCCTTTGCGCGATCATCATACTCGTGCTCAATTATATCGTCATGGTGAACCCCGCATCGAGACTCCATTCGGGACTTTTCGATGACGAGAACGAGGAGGCGTACAAGAAGCTTCAGCACAAGGTCGAGCTTCTTAATGCTGAAAACGAAGAAAAGAAAAACGAATGTAACTCCAAGATCAAAAACTCTGACGAGGGAGACAGTAATAACAATGAAAAGTGAGAAAACCGCACGCCGCCTTACGGCCATTGATATCTTCATAATACTTGCGGTAGTTGCGGCGATCGTTGCCGCAGGTCTGCGCATCTGGGCGGATCAGAATACCGAACCGACAGTAGTTGAGCGTACCGACGATGAGTATATCATATCGTTCGTAAGCTACGGTATGCGCTCTTCCACCGCAAAGCTCCTTTCCATGGGCGATATGTTCTATCTCTCAAGCGGAGTAGACGAGTTCGGCGAGCTTCAGAGCGAAGTCTCCATAACCCCCGCCGAGGTGTATATGGAGCTTGAAAACGGGGAATACATCAAGACATACGCCGAGGAGAACGGAGACAACACCAAGGTCGATGTCTCCGGCGAGTTCCGCGTAAAGGGCTGCCGCAACCTCGACGGTCTCATGTACATCAACGGCACCTTCTACATCGCACCGAACATGGGTGTCACCGTCTTTAACAATTTCATGTCACTTTCATTTACCGTAACCGGAATCGAGAAGGTCTCGTAATATGGGCGCTTTCGGCTCCGGCAAAAAGGTGCCGAAGGGCGATCCCGGGCGTCGGGGATTCGGCACAAAAATGGCAAAATATCTTGATGCGAAAGAGCTTCGCTGTATAAGTGAACGCCGCGACGGAGTCGAGTGCGTTCTCGCGCACGGCGGGGTGATCGCATACAAAAACAAAAAACTGTATCTCGTTGACGACTCCGGATCCGTGCTTTTTTCATGTGTAGCAGAGCACATGAATTCCGGCGAGCTTATGTCGCTTGAGGGAGTCGTGATCGACGCCGTTGATGCGGAGTCGGGAAATATGCGGCATATGATTGCATATTATAAGTATTGGCGTCCGCTTGACTGACTTTTTTGCGTCAGTGTAGAATTGTTAATATTTAATGTGCTATAATGCTTGTGTGAAAACGACTCCATCGTGATCGGAGGAACATAATGTCTGCATTCAAGAACTTCGGCATTACATTTCTTGTGTCTGTGCTGATATTCGGTATCGTGGCTTATTTTGTTGTCGGTTTTCTTACATCAACTGTCAGCGGAATTTTGGCGGACGAGAATGACCGCCTTGACAATCTCTTTACGGAACCGGCGGAAAGCTCAAATATAAATAAAACTCCGACAAAGGACGTTCCCCAAGTCGAAGGCGATTCGTTTACGCTGCTCTTTGCCGTAACCGATAAGCGCGAGGGAACTTTCAAGTATTATCCTAAGACGGAATCCGAGATCAACGCGATCGACACAACGGTAAAAGGCTCCGACGGCATCCTCGCCGAAGGGTATCACACCGTAAAAATGAAATCGATCGTCCTTCTGCGCGTTTCTAAGGAAACGGGCGACTACACGATAATCCCGATCCCGTCGAACTCAAAGGTCTATACGAACAAGGGCGGCGGCTACACTCTCCTTGAGGACGTCGCGTACTTTTACAGCAACGGGTTTTTCAGAGATAAAGTTTATTCCATGACCGGGATCATGCCGGACTATACTGCCGTCATAAATGTAACGGATCTTCCGGCTCTCCTTGATTCAGTCGGCAGCTTTACGTGCTATGTCCCCGAGGATATCTATTCCGACGGAAAGAACTATGTCCCGAAGCCCGCTGAACCCGCGACTACCGAAACTACTACTGTAACCACATCTCCCGCCGAGACGACCGCCGTAACGACAGCAGAACCTGAAGTGAAATACGAAAAGGCGGTCAGCGCCGGAAACGTCAGCGTTTCCAAGTCGAATATCGAAGCGATAATGCTTTACGAAAACTATGCCGACGGCGCCGATTCGCGTGCGGAGCTTGTCGCAAATATGTTCAAGGGATTTCTTGAGCGTTTCTCAAAGCTTGACGACAGCGCTCTCTCATTTATATATTCAAAGTTTGCCGGCTCGAAAATCGAGACCGATATGACCGATGCCGAGCTTGTCTCCAAAGGCGAGATTCTCAGAGCATACGACCGATTCACCACGACCGTGGAAAAATACCCCGGCAAAATATCGGCTGACGGCAACTTTATTCCCGATACTACCGGAGCCATTAAGAGCTATATGGCACTGAGGCTCCCGGCTGACCCCTCAAAGCAATAATCCGACCGCATCGGTCGGTACATTATCTCATATCACATAAAGGATGGACTTGTTATGTCGAAACTTCCCAACAGCGAAAAAACAATGGACAAAATCGTCGCACTCTGTAAAAACAGAGGCTTCGTCTACGCCGGCAGTGAGATCTACGGCGGACTCGCGAACACGTGGGACTATGGTCCTCTCGGCGTTGAGCTCAAAAACAACATCAAACGCGCATGGTGGAAGAAATTCGTACAGGAAAACAAGTACAACGTCGGACTTGATGCCGCGATTCTCATGAATCCCCAGACTTGGGTCGCATCGGGTCACCTCGGCGGATTCTCCGATCCCCTCATGGACTGCCGTGAGTGCAAGGAGCGCTTCCGCGCGGACAAGCTGATCGAAGACTGGTGCTCGGAGAACTCTTTCGAGCTTCCAAAGCCGATCGACGCATTCTCGCAGGAGGAAATGAATAACTTCGTCGAGGATCACAACATCGCCTGCCCCTCGTGCGGCAAGCACAACTTCACCGATATCCGTCAGTTCAACCTGATGTTCAAGACATTCCAGGGCGTTACCGAGGACGCAAAAAACACCGTTTACCTCCGTCCCGAGACCGCGCAGGGAATATTCGTAAACTTTGCGAACGTTCGGCGTACCTCCCGCAAGAAGATGCCATTCGGTATCGGACAGATCGGTAAGTCCTTCCGTAACGAGATCACCCCCGGCAACTTCATTTTCCGTGTCCGTGAGTTTGAGCAGATGGAGCTTGAGTTCTTCTGCAAGCCTGGCACCGACCTTGAATGGTTCAACTACTGGCGCTCCTTCTGCCGCGATTTTCTTCTCTCGCTCGGCATGAACGAGGAGAACCTCAGACTCCGCGACCACGATCCCGAGGAGCTCTGCTTCTATTCCAAGGCTACGACCGACTTTGAGTTCCTGTTCCCGTTCGGATGGGGCGAGCTGTGGGGCGTTGCCGACCGTACCGACTACGACCTCACTCAGCATCAGAACACCTCCGGTAAGGATCTCACCTACTTCGATCAAGAGTCCGGCGAGCATTACATTCCCTACGTCATCGAACCGTCGCTCGGTGTCGAGCGTTCGTTCCTCGCATTCCTCTGCGACGCTTACGACGAGGAGGTCGTTGATGCAGAGAAGAACGACACCCGTGTTGTACTGCGATTCCACCCGGCACTTGCACCCGTCAAGGCTGCTATCCTCCCGCTTTCAAAGAAGCTTTCCGAGAAAGCCGGCGAGATCTACGACCGCCTCAGCGGATCGTTTGCAGTTGATTTTGACGACGCAGGCTCCATCGGTAAGAGATACCGCAGACAGGACGAGATCGGAACACCTCTCTGTGTTACCTATGACTTTGATTCCGAGAACGACGGCTGCGTAACCGTCCGTGACCGTGATTCAATGGAGCAGGTGCGTATCCCGATCGACTCTCTCGAGAGCTATATCGCCGAGAAAATTAAATTCTGATATTCCGGGCTGGCGTGCCGAAGCACGGCAGCCCAACTTGTATTTATAAAAACTACGGAAGGAGGAGCAGCCGTGAATCTCTGCGAACCGCGAACAATAAAATCTCTTCTTGAGAAGTATTCGCTCGCACCGAAGAAAAAGTTCGGTCAGAATTTTCTCACAAACCCATCGGTTCCCGAGAATATCGCCGAAGCTTCGCGTGCGGCATCCGACGGCGCATCCGTTCTCGAGATCGGACCGGGACTCGGAGTGCTCACGCAGGAGCTTTGCGACAGATTTGAAAAGGTCGTCGCCGTTGAGATCGACACGGGGCTTCTCCCACTCCTCGACGAGACCCTCGAGGAGTTTCCGAATGTCGAGATCGTCTCCGGCGACTTCATGAAGCTTGATGTTTCCGCGTTTCTTTCCGAGAAATTCGGGAATACTAAACCTGCCGTATGCGCGAATCTTCCGTACTACATCACCTCGCCGATCCTAATGCGGCTTATCGAAACGTTCCCGTATTCCGAGCCTCTGCCGTACTCGTCGATCACTGTAATGGTTCAGGCTGAGGTCGCGGACAGAATTTCCGCCGCACCGGGCAGCGCCGATTACGGCTCGATCACAGCGGAGATAGCGCTGAGATGCAGCGCGAGACGCGTGATGACAGTCTCACCGAGATCGTTTTTCCCGCCTCCGAAAGTCACCTCTGCCGTGATACAGCTTATCCCGCACGAGCGCGGAATATATTCCGTATATCCGGACGCGCCGACGGACAGGGAAGAGTGCAATACCTTCGGACAACGCGTGTCCGAGCTTATAACAGCCGCATTTCTCATGCGGCGGAAAACCCTTGTCAATGCGGCATCATCGATATACCGAAAGGAAGCTATCGCATCTGCGCTCGAGTCCATGGGGCAGCGACCCGATGTTCGCGGAGAACGTCTCTCCGCCGCAGATTTCTGCCGTCTCACGGCACTTCTCAATAAATAACCGAGGATCCATATGAAGATAAAACTGATTGCAACCGACCTTGACGGAACCCTTCTTTCGCCCGACCACGTGTCAGTCTCTCCCGCAAATGCGGCGGCACTCAGGCGCGCATCCGATGCAGGAGTAAAGATAGTGATCGCGAGCGGACGCACCGACGATGTGTTCCCGGCGGACGTGCGCGCACTTGATTTTCTCGATTTCGCGCTCGTCTCAAACGGAGCGGCGATGATCTCCTATCCGGAAATGCACCATACGCCGATAAGCGAGATCCCGTACAGCGTCTGGTGCGACATATATGATAAAATGGCTGCCGCCGGAGCCGATCCCGAGATTTATGCCGAGGGCAGAAGTTTTATGGACGAGAGTCGGATAGAGCGGTTCACAAGCTCACTTCTCACACCGGCGCTTGTGAATGAGCTGAAGTCACACATTACCGTGGTGCCCGATGTTAAAAAAGCTCTTGAGGGGCACAGCATAGAGAAGCTTTGCGTGCTGACAGTCCCCGACGAAACGCGCGATGCCCTTACCAAAACACTGTTTGACGACACGAGGATCTCGTGTACAAGCTCCATTCCCGGCAATATCGAGGCGAACGCACGCGGGACGAGCAAGGGCACGGCTCTTGCACACCTTGCCGATTCGCTCGGGTTTGCGCCCGATGAGATAATGGCGCTCGGCGACGCCGGCAACGATATCGAAATGCTCAAATTTGCTGGATGCTCGGTTGCAATGGCAAACGCAAGTGAGCCCGCCCGTGAAGCGGCACGTTATACGACGTCCTCAAACGCTGATGACGGGGTTGCCCGCACAATACGGAAATTCGTATTCGGCGAAGCTGAGGAATAACAAAAACGCAGCACATACAGAGAAAGGAACGGCATATCATGACAAACAATATTTTTTCGTCGGCTGATATACTTCTGCCCGACTTTCCCGCAGGAGATGACCGCTATCACACCTGGTCGGTGATCGCCTGCGATCAGTTCACCTCCGAGGCGGAGTATTGGGCAAGATGCAGGAATGTCATCGGTGACGCCGAATCCACATATAACTTTATTTTGCCCGAGGCATACCTCGGAACGCCGCTCGCAGAAGATCACAAGCGCATTATCGCCGATTCTATGAGCCGCGCGGATGACATAATGTCAAAAGTCCTCGCCGCCTCGTTTGTATATATCGAGCGCACGCTGCCCGACGGCGCGATACGCCCCGGAATCGTGGGAAAGATCGACCTTGCGGGATATGATTATTCCGTAGGCTCATCCTCACCCGTTCGCGCGACCGAGGCGACCGTTCTCGAGCGTATCCCGCCGAGATGCGAGGTCCGCGCGTCAGCCGCAGTCGAGCTCCCGCACGTGATGCTTCTCACCGATGACCCCGATATGAAAATGTACAAAACGGCTGCCGCAGAGCGCGGCAAACTCTTGTATGACTTCGAGCTGATGGAGGGCGGGGGACACCTCGCCGGATGGCAGATCACGGGTGCTTCAGCCGAAGCGCTGACCGCCGCGATATCAGATTACGAAGCATCGTGCACCACCTCCGCAAAAGCACCGGTGGTGTACGCAGTAGGCGACGGCAACCATTCGCTTGCAGCAGCAAAGGCGCACTTTGAAAATCTGCGAGGGTCTCTCGGAGATGCGGCTCTGACTCACCCTGCACGGTATGCACTGGTCGAGATCGTTTCGCTCCACTCGCCCGCGATAGTGTTCGAGCCGATATACAGGCTCGTAAAAGGCTGCGACACTGCAAAGCTCATGTGCCATATCAAATCACTTGCTGGCGCATCATCGCAATCCGTTACGATGATCTCAAACGGTAAAGAGAAAACCGTCTCCATCGCAGCTCCCACTCATGCGTTGACCGTCGGCTCACTTCAGAATATCATTGACGCATACCTCCTTGAGAACAACGGCGAGTGCGACTACATACACGGCACAGATGCACTTGAAAAACTTGCGCAGGCGCCGGATTCCGTCGGATTCCTGTTCGACGGGATGAAAAAGGAAGACCTGTTCGACTACGTTTGCGCCCATGGCTCGCTCCCGAGAAAAACTTTTTCAATGGGCGAGGCAAAAAGCAAGCGTTACTACACTGAAGCAAGAAAAATTATCATATAATCGGATCTTGGTTCCGCAAAATTGTAACTTCTGACAACCGAGATGAACGCACAGGAGAATATTGCATAAATATTAAATATTTTCTGAACAAAAATTATATTATCTATTGCATTTTCTCGTGAATTTTGCTATACTCTTATGTGTAGTAATTTCGTATATTGTGTTTGTAAGTCGTGTATTGTGTCGGAAGAAATAACTGTTCGGTGAGGTGTTGTCCATGGACAAGCTTATGTTGTCTGACACAATTACAGACAATGACATCACCGAAGAGACCGTCTCAAATGATGCAGTCGTCGCGGACGAGGTAAAGATCTATGTCGTCCCCGACGTTCAGGTGAAGTCAAAGCCGGTATACAGCGCATTGAAGCGGCTCTTCGATATTGTCGCTTCTTTTGTTGCGCTCATTTTGACCCTTATACCGATGCTTGTGATCTCGATCATGATAAAACGCGACTCACCCGGTCCCGCGCTTTTCTGTCAGGAGCGCCTTGGTCGGAACGGCGTGCCGTTCATGATGTACAAATTCAGAACCATGCGGCTCGACGCCGAAAAGGACGGCGCCGCATGGGCTGAGCGAGACGATCCCAGATGTACGAATTTCGGAAAATTCCTCCGCAAAACCAGACTGGACGAGCTTCCGCAGCTTTGGAATATTCTTCGCGGTGATATGAGCTTTGTCGGTCCGAGACCGGAGAGACAGTGCTTCTACGATAAATTTGAGGAGTACATACACGGCTTCAGCAAACGCATGGCTGTGAAGCCCGGACTTACCGGTCACGCGCAGGTGAACGGCGGTTACGACCTCTCACCGGAGGAGAAGATCGTCTACGATATGGACTACATAAAAAGACGCTCGATCCCGATGGATATCGAGTGCATAATTAAAACATTTGAAGTTGTATTTACGCAAAAAGGCGCGAGATGATCGCGCCTTTTTCATATTTATTTTACGTGCTTATATCTCATGCTTTATCGACCGTGTGAAAAGAGTAGTCAGCGAATCGCGCGGATCCTCACCTCGATAAAGGCACCGCCATACAGACTCACATATCGGCAGTTCAACCGAATACTTCTCTCTGAGCAGCATCAGAGCGTCAACAGTGTAATAGCCTTCGGCAAGAGAATCATACGTCTCGCCGCGCACGAGCATCTCGCCGAACATTCTGTTGTGGCTGAATTCCGAGAACACCGTCGCCTCATAATCGCCGAGGTGGCACAGCCCGTATGCCGAAAGCTCGTTCCCGCCCATCGCCGCTATCAGACGTGCGATCTCACGCGTGCCGCGCGACATCAGCGCACCCTTGAGAGTCGAGAGTCTGAGACCGTCAAGCATACCCGCAGCAATGCCTATCACGTTCTTTGCAGCCGCGCCGATCTCGCTTCCGATTAGATCAGTCCCGTAGTAAAAGCGGATGAGATCGCTCGAGAAGCTGTCCACAAGCCTGCGCTTCAGCTCCGTATTTTCGCTGTCGATCACCATGCAGTTGGGAATGCCGGAGGCAAACTCCTGCACGTGACCCGGTCCAACCCAAACCGCAATCCCCGAGGATGGGGACACGTATTCCGACACGACCTCGCTCAGGCGAAGCCCCGTGCCGCACTCGATGCCCTTCATGCATAGAATGTAGTCGCGCCGCACGTCGCCGAGTGCGCGGATCTGCTCCATAAGCCCCCGCAGCGACTGGCTTCCGACAGATATTATGACAGTATCAAAATCGCAAAGGCGCGAAATATCGTCGGTCATCGCAAGCTCATCCGGAAGCTCCAGAAGTGAGTTCCTGCGTGTTTTCACAAGAGATTCAAAGGATTTCGAGCTCTGCCGTCCGAACAGTGTCACATCATGTCCGATGCGGCAGAGATACCAGGCAATAAAGGTGCCCCATCTACCGGAGCCGATAATGGCAAGTTTCAATCAAAGCACATCCTTTCGGTTGTCATTATTGGTGTCAAAAATCGAGGTGTATTTCGCCGGTGTCTCCTCGACGGTCGCCTTGTGTCTGCGGAGGAGATAACGGACAAGCATACAGACTCCGTAAATCGCCAAAAACAAAACGAGCAGTAACATTGACGCGCCGCCGAACTTCGCCACCCCGGTGGGGAGAATAATGCAGAGATAGAACGATGCCGCAGACAAAAGAAAATTAAGGGCATACTGCCATCCACGCACGTGCGCGGCCCTTATTATAAGTGATGATGCACCTATGACGGCAGAGAAGAGAAGAATGAACATCGCCGTTTTCGGTGTCGGAACAAATACGGAGTTCTTGGACATTATCGCCCCCGCGAGATACATACCCGCGATGATGAGCGTAAAAACCGTGCAGGCAACGTTTTTTGCATAAAGAATTGCCGAACAAATGTCGTGTTTTTCTTGCATTGTAAACTACTTCCGATTTCTGAGATGTAATTACTTATATTTTACTATATTTTCCGTCTCAGTACAATCGTCAAATTGTTAATTTTGCAAAAGCGGATCAGTCCGGCACATTATCGGGAACGCAGTACGACAAACTGTATCTTTCGCCGTCGCGTGATGCTGTCGGCGCACGGTGACGGAACAGAAAATCGGTCAGCGCGTACATATCGAGCCAGATCTGATTGTTCCCGTCCTTCTGTGATTTGTCGAATATCAGCTCAAGTCCGTAGTGCAGGTGCGGAACATTTATATTGTTCACGTTTTCCTTTGAGCTGTATCCCGTCATACCGAGATAGCCTATCACCTCGCCGGCGTAGACCTCTTTTCCCTCATACATATCGTTATAGGGGTGATCGCGCCTGAGGTGCGCGTAATAGTAATAGCGCTTGCCGTCGTGCGACCTGATTCCTATCCGCCATCCACCGAACCGGTTCCAGCCGCACGCCTCTACCCATCCGGATTCCACGGCAATTATCGGTGTCCCGACGCTGCCCATGAGGTCGTGCCCGAGATGCTCGCGCTTGTACCCGAATGAGCGTGACGCTCCGAAATCATCGTAATGCGAGTAGTAATATCCGTCGGCGATCGGTGAGTAGACCGTGTATCCGTACCCGTGCTCGGCTGTGTATGTTCCGTCGGCGTTCGCCGTATATACGGTACGATTTCCGACAACGCCGCCGAGAGCAGCGAGATAGCACGATTCGTAGTATTCGTAAAGTTTGCTGTTTTCGGCAAGCGCTCCCGGATCAACACCGGCACATTCTTTCGCAAGAGATGATATATCGCCCCGCTTGTAATGCGAGAAATCACCGCCTTTTCGCGACGCATACAGCGCCAAAAGCGCGCACATGGAGACGGGCGCCTCACCATCGTGCGAGCTTATGTCCGCCTCAGCCGCCTCGGCGATCGCAGCGGCAGTCGGCGTGAAATCGACCCATTTTATATAATCGGCGAAGGCTCCGGTCCAAAACGACGAAAACAGCACCGCCGACGTGACCGATGCCGCGCAGATCCTTTTTATAATATTTATAATTTCAACCACCTCCACTGTTATTAAAATTATCTCCGCCGGCACTCGATATTATCATATGAAAATCGCGGAAATAACGCACACAAACACGCGAAAATGCCGACGAACAAAGCGTGCGCAATTTCCTGTTGTCAATGTGCATAATATGCAAAGCAAAGCGGACAAAAAACAGTGCGGCTCGATGATTTTAGAAAAAATTCGCAGGAATGGTTGCATAAATACACGCGATATGCTATTATTATTGTATAATTAATCATAATTATACATACACAACGCATAATTATGCATAAAATGAATGCTATCGCAATATATCGGGAGTGCACAGTGAAAAAAGTATTTATTGACGGCAAGGCCGGTACAACGGGACTTCGAATATATGAAAGACTTGAGGGACGCAGTGATATCAGGCTTCTCACGCTGTCGGACGACGACAGAAAGGATCCGGCGCTTCGCCGCAGTATGCTGAACTCTGCCGACATAGCATTTCTGTGTCTGCCGGATGCTGCCGCTATCGAAGCAGCCCAAATGGTTGAAAATCCCGATACGGTAGTGATCGACACCTCTACCGCTCACCGCACGGCACCGGGATGGATATACGGATTTCCCGAGCTGTCGTCCGAAATACGAAGCGCGATCCCGCACGCCAAGCGGATCGCCGTACCGGGATGCCACGCCGGTGGCTTCATAGCGCTTATGCGCCCGCTGATCGAGTCCGGCGCGATAGCAAAGGATGCGCGGCTCACCTGCCATTCCATCACCGGATACAGCGGCGGAGGAAAAAAGATGATCGCTGAATATGAGGACACGGAGAGAAGTCCGCTCCTCGGCGCACCGAGACAGTACGGACTCACTCAGAACCACAAGCACCTGCGTGAGATGAAAGCTATCACGGGACTTGAGCACGAGCCGATATTCTGCCCGATCGTCGCCGACTTTTACAGCGGAATGGAAGTGACCGTCCCGCTGTTTGCGGAAGATCTCGCCCCCGGATTTACAGCCGATTCTATCCGTGAGATCTATAAATCAAAGTATACCGGTCCCATTGTAACGTTTGATTCACCGGACGAGAGCGCAATGCTTCCCGCAGCCGGTCAGAGCGGACTTGATTCCATGAAGATCGCCGTTCTCGGCAATTCGGAGCGGATCCTGCTCACCGCACTGTATGACAATCTCGGCAAGGGCGCTTCCGGTGCGGCAGTCGAAGTAATGAATATCGTACTCGGAGTGCCCGAAACAACAGGTCTGTCACTGTAAAAAAACATCTTAGAAAGGAATCATGAAAATGAACATAAAGGGTAAGGATTTTCTGAAACTTCTCGATTTCTCGAGCGATGAAATAATGGGTCTTATCGACCTTGCAGCCGATCTTAAGGAAAAGAAAAAAGCGGGCGCTTCTCACAAATATTGCGACGGCAAAAATGTCGTTCTTATATTTGAGAAAACGAGCACGCGTACCCGCTGCAGCTTTGAGGTTGCCGCCCGCGACCTCGGTATGGGAGTCACATATCTCGATCCCACCGGATCGCAGATCGGCAAAAAGGAAAGCATCGCCGACACGGCGAGAGTTCTCGCTTCAATGTATGACGGGATCGAGTATCGCGGATATTCCCAGTCGATAGTGGAGGAGCTTGCAAAGTATTCGTCCGTGCCGGTTTGGAACGGTCTCACCGATGAGTTCCACCCCACGCAGATCCTTGCCGATATGCTGACCATACGCGAGCAGTTCGGTCATCTGCGCGGGATCAACTTCGTGTACATGGGGGACGCTCGGTTCAATATGGGAAATTCACTCATGGTCGGCGCGGCAAAGCTCGGTCTTAACTTTACGGCGTGCTGCCCCGAGAAATATTTTCCCGATCATGCCCTGATCGCAGAATGCGAGGCTATCGCAAAAGAGAGCGGAGCCGTGCTGAATTTTGAGACAGATCCGATGACGGCGGTGCGCGGCGCCGACGTGATCTACACGGATATTTGGGTCTCCATGGGCGAGCCCGCGGAAATCTGGGAGGAGCGGATTGCCGATCTCGCACCGTATCAGGTAAACTCGAAGCTTATGGCGGGTACGGGTAAGGATAGCACGGTATTCATGCACTGCCTGCCGTCGTACCACGACCTTAAAACTACGATAGGCCGTGAAATGGGGGAGAAGTTCGGCAGAACGGAAATGGAGGTAACCGACGAGGTGTTCGAGAGCAGCAATTCGGTAGTATTCCGCGAAGCGGAAAACCGTATGCACACAATCAAGGCAGTAATGGCGGCGACTCTCAGCGATATCGAGCTGTGAGTCAGACGGCAAATCACATATATAAAGGATGCGGTCAAAATGAAAAGATATCTTGTGCTGAAGGACGGTACGGTCTTTGAAGGCGAGGGGTTCGGAGCAGAAAAATCCGCCATAGGCGAGCTTGTCTTTACGACGGGTATGTGCGGATATATTGAAACGCTTACAGACCCAAGCTATGCAGGGCAGATCGTAATGCAAACGTTCCCGATGATCGGAAACTACGGCATAATTCCTCCCGATTTTGAGGGTAAGCCCGCACTTCGCGGCTATGTAGTGCGTGAATGGTGTGACGCTCCGTCAAATTTCAGATGTGAATCAGACCTTGACCGCTATCTCAAGGAAAACGGCATCCCAGGAATCTGCGGCGTGGATACGAGAGAGATTACGCGGATCATCCGCGAGCACGGCGTGACCAACGCTGTTATATGCGACAGCGTGCCGAGCGACCTCACCTCTGTCGCCGATTACTCGGTAACAGGCGTTGTAACCGACGTCACGACCGACAAGCCCGTCACATACCCGGCAGATGGAGTCCAAAAGTACCGCGTAACGCTGATGGATTTCGGTGCAAAGTCAAATATCGTCCGCTCACTTACATCGCGCGGATGCGAGGTGACAGTCGTTCCGGCGCAAACCTCCGCCGAGGCGATACTCGCAGCATCTCCCGACGGCGTGATGCTGTCAAACGGTCCCGGTGACCCTGCGGAAAACGTAGGGATCATCGCCGAGATCGGGCAGCTGCTCGGGCGCGTTCCGGTATTCGGAATATGCCTCGGGCATCAGCTTATGGCGCTTGCATCCGGCGGATCTACATTCAAGCTCAGATACGGACACCGCGGTGTGAATCAGCCTGTGCGCGACGTGCTCGGCACACGCACATTCATCACAAGCCAGAATCACGGCTACGCAGTCGATGCCTCAAGCGTTACAGGCGGCGTTGTGCGTTACGTGAACGCAAACGACGGCACGTGCGAGGGCATGGATTATCCCGATCTTAAGGCGTTCTCGGTGCAGTTCCACCCGGAAGCGTGCTCAGGTCCGAAGGATACGCAGTTCCTCTTTGACAGATTCTGCGATATGATGAAGAAAGGTGAGTGAGTGGTATGCCGTATGATTCTAAAATAAAAAAGGTTCTCGTGATCGGCTCCGGTCCCATCGTCATCGGACAGGCAGCCGAGTTCGACTATGCAGGCGCACAGGCGTGCAGCGTCCTGCGCGAAGCGGGCGTCAATGTCGTGCTTGTCAACTCAAATCCCGCGACGATAATGACGGATAAAGCCCTCGCTGACGAAATATATCTCGAGCCGCTGACGCTCCGCACACTTGAGAGGATCATCGAAAAGGAAAAGCCGGACAGCGTGCTTGCATCTCTCGGCGGTCAGACAGCGCTGACGCTCGCGATGCAGCTTGACCGTGAGGGATTCCTCGCCGCTCACGGCGCGCGGCTTATCGGTACCAATGCAAATGCGATCGACCGCGCCGAGGACAGACAGCTATTCAAGGAAACGATGGCTGCGATCGGCGAGCCTACCGTTCCGTCCGAGATCGCGACGACGGTCGAGGACGCAATCCGTATCGCTGACGAGATCGGTTATCCTGTTATAATCCGTCCCGCATTCACCCTCGGCGGTTCCGGCGGCGGCGTCGCCTACGACAGGTCACAAATGCGCGAGGTAGCGCGCGGCGGACTTGACGCATCACCGATCACTCAGATCCTTGTTGAAAAATACATATTCGGCTGGAAAGAGATCGAGTTTGAAACAATGCGCGATTCCGCAGGCAATGTGATCGCCGTATGTTCCATGGAGAATTTCGATCCGGTCGGCGTCCATACAGGTGACAGCATCGTCGTCGCACCTGCTCTTACTCTGTCTGACAAGGAATATCAAATGCTCCGAACGGCATCGCTGAACATTATCTCGGCGCTCGGGATCGTCGGCGGCTGCAACTGCCAGTTTGCTCTGAATCCCGACAGCTTTGAATATTCAGTAATCGAGGTCAACGCGCGTGTCTCGCGTTCGTCGGCGCTCGCCTCAAAGGCAACCGGCTACCCGATCGCAAAGATCACGACAAAGATCGCGCTCGGATATACGCTCGACGAGATCAAAAACGATATTACGGGCAAGACCTGCGCCTGCTTTGAGCCGACGCTCGACTATATTGTAGTAAAGCTTCCGAAATGGCCGTTCGACAAGTTCGTCGGCGCATCGCGTGTGCTCGGTACACAGATGAAAGCCACGGGCGAAGTCATGGCGATAGCACCATCGTTTGAAATGGCGCTCATGAAGGCGGTGCGCGGCGCCGAAATATCGCTTGACACGCTGAACGCAAAACCCCTGACAGACGCACCGCTCGCCGATCGGCTGAAGATCCCTGATGATCACAGGCTTTTCACGGTATTTGAAGCACTAAAAGCGGGAATATCGATTGATGAGATACACAACGTCACGCGTATTGATAAATTTTTCCTCGCAAAGCTGAAGAACCTTGCGGATTACGAGGCAGAAATTGCGGACGGAATCAGCGCCAACCTGTATCGCAAGGGCAAAAAGCTCGGTTATACCGACGCCGCACTGAAGCGTTTGTCAGGCGCGGACACGCTTCCCGAATCCGAGTTCTCATATAAAATGGTCGATACCTGCGCCGCAGAGTTCGACGCCGAGACGCCGTATTTCTATTCGACTGCGGGCGGTGCCTGCGAGGCGCGCTCGTTCAAGCGTTCCGGCAAGCCTGTCATAATCGCGCTCGGCAGCGGTCCAATACGCATCGGACAGGGAATCGAGTTTGACTATTCCTCGGTTCACTGCGTCTGGGCGCTCAAGAAAATGGGATACGACGTAGTTATCGTCAACAACAATCCCGAAACCGTCTCAACCGACTATGATACGGCTGACAGGCTCTATTTTGAGCCGCTCTGCGAAGAGGATATCATGAATATCATAAAAGTAGAGCGACCGGTCGGCGTAGTCGTCGCGTTCGGCGGTCAGACCGCCATCAAGCTCACAGGATTCCTTGACCGCATGGGTATCAAGATCCTCGGCACCTCCGCCGAGGGGATCGACCTTGCCGAGGACAGGGAAAGGTTTGACGAGCTGCTCGAAAAGATCGGTATTCACCGTCCGAAGGGAATGGGCGTCAAGACAGAGAAGGAAGCGCTCGCGGCGGCAGCCGAGATCGGCTATCCGGTGCTGCTCCGTCCCTCCTACGTCATCGGCGGTCAGAATATGCGTATCGTCCACGACGAGCGGGAAGTGCATCGCTACATGAAGCGCATCCTCGCGCAGGGAATTGATAACCCCGTCCTCGTTGACAAATACATGATGGGCGTTGAGCTTGAGGTGGATGTTATATCCGACGGACACGACGTTCTCATTCCCGGAATCATGGAACACATCGAGCGTGCAGGCGTGCACAGCGGCGACTCGATCGCCGTATATCCCCCGTACAGCATAAACGATAAGATGACAAAAACGATCGTTGAGTGCTCGGAAAAGCTTGCGCTGTCGCTCGGTACAAAGGGGCTTGTCAATATTCAGTACCTCATCTACCGCGGCGAGCTTTACGTGATCGAGGTAAACCCCCGCGCATCGCGTACCGTGCCGTACATCAGCAAGGTAACTGGCGTGCCGATGGTCGATATTGCATCACACGTAATGCTCGGCGGAAGCCTTGCCGAGGCGGGATACGGCTCGGAACTTTACAGGACTCCGCCGTACTATACAGTAAAGGTTCCGGTATTTTCGTTTGAGAAGCTGATGGACGCAAACGCCTATCTCGGTCCCGAGATGAAATCCACCGGTGAGGTGCTCGGTATCGGTACTACGCTGAACGAGGCTCTGTTCAAAGGAATGTCCGCGTCGGGCAGGCACCTGAAGGAGCCGCAGCCCGACCGCAGCATCGGCGTGTTCATCAGCGTCGATACGCATGACCAGCTTGAAATAGTTTCGCTTGCGAAAAAGCTCGACGATCTCTCATACTCGCTCTACGCAACAAAGGAGACTGCCGCATCGATACGCTCGCTCGGCATAGACGTTACCGAGGTATCGCTCGATAACTCCTCGGCACTCCTTGAGAGCGGAAAGATAAGCTACGTCGTTTATACCGGCGCACTCATGGATTCTACCGTGGATGAGTATATCGCACTGAACCGCCGTGCGCTCCAGCTGTCGATACCGTGCTTTACGTCGCTCGATACGGCAAAAGCTGCCGCAGATATCATATCGAGCCGCTTCAACGAGAGCAACACGGAGCTTGTGGACATAAACCACATGCGCACGGAGCCGAAGAAAATCTCGTTCTCAAAAATGCAGGCTACCGGCGACGATTACATATTTATAGACAATCGCTGCGGCGAGATACAGTTCCCTGAAGCAATATGCGTGGGTCTGTGTGACCGTCATTACGGTATCGGCGCCGACGGACTCGTGCTCATTGAAAACTCCGATAAAGCCGACGCGCGGATGCGCATATTCAACCGCGACGGCTCGGAGGGAAGGATGGCAGGCAACTGCATCCGCTCCGTCGGTAAATATCTGTATGATAACGGGATCGTGAAGAATACCGATATTTCCATTGAAACGGGCAGCGGCATAAGAAATCTGCGACTCTACACGTCAAACGGCCTTGTGACGCTCGTTGATGTAAACATGGGACGCGCCGCGCTTGAGAGCGCAAAGATCCCCGTGGTGGCGGACGCGCCGACGGTAAAGGATATGCCGGTAATGATCGGCGAGAGGGAATACCGCATCACGTGCGTGAATGTCGGAAACCCGCACTGCGTCGTGTTCTCGAAGCGCGTTGATGCAGTTGACCTCGAGTACATCGGTCCGCTGTTTGAAAACAACCCGATGTTCCCCGAGCGCGTGAATACCGAATTTGTGCGCGTGGTCAACCGCAATATGCTGAAAATGCGCGTGTGGGAGAGGGGCAACGGCGAAACACCGGCCTGCGGAACAGGCGCGTGCGCAGCAGTGGTTGCAGCAGTTGAAAACGGATTCTGCGCCAAGGGCGAGGACGTTGTCGTCAAGGTTCGCGGAGGCGATCTCACTGTAAATTACAGCGATAACGGCATTATCCTCACAGGTGATACGAAGCTTGTGTTCAAAGGCGAAGTATATCTGTAATATTTTCAGGGTTGACGATTTCCGTCAACCCCGATTTTTCTAACAGACCGCGTATCTTTGCAGACGCCGCATCATGCGCATCTCTTTTGTGTTCGTCTCTATGATCGAGCGAAGAACAGGCACGAGCCTGTCACAGACGGGGAAGCGCAGTGCATTCTCCGCCATGCGTATTCCTCCGAGATGATGCGGCATCATCTCGGAAATATAGTTCGCGTTTATCGCATTGCAGTGAGGTGCGGACTTCATCTGCTCAAACATCGTATCGAAGATGCGGAAATTTCCCGCCGCGTAAGCCCGTGCATCCGCCTCAGAGGACTTTGTACAGCGGCACTGCGTAAGGATTTGCCGCATATCGGCGATGCTTCTTGCTTCACCGCGAACCGTGTCCTCTGCCATGTTCTGCAACGGAATAAACGTTGTGTATCTCAGAAGATTCTGCGACATTTCTATCGCCGCCATGTGGTGCGGTATCATCAGATGTATAAAATCATGCGTTATGTCGCCCGTCATACCGTCATTTGACATCATGTGTATCATTCTCTCGAGTATGGCGTTGTATGTTTCAATATAATCGCGCGTAACCGCGCTGAGATCTGTACGGTTCATTATAAACTCCTTTCCTTATCGGGAGTTTATGCCGACAGACAGCAAAGAGTGAAAGCGGGTGATGCATTCCGGCATCACCCGCACTTTATACAGTTTTCAGTATTTCTCCCGCAGAATATTCCGCACAAGCGGAACCGCAAGAACAATGGACGCAACAAGCCACGCACCGGGGTCGCCGAATGCGACCGCAATGTATGCGAGGTGCGAGGCACCGGAGTCGATCGGACCGCCGTTTACTATTGCCGGCATGAACGCGCATATGAGAATACGCGCAAAAAGCTCGGATATGCCGGCAAGAAGTATGAATCCCGCGCGGCTGATCCCCTGAACCGCGCTTCTCACGACGATGAGGAATCCCAGTACAAAATAGAGCAGTATGTCAACGTAAATATATGAGTTGCCGAAGCGGATCGACTCGGGCGATATCTTCTCGGCGCTCATGAATATATACTGATATGCACCGCCGATCGTCATCGACAGACCCACGACAAGGCAGAACGCAAATATTATAAGCATAATAACGAGGGATTGCAGCGTTCCTCGGCGGATCCTGCCGTAATCCGCGCGCCCGTAATTCTGAGCATTGAATCCGAGTATCGCCGCCGCAAGCCCGTTGTACAGCGACATCAGGAAATTTATCAGCTTTGTCGCGGCACCGAAGCCGTTCTGCGCGGGAGTACCTGCCACCATCGCACCGCCGGGAGTTATGTCAAACATCACGACTGCGCCCTGCATGACAATGATTCCGATAGCGAGTATAGAAAACTGAAGCCCAAGCGGGATACCCTGCCGCATATGCGCCGCAATTGAGGAGAAGTCGGGTACGAGATCCTCGCGCGTAAGGCGCAGCTCTCTGTACCTCGCAAATGTGTAAAAAAGGCAGACTACAACGCTTAGAAGCTGCGCAAGCACAGTAGCTATCGCCGCGCCGGCAGGTCCCATCCTGAACGGCACAAGGAACAAAATATCAAGCCCTACGTTCAGAACGGTTGAAATTACAAGGAAAATGAGCGGGGTCACGGAATCGCCGTATGCCCGCAGCACACCGCAGATAAGATTGTAGCCCATCTGCGCAATAATTCCGAGAAAGATTATGAAGCAATATGTGTACGCCGCGCTGTAAACAGCGGGATTGTCCGGCGTCACGTTTATCATGCGCAGCATGAACGGCAGAAGTCCGAGCGAAAGTGCGCAGAGAACAGCGGATATCACCACAGTCAGATAAATCTGAGACGCAAGGGAGCGGCGAACCCCGTGTGTGTCCGAGCGTCCGACGCAGTTAGCCGTAATCACGCTGAAGCCGCCGGTGCAGCCGAACGCAAACTGCAAAACTATAAACGTCAGCGCGAACGTGTCGTTGACACCCGCCACCTGATCCGAAGACAGTACCTGCCCGCAGATTATCGCGTCGGCAAGTACGTATATCTGCTGAAGCAGGTAGGATATCATAATAGGCGCAGCGTATCTGAGTATAACGCGCCACGGCACGCCCTCGGTCAGATCGACAGGCTTTGTAAGCCTTGAGAGCCATGTGGATGAATTTTTGCTCATTTATCTCACCTTCCTTGTCGGAATGTACAAGTATTATACAGTGAGGCGCTCACAATTGCAACGACTACGGCGAAAAAAGAATCTACAAAAATACGCCCCGCAACAAGCGATGTTATGTGCGTATTTTCGGCTCAATATTGCAAAAAAAATAATGGGGTGCTGTCATATGCGGCACCCCATATTTTCTTTTACGTCAGGAATCGTATTTCTCCCAGAACTTCTTCATGACCGATTCGTATTTCTCGGGATCAACGTAGTAGCTCATGGCATGATCCGCGCCGGGAACGATCAGAAGCTCCTTCGGCGACGCGCACGCCGCGTAATTGCGGTACGTCATCTCGACTGGAACGAATTTGTCCGCTGATCCGTGTACGAACAGTACCGGAACACGTGCCGACTCAAGCGCCTCGATCGTAGAGCTTTCTTCCGATCCGACCGAGATTTTCCGACGGCACATCCTGTCGGCAATTGCCCCGTGCATTCCGTAGGGAAGATGAAGATTGTTTCGTATGATATGCTTCCAGATAGCCTTCGGCGAAGTGAATCCGCAGTCCGCCATAATGCCGTGTACATTCTCCGGCAGATCAAGTCCCGCCGCCATCAGAACTGTCGCAGCACCCATGGATACTCCCGCAAGATAAATCGGAAGCGTGGCGGAAACATTCGCCGTCACCCAATCTATCCACGAGAGACAGTCGTATCGCTCGATGAGTCCGAACCCCATGTGATCGCCCGTGCTGTTGTTTTGTCCGCGCTGCTCAACATAAAGAACATTGCATCCACTCTCGTGCCAAAAACGCGATATCATGCCGAAATCCTTTATCCACGATGACCGCCATCCGTGGAATGCGATTACCGTGCGGCTTGCATTCTCGGCGGGGAAGTAGTGCCCGACAAGAGTCTCGCCGTCGTAGCTTGTGATCTCGACGGTGCGGTGCTCGCTTGTCTCAAGTGCGACCGCAGCCTCGCGTACAGTCTCAACATATTCCTCGCTCTTTTTGCCGCCGGCTATCTTTCCTTCGGCACGCCGCATTATCTTCGGCATATCGCGGTCAAGCGCGGTATTTATAAGGTATTTGGTGCTCACATATGCCGATGCTGCTGCCGCAGCCGCTGCCGCGCCGCCGGCAACAAGTGTGTATTTTATGAGTTTCTCGGTTGATTTTTTCATTCTGTGCATCCTGCCTTTCCGAATTTTGCTCCGTCGGAATTATCATTCCCGAAATCATGCGTATAATTTAGAGCTTTATAATTTTTTCTCTGTGATTATATTATAACCGAAAACTGCAGTGCAGGCAATGGACAATCGAAACGGAATGTCGCTATTTTGTGCACTCACAGGCAAAATGCCCGAAAATATGACACCAAGGTATATTTTGACTGAAGTGAATTCAAGGTTAATATTATGATAAACTCAAACTGTGTTGGTTTGTCAATGATATGTTACACAGTGCTTCAAAAAATTATCGAGAGTAGCCTTGGGAGAGATCCAGTTAAG